>CAZWZQ010000007.1:0-10555 GCA_964638955.1 uncultured Rikenellaceae bacterium | reverse complement strand
GGGGGTGAGTACGTGTAATTAATTACAGTAAGCAGGCATTAATAATAAGGAACTGTTTCTAAAAAAAAGTTAGCTTTGCATGAAATTTATAAGCATAATATGGAGACTGTAGTCAGCGGCATTCGATCAACTGGAAATCTGCACCTGGGTAATTATTTTGGTGCACTGAAAAACTTTCTGAAAATGCAGACAGAAAATAATTGCTTTTTCTTTATTGCTGATTATCATTCACTTACCACGCATCCAAAACCGGATGATCTGCATGGTAACATAAGGCAGGTGCTTGCCGAATATCTTGCCTGCGGCATTGATCCGGAAATTGCAACGGTCTTTGTTCAGAGTGATGTTCCTGAGGTTACAGAGTTATATCTTCTGCTCAACATGAATGCATATGTTGGCGAGCTTGAAAGAACAACATCATTCAAGGAAAAAATAAGAAGCCAGCCCGATAATATAAATGCCGGATTGCTAACCTATCCCGTATTGATGGCTGCTGATATAATAATCCACAGGGCCAATAAAGTGCCGGTGGGAAAGGATCAGGAACAGCATCTCGAAATGACAAGACGCTTTGCAAGGAGGTTTAATACGATGTATGAAGTCGATTATTTCCCTGAACCAGATGCTTATAATTTCGGAAAGAAACTCATAAAGATCCCCGGACTTGATGGTACCGGTAAAATGGGTAAAAGTGAGGGGAACGGTATTTTCCTTGCCGACACGCCTGAGGAGATAAATAAAAAGGTGATGCATGCATTGACAGATGCCGGACCAAAAACACCGGGAGAAAAACCATCTGAACCGGTGCGGAACCTCTTTACAATTATGAAGGTCGTTTCAGATCCTTCCACTGTTAAATATTTCACTGAAAAGCATGCCTCCTGTGAGATCCGTTACGGCGAAATGAAAAAACAGCTTGCCGAAGATATCATTAAGGTTACCGATCCCATCCGGGAAAGGATAAATGATATTCTCGCCGACAAAAAATACCTCGCAAAAGTAGTAAAAGAGGGTGGAGAAAAAGCAAGGGCAAGCGCTTCGAAAACAATAAGGGAGGTACGTGAAATAATCGGTTACAGATCCTTCTGAAGACTATAAAATGAAAGCCCCGAGTACTCGGGGCTGAACTTGAAGGATCAAGTATATGATTGAGATTGCCTGTGTAATAATAACTTCAAATAGCGTGCCAAAAAGTACGAATTATTGACTAAACTCAGGTAATGGGAAAACGGATTGGTATAATTCTGGTCATTATCCTTATCGCAGGACTTGCTGTACTGGGATATTATCTCTACCAGGGACGGAAGAGTTTCTTTACCGATCCCTATAGAGCTGTTGCCCCCTCAGCTTCCTTTGTTATAGAAACAATAGATCTCCAGAGTTTTATTAATTCACTTACCACAGGAAAAGGTCTTTCCGGTGAGATTGAGGAAATTAACGAGTTTAGCAGCTTTACAACAAGTATGACGTTTCTTGCCGACCAGATAAATAAGCCATCATATGAGAGATTAATGACAGGAAACTCATCCGTTATATCATTTCATGCTGACGGTACCGGTAAACTAAGGCCTCTGTTGGTAATGACAATCCCCTCTGAGATCAGGATACGGCAGTTAAGGGTGATGCTCCGCTCGGCGGGGATAAAAACGATAAATGAAACTGAGATCCAGGGCAATAGCGTTCTTATCCTTCCGTTTAATATTGGAGAAAGTAATGAAACCGCTTTTATTTCGATTATTTCAGGATTACTGATCTGCACTCCTTCTGAAGAGATAATGAAAAGAGCAATAGAACAGACAGGCAGGGATAATGATATCAGAACTAAGCCCGGTTTTTCAAGGGTGCAAGAAGCATCAGGGAAAAATGAGGATAAGATTTTTGTTGTTTTCAGTAATCTTCAGGATCTGTTCAAACCTATCTTTAATAAAGAACATGCCGCAACTGCTTCACAAATCGGTACTCTGGCCGGCTGCGCGAGCGGTGATATTTATCTGAGTGAGAACGGCCTGGTACTGAACGGATATACCGAAAGTGTAAACTCCTCTGATATATTGTTCAGATATAAAACAGGAAAAGTGGGAGTATTCCGGACATATAAGATACTGCCATCTAATACTGTACTGTTTGAATCAGTTTTTCTTGAAGAGAAGAGTCCTGTGGCGAATTCCTCCGGGAGCGCCGGGGAGGCTGCAGATTTGGCCGGAAAACTTGGTGAATATACCGGCGAAGAGGTCACAAAAGCATATCTCGATCTAAAAGACAGACCTGTAAATGAGAACAAGCTGATAATATACGAGCTTAAGAACAGAGTATATGCCGAAAAGCTTTTTCTTGATGAATTCACAAGCGAGTCCGGGAAAACAAATGTCATATTCTTCCAGCCCGACGAACAAGTAAAAATCCCTGTTTATGAAACTCCCTGTAAGGGTTTTGCTGAAGCTGTTGTCCCGGGTTTTGCCAGTGATTTTGATGATTCATGGTTTACATTCTATGATAATTTCCTGATCACCGGAAGTTCATATGTTACCATATCATCTCTTCTATATGATAACCTGCTGAATAAAACCCTTGCAAATGACCTGATTTACAGGGATTTTGAAAGCACATTGCCCTCTGTTGCAGGATATTTCTTCTATTGCGTGCCATCACATATCACGGATTACCTGAAAGGATTTCTCAGTAATGATATAATGGAGGGCATATTGTCGAATAAGCCTTCCCTTGACAAGATCCAGGCTGCCGGATACCAGATGACTTCGAGCAACAACATGATATATAACAGCCTGTCAATCCGTTTCAGGGAGGATGTAAGAGAAGAATCAACTACTGAATGGGAGACTTTACTGGATACCGTTACCGCTATCAAGCCTTTCTTCTTTACAAACCATATAACCGGGGCAAAAGAGATATTTGTTCAGGATATGAAAAATAATGTCTACCTGATCAATGCTGCAGGAAGAATTTTATGGAAGGCCCCTGTCAGAGAAAGGATCAACGGCTCTGTCTATATGATCGATTATTACAAAAACGGAAAATACCAGATCCTCTTTGCAGGAAAGAATTATCTCCATCTTCTTGACAGGAATGGCAATTATGTTGAGAGATATCCTGTCCGGTTGAGGTCTCCCGCAACCAGTTCGCTTGCCCTTTTTGACTATGATAATAACCTCAATTACAGGCTTTTGATTGCAGGCGAAGACAGGCTTATCTATGCTTATGACCGGAGCGGCAGCGCTGTTAAAGGCTGGAAGCCTTTCAGGACTGCCGGTACTGTGAATGCGGAGGTAAGCTGGTGCAGGATCTCAGGGAAGGATTATCTGATTGTTGCTGATAATACTTCATTGTACTTTCTTGACAGAAGGGGCAATATCAGGCTTCGCCCCGGTCAGCCGGTAACAAAAGCTGCCAATTCAACATTAAGGCTGTCGACAGGATCATCACCTTCGCTTGTATGCAGTTCCCCTGATGGCACCATACAGCATATTTATTTTGACGGCAGTGTGAAAAAATATAGCTTAAGAAACTTTTCTGTTGACCATTCATTCGATTTTTTTGACATAGATGGTGATGGTTTTGGTGAATACCTTTTTTTAGATAAAGGTATATTGTATCTTTATGATCATAACAGAACTGAGATGTTTACAAGAGAATTCGGTTCTTCAGAATCGGGAGGACCTATAACTTTCATTTTTTCTTCTTCCGACAGGAGAATCGGTGTTTTTGATATTGAAAATAACCTGATTTATCTTATCGACAGAAGAGGAAATGACACAAAAGGATTCCCGTTAAGAGGCGCTTCGATGTTTTCAATAGGTAAATTATCGGAAAGAAGCGGCTGGCATCTTATTGTCGGCGGTACAGACAGGTTCCTTTACAATTACAGGTTGGATTTACAGAATTAATGATCCCGCTTATGGAAAGAAAAATAATCGTATTTATTTTAATCGTGATACTGCTGGCTTCAGCAGGTTGTGTCAAGGAGACCTATGACATAGACAAGTTCTCCAAACAGGTTCATCTTTCTCCGGCTTTCGGGCTACCGGTTGTAAGAGGCAGAGTGACCCTCAGCGATTTTGTTGAACCCAGTGATACCATAATCTTTGACAGCGATTCAGTGTTTGTTTACGCTGAAGCCGAAAATGTTATAAGATTTATCTTTAGCAAAGACTCAATAATCAGCTTCAACCTTGAAGACTATTATAATTTTGATGATATGCTCTCCTACAGTAAATCTTTTGTGGTTGGAGAGCTGAATCTCGGTTCCTTTGCCGATACAATCGGATTTTCACTCGATGAGATCAGTATGAAATTCCCGCAGGCTGTAAGGGATGCTCTTGTTCTCCTTGATAAAAAAACCGGGGATTTCCCTCCGTTTCCTGCTGTGACCCTTGATGAAAAAACTTATGATTCTTTTACAAATTTTGAGTATGCTACTTTCTCTGACGGAGTTATAGAAATCACAGTTACCAATAAGCTTACAATACCAATTACGGATCTTAATATTCAGCTTTATAATGCTGCCGGACCCACCCCTGTTGGCGATCCCTTTACCTTTGCATCGATCAATCCGGGGCAGAGCCTTTCCGACAGCATTGATCTTGAAAACGTGATATTAAGCAATTCTATAACTGCTGAAGTAAGCATTGGCGCTAAACTGGGAGCTGATAATGTATTCATAGATCTGGAAAACAGCGGTATAGAGATCGCTATAGCCGGCCGGGATCTGAAAATAAAATCCGGCAGGGTAGTCATACCTGTTCAGAAATTAACTGCTTTTCAACAGTCAGATACTATATCCCTTAATCCCGGTACCGATGTTGAAATAGAAATGATTAAGATATTATCAGATAGTCTTTCATATAATATAAATTCATTAATCCCCATACCCGCTTCCTTTTCATTCACAATGCCTTCAACCTTACGCGATGGCGTTCCAATAACCGAAACCATTTCCGTAAACTTAAATTCCACTGTCAATACAAATATATCATTCAATAATTCAACCATAGATCTGGGTACAATAACAACTCAGCCGTATAATATGCTGCCAATCAATTATAATGTTGAGGGAAGCTCGAATGGTGAGATGGTTAATTTCAACAGCACCGATGAGGTGAGCATTGAAATGGAGATGCTTGATCCCGAAATAGATTATGTAAAGGGTTATTTCGGGCAGTACGGTGATACAATAGATACTGACACTCTCGACCTGGAAATTGAAGATGTCCTTCAAAACATCACGGGAAGCTTTAGTCTCTTAAATCCTTCAATATCATTAAACTATCAAAACTCTTTTGCCATTCCTGTTGAAATAGACCTTGATGCTGTGGGATATAAAGGTAATGACTCGGTTGATATCGATCTGGATCCGGAAATTCTTGGATATCCGAATGCCCCGTCTGAACGAGATGTTAATGATTCTTACACAATAAACTCGGCCAATTCACAGTTGCCGGAACTTATTTCCATGCTCCCCGGGAAGATACGTTTCGGAGGCTCTGCTGTAATGAATCCCGATGGTAACACCGGCAGCAGGGATAATTACATTTTCGGTAACAGCCGTTTTCTGGGAGACCTTGAAATAGAGGTGCCGCTGGAACTGCGGATAAATAATCTCCATTTTGCAGATACAGTTGATAATTTCATGCAGGATGCAGAAATTGATGAAGAGAGCCCTGTTACACCTGAAGATGTTGAATATCTGCGTATTCAATTTACTGCCGAAAACGGGTTCCCCCTGGGTATATCCCTGACGATGAGTCTCTATGATTCAACTTCTGCCTCAATAAAGAGTACAATCGATGCGACTGATATCCTGGAAGCCGCCAGTGTTGACAGCAACGGACGTGTTACTGAGCCTGCAGAGTGCTCAACAGAGCTTGAAATAACAAGTGAATTCTGGGATGCAATCAATGATGCCGATAAAATCATTTTCAATATCACCCTTGTAACCACGGACGATGGGACAAAGGATGTAAAGATATATTCCGATTACTATATCGAATACAGAGCTGCTCTTCAGGTAAAAGCAGATATCAATGCAAATCTTGACGATTTATAATTATATTACTATATGATCAGAAGAATCAAATATATTTTCTTGCTGCTGCTGGTTGTGTCGGTTTATGATTCCCATGCACAAAACAGCCAGGTGATGTATCATATGAATCTGCCCCAGAGACATTTTCTTAACCCAGCGCTGCGGTCAACCAACTCCGTATATATCGGGCTGCCGGTTATCTCCGGCATCAACCTTAATATTAATAATAATTTTATCAATTTCTCCGATGTTTTCATGAACAGCGGGGATTCAGTGATATCAATTCTCCACCCCGGTTACGAATTAGGAGATTTCATAAAAAAGATCAAGGATGTGAACGCCATTGAACCGCAGGTTATGCTTCAGCTTTTCGGACTTGGCTTCAGTGCAGGAGGTGACCTCTATGTCTTCCTTGATATAAATGAGAGAGTTGAGGCTAATATTGCTCTGCCGGGCGACATTCTCAGACTTGGTTTCCTTGGCAATGAACAGTTTGTAGGCAATAAAATGGATCTTTCATCCCTCAGAAGCGACGTAATGTGGTACCATGAGGCAGGTCTTGGCTTCTCAAAGAATATTACAGACAGGCTTCGCATCGGGGTGAAGGGGAAGATGTTGATGGGAATAGCTACGGTTTCTGTCGATAACAGATCACTGGGAGTCACTGTCAATGAGGATTATACCCATATTTTTGATGCCGACCTGACAGTAAATCTCAGCGCTCCTGCAACAGCTTATATGAATGCCGAAAATACCATAGACAGCGTGGTGTTCGATGACTCGGCCTTCGATGAGACATCCGGTATCATCGATTATTTTCTCAAAACAGGTAACAAAGGATTAGGCCTCGATATTGGAGCAGAATACACCTTCAGCGACAGATTGAGAGCTTCTGCTTCCATCACTGACCTCGGCTTTATAAAATGGAAAAGGGATATTACAAATCTGAAGGCTGAGAGCCGGTTTGAATTCAGCGGTCTTGACATGCTGGAAGTCTATAACGGCACTATTACTTTCGATTCACTGGCGAATGAAATGCTTGATTCTTTAAGCAATTCATTTTCAGTTGCCCGGGATAACACACCGTTCACCACATATCTCCCGTTCGGAGTCTCTGTGGGAGGAAGCTATAACCTTACAAAGAATTTCTCCGTTGGTGTTTTATCTTATACAAGATTCATAGGGAAACAGGTTAAGGAGGCTCTCACCCTGTCAGCCAATGTTAATCTTGGTAATGCCCTTTCCACAACACTTGCCTATACTGCTGCAAATCACAGATACGATAATCTTGGTTTCGGACTGGCATTCAGGGGAGGATGGTTCCAGTTTTACTTCCTGGCCGACAGGATCCCTGTGACTTGGAACACGATCAAATCGGAAGATTTTGAAACCCCGAAACCTGTCAGTATGATATTCGGAGATAATTCCATTCCCATCCCTTCAAGCTGGAACACGATACATTTCAGGTTCGGTATGAATTTTGCTTTCGGCAACAACGTTAAGAAGAAGGCCGATAAGCCTATGGTGGTTGTTCAACAAGAATTGGAGGAAAAATGATCATATTGCTGAGAATTATACTCATAGGGATAATTATCTACCTCCTTGTGAGATCATTTAACAGTTACTTCCATCAGGGGGAAGAAAAAGAACAGAAACCCGAAAATAAAAATCCCTCTCCCCCGAAAAAAATATCAAAGGAAACCGGTGAATATATTGATTACGAGGAGATAGATAAATAAGTATGCCGCTATTTCTCTGACGATTTCAATTGTTTTGCCAGCGCATTGGCAAATACAAAATCGTTCAGTATCTCACAATCGGAATGAAGTATTTCCTCTTTAGTCCCTTCCCAGCATTTCACACCCTCATGGATAAAAACGATCTTTTCTCCTATTTTCATTACAGAATTCATGTCGTGGGTGTTCACTATTGTTGTCATTTTATACTCTTCGGTCAGCTCTTTTATAAGCTCGTCAATAAGAATGACGGTTATGGGATCGAGGCCTGAGTTGGGTTCATCACAGAACAGGTATTTAGGATTCAGGGAAATTGCCCTGGCTATAGCTACTCTTTTCTTCATCCCTCCTGACAGTTCTGATGGAAAGAGTTTGTTGGCATTTTTTATGTCAACTCTGTTAAGGCAGAAATTTACTCTTTCGGTTCTCTCCTCAAGACTTTTCTGAGTAAACATATCAAGGGGGAACCTCACATTCTGTTCAACAGTGAGAGAATCAAAGAGGGCGCTCCCCTGGAAAAGCATTCCCATCTCCTTGCGGATCTCTTTCTTTTCATTAAAGGCAAGCTTATTGAATTGAGTATTCTCAAACCAGATCTCCCCGCTGTCAACCTCGTGAAGTCCGACAATTGACTTGATAAGAACTGTTTTACCCGATCCGCTTCGTCCTATAATGAGATTCGTTTTCCCCGGTTCAAATGATACCGAGATATTATCGAGAACTTTCCTGTTATTGAACGATTTATCAAGATTTTTCAGTATTATCATGACAAAAGGAGTTGAGTAAGTATAACATTGAACAACAATATCAGTACACTGCTGTACACCACTGCTTTGGTACTTGCCCGCCCTACCTCAAGAGATCCTCCCTCAACATAGTAGCCCTGAAATGCTGAAACACTGGTAATGATAAAAGCAAAAATTACTGTCTTTATCATTGAATACGTAACATAATAAGGTATAAAGGCATATTGTATTCCGTAAATGAAATCTTCGGAGGTTATAACACCTGATAAGGTCCCTGCCAGCCAGCCGCCGACAATTCCCACAACAATGCTGATCAGGTTAAGAAACTGGTTAAAGAAAAGAGTCGCTATTATTTTTGGCAGTATCAGGTAGGAGGCAGAATTGACTCCCATCATTTCAAGAGCGTCGATCTGTTCTGTAACTCTCATTGTACCGATCTCTGATGCAATATTTGATCCTACCTTGCCGGCAAGTATCAGTGCAACTATTGTTGATGAAAATTCAAGTAAAATTGAATCGCGGCAGCCAAGACCTATCAGATATGTAGGGTATATTGGATTTTCGGTATTATAGGCTGTTTGGAGGGTTATTACGGCACCCATGAAGAACGAAATTATTGTGACTATGCCTATCGAATTAATACCTAGATAAATCATCTCGTGCATGGTCTGCTTATAATAGATCGATGGTTTTTCAGGTTTGGAAAAGACCTTTTTAAGCAGAAGAACATAACGTCCAAGCTGTGTCAGAAAGTTAATCATGCATGAGTGTTTACAGCAATCAAAAATACGAATATTTACGGTATATCCTGTTCCGTATTCATTTAACCTGCGGCAAAATTAATTATTATATATTTGCAGAAAAATTCAATGATTTACTGATCAGCTATGGATAACAGGTATGTAATCATAATGGCCGGTGGTGTAGGCAGCCGTTTCTGGCCACTGAGCCGTATTGAAAAGCCAAAACAGTTTCTTGATATCCTCGGGAACGGGGAAACACTTATTCAGCAGACTTTCAGACGATTTAAAGCTTCCTGCCCTAAACAAAATATTTTTGTTGTTACCAGTGCGGAACATAAAGATATTGTTGTTGAGCAGCTCAAAATTGATCCTGCAAACGTGCTGGCAGAGCCTTTTCGCCGCAACACTGCACCCTGTATTGCCTATGGTACCTTCAGGATCATGAAGGAGAATCCGGATGCTATAATTGTGGTAACACCTGCCGACCATTTGATTGAAAAGGAGGATGCATTCTGTAAAGTTATACAGAAGGGTATGGATTTTGTGAAAGAAAATGATGTTCTCCTCACCCTTGGAATTAAACCCGACAGGCCCGAAACAGGCTACGGATATATTCAGGCGAACCGTAAGAAACCTGTAAAAGGCTACAATAACCTTATGAGGGTGAAGACATTCACAGAAAAACCCGATGCCGACCTTGCAAGTAAGTTTATACAGAGCGGTGACTTTTACTGGAACTCCGGGATCTTTATATGGAACATAAAGACAATCATGGCCGCCTTTGAAAAATATATGCCTGATGTGTTCGATGCTTTTGATGAAGGGAAGAAACTCTTTGGCACCCGTCAGGAAAAGAACTTCATTGCCAGGACCTATGCTGAATGCCGGAGTATCTCCATCGACTATGGTATTATGGAGAAAGCTGATAATGTGTATGTTATGTGTACTGATATTGGTTGGTCCGACCTGGGAACATGGAGCTCGCTTTATGAACATTCGGTATCAGGCAAGAAGGAAAATGCTGTTCTGGGGGGCAATATCTTTTCATACGATAATAAGGGCAATATCTTTAATATCTCCTCCGGGAAGGTTGCAGTTATCCAGGGACTGAAGGATTACATTGTCATAGAGACGGATGATGTTTTGCTTATTGTCAGCAAGGAAGAGGAGCAGAACATCAAGTACTATCTTGAGGATGTGAAGAACGAGACTAAGGAGAAGCATTTGTAGAAAACCCCCAGACTAAAGTCCGGGGTTAGTAAGATCGCCTTATAGGAGTGGACTTTCATA
>CAZWZQ010000006.1:70162-91982 GCA_964638955.1 uncultured Rikenellaceae bacterium | reverse complement strand
AAAGTAAAAAGTAAAAAGTAAAAAGTAAAAATAAACTTATTATAAATCGCATATCGTATATCGCATATCATAAATGGTATATTTCCTCGAACATATTGCAAAGCATCTCTACTCTGAATACGGTAACAGGCTGAATAACCATTGCCTTATCTTTCCAAACCGCAGGGCCGGACTTTTTTTCCTGAAATATCTTGCGAAAGAGATCAGCAAACCGGCATGGACTCCGGCCATAATGACTATTAATGACTTGTTCAGGTCGTTATCGGAATTGCAACTGGCAGAGAATGAGATACTGCTCTTTGAACTCTATAAAGTATATCGTACAGCAAGAAAAAGCAATGAAAGTTTTGATGATTTTTACTTCTGGGGCGATATGCTTCTGAATGACTTTGATGATGTGGATAAGAATCTTGGGGATGCTTCAAAAATATTTCATAATATACAGGATATCAAAGAGATAGAACGGGAATTTGGAGGTCTTACAGATGAACAGGCTGATGTTGTAAAACGTTTCTGGACCAACTTCGATCCTGAGAGAATGTCAGATCAGAAGAAAGAGTTTAACAGCGTCTGGTTAATCTTGAATGACATCTATGAAGGATTCAGGAGGTCACTTAAAGAAAAAAATCTTGCCTATGAGGGAATGATCTTCCGGGATGTTATTGAGGGTCCCGGTATGGAGAAACTGACAGACATAAAATGGGAATCAGCACATTTTGCAGGATTCAACGCCCTTAATAAATGCGAGAAACTGCTGATGTCAAAGCTTAAAGATGAGAACCGGGCAAAATTCTACTGGGATTATGATAACTCATACATCAGGGAAGGCAGACTCAATTCCGCCGGATTTTTTCTGAAAGATAACCTTAAATATTTCGGAAATGATATGCCAGGTGAATGGAGCTATGAAACAATGCTGTCAAAACCGGCAGCTTCAATAAAACGACGCGTTATTGACACCTCATCGGATGTGGCACAGGTGAAGCTTATTCCTGAGATGATAAGTGAAATACCCGGGCTCACACCTGAAAACGCGCATGAAACGGCAGTCATACTTGCTGATGAAAACCTTATTATGCCGGTGCTTACAAGCCTCCCTGAGAATATGCCGGATATAAACATCACCATGGGCTATCCTCTAAGGCAGACACTCATCTATTCCCTTGTTAAACATCTTCTTGACCTGCAGCGAAATGCAAGGGTACAGGACGGAACTGTACTCTTCAATCACAGGGACGTACTAAGCCTGCTGAAAAACGGACTCCTGGCTGAACTGATAAGTGAATCCGACAGGGAGATCATTAAAGAGATTACTGAACAGAACCTTATTATGGTTCCGTCAGACCGGTTCAGTCATTGCCAGGGCCTTGCAAATATTTTCATTAAAGCTGACTCACCTGCAAGCTTCCCGGAATACTTAAAATCGGTGTTATCATTGGTAGTATCGGCCGATTCAGGTAATGGAGAGGAATCCGGAAGTGACTCAACCGGAAAAAGTATAAGGAATGAATTCATTTACAGGGTAATGCTTTCAATAAACAGGCTCGATGCGGTTACAGGCTTACCGGAATTGGCATTGACCTTGAATACCTGGATAAGTCTGTTTGAACGGCTTTTAAGAAACCAGTCTGTACCATTTTCCGGAGAACCTCTCTCGGGAATACAGGTGATGGGTATTCTCGAAACCAGAACGCTCGACTTCAGAAATCTGGTAATATTGTCAGTCAATGAGGGGATCCTTCCGGCATTAACTTCTGTCTCTTCATTCATACCTTTCAGCCTTCGGGAAGCTTTCGGCCTGCCTTCAATAAATCACAGGGAATCGGTATATGCATACCATTTCTACAGGCTTCTTCAAAGGGCTGAAAATGTGACATTCATATATAACTCTAATCCCGAAGGATTAAGAAGCGGGGAGATGAGCAGATTCCTTCAGCAGATGAAGTATGAACCTTTGCTTAAGCCTGAAATGCTCAATTTAAGTTTCGAGATCAGAACCCGTGGCAATATAAGTGAAATAATTGACCGAACTGAAGAGCAACAGAATCAGCTTATGGAACGGTTTTCGCCTGAAAAACAGGGGCGGATACTCTCTCCCTCTGCTGTCAACACATGGTTAAACTGCAGGATGAAGTTCTATTACAGGTATGTATGCGGACTGAAAGAACCTGATGAGATAACTGGGGACATTGATCCGGCAATACTGGGGACCATTCTGCATGAAGCTATGAGAAGCCTCTATGAGGACTTCACCGGAAAGAGAGTGGATGCTGAATCAGTAATGTCACTTATTAGTGATCCGACTGTAGTTTCCGGACTAATAAAAAGAACTATCAGAAAATTTTTTGGAAGGGGAAATTATAATGTCGCAACAGGTAATGAGCTTATAGCCAGAGAGGTACTGGTGGAATATATTATGCGGATACTGAAGACCGACAAAGCAATGGCTCCATTCTCTATTATTGATCTCGAGAAACAGGTGACTTTTCCGGTAAATATTGAAGATGGAAACACCACGATCAACATTGTAGCAGGAGGAGTAATAGACCGGGTAGATCTGAAGGATGGCACAACAAGAATCCTGGATTATAAAACAGGCACAATAGCTGATTCTATAAGTTCTATTGAAGACCTGTTTGCTGATGACAGGAAGAAGGATTATGATGGCTGGCTTCAGACACTGCTATACTGTGAAGGTTACCTGAATGAAAAGCAGGATGTAAAGGTCAGGCCCTCAATATATCAGATAAAAAAATCGCATGGTGAAGATCTTCTCAAAATTAAGCCGGGAAGAAACAATGAAATTCCTGTAGATGATTATACATCTGTACGACATGAATATATGAGTTGTCTTAATGCAACGGTGAAAGCTATATTCAGTATTGATGAACCTTTTTTCATGACCTCCGATGACTGGAACAAATGTTCTTACTGTCCATATCGGGCACTCTGCATGCGATAATGATTAGCACAGATTATTTTTTTTTATACCTTGGCATTTCAAATAAATCCTGCCTTAATGAAAACCGGATATAGAAACTACCACGTCAATATTAAAGATGTAAAGTATATTGCTGACGATGGTAGTACCAATCCTCGTACTGCTATTATAACTTTCTATGATGCTGAAGGTAAAGAGATTAATAATGAATTATTTGGTGTGGCTGATATCAATGGGATTTATGACCTCATAAAAAAGGGGAAGAATATTGTCCTTGATAATTGCTACATATCTGACTTTTCCTTATCAACCTTCAGGCGGCATAATAATATTGAAAAGAAAGAAATAGTTACTATTAAAGGATTTTCTGCCAAAAATGCCTTTTTTGAATCAAATATCTGCAACGATTTTTCGTATGCTTCCTTTGCAGACGGGGAGATCAGCTTTGATGGAGCACATTTTGGGAAGGGAAAAGTCTCCTTTGTCGGCTCACGGTTTGGCAAGGGCAATGTGATTTTTTCAAATACTTTTTTCAAGGATGGTAATATAGAATTCACCGGAGCTATATTTAGTGAAGGTGATTTTATGTTTAAAAATGTTGTTGTAAATGACGGAATAAAGGATTTCCAGGATATTCAGTTTGGTGATGGAGAGGTGAGTTTTGCTAATACGGAATTCAATGATGGTGAACTTCTTTTTATAAACACTCACTTCAGCAACGGTTGCTTTAATTTCAAAGTAGCACGTATTGGTGGTGGCAAGGTTGATTTTCATTATTCTGTATTTGGCGATTGTGAGATATCTTTCGAAAGAACCGAATTCGGAAATAGCAGGGTAGATTTCAGGACTGTTGATTTCGGATCCGGAAGAATAAACTTTAACCGTTCTGTCTTTGGGAATGGAGAGGTGAATTTTGAAGGAGCTTCATGTAAAGCAGGTAAGATTCAGTTCAAAAAAGCAGAAATGGGTGCAGGCCCCAAGAACTTTAATCTTATGGAGATGGATGATACGGAAGTCAACTTCGAGAGAACAAACTTCGGCGCTGGCGATGTCACCTTCTATGAGTCCAGATTCCAGACATTATCCCTTAAATCATGTCATCTCGACCATTATTTTGATCTGCGGCTGGCAAAAGCCGACATTTTGGATATATCAGATACAATTGTCCGCGATATTGTTGATATTGAACCATATGATTTTCCTGTTGATATAAAGACCCTGGATATGTCGGGGATGCGTCTTATAGGGAAATTATATATTGACTGGGGACGGAATAAATGTAAAGAGATCATCATGAAGCAGGAGGGAACAACCCTGAGGCAAAAAGCAGAACAATTCAGAATACTAAAGGAGAATTTTAGCAGTACCGGGAACTATTCCGATGAGGATGAGGCTTATGTTATGTTTAAGCGTTTTGAATCAAGATCATGGCTTACAGAACAGAAAGAGAAAGGAGGGTTGACAAAGATTCTGAGCTATATTCCTCATGGATTCAAATGGCTTATTTTTGATGCAATGGGTCTCTATGCAACAAATCCTGCCAGAGTTCTCATTTCAATGATTGTGGCATATTTCCTGTTCAGTATTATATATGTCCTGATGATACTTATCACAAATGCTGATATTCTTTCATCAACAACCGACCAGTTGAGTGTTGTTGCCCGTTCATTCTATCATAGCGCAATAACCTTTTTTACAATAGGTTATGGAGACCATTTTCCTCATGGTTCTGCAAGGATAATATCAAGTATTGAAGGATTTATGGGTGTCTTTCTGATGGCCTACTTTACTGTAGCCTTTGTGAGGAAAGTACTTCGATAGAGATCATATTTTCATATCCCGGCTTAGCTCAGCCATTTTTATAGCTGTTATTGCAGCTTCGTCACCTTTGTTGCCGTGTTTCCCTCCTGACCTGTCAACTGCCTGCTGATGAGTATCAGTAGTGAGTACTCCGAATATGAAAGGTATTTTATAATCAAGATTGAGCCGGGTAATACCCTCTGTAACTCCCTGGCAGATATATGTGAAGTGCGGAGTCTCTCCCCTGATGACACATCCAAGGCATATAACAGCGTCAGGATTGTCATTTTCGGCAATCATTTTGGCGCTATGTGTCAGTTCAAAGCTGCCGGGAACATGTTTTACAATGATATTTTCAGAAACTGCTCCGTGCTTCAGGAGAGTCTTTTGCGCGCCATCAAGCAATGCCATCGTAATATCACCATTCCAGTCCGACACAACGATTCCGAATCTCATTGAACCTGCATCAGGGATACTCTCCGGGTTATATGCCGACAGATTGGTGGTGCCCATTTTTACTGGCTCAGAAGCTTAACACGTGCAATATATTTTTCGATCGAAGATCCTTCAGTACTTTCAGGATACTCAGACTGTATCCTTTCATAAATATCAAGGGCTTTATCAAAGTTCCCTTCAAGTTCATAAAGCTCACCTGCTTTCATAAGAAATAAAGGAGTATTGAATTCGTTGTCGGCATATTCAGCTGCTTCAATATATTTTGTTATGCCTTTTTCAATATCGCCAAGCTCGACCCATGCATCGCCTGTTGCACCTATTGCCAGCGATCCAATCACTTTATCCTTCTTTGAATATTTTTCGAGCATATCAATAGCATCCTCATACCGGCCCAGGTGAAGAAAACAGATGCCGGCACTGTAACGGGCAAGATTACCGGCCTTTGTGAATTTGTAATCCTCGCCGATGTCAAGGAAACCCAGGTAATTACCATCTCCATACAATGCCAGGTTGAGTGAATCTATTTCGAGGTATCTTTCTGCCTGATACATCTGAGACTGGGCTTCATTATTTCTCTTCACAAGGTACATCCTGTAGAGCCAGAAGATCCCTACCAGAACTACTATGACACCCAGAATGTAAATCAATAATTTGTAATTCTGCTCAAGGAAATGCTCTGTTTTTGTCAGTGTTTCCTCAACATTTTTAAGCCCCTGAGAGCTGTCTCCTTTCTTCTTCTTAGCCATATCTGTAATAAAAAATGAACTTTAATTTTTACCACCGCAAAAGTAATTTTTTTTAAATTATTTTAAAACAAATTACACTAATAACACTAATAACAGGAATTTTTAATTTATTTATCAATAATTTCATACTATGTGCAGGAGATTCCTCACTTCGTTCGGAATGACATGAATAGCGTTGGGAAATACAGAGGAATCTCCATACTTCTGTACATTTTAACTCATGCAATGATATCGATGGATCAGCAACCAATTTTTCTTAACTTTACACTTTATAATTTGCAAATTGAATTTTAACTTACTGTACTGTTGAATCTTTGAACCCTTGCGCTGTTCTGCCTTTATACCATCATTATGTATCTTAAAAAACTATCCCTCACAAATTTTAAAAATTACGACCAGACAGAACTTGAATTCTCGTCAAAGATTAACTGCTTTGTGGGGAATAACGGGGTTGGTAAGACGAATATACTCGATGCTGTTCACTACCTGTCACTTACAAAAAGCTTCTTTAATAATATCGACAGCATCAGCATCCGTCACGGAGAAGAATTTTTTATTATCAACGGTACTTTTGTAAGGAATGGTGAAGAAGATCAGATCTATTGCGCATTTCAGAAACAAAAACCTAAGGTTTTAAAGAAAAATGGCAAGGAGTACGAGAAGCTCTCCGATCATGTCGGTAAATATCCGGTAGTTATGATATCTCCGGCCGACAGTTCACTGGTTTCTGAAGGAAGCGAGGAGAGACGTAAGTTCCTCAACAAGATAATAAGCCAGTACGATGGGGAATATCTCGATTCCGTACTGAAGTACAACAAAGCCCTGCAACAGAGAAACAGGCTTCTAAAAGATTTCAAATCTGCAGGTAGCTTCGATAACGATACCCTGTCGATTTGGGATTCACAACTGGTAAAATACGGGACATATATATTCAAAGAGCGAGAGACTTTGGTGAGTGAGCTAATTCCTGTTTTCCAGGACAGGTATTCGATGATCTCCTCGGAAAAGGAGAGGGTAAGGCTCTCTTACCGGTCACACCTGTCAGTGCGTGATTTTGCCGAAGCCCTGATCGGTTCTGTTACAAAGGATCGATTTCTGGAGTATACTACCATAGGTATACATAAAGATGACCTGCTATTTGAAATGAACGGATATTCAGTGAAATTGCTTGGTTCACAGGGACAGCAGAAGTCTTTTCTTGTTGCCCTGAAACTTGCCAAGTTTGATTACATAAAGGGTAAATCGGGCTGTTCACCAATTCTTTTACTCGATGATATTTTTGATAAATTTGATGCAGAACGTGTTGAGCAGATAATAAGACTTGTAGGGAATCAGCAATTCGGACAGATATTCATTACCGACACCCACCAGAGCCGTCTGCATGAAATACTGACATCACATAAAACGGACTATAAGCTTTTCAGGATAAATAATAACGCAGTTGAAGAAATAATTGATAACGGAAAAACCCGAAAATGAGACGCAGCAAAACCATATCGCTGGCTGAAGCCATGAACGACTATATCAAGGAAATGAACCTTGAGGGTAAGCTGAATGAAGTCCATCTCATAAACTCATGGGAAGAGATTGTTGGTAAGGCAATTGCATCGCGGACCTCAAAATTATACATCAGAGATCACATCCTTTATGTTCATCTTAATTCCTCAGTAGTGAGAAGTGAGCTTTTGATGCTCAGGGAGGCTTTGAAGGAAAAACTGAATGAAAAAGCCGGGAGTGAGGTTATAAAGGATATCGTGTTGAAATGACCCCCCATCCCCCCAAGTTAATAATGTGTAACTCTGTGTAATATTTATTTTATTGTGTAATTATTACCGGAAATCCTGATCGTTTTCTCAAACGATTTGGCTGACGCAAAAATAAAGTCCTGATTATTATTTTTTAGCTCAACTTTATTATTGTTTATCTCAATTATAACTTCAGCCTTATTGTCTCCGTTAATAATAAAATCAGCAAGCACCAGGGCTTTCTCTACACCGTCACCGCGTCTGAAATTCCAGATTTCGTCAGGGAGGGCCAACCTCTGTCCATCGTATATGCACTCGTCGGGCATCTTGTTAAGAATATCAAATACTTCCCGGATGTTTTTCCCCTTAAGATCATTGAAGCAGACAGGATTACGCTCAATGGACGCCTTGACAAACGGAAGCCAGTCGATCCTGTCCATCTGCCTGTAAACGTAAAGCGTTAGCAGCGAGAGCTCTGATTTATCAGCAGCCTCAATTAATGACCCGGTTATTTTCTTCCTGCTATCATCAACAGAGATCCGTGGAACGACACTCTTTATGTAGTTTTTGTTTGCATCCGGCAGCCTGGGATCAATGTGAATGAAAGCAGCAAGATCTTTAAACATCTCCCGGATCATTTCCCGGGGAACAGATCCGTTAAGCTTAATAAACAGGTCCTCAATTATCTCCAGACTTTTATCCTGGTTGTCCTCAATGATCTTTTCCACTTCATTCAGCATGATCTTCCCTGGCAAAGGACTGAGATGAAATTCATCACCTTCAATCTCATTTACAAGCCGTTCGCGGGTATCAGCCGATAAATTGAATTTACTGATATGTTCATATTCAAACATTTTCTCAAGTGAGATATATCTTTTTTTATCCGCGCACACACACTCATACTGGAAAAGAGTCTTGTATTTTGACTTGAATCTCAGGAAGTTAATAAAAACAAGATTTGTAAGACCTGTTATAAGGAATTCCCTGAGACTGGCCGAAAATGTACTGTATGCATCCCTGTCAATTGTTGCATTTTTGTTAATGATATGAATATAGCCGGATATATGTGATACGATGGTAACTTTCTCATTTTCAAGTGCCCTTCTTGCCTTCTCGGAGAGTGAGGTGCCGTTGTACCACATATTCTTGGTGACAATTCTCCTGTTGTTGGTTATCAGCCCCTCTTTTTCGGTGATGAAGTTTTGTGAATGAAGGGGAGTTGCGATGAGAAATATCTTTTCAAGGGGTATCCTTCCCACTACAAACATTGCGGCGGCATAAAGAGCTGAAAGCGAAACACATTCCCCGGCTCCGGTGATGAAGTTATTCTTGTGCCTGAAAGCTGTCATAGCCTCAATGGTCTCTGTTTTCCAGTATGGGATAATATCAGAATCAAATTTATCTAGCCCGAAGTGCTTCCTGATGTCAATATCAAAATAGTATTTGTCACCTTCATAACCGAAAAGAGCATTTGACTGCTTAAGGAGCTCCATATCGAAAAAATCCCTGAATCTTTCAATTTCCCTGCTTTTTGTCGTAAGTCCCCAGGTTGTCAGATCAAGGTTGAAAACATAATTCTGAATTATGAATTGCTTGATACGGTTAACTTTATATGAGAAGCCCCTTTTTTCAATGTTTTTGAACCAGGGATCATCTCTCCATTTCCACAAAACGGGTGAAATAATATTGGCAAGCACAAGCGGGTAAAACAGCTCCGGGAAGATAAAGATCTCCATGTCGGAGAGGGTGAAAGCTGAAGAATACTTCTCGAGAGTTTTCCTGTCAGAAAAGTCAGTGTTGATTCCGGTATCCATCTTGATCATTAGAATCTTTCAATAGTGGAAAAGAAGAAATCGGATTCCCTGACGGCATTCTCATCACTGTCAGAACCATGAACAGCATTCATCTGAACAGAAACTGCATATAGTTCCCTTATGGTACCGGGTTCAGCTTTTGCAGGATCGGTAGCACCTATCAGTTTTCTGAATTCGTCAACAGCATTTTCGTGCTTCAAAATCATTACAAATACCGGTCCCGAGGTCATGAATTCAACCAGACTTTCATAGAATGACTTACCACGATGGACCTCGTAGAAAGATTCAGCCTGCTCCTGAGTCATTCTTAACATTTTCATCGCTGTGATTTCAAATCCCGCCTCATTGATCATTGCCAGGATCGGACCGGTTTTTCCGGTTCTTACTGCATTAGGTTTTATTATGGAAAATGTAATATTGCCGTTCATATTTCGTTTTTTGAAATTAACATCAGAAGTTTCTCTTCAGGAATATTGCTTATCTTTACCACCCTTAAAAACAGCAGCAAAAGTGGCAGATTTATCCAAATATACAAAGGAATTAGCAAAACTTTTTTCCACCAGTGAAAATATCCTGTTGATATCTCATATCAATCCGGACGGTGATGCAATCGGCTCTCAAATAGCTCTTTATCATTATCTTAAATCAAAAGGCAGGAATGTAGCGATGATGGCTCCCAATAACCTGCAGGAGTTTCTAAAATGGATGGATGGAGCAGATAAGATAGAAGTATTCATAAGGCACAGGGAAAGATGCAAAAGGCTTATTGAAGGGGCAGATCTGATAGTGATGCTCGATTTTAATCAGCCTGACAGGCTGGGTGAGGCTGAATCACTGGTAAAAAATTCAAAGGCAGTCAAAGTTGTGATCGACCATCATCTGGATCCACATGATTTTGCTGATCTGCTGATCTCAGAGTCTTCAAAATGCTCCACATCAGAGCTTATTCATGACCTGGTTACTGAGATGAACGGGGAGCATTTCAGAAACATATCATATGCAGAGGCGCTTTATGTGGGAATTATTACCGACACTGGAAACTTTGAACATGGTACATATACCGGTGCTACGCTCAGAATGGTTGCCGATATGATTGATACAGGTATTAATAAAGAAAAAATTCTGGATCTTATTTATAACAATTTCTCTGTTAGCAGAATGAGACTACAGGGATTCGCCCTGAATCAGAGGATGACGATTATCCCGGACTTTCAGACTGCCTATATTTATCTTACAAGGAACGATCTTGCCTCATATAATTATATAAAGGGCGATTCCGAGGGCTTTGTAAATCTTCCGCTTTCAATAGAAGGAATAATCTTTACGGCATTGTTTATTGAGAAAGAGGGATTTATAAAACTCTCCTTCCGTTCTAAAGGAGACTTCCCATCCAACAGATTTGCTTCCAGATATTTCTCGGGAGGAGGCCACATGAATGCATCAGGAGGAGATCACCATGATACACTTGAAAATACTATCACATATTTTCTTAAATCATTGAAAGAATTCTACCAGGAATATCAACAAAAGGATCAATGAAAATAAGGTTACTTTTTTTGATATTGTTTGTACCGGGTATAATTTCCTGCAATTCAGGACAGAAGAGGGAGAATAGTCAATCTGGTCCGGGGAAGAAGGAAATGGCAGAACTTAACAAATACATGGTCCAGAAAGACAGGGAGAGGATACAAAACTATATTGAAAGGAAAGGCCTTGAGATGACTGAATCTCCGGCCGGGTTGTGGTACCAGATAAAGTCAGTAGGGAACGGCAACTATCTGATCGAAAATGACAGGATAGTGATGGAATATGAGTGTTCACTCCTTGATGGTACATATTGCTACTCTTCAAAGGAATCAGGTCCGAAAGAACTTGTATTAGGCCGAAGTGAAATGCCGGCAGGACTTGATCAGGGACTTAAAATGTTGAAACCAGGAGGCGAAGCACTTTTTATTATGCCTCCGTTCCTGGCTTACGGACTGACAGGCGATGGTGGGAAAATACCACCGCGGGCAATAATCATTTATAATGTTACAATCCATCAGCAAAATTGATTAATGGAACGATTTTTGAAGTTATGAAATAAACTATTTAAAATATGATACAGCTATCCAAAAAAACTATACTCACACTGTTAGCAGGGCTTTTGATAATATTTGTAACCTCGTGCATGTCGACTAAAAAATTTGAAAAAGAGGAAGAGAGTCTTATTCAGGATTATCTTGCAAAAAATCCCGATCTGGATTTTGAACTTAAACCCAGCGGGTTGTATTATCTCGAGATTTTAACCGGAACAGGACCTGCTGCGGAAACACACGACACTGCTTATATTTTTTATGCTGCCAAATACCTCAATGGCAATACTTTCGACACAAATGTCGGCACAACTGATACGCTTATCACGCCGGTAAATGAGGGTTATCTGATTGCAGGATTCGATGAAGGTATATCATATATGAAAGAAGGGGGAAAATCACAGTTGATCGTCCCTTCTTACCTTGGGTACGGACAAAGCGGTTACCGCTTTCCGGCCTATACTCCTGTACTGTTTGAGGTTGACCTTGTAAAAGTTGTTCAGGGTCCCTGAGTAAAATTAATCTACTGTAAAACGAATATAACCGGTCTTTTTTTAAGCTCCGGAACATTCTTTTTCCATTCTGATATTTTCATGGTTCGTATCGATTCAGAAGGAAGTGTTATGTCAGCAGCAATACAGAGCAAGCTGTTTTTGTTGCAAACGGCAAATATTGATTCAAGCATTGCCCGGTTCCTGTATGGCGTCTCCATGAAAATCTGAGAAAATCCTTCATGCGCTTTTTTCTCCAGCTCTCTTAATTTTGCTGTTCTTTCCAACGGTTTTACGGGAAGGTATCCGTTAAATGTAAAATTCTGACCATTCATACCGGAGGCAATGAGAGCCATTATTATTGAAGAGGGACCTGAAAGAGGGGTCACGGTAATTCCTTCCCGGTGTGCTTCCGCCACAATCCTCGCACCGGGATCTGCTATCCCCGGAAGTCCTGCTTCACTCATCAGCCCGATATCATGCCCGTTAAAAATTGCTTCAAGGAAATGTGATACATCTTCATCAGGTGTATGCTCATTTAACTCATAGAATACAGATTCGTCAATTGGGAAATACCTGTCGATGAGCCTTAAAAACCTTCGGGCGCTTCGTAAATTTTCTACAATAAAATACCTTAGTCCTATTGTGACTTCCAGCACTTTGCCGGGGATAACATCTTCATAGTTATCTCCGCCAAGGGTCACAGGTATGAGCCATATCCTGCCTTTCACATTTTTTGTTTTACCAAATATAACAAATTAACACAGTTTAATAAAAACGCCATTCCTGTTGGCTGTCTTATATTTTTAATATAGGTTTGACGGGAAATTGATCTTAAAGTGAAAATAACTTTCCTCGGTACGGGTACATCACAAGGTGTCCCGGTAATAGCCTGTGAATGCGCCACATGCCTTTCAGAGGATCCGCGTGATAAACGACTCAGAACATCCCTGCTTCTGGAAACAGGAAAAAGTGTTATACTCTTTGACGCAGGTCCCGATTTCCGCCAGCAGATGCTCAGGGAACATGTCAAAAGGCTTGATGCTATTATACTGACACATGAACATAAGGACCATATTGCAGGTATGGATGACATAAGAGCTTTTAATTACAAAAGCCAGGATGCAATAGATGTATATGCTGAAGAAAGGGTACAGGTAGCAATAAAAAGAGAATTTGCATATGTCTTTTCTGAAAAAAAGTATCCGGGAGTGCCAAAGATAAGACTTAACACTATCCCCCCTTATGCCTTTAAGATCAATGATATTGAAATAACTCCTATCAGGGTACGGCATATGGAACTTGAGATTTACGGATTCAGGGTAGGAAATTTTGCTTACATAACAGACGCCAGCTATGTCCCGGAAGAGAGCAAGGAAAAACTTTATGGTGTTAAATATTTGATTGTTAATGCTTTAAGAAAACAAAAACATATTTCTCACTTTAACCTCCGGGAAGCAATTGACTTTATCAGGGAAATTTCACCAGAGAAGGCCTTCATAACCCATATAAGCCACCAGATGGGTTTGTATGAACAGGTAGCTACAGAGCTGCCTCCCCATATTATGCTCGCTTATGACAGCCTGAGTCTGGAGTTTGATGAATGAAAAACCGATACTATTTCTTCTTATAACTACGCAGTAGTTTTTTCTGGTAGCCTGTTGAAAAATAATACTTGTTTCTGCCTAACTGGGAGGTATGGACCCTTGAAGCCTTTGCCCTCTTCTTCTGATACGGATTCTGTCGTGCTGTAGCACAACCTGTGAGTATTCCAATAAGGAGAAACAAAAACAGGTACTTTAGTATTTTAACAGATTTAGACATTAACATTTCAGGCTCTCTTTGATCTTTAAAAATATAAATAATTTATTTAATATAAAATAATAACTCATTTGTTGCTGCAAAATGAATGAATTCATTTTTTAATAGGTAGTATGTTATGTTTTACGGCAAGATTTTTGTATTTTTCTCTCCGGGTCGTTTAAAGAAATTGTATTAAGTAATTTTGATTCATTTTGTATATGCTGAATAAGAGTTTATTATCCGGAATAAGGATCCGGATCTCCCTGTTATTACTGTTTCTGTCATCATATTCTGCTTTTCCTCAGGTAATTATTAATATCGGCATCTCTGAAAGTCCGGGCCTTATTACAGAAAATATCATTCTACGCGACAGCACAATACTTAATATAAACGGAAACAGGCCGCTGTTTGGTTTCCTTGTAAACGGGAAATATTATAATTCTGCTGACAAGGAAGCCGTGATACAGGATGATTCCTATGTGCAATTTTATGATAACGGCATTAAGGTCACAACTCTTACAGCAGACCAATCATCCGGAACCTGGACATCCGGGATAATATTTGAGAACAACGGACCTGATACCATTATCCTGAGTAATGTTGTACCTTTTGGAGAAAACCCTGCATATGTTTACATTACAGGAGATGGCCCTCCCGATCTTGCAAGGGCATACCTGTTTCGTCCCGATTATAATCCGGTTGGAGTTATCCTTCCAGATAATGCCTGGGAAATGGGATTTTCGTCATTCCGGGCAGGCAGAGAATATTCGGTATGTGCAATTACAAGGCGTCAGGATACTGATGGAGGCCAGAAGAGAAGATATGAGACATTACTACCCCCGGAATCTAAAGTATCTTATGTTATGTATGCCGAGGTATTCAGAGGAGAGTGGCAGGAGGGACTGAGACTGATGTTCAGGGACAGATATCTTTTTGACCTTGAAGAATTTGATAATTCACTATATGAACGCGAAGATCTTGCGTGGATAAAAGAGAGCTATCTGATGATCTTACAGATGGCCTGGGACAGGGAGTTTTATGACCGGATGACCGGAAAATATACCTTCCCTGATGTAATAAGGAAAGGTATAGATCTTTTCGGATATTTTGACGTCTTTTGTATATGGCCTACATGGCCGAGGCTGGGACTCGATCAGAGAAACCAGTGGGATATGTACCGCGACCTGCCGGGAGGAACCTCACAGCTCCGGAGCTTTGCAAATATGTGTCGTCTTTCAGGTACAAAATTCTTTATTTCCTATAACCCGTGGGATAACAGTACAAAAACAGAAGACCATTACAGGGGAATGGCAAGGATAATTACGGAAACAGATGCAGACGGAGTTGTACTTGATACCAGAGGCAGCTCAAGCTATGAACTACAGGCAGCAGCCGACAGTGTGAAAAAGGGTGTGATAATGTATTCCGAGGGAATGGCAATAATAAAAGATATGCCCGGAATAATCTCAGGTCGCGTTCATAATGCCATCTACCTGAGTCCTGAACTTAATCTTAATAAGCTGATAAAACCCGATTTCTCTATATTCAGGGTTTGTGATGTTGGGGAGGATATTATTCACCGTGAACTGGCAATTGCATTTTTTAATGGTTACGGTACTGAACTTAATATGTACAGACCCGGCGGAAGAAATGAATACTTTGACACGGATCTTAAATTCCTGGCAAGAACAACTTTCATACTGCGACAAAATAATGACGCTTTCCTCGATTTTAACTGGACCCCGCTAATAAAGACCACTCTGGATTATGTATATGTTAATCAATGGAAATCAGGCGATAAGACTCTTTTTACCGTGTTAAATATGAGACCTGAAGGGGTTGCGGAAAAACTCTTTGAGGTAAATAATCCAGGAGGGAAACACTATGTTTCATTATGGAATCACGAAAACCTTGTTCCGGAAACGGAAAATGGTAAAACCTTTATCCGGGCTATGGCAGACGGCTGGAATGCAATTTATTCAGGAACAAGGAGGGAGGGATCAGTCGATTGTATAGCTGAGCTGCCTGATATATTAAGATCTGAAATTAAGGGTGATTCTATTATAATTCACAATCCGGGAAATGGTAAAATACTTATCTGGCAAGGCGATCCATCATATAACAAAGATTATAAAGAATTCGACATACCAACCGATACTGTTATATGTGTTAAAGATCTCTTCGGATATTATGAAGGTAAGATTGTTGTGCAACTCATTGATAATAAAAGGTTGAAAGATGAGAATGTTCTGAGGCTTAAAGGAGGGAAACCCTGGCTGATAAGCAGGGTTACTCCGACAACACTTGCTTCTAATATTCCTCGTAATATGGTGCTGGTTCCGGGGGCCGATTTTTCCTTCAATGTAACTACCCGCGAGGATTTCATTCCTTATCCTGAAGTCAGTGGTAAAACAATAAGTATTGACAGTTTTCTGATAGATAAATACCCTGTAACAAATGCCAGCTATTACGAATTTATTACAAGCACCGGATATTATCCCAAAGACACAACTAGGTATCTTAAACACTGGGAGTCAGGTATTTATAAGCAAGGTCAGGATAATTATCCTGTTGTGTATGTGAGCTATGAGGATGTAATGGCTTATGCGGAGTGGGCAGGAAAAAGACTTCCCACGGAAGTTGAATGGCAGTTAGCTGCACAGGGTGATGACAAACGGCTATGGCCGTGGGGAGACGAGTTTCATGGAACATACTGTAATAATGCATTTGACAGGCCGACGCCGGTGAATGCTTTCCCGAAAGGAGAGAGCCCTTATGGAGTGATGGATATGGTAGGTAACATATGGCAGATGACCAATGATATGTATTTTAATGGTGCCTATTATTTTATTGTGATCAGGGGAGGCAGCTATTTCCGCCCTGAGTCGAGCTGGTGGTATATAGAGGGAGGACCGCAGCCGCTCGATAAAACACAGATCATGCTGTTGGTATCGCCCGGATTCGACAGGAGTGCCACAGTAGGATTCAGATGTGTTAAGGATATTGACCGGAAGAATTTTAAAGGGAGAAGATAAATTTTTACATGTACTCTGCTCACACTTTCAGTTTCTTTTCTATTTCGTTTATCTGATTCCTGAAATGTTTGTCGGTATCGATAAGGTTGTTAACAGTTTTGCATGCATGCAGAACTGTTGCATGATCTTTCCCTCCGATATGTGATCCAATACTAGCCAGTGAAGCTTTTGTAAGGTTCTTCGAAAAGTACATTGAAACCTGTCGTGCCTGTACAATCTCCCTCTTCCTTGTTTTACCCTGTATAAGGTCGATGGGAATCTTGTAATAATCGCAAACGATCTTCTGGATAAAGTCAATTGTTATTTCTCTTCTTGCAGTGCTGATAAGCTTTTCAACCATCATTCTGGCTAAATCGAGAGTTATCTCTTTCCTGTTCAATGTTGACTGGGCGTAAAGAGATATCAGTACTGCTTCCAGCTCCCTGATATTGTTTGAGATGTTTACTGCCAGGAATTCAAAAATCTCTTCAGACAGTTCTATACCGTCATTGTAGGCTTTCTTCTTCAGGATAGCCAGACGTGTCTCGTAATCAGGACGCTGCAGATCAGCCTGAAGTCCCCATTTGAACCTGGAAAGAAGCCTTTGTTCCATACCCTGGAGATCAACAGGTGGTTTGTCACAGGTAAGGATGAGCTGCTTGCCCGACTGGTGCAGATGGTTAAAGATATGAAAGAAGGTGTCCTGAGTCTTTTCTTTTCCTGCAAATTCGTGAACATCATCAAGAATTAGAACATCTATCATCTGGTAAAAATGGAGGAAATCATTCTTGTTATTGTTTCTTACAGATTCGACAAACTGAGTCTGAAACTTGTTTGCATTGACATAGAGTACGATTTTATCAGGATGCTTTTCTTTTACCAGAATCCCTATTGCCTGGGTCAGATGGGTTTTGCCCAAGCCCGAATCACCATATATCATAAGTGGATTGAAGGCAGTGCCGCCAGGATTATTGCCAACTGCAATGCCTGCAGATCTTGCCAGCCTGTTACATTCGCCTTCAACGTAATTGTTGAAATTGTAATCAGGATTAAGCTTGGGATCAAAATGGACCTTCTTGATTCCCGGGATCACGAATGGATTCTTGATTGATGGCTGTGTTACATCAAATGGTACCTGAACCGGCTTATTGTGAAGGTCTGTTTTATTTCTTGACGGGTATCTGACAGTATATGGCTTGCCATCAGAATAAATGGCATTTTCCATCACGACGTTGTACTCGAGCTTTGCATCGGTACCAATCTCTCTCCTCAGTGTTTTCCGTAGAATATCAATATATTGCTCTTCAAGGTACTCATAAAAGAAAGGACTTGGTACCTGAATAGTAAGTACATTGTTTTCCAGTTTTAAGGGTATAATTGGTTCAAACCATGTTTTAAAGCTGACAGATGGAATAATATCCCTTATAATTTTCAGACAGTTATTCCATACGTCAAGATGTGTTTTGTTCATTTAGGGTGTATATTAAAAATTCCGGATCCTATACAAGCTGATTCAGATAGCAATATTTGTAAAAAAAAAACTTAAAAAAAAAATTTTTTTTACTTGATTTTTTCAAAAAAAGTATATGTTTTTCTACCTCAATAACTTATAATAAAATATATTTTATGATTCTACAATATTCTGATTATTAATGTGTTACAAAGATATAATTCAGTTTGGCAGTGTATTACAATTCGTTATGGATGGTTACTCAAAAATCAACAAAACAGGCATAATATTAGGACAATTTTGACGTCAATTTACAACATCTTTTTCAAGATCAAGATACACTGAATTTTATAAAAATAAAACTGAAAAGAGAATTATTTTTTCCCGAAGAGAGAAAAGTGAACGTATCGCTTTGGATTCGCTTTCAGATCCTCTAAAAGTAGATTCAGATTCTCGAGACTCGATGACAGATTCATATAAAGTGTGTCATTGACAAGTAACTGTCCGGCACTACCTTTACCTTCATTCAGATTTTCCAGAAGGAGGGAAGTATTTTCAAGACTTGTTTTCAGGTTCGCCACCGAAGTATAAATATCGGCTGCTGCAAGTGTGTCGGTAACCGACTTGAGGTTTTCAAATGTACTTCCCATTTTTTCGGAATTATCGGCGAGCATCTGCGAAAACCTGGTAATATTTTCAAGTGTTGTTTTCAGTTCCTGCTCTTTTGATCCCAGGATATTGTCGATACTTCCTGTTATGTTTCCAAGGTTTTCTACCGAGTTGTCAAAGTTCTGCCTGAATTCAGGGGTTAATATTTCGTCAATTGAAACTATCACAGAATCAAGAACATCGAGTAGCTCCTCGATACGCCTCTTTACAGGGAAGAGCTCAGTTTCAATGGTTGTCAGCAATGATTCTGTAAGCTGGCCGGGGATGGTATCGCCCTCGGAATATGTTCCCGGTCCATCACCAAAAATAAACTGTACCTTCATACCTGCTATTATTGATACAGGGACTATCTCAGCAATAGTATTCCTGGGAAGCTTGAAGTCTCTGCTCACAGAAAATGCCACAAGAAGCTTTCCGCTGGTTTCATCCAGGAAATCTATCGATTGCACAACACCTACCTTGTAACCGTTTATTTCAACAGGACTTGATTCAGCCAGTCCTCCAATTTCATCATAAATACAATAATAATATGCCGTATTCTTGAAGAAATCTTTCCCTTTAAGAAAATTATATAACCAGATGAACATGACAATAGTCACCAATGCAACTACGCCAACCTTTATTTCATGGGAGATTTTAATCATTATTTTTTCCTTTTTAGCTCCAGTGCCTGCTGTAAAGGTAATATTTTGTTGTCTTTTACAGCAATGACGAATGCATCCGGATAAATGGTTTCGATTTTTTTCCTGTGTTGTACTGCTTCCTGGTATTCGGCAAAGATTCCTGTGGCATATTTAAACCTGTTCTGAATATTTATTTCAACTATATCAGTCAGCCCCTTGAAATTTTCAGGTTTAATTTCAGTTTGTGATCCGGCGGTGGCAACCTGCACCATAAAAACAAGCTGATCAGTAACAGTCAGTTTGCCGTCAGAACCTCTTTCCGGCAATTCCGGATTACTGACAGTTGAGATACGACTCTTGACATCTATCTCATTTATATAATCCCTGCAGGCTCTGAAGATTGCAGAGGCCAGGTAATCCTGTCCCTGTTGGGAGTTAAGGTATTTTTCCTCCTCCGGGTTAGTAATAAAACCGGTCTCGATCAGAACACTAGGCATGGTTGTGTTATATAATACCCAGAATCCGGCCTGCTTAACACCGCGGTCCTTCCTGTTTACCCTTACATTGAACTGGTTCTGTATCTTTGCAGCCAGCTCAGTACTCTGTTCCAGAAAGACATTCTGCATAAGAGTGAACATAATATATGATTCAGGAGACTTAGGGTCAAAGCCCGCATATTTTGTTGTATAATCCTCTTCAAGCAGTATCACCTCATTTTCCTTCATAGCTACTTCCAGGTTTGCCTGGTCTTTAGTATGTCCCATAACAAATGTTTCAGCACCGGCCACACTCTTTGATTTCGCCCAGTTGGCATGGATAGAAATGAAGAGGTCTGCCTTATTCTTGTTTGCTATTTTTGGCCTTTCTATCAGATCAACCGTCGAGTCATCCTTCCTGGTGTATATAACAGTAACGTTTTTAAGATTTTCTTCAAGGTAACGGCCAGTTTTAAGGGCTATTGCAAGATTTATTTCCTTTTCCTTACTGAATGATCCGAGTGCTCCAGCGTCTCTGCCTCCATGACCCGGATCAATGACAATTATCCATTTTTTGTCAGATTCCCTGCCAGGTAATTCTGCCCTGACACTGTACGGATTTATGGAAAAAAGGAGAAATATAACCGCAATGCATATATTAATGGGTTTATGTTTTCCGTTTTTAACTAATGTACCCATGTTTGGTTCACGTTTTTTTAATAGTTTTGCCGCTGACATCCAAGAATCAAACAAAAACTGTACAAAAATAGTATTTAAGTTGTATTTTTTGAAAGAAAAACGGTTCCTTGTGGTGCTCCTCGTGTTGGTCCGTTTTTCTTCATTGTTCTCTCAGGAAAACAGCATTACTCCTGAAATAATACAGCAGGGAAATAATATTACATCGACTGATACTGTTCTCACTCTTAAAAGAATAGCTCCTGATGCTATTGATCAGCAGGTGATTTATAAAGCTTCAGGATCAAAATTAAATGATCTTGTCAACAGGAAAGTCACACTTGTAAAAAAAGCTGAAGTGAATTATGGAGATATCCTGATTGAGGCTGATTCGATAGTTTTTAAAATGGATAACAACGAGATTTTTGCTGTTGGTATCATGGACACTACGGGACAGGTAACGGGTAAACCCTATTTCAAGTCAGGCTCCGAGGAATTTGAAGCAGACACATTGCGTTATAATTTCAAGACAAAAAAAGCTATTGTGAAGAATATAATCACGCAGCAGCAGGAGGGTCTTCTGCACAGTGAGATCACAAAGCTGCTTGAGGACGGTACTTCAAATATTTACAACAGTACATATTCGACATGTGATGCCGATACTCCTCATTTCTATATAGCACTGAAAAAAGCAAAGGTATATCCCGGGGAAAAAATAATCTCCGGCCCGGGAAACCTTGTTCTGGAAGGAATACCATTACCAATCTACCTTCCTTTCGGTTATTTTCCCATTCAGACCAAGGCTGCTGCATCCGGTATTCTCATTCCAAAGTTTCATTATGAGGCAAACAGAGGTTATGCTCTTACGGAAGGAGGTTATTATTTTGCAATAAACGATTATTTTGACCTTACTCTGAACGGAAATATATTCACCAATGGTTCCTGGCTTCTGAAAGCACAGACAAGCTATAACAAGCTTTATAAGTACAGTGGTAATTTCTCATTCAGTTATGCTAAAAATATAAGCGGCCACAAGGGACTT
>CAZWZQ010000006.1:0-70062 GCA_964638955.1 uncultured Rikenellaceae bacterium | reverse complement strand
TATCAAAGAAGGTGGGATTCCGATACCAGACAGGTTGTTAAAGATACTTTGGAGGGTATTTTCTACGGTCATGCAATAAGTCCTTCAATAAGTGCAGGATACAGCCCGCAGATATTCGGTATATTTGATTTCATCAATCCTGATTCACGGATAGACGCTATCAGGCATGTAATCAAACCCTCGGTAAGCTTCAGTTTTGTTCCCTACTTCGATGGATTAAGTTCGAAAATGTATTATGAGGTACAGAAGGATACAGCAGGTAATACGAGCCGGTATTCAATTTTCGAAGGGAATATTTATGGAACCCCCTCATTATCAAAGAAAAGCGGGAGTGTCTCATTCAATCTTACAAATATTCTGGAAGCCAAGGTATTCCCGGCAGGGGATACAACTGGCAAATCTAAAAATGTTAAGTTGATTGAAAATTTTGGCATTTCCACCTCATACAATATCTTTGCGGATTCGATGCCGTGGTCACCTGTCGCAATGAATCTGAGAACAACACTTTTCGAAGAAATAGGTATCTCAGCAAGCAGTAGTTTTTCAATGTACGGACTCGACAGCCTGGGGAAATCAGTGGCAGATTTTTATTATACCCAGAGTCATAAACCCCTTCGTCTTACAAGTTTTTCGGTAAGTCTCGATTTCAGCCTCAGCGATCTTCTGAAGGGTAATAAAAAGAAAACAACATTATCTGCACCTTCACAATCGAATACTCAGGACATGCAGAGGCAGGGTACAGGCGGTGACCGTTCACCATCAACTATTACGGCAGGATTTGATGAATACGGATACCACGAATTTGATGTTCCCTGGTCTATGAATGTCCGGTATAGTTTAAATTATTCCAAACCAGCTCTGATTTCAGGAATATCGCAAACATTGTCCATTAATGGGAAAGTTAGCCTTACAAAGAAAACGGGTATTACTTACAGATCAGGTTACGATTTTAAGAAGAAGGAGATTACTATGACACAGATACAGATAACCCGAGACCTTCATTGCTGGGAAATGGGGTTCAGCTGGGTTCCAAACGGATATATGAAGATGTGGACATTCATAATAAGAGTAAAAGCCTCTGTACTCTCTGATCTGAAATATGAAAGAAGACATGATTATCACGATAATTATTAAAAAATGAAAAGAATCATCAGAACGCCAAATGCTCCGGCAGCTATAGGACCTTATAGTCAGGCTGTGGAAATTAACGGAACACTGTATGTTTCAGGACAGATAGCTATCGATCCGGCCACAGGTAAAATGGTGGAAGGTAATATTAATGTCCAAACAAAACAGGTCCTAAGGAATATCAACGCAATACTTAAAGCAGCCGGTTACAGTTTTGGGCAGGTTGTCAGATCGACCTGTTATTTAAAGGATATATCCGATTTCAAAGCCATGAACGAGGTATATTCACAATATTATTTTGAGAATCATCCTGCAAGAGCGGCCTTTGCAGTAAAGGAGCTGCCAATGGGAGCTTTGATCGAGATAGAGACAATAGCCATGAAATAAAAAACCGGATTGTATAATCCGGTCTTTTTGTTTCTTTGATAATACTATTCTGCTTTAATCTCAAAATCGATCTCTACATTCACTTCCCTGTGCAGCTTGATTGTAGCTTTATAGTTACCAATTTCCTTTATCTGATCATCCGGGAGTGTAATATTCTTACGGTCTGTCTCAAATCCTTTTTCCTTGAGAGCTTCGGCAATCTGGATGGTATTTACCGATCCGAATATCTTTCCTGAAGAGCTTGTTTTTGCACCGATAATAATTTTCAGGTCAGTCATTTTTTCTGCCATATCCTGAGCAGCAGCTCTGATCTTTTCTTCCTTGTGTGCTCTCTGCCTCTGGTTTTCAGCATGCATTTTCTTTGCTGAAGGAGTGGCTGCTACAGCAAAACCACCTGGAATAAGATAATTTCTGGCATAACCTGGTTTTACATTTACCAGATCGTCTTTATGTCCTAATTTACTAATATCCTGAAGTAATATTATTTCCATTGTCTCTGCTTCTTATTTTAAAAGGTCAGTTACATAAGGAAGAAGAGCAATATGGCGTGCTCTTTTAATAGCTTTTGCCACTTTCCTCTGATATTTAAGTGATGTTCCGGTTATCCTTCGCGGCAGTATCTTACCCTGGTCATTGAGGAACTTCTTAAGGAATTCAGGATCTTTATAATCGATATACTTGATCCTGTTTTTCTTAAAACGACAGTATTTCTTTTTCTTGACCTCTACGGTCGGTGGAGTCAAATACCTGATTTCTGATTCGTTCTGTGCCATATTTTATTCCTCCTTGATTTGTTCTGATTCTTTTTGTCTTCTCTTCTTTTCGGCATATTCCACCGCAAATTTTTCCATCCTGAAGGTCAGGAACCTGATGATCCTTTCATCACGGCGATACTGGACCTCAAGATTCTCAATAAGACTTCCGGGCCCTTTGAATTCGATAAGATAATAAAAACCTGTTGATTTTTTCTGAATAGGATAGGCCAGCTTTTTCAGGCCCCAGTTCTCTTCATGAACGATCTCACCATCGTTGTCGGTGATGACCTTCTTGAATTTTTGTACCGCTTCCTTCATCTGTTGTTCAGACAAAACGGGAGTTGCAATGAAAACGGTTTCGTACTGATTTAACATAAAAATTAATTGTTTTTTATATAAATGATTTTGGCTCGCAAAAGTACAATTATTTTCATTTAAACAAAAAATAATAAATGGAAAATTGAATATCGGCATTCATATAACACCGTGATTTTATTTCCCATTAAAGTCATCAATCTTTAATTTTCAATACTCACTATCCGGGGTTGGCTTTTTAATTATATTTGTATTATAAATATTTTTGGAGTCGGAGAGTCAATAGTTTATGGAAAATTTCATCGTTTCAGCCCGAAAATACCGTCCTGCTACATTCGATATGGTTGTGGGGCAGGACTCAATTACCAATACGCTGAAAAATGCAATAAAGAACAAACATCTTGCCCAGGCATACCTTTTCTGTGGTCCAAGGGGTGTGGGAAAGACTACCTGTGCCAGGATACTGGCCAAGACCATCAACTGCAGTAATCTGAAGGATGATGGAGAAGCCTGCGATAAATGCGAATCTTGTTTGTCTTTCAATACCCTGAGATCATTTAACATACATGAACTTGATGCAGCATCGAATAACAAAGTGGAAGATATCAGAAGCCTGAATGACCAGGTAAGGATACCCCCACAGATCGGGAAGTATAGCGTTTATATAATAGATGAGGTTCATATGCTCTCTTCTTCCGCTTTCAATGCTTTTTTGAAAACACTTGAAGAACCACCCCCTCATGCTATCTTCATTCTGGCAACTACCGAAAAGCATAAGATCATACCTACAATCCTGTCCAGGTGTCAGATATTTGATTTTAACAGGATAAGAATCGAAGATATTGTTAAAAGGCTTCAGTATGTTGCAGATAATGAATCAGTTACTGCAGAGGAAGAGGCGCTTCACATCATTGCACAGAAAGCTGACGGTGCCCTCAGGGATGCGCTTTCAATATTTGATCAGATCGTCAGCCTGTGCGGTAAAAAGATAATGTACAGGGATGTAATTGAAAATCTTAACATCCTTGATTATGAATATTATTTCAAATGTGTCGCAGGTGCTCTTAAAGGTGATGTATCGGCTGTATTGATGACTTTTAATGAGATTCTCGAGAAAGGATTTGACGGACATAATTTCATTTCAGGTCTTAACAGTCACCTCCGTGATCTTCTTGTGAGTAAAGACGAAGTTACTATTGGTCTTCTTGAGGCAACTCCCTCGGTAAAGAAAAGATACCTGCAACAGGCAGATGAATGTTCTGTTAATTTTCTTTACCGGGCCCTGGAGATAGGAAGTGAGTGTGATATTTCCTATAAAAGCAGCAAGAATAACAGACTGCATACAGAACTCGCACTGATAAAATTATGCAGGCTGACAAAAGAGCCTGATACACAGGGCGAAAAAAAAAAGTATGACGAAAAGCCACTGACTAAAGAAGGGAGGGAGATAACTCCTCCGCCAAAATCTGAGATCATCAGACAGGCTGAAGAGCAGGAAAAGAGATTTCTGCCAGGAAAGGAACAATCGCCTGACAGACATATTCCGGTAATAGAAAAACCACCCCGGACATTTTCAATAAAAGAGGTTATTTTGGAGGATGAGAAACAAAAAGATAAGTCTGCTGAAATAACAGGTGATAATAATGAACAAACAATATCAGGGCAGAGAATTGAATTTACAAGCAGTGCATTCTCTACAGCCTGGCGGGAATTCGTCGACACTCTTAAGGGAGAAGGAACAAGAATAATAAGTATGTTTAAATCAATTCAACCCGAGATGGAAGATGAAAATACAATAAGGATTCATCTGAGTAATGCTGCTCAGAGAGACCTGTTCGTTCAGAATTATAAGCCTAAGCTGACAGGTTTCCTCGAATCCAGATTCCTGGTCTCGGAATTGGAAATTGGGACATCTGTAGATCTTACCGAAGCAAATGAGTTTCCCTATACCGATGAACAGAAATATAATTACCTTCAGGGAAAATATCCTGTTCTGAATGAGTTCAGGAAAGCTTTTAATCTTGATATAAATTAAACTTACCTGTCCTAAATGATCAGGTTTATTTAAATCTGAACAAATTGAAACAACATAGCAAAAGATCGGGCCAAAGTGAATACCTTAAGTTTTTAGCTAAGGAAAAACATTTTTCTGACCACATACTGAATAATTCACGGTCGATGATAAGCATCATTAACAGGGAATATGTTTATGAGAAGGTCAATAATGCATTTTGTGATGCGCAAAAGGGTATGGAACAATCCATTGTTGGCAAATCACTCGGTGATGTATGGGGGTACGATACTTTCCAGAACAGTATAAAACAGAATATAGACAAATGCTTTGCAGGAAATACAGTAAAATATGAAGCCTCCTTCACTACTCCGCAGTCAGGGAAAAGGTATTTCGAGGTTATATTTCGTCCCATTCCAGTCGAATCAGGGGAAATAAATTATCTCCTGGCGGAAACATTCGATATAACTGATCTGAAACTGACTGAAAAGAAAGCCACAACAAAGGAAGAAGAATTCAGGAGATTTGAAACAAACCTTCCGATAGGCTTACTGAGATGCGGACCGGATGGAACAATGATGCATGCCAACAGGGCATTTCTTATGATAATGGATTGTGATGATGAACATTTCCTCACAGACCTTAACCTTCGCAGCTGCTATGCTGAAGAGGGGCTGTTTGATCTGCACCTGGAACAGTTGATGGACGGCAAGCCAAAGTCTTTTGACAGAGTCCCTCTGAAAACATGCAGGGGAGGTGAAATAGTATGCCGGATAAGTGCCTTCATGACTGTCAACGAAATGAATAATCCATATTTTATTGATTTTTCATTTGAGGATTCCTCCCGTGAACTTATGCTCGAGAACCGACTGCTCCAGGCCCAGAAGCTTGAAACCATCGGTGCCCTTGCCGGAGGTATTGCTCACGATTTCAATAATATACTTGCGACAATCTCGGGTTATTCAGAACTGCTAAAGAATGATCTCCCTGAATCTTCACCCTCAGCTGAAAATGTAAGAAAGATCATGATATCTGTGACTAAGGCCAGATCCCTGACCAACCAGATACTTGCCTTCAGCAGGCAGATGGAACAGGAAAAGGTTACTATCAATGTTTATGATATTTTGAAGGAGACAATTGGTTTTATCAGATCCGCTGCTCGGTCAGGCATAAAGATTAAAAACAATATACGGTCAGGAAAGTATCCTGTCCTTGCCGATCCCACCCAATTGTTCAGGGTCTTCCTTAATCTTATGACTAACGCAATTCAGGCAATGGAAGAACTGGAGGGGGTATTATATGTCAGTCTTACTCTGGCTAAATATAAAGATGTACAAAATGAACTGAACACTGATATTGTTGCCGATGAGTATGTTATTGTTACCATAAGGGATACAGGTAAAGGGATGGATCCATCATCGTTGCAAAGAATTTTTGAACCATTTTTTACAACCCGCGAAGTGGGGAAAGGATCGGGATTAGGTTTATCTGTGGTACATGGAATTGTTACTGAAATGGGAGGGGAGGTACTGGTTTCAAGTAAAGTCAATGAGGGTTCGGTATTTGATGTGTATATTCCTGTTTCAAGAGATTATGCACCACTCTCATCTACAGCAAGGAAAAGCAGGAAGATATTATTTATTACAGGTAATAAACACGAATCACGGATTTTATCACTGGCACTCGAAAGTGCAGGATATAAATTAACACTTTTGTCTGATCCTGAATATCTTATCAGGACAGTAGCAGACAAGAAAACCAAACCTGATCTTCTAATTTATATGACTGATGCTGAACATATAAAAACCGATGATATGATAAACCTTTTCCATGACCATGAAATAAAAATACCATGCATCTGGATTACTGATTCTGATCAGGATTTTTTAGAGGAAAAACTGGTAAACTCGCGAATTATTTCCCAGCACCTGGTCAAACCGGTATCATTAAGGGAAATAATTAATGCTATTAATTTGTCTATAAGTTGATATTAAATGTTATTGTAATAAATTTCAAATCTTAAACTTCAAACTATAAATGCCAGGTATTCTGATAGTTGAGGACGATAATGACCTGAGAACAATGTTGAAAGTCTCACTTAACAGGCGAAGATTTATTGTTCTTGAAGCTGAAAATGGTAAGGAGGCTCTCACACATTTTAAACCTTCAGTGACCGATCTGGTAATTACTGACCTGATAATGCCGGAAGAGGATGGACTGAAAGTAATAATGAGAATGCGTGAATTAAAACCATCAATAAAAATAATAGCAATCTCGGGTGGAGGTAAAGCAGGTCCGGGCAGCTACCTGAACCTGGCAAAAGCACTGGGAGCCGATGCTATTTATTCAAAACCCTTCAGTGTAAATGATATGATCACGAAAATTGAAGAACTACTGGATATTGAACAAGATGTTCATTCATGAGGAAACTGATCTTATTTACGGGATTTATTTTCATGATATCATCTCTTCAGATGCATTCCCAGGATCTGTTGAAGAATTCAAGGATTACCGGAGTATGTTATGCCGGCAATAAGGTAAAAAGGATATATATTCCTCCACCAAAGAGCTTCTTTCAGACGGAAGCACCTAAGGGTAGCAGAGGTTCGATAACTGTCTATTATACAGATGTGCCGGAATGGGGGAGAACAGTGGTCAATTATGCTGACTCCATACTTGAATTCCTGTTGCCTCCGGATACAAAAATCACTGCCATTGTTACAGCAGGTAGTATGACACCGGGAGTCCTGGCTAATTCCAGTCCCGGTGCATTTGCCGACGGACGCGACATAGACGCACTTTATCCCGATGCTTATTATCCTGTGGCGCTGGCTGAAAAGATTTGCGGTGAGGAGCTTAATCATGAAATGTCAGGTGATATCTACATAAAAATTAATACTGATATTAACTGGTATGCCGGTACTGATGGAAATACTCCAATAACACAATATGACCTGCTTACGGTTATTATACATGAATTTATTCATGGACTGGGCTTTTTTGATAGTATGTATGCTGATGCTTCCACAGGTAGCTGGGGAGCAGATTCACGCCCTGTAATTTATGATAATTTTGTTGAAAACATTGACGGTAATAAGCTGATTGACACCCTGTTATTTCCAAATCCCTCAGCCGAGCTCAAGGAACAAATAACAAGCGAAGCGGTTTATTTTAATGGTCCTGTGCTGACAAGCATCAATTCAGGGAAAAGAGTAAGACTGTATGCTCCATCAACCTATGATGCCGGATCAAGTATTTCTCATCTTGATGAGGATTCTACAGCTAATATTGATGCACTGATGACACCCTTTATTGATAAGGGGGAGGCCATTCATGATCCGGGACAACTGACCATGTCAATGCTGGGTGACCTGGGCTGGATCAATACAAAGATTGTCCATGAGAATCCTCCGGACACTGAAGAGCATCTGTCGGATATAGACATATCAGTTTCAATTGTATCTGATACAACCTATAACCGGGATAAAGTTGGGCTGGTATGGTCGTTTGATGAGTTCAATACCTGTGATACAGTATATATGACTTCACCTCTTTCCGACGATAATTTCAGTTCAACAATTCTGATACCTTCTTACGAGACGAAACTTGAATACTATATGTTTGTGGAAGATCATTTTTTGAGAATGTATCGTTCTCCTTCATATATAAGCGAGTACCACTACGATGTACATATAGGAACGGACACTGTAAAACCGGTAATAACTCATACACCGGCAGAGTACTATTTTGATAAGGTTGATACTATCAGATTTGAAGCTCAGGCTTCTGATAATGTAGGAATAGACACGGTTTATGTAGAATATAAGGTAAATGACAGACCGAGTATGTTTGTTGGTCTTAAAGCTTCAGATGAAACTGAATTCAGCACTGCCATTAATGCTACTACACTTTCCCTCCAGGGAGGCGATTCTTTATGTTACAGGATTATAGCTTATGACAAAGCCTATGTTCCTAATATGAAAATAATTCCGGACGAAGGTTTCTATTCAATCAATATTGAAGATATCAGTACGGTTGTTGAAAGCTATTCTACTGACTTTTCTGATGCAACTGATGATTTCTTCATTGTGGGATTTGGAATTACAAAACCAGACAATTTTTCAAACTACGGATTACATACGGAACATCCTTATGAAAGTCCTGAAATCTCCGGGGTAGAATTTAATTCTTCAGCCATGCTCAGGCATCCTGTTAAATTTGATGCTAATGGCATGATAATCAGCTTTATGGAATTAGTTCTTGTTGAGCCCGGAGAGGAGGGATCTGAATTTGGTTCAGAGGATTTTTACGATTATGTGGTTCTGGAAAGTTCAGGTGATTATGGTAAAACATGGCACCCGTTGTTTGACGGATATGACTCCAGATACATAGAATCATGGAAAACAGCCTATAACAGCTCTATTGATGGTATGAATTCAACATATCTGGGTAAGGAATCCATGATGATACGCCGCACTATGTTCCCCAAAATCTCTTCATACATCTCGCCGGGTGACACCATACTGATCAGATTCAGGCTTTTCTCCGATCCTTATGCCAATGGATGGGGCTGGGCTATTGAAGATTTTCATATCGGTCCCGTTATAGATCAGATCGAAAATACTGCCTTTGAAACTGCTGTTGCATACCCCAATCCCGGAAAAGGTTTGGTAATGATAAAGAATCCGGAAAGTGCTGGAATACCATACAGGTATGATATCTATAATTCAACAGGAACCACAATAATGACAGGCCTGACTGAAGGCAGTGATATACTGACAATAGATATTACTGATCAACCGCAGGGAATATACTTTATTGTACTGCAACGGAACAACAACAGGAGAATAATAAAATATGTTCTGGTAAAATAGGCAATCAGGGGCCATATATTGCCAAATACACTTTCGCTACAGGTGGCAGGAAATTTGTATGTAATTTTCCAGCTCAGGCAATCCTGATATATTGTCCTGGTATTTACATTTCAATATTGGAAAAATAGATTAATTTTGCGTGAATTTTAAGATTCTGTAAAACAGATAAAAATGAGTATTCTAACAAAAATCCTGGGACTGTTTCTGGGGAACAAATATCAGAGGGACATTAAGGAGATTAATCCTTATGTCGAAAAGGTCCATATGGAATTTGAAAAACTAAGAGATCTCTCGAATGACCAGTTGAGAGATAAAACACTGGAACTGAAGAAGGTAATACTTGAATATATTGAGGAAGACGAGAAAGAAATAAGATCTCTTAAAGAGAAAGCCGAGACAGAAGAGGATATATATAATAAAGAAGAGATATATGCCCTGATTGATAAAATAGAAAAGCATATAGACGATAAGCTGGAAGAGATACTTGATGAGTCTGTTCCGGTTGCATTTGCAATAATGAAGGAGACCGCCAGAAGATTTAAGGAAAACAGTACTCTTGAAGTAACAGCCAGACAATATGACAGGGATCTGGCAGCTACCAGAGAGAGCATAAATGTGAAAGGTGATAAAGCCTACTGGAATAACAAATGGATTGCAGGCGGAAATGAGATAGTGTGGGATATGGTACACTATGATGTTCAGCTTATCGGCGGGGTTGCCCTGCATAAAGGTAAAATAGCCGAGATGGCTACAGGTGAGGGAAAGACAGTTGTTGCAACATTACCGGTCTTTTTAAATGCACTGTCTGGCAGGAGTGTCCACATAGTGACTGTTAACGATTATCTTTCAAAACGCGACTCGGAATGGATGGGGCCCATGTATGAATTTCATGGTCTGACAGTTGACTGTATTGATAAACACCAGCCCAATTCCGCCGACAGGAGGAAAGCTTACAATGCTGATATCACCTTCGGTACCAACAATGAGTTTGGATTTGATTACCTGAGGGATAACATGGCTATAAATCCTGAAGACCTTGTACAGCGCAAACACCATTATGCCATTGTTGACGAGGTTGACTCCGTGCTGGTTGATGATGCTCGTACCCCCCTTATAATCTCGGGACCAACAGCTAAAAGTGACACACAGCAGTTCGATGAGCTAAAGCCAAAGGTTGACAAGCTGGTATCTGCTCAAAAAAAGCTTGTTACTCAGGTGCTTGCAGATGCAAAACGATTGATTGCTGAAGAAAAAACGGAAGAGGGTGGCAAGCTTCTCCTTAGGGCATTTAAAGGCCTTCCAAAAAATAATGCCCTCATCAAGTTCCTGAGTGAAGAGGGCAATAAGTCACTGATGCAGAAGACAGAAAACTTCTATATGCAGAATAACAGCAAGGATATGCCGAAAGTAACTGATGATCTTTATTTTATCATCGATGAAAAGGCAAATTCAATAGAGCTGACTGAGAAAGGACTGGATCTTATCTCAACCTCGGTTGAGGATGCAAGCTTCTTCATATTGCCCGATGTGGGATCATCAATAGCCGAGCTTGAAAAATCAGGGAAAAGCGACCGTGAAAAACTGAAAGAAAAAGATGAGCTTCTGCAGGATTACTCGGTAAAATCTGAAAGGGTTCATACTATGACCCAATTGCTTAAGGCATGGACCCTGTTCGACTCCGATGTGGAATATGTTGTTATAGACAACAAGGTGAAGATAGTTGATGAGCAGACAGGAAGAATACTGGAGGGCAGAAGGTACTCCGACGGACTTCATCAGGCTATTGAAGCAAAAGAGAATGTGAAGGTTGAAGCTGCAACACAAACCTATGCAACAATAACGCTTCAGAACTACTTCAGGATGTACCATAAGCTTGCGGGGATGACGGGTACAGCAGAAACAGAAGCCGGAGAATTCTGGAATATCTATAAACTCGATGTGGTTGTCATACCAACTAATAAGCCGGTTATCAGAGATGACAGGGAAGATATCATCTACAAAACAAAACGGGAGAAATATAATGCTGTCATAGACGAAATATCGGATATGAATCGTCAGGGAAGACCGGTACTTGTTGGTACAACATCTGTTGAGATATCTGAACTGCTGAGCAGGATGCTTAAGATGAAAGGATTAAAACATAATGTCCTTAACGCAAAACTGCATCAACGGGAAGCAGAAATTGTTGCTGAAGCAGGTAAGTCAGGTACAATCACCATAGCTACAAATATGGCCGGACGAGGTACCGATATAAAGCTCTCCTATGAGGTAAAGAAAGCAGGAGGACTTGCTATTATCGGTACCGAACGACACGAGTCGCGCAGAGTTGACCGGCAGCTGCGAGGCAGATCAGGAAGACAGGGCGACCCGGGCTCTTCACAGTTTTTCGTTTCACTCGAAGATGAACTGATGCGGCTCTTCGGATCGGAAAGAATAGCCGGAATAATGGATAGTCTTGGTCTCAAAGATGGTGAGATGATACAACATTCAATGATCACAAAATCCATTGAAAGGGCACAGAAGAAAGTAGAAGAAAATAACTTCGGTATTCGTAAAAGACTTCTTGAATACGATGATGTAATGAATTCACAGAGAGAGGTCATATATAAGAAACGCCGGCATGCCCTGCTTGGTGAAAGATTAAGTGTTGATGTGGCAAACTCAATGTATGATGTTACCGAAAGTGTTGTAGACACATATCATTCTGAAGGAGATTTCGAGGGATTTGAATTTGATCTTATACGTTCATTTTCAATAGATTCGCCGGTGCCTTCTTCCGACTTTTTGAAAATCAATGCGCAGGAAGTAACCGAAAAAATATATGCAAAAGTCCTGGATACCTACAAAAGGAAAGTTGAATCAATATCACAACAGGCATATCCGGTGCTGAAGGATGTTTATGAGCGTATGTCACATGTATATGAAAATGTTGTTGTTCCCATATCAGATGGCGTAAGAGTATTTCAGGTAATAACAAACCTTAAGGCGACAGCTGAATCGGAAGGTAAAGAGCTGGCAAAAGCTTATGAAAAGACTGTTGTTCTTGCAACAATAGATGAGGAATGGAAGGAGCATCTTCGCGAGATGGATGAACTTAAACAATCGGTTCAGAATGCTACTTATGAACAAAAAGATCCGCTTCTTATTTATAAGTTTGAGTCTTTTGAATTGTTCAAAACCATGTTAGATAAAGTGAATAAGGATGTGGTCGGTACATTGATGAAGGGATATATTCCGACCCAGGACCCGGAGCAGGTAAAAGAAGCACAACGGCGGAGGCAAATGGAGAACCTGAAGACATCCAAAAGCGATTTCTCGCAATATGGAACAGGTGGGGGTAGCCCTCAGGACAGGGACAAAAAAACTGAACCTGTGCGAGTAGATAAGAAAGTTGGAAGAAACGATCCGTGCCCCTGTGGAAGCGGGAAGAAATATAAACATTGCCATGGTGCTCAACAAGCTGCAGGAGCGCCAGGTGCTCAATCGGCAAGACCTGATTAATAGTAACCGGATCTATCCGACATCTTCAATTACTTTTTGGATCTTTAAAAAAACCGTACGGTTTACCGGGACCAGAGGCAATCTTAAATTGTTGTCACACAGGTTCATAATACTTAAAAATGCCTTTATCCCGGCTGGATTTCCATCGGTAAATAATAGTTCGATTATCTCCAGGAAATGTAACTGTATTTCACGGGCAGCTTTAAAATTGTTTTTCAGCAGGTTATTTACCAGTTCACTGCACTGTGCGGGGTAAGCATTTGCAAGTACTGAAATAACTCCGGCTCCTCCGGCTGCTATTATTGGCAGAGTAAGCATGTCATCGCCTGAGATTACAAGGAAATTTTCCGGTTTCCCTTTTATTAACCTCATTATGTGAGCCAGATCGCCCGAAGCTTCTTTTACGGCAACAATATTTTCACATGTATGAGCAAGTTCAATACATGTGTCGGAACTGATGTTGCTGCATGTCCTTCCTGGAATGTTGTAAATGATTACAGGCAGCGGACTGCAGGTTGCAATGGCTTTAAAATGCTGAAAAATCCCCTTTTGGTTCGGCTTATTATAATACGGGGCAACAGATAATATGCCATCAACTCCTTCCAGATTCAGCTCTCTTATTGTGTTAATGATTTCCTGGGTATTGTTGCCACCTATTCCCGCAACAACCGGTATACGGTTATCAACTGCTTCAACAATATAAGATATCAGAGCCTGTCTTTCATCCCTGCTAAGAGTTGAAGCCTCGCCGGTAGTACCCATAGCGACAATGTAATTGACTCCTCCTTCGATAACATGATTGATAACGCGGCCCATGGCAGTGAAATCAATACTTGAGTCATTCTTGAAAGGTGTTACGATGGCTACACCTGTGCCTCTAAATTTTTTCATATCTGGGTTTTGTTAATTTCAATAGATGACCCTGAATTTATCATTTCAAGATAATGAACAACGTGAGTAAGGTAATCCTTGACAGAGACAGGTTTCTTTAATTCAATCATCAGGTCGAAAGTATTACTGTTTGTTTCCGGATCGAAAAGACCTACTTTAAAACTGGCTTTAGACAGGGCTGATATGTACGATAAAGGAAATAACTTTTCGAAATTGATATCGATAAGTATGTCAAACATCGTATTGGTGAAAGAATCAGACTCTTCCGACACAGGGATATAGAAAAAACTTATCTCTTTTCTGCGAATACACGAAAGGTATCTTAATGCTGTATATTTATCCGGAAGTTCTTTTCCCGGGTAGTATCCAAGAATGGACACATTGATATTCCTATCATTCATGCTCTGGTGAAATTCTGAAAGATTCACGAAATCTTCAGGTTTTGATGCATCCCATATTATTCCTATATTCTTTATCCGGCTGATATTTGAGTAGTATACTTTTCTTATGACCTTTCCGGTCTTTTTTGAAAGGATAGAATTTCCGATTTTCAGCCTGATTTCCCTGAAGAGTTCCATAATGCAAACCTAACAGTTTTTTGTTAATGTAAACAGTGTAAGATTATTTATCTTCTCCGATTAATTTCAGGAATTCACTTTCACTGACCAGGGGAATACCCAGTTCCGATGCCTTTGCTTTCTTAGAGGGACCCATATCTTCGCCTGCCAGAATAAATGATGTATTGCCTGATAATGAGGTAGAATTTTCCCCCCCGTTTTTTTCAATTATCTCCTTGTACTCTTCGCGGGAATGCCCTTTGAAAACACCCGAAATAAGTATTGATTTTCCCTTGAGCATGTCACTAACGGTTATTTTCTTGTCCTCATCAGAAAGCTTTAATCCATATGATCTTAAACGGTTTATTATAAGTATATTATCCTTATCAGCAAAAAATGAGATTATGCTTGATGATATTTTGGGGCCTATCTCAGGGATACTGGTCAATTCATCATCGGTAGCTTTCATAAGTTCATCAATCGACCTGTAACTTACTGAGATGGTTTTAGCAACAGTTTCGCCAACATGCCTTATGCCGAGAGCATAGAGAACACGACTGTAAGGAACAGATATTGAGTTTTTTATGCTCTTAATAATGTTCATTGCTGATTTCTCACCCATCCGCTCCAGCGGGATTAACTGTTCAGCAACAAGATCATATAGATCTGCATAATTACTTATCAGCTTGTTATTAAAAAGCAGATCTACAGTCTCTTCTCCAAGACCATCGATATTCATTGCCTTTCGGCTTATAAAATGTTCAATTCTTCCTTTTATTTGAGGAGGACAGTGAAGATAGTTTGGACAGAAATGATTTGCTTCTCCTTCTGTCCGTATAAGTTGAGTACCACATTCCGGGCAATTTTCAATAAACTTTATCTCCTGACTCGTATCGTTTCTTGAAGAATAATCTACTCCCACGATTTTTGGAATTATTTCCCCGCCCTTTTCCACATAAACCATATCATTGAGGTGGAGGTCAAGAAGCGCTATCTGATCAGCATTGTGCAATGATGCACGTTTTACTGTTGAGCCTGCCAGAAAAACCGGTTCAAGATTCGCAACAGGAGTTATTGTGCCGGTTCGGCCGACCTGGTATGATACCGACAGCAGCCTGGTTAATACCTGTTCGGCCCTGTATTTATATGCTATTGCCCAGCGGGGGGATTTTGCCGTATAACCAAGTTTTTCCTGGAGAGCGAGGGAATTGACCTTTACGACAACTCCATCTATATCGAATGGAAGATTCTTTCTTTTAGATTCCCAGTAATTTATGAATCCGGTTACCTCTTCCAGTCCCCTGCAAAGTCTGATGCTGTCAGGAACCCTGAAACCCCATTTCATAGCTTCAGCCAGATTATCATAATGAGTTTCATGAGGCAGATCTTCTGACAAAAGAAAATAAAACATGCAGTCGAGTTCCCTTAAAGCCACAATTCGGGGGTCAAGCATTTTCAATGTTCCGGAGGCTGCATTACGCGGATTGGCAAATAGAGGCAGCTCTTCTTTGATTCTATCATCGTTCAGTTTTTCGAAAACAGCCCTGGGCATAAGTATCTCGCCCCTCATGATGAACTCCTCAGGGATATTTTTACCAGTAACTCTTAATGGAATGCTGCGGATTGTTCTGACGTTGGGTGTAACATCATCTCCTTTAGTACCGTCCCCCCTGGTAAGTGCCCTCGCCAGGATTCCGTTCCTGTATGTCAGGCTGATTGAAGCACCATCAAATTTGTGCTCGCAAACATAATCCACGGATCCGCCGGCAGCTTTTTCTGCTTTTTGATTAAAGTCGCTCAACTCATCTTCATTATATGTGTTGCTGAGCGAAAGCATGGGATATTGGTGATCGTATTGCCTGAACTCATTTCGTATATCGCTGCCGACCCTTTGAGTAGGCGATTCTTCAGTGATAAGTGCGGGGAATTTTTTTTCCAGAGTATCAAGCTCATTCATGAGCAGATCATATTCGAAATCGGAGATAACAGGTTTGTTAAGAATATAATATTTCTGGTTATGTTCTTCTATCTCCCAGCGAAGTTTTTCTATGCGTGCCCTGGCTTCAGATTCTTTCATTTTCAGTACTGATCAGCTCCAGACACCCTCAATTATTGTATTGCATTTGGTACATCTGCCATCCTTAATTTTGTTTGCTGTTATCGTGTAACCCTGTCTGGCAATAACAGTTGTACCGCAGTTGGGACATTTTGTATCAGCCATTTCATTACCGGGAACATTACCGATATAGACATATTGTAATCCTTCACCGGTAGCAATTCTGTATGCGGTCTTTAACAGTTCAACAGGTGTCGGAGGTAATTGTTCAAGTTTGTAAGTGGGATAAAACCTGCTGAAATGCAGGGGAGTATCTTTAAATCCGTTTTCACCGAGCCATTTACACATTAAGCCTATTTCATCAGTATTATCAGTCCATTTTGGCACAATGAGGTTAGTTATTTCAAGCCAGACTCCCATCTCCTTGTATATCTTTAATGCATCGAGCACAGGTTGAAGTTTACCTCCGGTTAGCTTCAGATATGTATTGTTATTGAATGATTTCAGGTCAATATTGGCTGCATCCAGGACGGTGCAAAGCTTTTTCAGCGGTTCAGGATTTATATATCCATTTGATTTAAAGACATTCTTTATGCCCGATTTTTTTGCAATAACAGCTGTTTCGTAGGTATATTCGTAAAAAGTAACAGGTTCAGAATAGGTATATGCAATAGAGAGGCAATTGTTCCTTATACTCTCTTCCACAACTCTTTCAGGAGGCAGGTTAAAGTTTCTTGTTTTGTCAGGGCTGGTTTGTGAAATAGCCCAGTTCTGGCAGTTAAGACAAACAAGATTGCAGCCTGCTGTGGCTATTGAAAATGCCCTTGATCCCGGCAAGAAATGATACAGTGGTTTTTTTTCGATAGGGTCGACATTAGCGGAGCATGGATTGCCATATGCCATGGTATATAACTTTGACTTGCGTACTATCCTGTTTCTGCAGTCACTTACCTCACCCTCTTTAAGTACACATTCATTTGGACAGATCCGGCACATTATCCCTCTTGGCGTCTCTTCCTGGAACATGGCAACCTTCCTGTAAAGCTCCTGCTCCTCCGGGATCATACAGCTCATAACTCCGTGGCATGGCATTGCGACCACACCTGCTGATAATGCGAGGCATTTCTTCACAAAATCACGTTTGCTGATATCGAAATTTTTATCTGTCATTTTTTCAACCGGCACAAAGAATAAAACTACTATTTATTCCTGTTTGTTCCAAGAAGAATCCCAGCAAAAATCAGACCTGATAATAAAAATATTGAGGTTTTTATACCAAGAACAGGTACAGCCATACCTGAAACAATTATGAATCCGAATGCCGAGCCTGCAAGATCAGCACCATAGGTTATGGCAGATGCTGAACCATCACTGTCACTGAAAGTCAGTTCCCTGAAAATATGTCCGGTCATGAATGAGGGAGGAAGAACTGAAAACATAATAATAGAAATTGCTGCCGGAATGCTGGTGAAGGATAACAAATAGTTAATAATCAGAGCAATTCCGGTATACCAGGTAACAAGGATCAAAGCTTTGATCTTAAGCGGTATACGATTCAGGAATTTGAGATTTATGCCTGATCCGGCTGCCAGTCCGGCCATAAAAAGAGCCAGTATAATTCCTGTTATCTGATACATGTTCCCGGCAGTAATCTGTAATGACAGTAATACTATTATTTCAAATCCGGCAAGACCTGCTGCACCAAAATACATCATGAGATTGCGTCTGCGAATTGACAGTACCGGTAATGCGAATACAAGAATCATAATTATGATTGCAGGTATTTTCTCGTTAAGGTTCTTACTTAAAAAATACGACTGAAAGTGAAAGCTGGCTATCGGAAATACTGCCCTGTTTTCTCTTACCTCCTTATCAAGAAGAGAAATGACCTCGGAAGTTTTTTTCTCAATCAGGTCGTCAGAGAGGAAATCGGATCCGACATATATATTTTCGATACTTCTTAATTCTGTAAGTCTGCATATCGAAGCCGATAATTCATTGTCAGATGCAATGTAATAAAGCTTGTTACCCACAACCGGCTTGACATAAGAGAACACTCCGTTAAGGCTGTTATAAATAGATGAAAACAAGGTTATTGACTCTTTGTTGGGGTAGTTATCCCAGATTCCGGGTGAACACATGAAAACACCATCAGGAACCAGTCTCTCCTTTACATCATTAAAAAATTCACTTGTATAGTACCTGTTAAGCGAGAGAGTGGAAGGAGGCGGCACCAGAAGCAGGACCGCATCAAGTTTATCTTCCTTTCCTTTTATATATTTGAATGCATCCTTGTTTTCAATTATGAGTTCTGTATTGCCGGGATCAGCCTTTTCTGTTTCAGCTTTTATAAGTTCAGGGTCTCTTTCAATAAAAATAACCTTTTTCACTGGATACTTAAGTACCTCTGGCAGGTGTGATTTCAAGGAACCGGAGATAAGGAGCACTTTTTCCGGGTTTTTCTTCTGGAGTAGCGCATAATGTATATTTTCCTCTCTTTCAGTAACATCGTCGATATATGTAAGCAGACGTTGATTGTAATAAATACTCCTTTCACCTCCATACTCTCCGTAGGTTATGCTCCCATAAGGAGTTTCCCTGGTTTCTGTTACTTTAATACCGGGTAAAAGGAGCTGCCTGAAAAAGATATCCGGATCAGCTATTATTATAAAGGCTGCTACCAGTGCTACCGATAATTTTACAATGATTTTCTTATTTCTGTCTTTAATATAGAATGTCAGTATGGTGTAAGTTATCGATATCAATATGATTGTGAAGAGAAGCTTGTATGTGTTTAACAAACCTGCTGTGAGGACCGATATTATCAAACCGGCTGCGATGCTACCGATTGTTTCAATTGAGTAAGATTTTCCGGGAATAAAATCATTTGTCGACTTTGCGGCAGCTAAGAGTTTCACAAAGGTGAAACCTGATACAAGACAGAATGGGATAAGTACCAGGAAAGTGAAGATCATGCTTACCAGGAATGACGGGGTCTCTCCGGGCTGAAGAAAAAGCCTGGACAGCAGGAAAAACAATATTAATGATATTATGGGGCTTATTGAAAATACCAGATTGATCTTTCGGATATCATTCAATGATGAGCTGCCAGCGGTTGCAGCTCCAATTGCAGAGGTAATAAGCCATGAGGCAAGAAATGTACCTGCTGTCAGTTCATAACCTCCGGAAATATTCATAATTTCCCGAATGAGCAGTATCTGAATGGACATACTTGTAAACCCGATGACAAACAGGTTAATAGCGATATCTGAAGAGCTCATCTTTAACAGGCTTTTAAACTTACGGGGCTCTTCTGTTCTTTTAAATAACCTTGTGAAATAGCTAAGATGCCAGATGAGGTGGAATACCCCTGTAATTGCAAATCCGGCTCCTGTCTCAACATGCCATTTAAGGACAGATTTTACTACAGGTAAATCCCATTTATAATTGATTTGAAGGGCCAGAAACAATCCTGCCAGTGCTGTAATAAGAAATGTTACGGCAAGGATGGTATTCCATATTTTCCTGTGACGGGCCTGGGAAAAAAGGCCAATACGGTAAAAAATAAAACTTATTAAGTATAAAACAGAAACAGCGATACCTGTTCCGACAACATGATACATAATTATTTTTTGTTTTCTTCAAGCACCAGACCCTCATATATATACAGTTCGGCATCTTTCCAGCCATCCCACCCAAGACCTGCTTTATCTCTCGATGTATAACCAAGGAACTGTTCAACTGTCCATCCATTTTCCATTGCGACCTGTGGCAGCATTGTCCCTGACCGAAAGCCCTTTTTTATATAAATTCCATGTTTACCCAGGATTATCTCATTGATATTATTGATTTTTTTCATCGGACCCAGGATGGTTATCTCCATATCAGTGTTATCATATTCCTCTTTGGTAAGTGGAAGAAACCGTGTATCCTCAAAGGCAGAAGATAAAGCTGATTCCTTTACAACCTCGTAAAGAGGATCGGATGATAGAAATCTTCCTATACAACCCCTCAGCCTGCCGTCAATCTTCAAAGTTACGAATGCCCCCAGCTGTTTTTTGAGTGATTCGGGGATCTTCTTTTCATCAATGGTTATCCTTTTCTTCTCATATAACATCGTTTTGATGCTGTTTCTGGCAATGGCAAAAAGCTGATCTTTTTCCGATCTGCTGAACGAAAGAGTTGTTGAAGATTCTTCATTCATTTTTGTGGTTTGTCCTTTTTCAATCAGAGCAATGGCATGATACCCGACAACCCTGTTTTTATCTCCGTAAGGAGTATCTCCTGAATTACAGTAGTCTATTCTTTTAAATTCAAGATTAGTATCATTCTCAGCAAGATACATAAGCATAAGTCCCGAAGCCCATCCGCACATGCTTGTTGCCAATCCGTTAATATTCTTTGCTGAATTTTCTTTGAGAGCGTTAAGAAATACCTTTGGATCACCTGATACAATGCCCTCAGCAGTTCTATTGTCTACTTCAATGGCATCTTTGTAGGAGGGATAATGGGAGAAGTCACTGCTTATCACGAAGAGATTGTCAGAAGTGAACCATGGTCTGAGAGCTTCGGCTATCAATTTGATTGTGTTTGTATTGTTTGTGCCGATTACTATTGGGACTATTTTCGGTATTTTCTTATAATAATATTGTAACAGGGGAATCTGAACTTCCAGACTGTGCTCCCGGAGGTGTGCAGTGACAGGAAAATTAAAGACCTTGTTCTCATTTTTGAGTTTACTGGCAATATCCTTGTTTACCTCTGCCTTACCAAGAGGTGTAATAAAGTCGCCGATATTATATACCGATGCTCCATCGAATGCCATTACATGGCTCGAACCAATAAGGAAGATATTTTCTATCTCAGCATTTTCAGGTATTGCTGAGATGGCCGAGGCTGCTATTGTTCCTGAGAATACATATCCTGCATGAGGACTTATAATCGCTCTCACCTTCCAGTTCTCCGGTGATTTCATGCAATTTGTAAAATGGCCTGCTATATCCCTCAGAAGAATATCCCTGTTGGCCTCATAAAAACTGCCTGCTGCAACCGGCTGTCTGTCAGTTGATTTGCCCTGGGAATAGATTTCCATAACACTGAAAATTGATAACAATACAATTAATACCCTGTACATAATAATAAATTAAAATGGCCTAATAAAGTTAGGCCAAAAAAATGAAAAAATGTAAAATAAGGTTAAGTTTAAAAAACGGTTTATATCAGAACCATTGACTCCTTGAGAATTTCGCCGCTTTCATCTGTTCCATATATTTTAATTCCCAGGCTTACAGATGGAGTACCGATCATATCAATGATAGGACTTAAAGCATCCTTAAGATCCTCAATATCCATACTGTCGAATTCCTCAATATGGAAATAAAGGTGAATAATAAGTGTTGCTTCGGGCTTCGTAATTAAGCAAAGGACCTTTACTATTTTTGCCAGCCAGATGGATGAGGCTGTATTGAAGTATTCAAGATTAAGTCTCAGATTGGTTGTTTGGCGGGGATTTACTGCATATTGTGTAACCCACTGCAAGATATTTTCATATAGTTCGGCAGCATTTTCAGGAATTGATCTGCCAGACAGGATCAATTCTCCTGTAAGATGATTAAGGTCAATCTGGGGTGTTTTGTTCGTAGGTTCAACGTATATCTTCTTTTGTTCCACCTTAAAAAGAATATTAACAATTAAATAGTTATGAATTTTGATATAAAAATAGCACATCTTTTAATAATACCTGCACTCTTAACACACTCTTCATCAAAAATTATTGTCCAATAGTCAAATAATTTCGACTGTTTGCATAAACTTATGATAATAATCAGGTTCCGGAGTACCTGTTTTGGATATAATTTGTTTTATGTCAATTTATTAAAATGCTATCTTAGCAGCCTGAAATTGTGCAAGAACGAATGGAGCAAATTATTACAGAAAAGATAAAAGAAACTGTCAGGAATCTTTATAATTGTAATCCGTGTGATGAGCTGATCCAGGTACAGGAGACGAGAAAAGATTTTAAAGGCGATTTTACACTCGTTGTCTTTCCTTTGCTGCGTTATTCAAAGAATACGCCCGAAAAGACCGGTGAAACAATCGGAAAGTATCTTGTAGAGACTTTTCCGGCTATAACAGGATACAATGTGATCAAGGGATTCCTTAATCTCGAGGTCTCCGATCAATGGTGGATTGACTATTTCCGCAAAATGGTCTCTGAAAGTGATCTCTTTACTGAATGTAAGATCACCAGACCGGAGACAATCCTGATCGAATATTCTTCGCCAAATACCAATAAACCACTTCACCTGGGTCATATTCGCAATAATCTGCTTGGTTTTTCTCTTTACCGCATCCTCTCAGCATGCGGACACAGGGCAATAAAAACAAATATTGTCAATGACAGAGGGATACATATATGCAAGTCGATGCTGGCATGGAAGAAATACGGAAATGGTGAAACACCTGAATCATCAGGAATGAAGGGTGATCACCTTGTCGGTAAGTACTATGTCCGGTTTGAAAAAGAGTATAAAAAACAGGTAGATGACCTGATAAAGAAAGGATTTGGAGAGAATGAAGCAAGGAATTCTGCTCCTGCGATGAAGGAAGCAAGGGAAATGCTCCTTAAATGGGAAGAAGGAGATAGTGAAATAATGGAGTTGTGGAAGATGATGAATTCCTGGGTGTATGAGGGATTTGATGAGACTTACAGGGAATTGGGAGTCGATTTTGACAAAGTTTATTACGAGTCAGAAACCTGGCAGCCCGGCCGTGATATAGTATTTGATGCTCTCGAGAAAGATTTTCTTATCAAAAAAGAGGACAATTCGATATGGATAGATTTAAATACTGAAGGCCTCGACCAGAAACTTCTGTTGCGATCTGACGGGACTGCAGTCTATATAACCCAGGATATTGGTACGGCAGTAATAAGACAGGAAGATTATGGTTTCAACAAATGCATTTATGTTGTCGGTAATGAGCAGAACTATCATTTCCAGGTGCTTCGGGCTGTTCTTAAGAGGTTTGGATTTAAATGGGCTGAAGGATTAATTCATTTTTCATACGGAATGGTCGAACTTCCTGAGGGCAAAATGAAATCGCGCGAGGGAACTGTGGTGGATGCTGATGATCTTATCAGTGAGATGAAAGAAACAGCCGGGGAGGTCTCTCTCGAACTTGGAAAACTTTCAGATTATTCTGACGTGGAAAAGGAGGATATTTTCCGAAAGATAGGCCTGGGTGCACTCAAATATTACATCCTGAAAGTGGACCCAAGGAAAAACATGACTTTCAATCCTTCAGAATCGATTGATTTTAACGGAAATACAGGACCCTTTATCCAGTATACGTTTGCCAGAATAAAATCAGTCTTCAGAAAGGCAGATCAAACGGGAATTAAATATGATCCTGAATTTCACGATTTATTAAAAATTGGAGACAAAGAGCTTGTTCTTATGAAGGTTCTTAGAAACTTTGCAGTAACGGTATCTGAAGCGGCAGCAGCATACAGCCCGGCAATTGTAGCAAATTATTGTTACGATCTCGCAAAGGAATATAACCAGTTTTATCACGATTTTTCAATTCTTGGAGAACCGGATAAGTCGGTAAGGAACCTGCGCCTTGCATTATCAGATGTCACAGCAAGAGTACTAAGCTCGGGCATGTGGTTGCTGGGAATTGAAATGCCTGAAAGAATGTAATGTAAATAACTTTTGTAAAAATGTTTGAGAATTTAAGTGAACGGCTGGAAAGATCCTTTAAGATACTTAAGGGACAGGGAAGAATTTCGGAGATAAATATTGCCGAGACACTTAAGGAGGTCCGCAGGGCCCTGCTAGATGCTGATGTCAGCTTCAAGACAGCGAAGCAGTTCACCGATACGGTTAAAACCAAGGCGTTGGGACAGGAGGTACTGAAGTCAGTAAACCCGTCCCAGATGATGATTAAGATCGTTCATGATGAAATGGCCGGGCTGATGGGAGGCGACAAAACCGAGATTAACATAAAATACAATCCTGCTATTATACTTATCGCGGGTCTCCAGGGATCAGGGAAAACGACATTCAGTGGAAAACTGGCCAAATGGGTTGCAACAAAAAAAGGAAAAACACCAATTCTCGTGGCAGGTGATGTTTATCGTCCTGCAGCTATTGAGCAGCTCAAGATAATCGGCACCCAGGTGGAGGTTCCTGTATATACCGAAGACGGGAACATGAATCCGGTGCAGATAGCCAAAAACTCTGTCAGGGAGGCAAAAATAAAGGGATACGATGTGGTTATCATCGATACAGCGGGCCGGCTGGCTGTTGACGAGGAAATGATGAAAGAGATATCCTCAATAAAAACAGCAGTAAATCCGCATGAAATACTTTTTGTGGTTGATTCAATGACAGGACAGGATGCTGTCAATACTGCAAAGGAATTCAATGACAGACTCGATTTTGACGGAGTTGTCCTTACAAAACTTGACGGCGACACCCGGGGCGGAGCAGCCCTTTCAATACGTTCAGTTGTCGATAAACCGGTTAAGTTTGTGAGCACCGGAGAAAAGATGGATGCAATTGATATCTTCTATCCGGTACGTATGGCCGACAGAATACTGGGAATGGGAGATATTGTTTCCCTTGTTGAAAAGGCCCAGGAACAATATAATGTGGAGGAGGCAAGGAAGCTTCAGAAAAAAATTGCAAAAGACCAGTTCGATTTTAATGATTTTATTGCACAGATCCAGCAGATAAAGAAAATGGGTAATGTGAAAGACCTGATGGCAATGATCCCCGGTGCAGGTAAAGCAATCAAAGATCTTGATATTGACGATAATGCTTTCAAGGGCATTGAGGCTATAATTAGAAGTATGACACCTGAGGAAAGAACAAATCCGGTTATTCTCAACGGGAGCAGACGAAAGAGAATTGCTATGGGCAGCGGTACATCCGTTCAGGATGTGAATAAACTCGTGAAGCAATTTGATGAAACCCGGAAAATGATGAAGATGATGACAAAAAGCGGCGGGAATACCGCCAGACTGATGGGAAGAAGATAATTCACTGAAATGTATACATTAATAGACGGCAAAAAAACAGCATCAGAAATCAGACACGAGATTGCTGATGAAGTAAAAAAACTTAAAAGCGAGGGGAAAAAAACTCCTCACCTGGCAACTATCCTCGTAGGTACTAACCCTTCGAGCCAGACCTATGTGGCAAACAAAATGAAAGATTGCGAGGAGGTGGGCTTCATATCCACACTTATTAAATTTGAAGAAAATGTTCCGGAAACTCTGCTGCTTGACAAGATAAAGGAACTGAACAATGATGATGATATCGACGGATTTATTGTTCAACTGCCTTTACCCGGTCATTTAAATGAAAACAATGTCATTGAATCTATTGATCCTTCAAAGGATGCTGACGGTTTTCATCCTGTTAATATCGGGAAAATGGTAATCGGACTTTCCGGATTCCTGCCGGCAACTCCTTTTGGTATAGTTGAACTTATAAAAAGGTATAATATCGAAACCTCTGGCAGGAAGTGTGTGGTAATAGGAAGAAGCAATATTGTCGGCAGACCGGTAAGTATTCTGCTTTCCCAGAAAGGAATGGATGCCACTGTAACAGTGGTTCATAGCCGCACAAAAAACCTGGAAGATATTGTAAAAGAAGCAGATATAATAATAGCTGCTTTGGGTTCACCGGGCTTTATCAAAGCCGAAATGGTAAAGAACGGAGCTGTGGTTTTTGATGTGGGCACTACACGTACTAAAGCCCCCGGTACCAAAACAGGGTGGAGACTAACCGGTGATGTCGATTTTGACAATGTTGCCTCAAAATGTTCCTTTATTACACCGGTACCAGGAGGTGTCGGCCCGATGACACGGGTATCTCTGCTGAAAAATACCCTGGTTGCTGCAAAAAACAGGAGATAAGCTGTTTAATTCTTTAATTAACCTTTATTCAGGTAATTCGATACCAGTGAAATAGAGGTCATATCCTCCTTCTCCGCCCGGTCTGTCGGAAGAGAAAATCATAAAATAATTTGTGAAGTCGTAATGATACCATATCCTGGGACGGAATTCGTCAGAAGAACTGTTTACACCAGGACCGAGATTAACAGGAGAATTCCATTTCCCGTTCCTGAATATGGAATAATACAGATCAAATCCTCCCATACCTCCCGGCCTGTTAGATGCAAAAAACATTATGTCCTTAAAAATAAGGGGACATTTGTCCTCGCTGATACTGTTTATACTGTCAACTTTCTCTGATGCAGAGTAATCACCTTCTAACCAGTTCTCGATCTCAGTTTCTGCAGGTATGGTTTTTAAATATATGTCGAAATTGCCGTCAATATCCGATGAAAAATAGGCTGAATCCTGGTCTGAATCAAAACAGATGTATGCATCGTTGGCTGATGTATTAAGCAAATTGGCCGGGTAGGGGCCAAAAATATCAGGTATCGCCGTACCATAAACAGGCCTGTTTTTAAAATAGAAGAAATCAAGATCACCATCGGTGTTTTCTGAGGCTGTAATAAGATATTCATATCCGTCAACCGAGCTGAAGAAACTGAAAGGACCGAGATCATCACCATCAGTATTAGCCGTATTTATAAGGCTGGTAAGGAACGGTATGTTGCATATGTGACTGTCATATTCAAATAATCCGGTAGTCTGGTCAAAAATGAAAAATATCGTTCCCTGCTCAAAGTCAAATTGACCTCCTGAGCTGCCCCTGTTACTCGAGAAAAGTATATATAATTCGCCATATAGCTGGTAGCAATCAGTATTATAATCATCATAAGCAGAATTAATACCATCCAGATTAATTACAGAATCAGGAAAGGTACCATATGGGTAGACTATCGGATTGCTTTCTTTTTTACATCCCGTTATGCAGGTTAAGATGAGGATCATTCCTGAAACTGCAAACTGTATCATTCTTATAAATATCCTTTTCATGAATTAATAATTTGTTTTAATGGTCACATCAAGGTTTCATATTGACCTGTTATAGACTTAATAAAACGTAAAGATATTAATAATTTAGTATCAGAACTATAAAATGAAAAACCGGGAAGGTTCCCGGTTCTTCTGAGGTAGAATTTAGGTTAATTCTAGGGTAAATTGGGTATAGGGTATTAATTCCTCATTTTATAACTGAAAGATGAATATTTGACACAGGAGGTTGCGTTGTCGGTATAAAAAAATGTAAAAAAACCTGTAATAATGCTGTATTATACTGAAAATTAAATGTTTGAAAAAATGTCGGATTGTTAATAATTGATTCCCGGCAGGTAACTTCATGTAAAAAATAGTATTATTTTTGTGAAATATTTTGGTGTGATGGAAGAGGAAAAGTATGGATTATACTATGAGGATGAGATAAAACAGGCTGTTCTGAAGTTCGAAAGAATGAGGAACAATAATGAAAATTTTTTCTTTGATGTCATTGAATTTGAGTCAATTATAGATTATTATATAGAAAGTAACAATTCTAATAAAGCTTTTGAGGCAGCATTGCTGGCAACAAAACAACATCCGAATTCTGTCTCAATACAGCTGAGAAAAGCAAAAGTGCTTCTCGACAAGGGGAGAGCTGTTGAAACTCTTAAAATTCTCAGGAAGCTTGAAAATATTGAACCCGGAAACCATGAAATATTTATTGCCAAGGGGACTGCCATGGGTATACTTGGTGATATCCAGGGTGCCAAAAAAATGTTCGATCATGCCCTGGAACTCGATTCGGATGAAATTGAAAATATCCTGTTCTCAATAGTATCGGTATTGCAAAATCTTAATTATTATGAGCATTTGATCCCATATCTGCATAAGCTGATTGAAAAAGAACCGGATTTTAAAGCTCATCTATACGACCTCGCGTTTGCTTACGAGAAAACTGAAGATTTTAATAGCAGCATTGAATATTACCTGAAATACCTTGAGGATGAGCCATTTTCCGACAGTGCCTGGTATAATCTTGGTATAATCTATAATAAAATAGAAATGCCGGTGAAGGCAATTGAAGCATATGATTATGCCCTGGCCATTAATGATCAGAACTCTTTTGCTCTTTTCAATAAAGCCAATATTCTATACAATCTTGAACGATATTCAGAGGCGATACCTGTTTATCTTGAATATCTTGAATTTGAAAATGACAGTGTAGAGGCAATGACATATCTGGCAGAGTGCTATGAAAAAATCGATGAGATTACACTGGCAAAGAAATATTATCATGATGCCATTGAACTGGCTCCGGAATTTGGTGATCCATGGTTCGGCCTTGGAGTTATAGAACTCAATACAGGAAATATAAATGACAGTCTTATATTTTTCAGAAAAGCTGTCAAACTTGATGATGAAAATCCTGAATTCTGGTACCTTCTTGGTAAAGCCCATTATGCTAAAGGAGAAAAAAAAGAAGCACTCAGGTGTTTCAGAGAAGCCCTGAAACTGGATGCCTATTATGGAGAGGTATGGTCTGATCTGGGAATGATCATTATCAGGGAGAACCTTGCTTCCAGGGTAATCCTTTATTTTGAGCATGCCTATAAAGTGATAGGAGATGTTCCCGGTATCAATTACCTTCTGGCTTCATTTTACCTGCGGACGGATTCTCCTGAAAAGGCTCTGATCCACTTGAAACTGGCAGTTGAAACTGATAAGGACCTTTACAGGGAATTTATTGATTTTTTCCCTTCATGCCTGCTAACATCCGGAATAATAAGGCTGCTGGAAAAGAATGACCTTATTTGATTATCTCCGGGTATAATTATACTATATAACACCTCCATGTTCTTGCTATATAATTATAATAGACAATATATGCAGATTCATTAAAATTCTGCTAATAAAATTTTTATAAATGAAAACAGTTCTGCCTTATTTACCCGATCGTCCTCCCAAACCCAGAGAATACGGACTCACAATGGTCATGGATAAGGGTCTCAGTATCAGGGAAGCCGAAGACTTTATGTCCGTCGGTTGTGATTATACCGATTATGTAAAACTGGGATTCGGAACATCCCTGATAACTCCAGGATTCAGGAACAAGATAAAGATCTATAAGGAAGCAGGCGTTGTTCCCTATTTTGGAGGTACTCTCTTCGAAGCATTTATTGTCAGGGATATGTTCAAAGATTATGTTAAATTCCTCGATGAATGTGAAATTGATCTTGTGGAGGTTTCTGACGGTTCTTATGACATTGACCATTCAGTGAAGCTTGATTATATAAGGGAGCTTTCCGGGAGAGGAACGGTTATATCAGAAGTTGGCTCAAAAAAGAAAGAAGTGGTCTATACTCCCGACCAGTGGGTAGCGATGATGAAGGCTGAACTTGACGCAGGTTCGGTAAAAGTAATTGCTGAAGCCCGTGAATCAGGAACAACAGGCATTTATAATGAAAATGGATCAGTTAATAACAGCATAATAAATGCAATATCAGAACATGTCAAACTTGAGAATGTGATATGGGAGGCTCCTATGAAATCACAGCAAGCCTGGTTCATAAAGCACTTTGGAGCTAATGTTAACCTGGGCAATATTGCTCCAACAGAGATCATCCCTCTTGAATCGCTGCGTCTGGGCCTCAGGGGAGATACCTTCTTTCAGTTCCTTCCGGATAATCTTCAAAGCAAGTAACCTGTAAGCAGTGAAAGCTGCTAAATCATAGCTAATATGAGGAAATTCGGACTTATTGGATATCCCCTGGGTCATTCTTTCTCACATAAATATTTTTCAGAGAAATTTACCAGGGAAAATATTACGGATTGTTCATATAATAATTATCCCCTGAAGACCCTTGACAGATTTCCACATCTTATATCAAAAGATCCTGAACTTTACGGATTGAACGTTACAATTCCATATAAAACGGAAATACTGAAATATGTTGATGAAACAGGACCCGAAATAAAAGAAATCGGAGCTATAAATGTTCTGAAAATCAAAAGAATAGCTGGCCAAATAAGCATTTACGGCTATAACAGCGATGTGACCGGCATCAGGGATTCATTGATTTCATTTGTTAAAAGCAGGATTAAAAGCGCACTGATTCTCGGTACAGGAGGCAGTTCGCGGGCTGTACGCTATGCTCTTGCCGAAATGGGATTGAAAATTACAATTGTTTCAAGGACAGACAAACCCGGCTGCATTACATATAAACAGATCAGTCCGGAAATGTTAGGGAAGACTGATATTATTGTCAATACTACACCTCTCGGAATGTATCCTGACATAACCTCCTTACCCGATATTGACTACAGCCTTCTGAATGAGAACCATATCCTGTTCGACCTTGTTTATAATCCCGAAATAACCTCATTTCTAAAGATGGGGCAGGAGCGGGGTTGTAAAATCATTACGGGAATGAAGATGCTTTGTTCCCAGGCTGAAAGATCCTGGGAGATATGGAATGATGATAGTCTGTAATACTCCTGGTGTTTTTAAGTAAAAATTTCCTGAGGATATTCAATAGCTTCAAGGAATAATCCTTTCGCCGGTGCCGATTTCCCTGCTCTGCCACGGTCTCCGGCCTTTATTATTTTTTCAAATTCCAACAGGCTTGTTTTTCCCCTGCCAATATCAACCATGGTACCTGCAATTGCCCTTACCATATTTCGGAGGAATCTGTCAGCACTTATAGTTAAGATCAAATCGTTACTCTTTTTTTCCCATTCGGCAAAAAATATTTTACACAGGTTTGTTTTAGCACCTGAATGAAGCCGGCTGAAGCTTGTAAAATCAGTATGTTTTAAAAGTAATTTACAAGCCTTATTCATAATATTTATATCGATATCACCATGTACATACCATGAAAAATCTTCCCGGAATGGATCCTTATTCCTGGAGATATAGTACCTGTAGGTCCTTGAAACAGCACTAAATCTGGCGTGGTCAGTTTCACGGACCTTTACTATACGGGATACTGAGATATCCTTTGGCAGAAATTTATTTAGTCTGAATATCAGGTTCTTACGACCCGCAAGATCTGGCAGGCTGCTTTCAAAGTGGGCACAGAATACCAGTGCATGAACCCCGGTATCAGTTCGCCCGGCACCTGTGGTTGATACTTTCTCATTAAGGATCGTGGAGAGAGCTGCATCCAGAGTTTTCTGAACTGTTACAGAACCGGGCTGTACCTGCCAGCCATGATAGGAAGTGCCTTTAAAGGAAATGAATATGAAGTATCGTGTCTTCACCTTTTTATTTCTACAAATATAGTTATTCACAAAATGACGATAATTGTTTAAATATCTTTAATTATTATAATTGACCTGTTTGAAAATCGATCTTTAAATGTAATTTTACCTTCACCAAAAGAATCAGATAACTTGTTTAACCAAATACTCTAACGATGACAGAACAGAAAAGAACGCAAACAGCAGGCATGGCCTTTATGGGGATGATTTTCTTCCTGTTTGGGTTCGTAACAACTTTCAACATTACTCTGGCTGACAAGTTCAAGGCGGTCTTTGACCTGTCAAATGCTGAAGCCCAACTGGTAAATGGTGCATTTTTCTTTACCTATTTTGTTCTCTCCTTTGCAGCCGGCGGTATCATTAAAAGGATCGGTTATAAAGGAGGGGTAATTCTTGGTCTTCTGCTTGTAGCAGCAGGAAGTTTCCTATTCTTCCCTGCCGCCAAAGCTCTATCCTTTCCATTCTTTCTGTTTGCCATATTTATTATGGCAGGCGGTGTGGTATTTCTCCAGGTTGCCGCAAATCCTTATGTAACAGCACTTGGACCATCTGAGACCGCATCAGGCAGACTGAACCTGACTCAGGCTTTGAATTCAATTGCAACTTACATTGCTCCCATCATAGCAAGTGTATTTGTCTTTAAAACTGCAGCGGAATCTGCCTTGAGTGCAGCCGAAGTCGCTGATGTTTTAAATCCGTCCGAAGCTGCTGAATCAGTGCCAACACCGTTCCTGATAATAGCTGTGATAGTAATCATTATTGCAGTTGCAGTATATCTGCTCAAACTGCCTGTGATCCCTACCAGGGGTGTGGAACGAAAAAGTGTATGGAAATATCCTCACGTTATACTTGGCGCAGTTGCTATATTCTTTTATGTTGGTGCAGAGGTAGGATCTGCAGCAATGCTCCAGAGATATTTCCAGGAAGCGTTGAGTATAGCACAGTCGGATGCCGCAGCAATGATAGCTCTGTACTGGGGTGGTGCAATGGTAGGAAGGCTTTATGGTTCATTTATGCTTTCCAACGTCGAAAAATCAAAGAAATATCTTTATGCAATACTGGTATTGGGACTGGCCCTCTTTGTAGGATGGTTTGTCAGATATGAAATAACCGACGGATTAATATTTGCCGGAATAGCACTGGTAAACTATCTGGCTATGCAGCTTGGAAGAGGCAATGCAAGCAGGTCTCTGGCAGTCTTTGGCTTAATTGCAGCAACACTGTTACTTGTTGTTATGCTGGCTAACGGACCTGTAATCCTCTGGTTAGGCTTGTCAATAGGCTTCTTTAACTCCATTATGTTCCCGAATATATTTGCTCTGGGTGTTGACGGACTCGATAAAGGAGAACTCAGTATGGCCTCCGGCCTGATAAATATGTTGATTGTCGGTGGAGCAGTAATACCTGTGCTTATGGGTCTTGTGGCTGACGGAATGGGAGTAAGATATGCATTTATACTCCCCATCATTTGTTATCTTTATATTGTATTTTACGCATTGGTGGGCAGTAAACATAAATAATACCTTTTTAACCGAAAAAAATCAGAGGCTGTTTCATTATTTTGAGACGGCCTCTGTACTTTATTACCTGACAATTATTATTTTTACAATAGTCCGTAACTTACAAATCATATATCTATGGCAACAGCAGAAAATCTTATCATGAAGATCAATAATGGTGATAACAAAGCTTTCCGCGAATTGTACGGAAATGATCCGGCTGAATTAAAACGTAATGCAGAGAGATATAGTAATCTCTTGAATCAGTTTAAATCTGCATACGGTACTTCAGATATTGAATTTTTCACTTCTCCTGGCCGTACTGAAATCGGCGGCAATCATACTGATCACAATTGGGGTCGTGTACTTGCCGGTGCAGTAAACCTGGATATAGTATCTGTCACGGCCCGGAACGATACTAATATTATACGAATTTTGTCGGAAGGGTATCCGCGATTTGAGGTTGATTTGTCCTCTTTGGAACCCGATATAAACGAAAAATATACTTCAGCAGCACTGGTGAGGGGCATTTGTTCGCGTTTTAAGGAACAAGGCTTTGCTATAGGAAGTTTTGATGCATGTATTGATGGAGGTGTCCCGAAAGGTTCCGGATTAAGCTCCTCAGCTTCATTTGAAGTGCTGATTGGTGCTATCCTGAGCCATCTTTTCAATAATGGAAAAGTAGACCCCATTAAAAATGCGATCATCGGACAGTATTCTGAGAATAATTATTTCGGCAAACCCTGCGGATTAATGGATCAGACTGCCTGTGCAATGGGAGGTTTGATAACAATTGATTTTGCTGATCCCTTAAAACCCATAGTAAAAAAAGTAAATTTCGATTTTATTGCAACAGGTTTTGCACTGGTTATAACAAATACAGGCGGCAGTCATGCCGACCTTAATGATGAATATGCTTCACTTCCTGCGGATATGAAAGCTGTTGCTGCCGAGCTGGGAGCAAAAGTCCTGAGGGAGGTAACACTTGAACAGATCCTTGAAATCGCACCCGGGATACGCGAAAAGGTAGGAGATCGTGCAATACTGCGTGCCATTCATTTTCAGGGTGATAACCAGCGTGTTGTAGACCAGGTGGCAGCCCTTGAGAGAAATGATTTTAAAGCTTTTTTAGGGATGGTAATCGATTCTGGTTATAGCTCCTTTATGTATAACCAGAATATTTTCCCAGCGAGTAATGTCAGGGAACAGGGAGTATCGCTTGCTTTGGCCCTGAGTGATCTGGTGCTTAAAGGAGAGGGGGCATGGCGCGTACATGGCGGTGGCTTTGCCGGTACCATTCAGGCCTTTGTACCACAAAATTTTCTCGACAGATATATCGAAACGCTTGAACATTTCTATGGAAAAGGAGCCTGTCACAAGCTGTTTATAAGAAATCAGGGAGCAGGGAAAGTGGAATTATAAAGCGACATACTAAATCATAATCTTTAACATAAAATCAGCAAATATGCAAAGCAAAAATGCAAAGTACCTGTTTCCATTGATAGTGATGGCCTCACTGTTTTTCCTGTTGGGCTTTATCACCACAATGAACAACTCGCTGATCGATTACCTGAAAGGTGCTTTCGGACTAAACGAGGTTGAAAAACAACTTCCGAACACATTCTTTTATGGAGCTTATATTCTGTCAATACCGGTGGGTTATCTGTTAAACCGGATAGGCTATAAGTACGGTGTGGTAGCCGGAGTCGCGCTTGTGAGTATCGGTTTCTTCTTATGTATACCCGGTGTGGCTATTGGTTATTACGGCTTCCTGAGCGCTGTTTCAGTTTTTGCCTTTGGAGTTGTCATGCTGCAGGTTGCTGCCAATCCTTATGTGAATGCACTGGGTACACCTGAAACAGCAGCCAGCAGACTGACTCTTACAAATGCCCTTAACTCCGTAGCTACGGTAATTGCACCTATTTTCGTTTCATCGCTGATCGTTTCATCTGCAATCGGCAGTGCTTCTGATCCTAAAGCTGTACAGGGTCCGTTTGCAGGAATAGGAATAATCACCCTTGTTATCGTGATTGTCATGTTTTTCCTTAAGCTGCCTGAAATTAAAGAAGAAGATGAAGTAGAAGAAGGAGTAGCCAAAAAAATTAAATCCAGTGCTTATAAATACCCGCACATGTGGCTCGGATCACTGGCTATTTTCTTCTATATGGGCATCGAAATAGGAATACCAAGCTTCTTTGCCGATTATTCAGGAAAACTGGAATTCAATTTCGATGGGGAAATGCGGACACGATTGCTGGCTTACTACTGGGCAGGCCTGATGGTGGGACGTATTGCCGGTATATTTATACTACGGAAATTTACTGCAACGAAGATACTCAGCTTTAATGCAGTAGCCGGAGCTGTAATGTTATTAGTGTCACTGGTGCTGGGTAGTATGGGATTAAACCGGATAGCACTGATCCTGTTCCTTGGAACCGGACTCATGCATTCGATAATGTGGCCGTGTATCTATAACCTGGCTCTGGTTGATCTTGGCCCGCATACCAAAGTTGGCTCCGGGGTCATTTCAACTTCTGTAATCGGGGCTGCATTGTTGCCAATAATGATGGGAGGTATTCAGAAAAGTATTGGTCTTGTTATCGCAATATGCTGCTTATTTGTGTATTACGCTTATATCACTTTCTTTGCTATAAAAGGATCGAAAATCCGATAAAATTAAGTTTAACTGTTAATCCTGAACCTATGAACCGTAGAAAATTTATCGAAACATCTGGTGCAGCTGCCGGTGCCACGATGCTTGGCGGTGTCACGTCGGCAGCAAAGATGGGTGAGGAAAATGGTGTGGTGATGGCTTTACAGAACCATGCTCCCCCTATCAGGCATTGGAAAGATACCTATGACAATGAAAAGAGGTTTTGCAAGCGATAATAATGCCGGTGTCCATCCCGATATCCTGAAGGAAATCGAGAAGGTAAACAACGGCCATGTGATTGGTTATGGATCGGATATATATACCGAACAGGCAGAACAGTTGTTTAAGGAACATCTTGGGAGAGATGCAGAGGTCTTCTTTGTATTTACAGGTACTGCAGCTAATGTATTGAGCATTAGCGGAGTAGTAAAATCATGGAATTCAATAATAACTGCATTTACTGCTCATCTGGAGCAGGATGAGTGTGGTGCTCCGGAAAAATTCACGGGATGTAAAGTGCTGACTGTTGATACGCCTGATGGAAAGATATCCGTTGAAATGGTTGAGAAACATATACATGGTCTGGACTTTGAACATCATTCACAGCCCAGGGTGATATCCATTACGCAATCGACCGAGCTGGGTACTGTTTATAGTATTCAGGAAATAAAAAGAATAGCTGATTATACTCATTCCGGAGGTATGCTGCTGCATATGGATGGTGCAAGGATAGCAAATGCCGCGGTATCCCTGAACCGGCCTTTTAGGGATTTTACGACTGATGCAGGTGTTGATATATTATCATTTGGGGGAACAAAAAACGGAATGATGTCAGGAGAAGCGGTATGTTTCCTTACACCGGGATTGTCTCACGATTTTAAATATATCAGGAAGCAGGGTATGCAGCTGGCATCAAAGATGAGATTCATATCGGCACAGTTTATAGCCTGGTTCAGAGATGACCTGTGGAAAAAATGTGCATTACATTCAAACTCGATGGCCGGGATCCTGGCGGAAAGACTGGCAGATATCAGTCAGGTGAAAATTACTCAGAAGGTTGAGTCAAATGGTGTTTTTGTAATAATTCCGGTTGAGACAGCAGAGAAAGTTAGGCAGGAATATTTCTTTTATCCGTGGGATGAGAAAACCTCGGAATACAGGTTAATGACAAGCTGGGACACTACGGAAGAGGATATTGATCAATTTGTGAAACTGCTAAAAAAAGAATTGAAATCTTAAAGATCCACTTCGCTGACTATAAACGTCACAGTGCCCCCTTTAGGGGATTTGGGGCTGATGAATAGAAAAAGGGCTTGTTAAAAAGCCCTTTTTCTATAATCACAAATCGATTTTATTTAAGAGCAAATGTAATAGGTACCATATACCATACCGGTACCGGTTGACCACCCTGTTTCCCCGGCTTAAATGCAGGAAGCGTTGAGACTACCCTCATGGCTTCTTCATCAAGTTCCGGATCAACGCCTTTAAGTACGCTGACCTGGTTGACACCACCCTTGGAAGTTACACAGAATCTCACGATAACCCTGCCCTGGATATTGTTTTCCTTGGCAACTTCAGGGTAATTTGTATGTTCTCGGATATACTGCAGAAGGGCTTGTTCCCCGCCTGGAAACATTGGCATTTCTTCAACGACCACAAAAGGTTCGATTTCAGGTTCTTCCTCCTGTATCTCTTCCTTCACTGGTTCAACATATTCAACAACCTCTTCGTTCTGAATCTCAATCTGGGCATCGTCAGCAGTCATGAGCTGTACGGTTTCCTCGGGTTTGACAGAGTCAACAACCATTGGCGGAACATATTTTGCCTGCTGGACGGTCTCCTGGGGAGGAGGCGGGGCAGGAGGAGGAGGAGCTACTAAATCGGTTGGCTGATCAAGGTTTTCCATCGTTATCTCAACTTCTCTTTCTGTCCTTTTTTGCCTGCCTTCAATAGCCTTGGCATTAAGGTACGGAGTGATAATAGCCGTAGCTATAATGATAACTCCTAACACAGTTGCGATCAGCACGTTACGGCTGTATTTCTTGCGTAACCTGTAAGCTCCGTACTCTTTATTCCTAATTTCGAAGACTATGTCATCGAAGGCAGGAGCTTTTATCTTTTCTTTTGCCATTTTTTTAAGATTTACAGATTAATTGGATGATGATTCTTCAGCAGAACTGATGCCGGCGGCTGCTTCCACCATCTTCTCTTCATAAAAGGCAATATCAACAAACATATAATGAGCAACTCCGCAGATATTCATCTCATCCAGTATGTCGACGAAATTCCCGTAATTTGCTTCCTTGTACGCTTTTATAAGCACAATAGGTCCGGTATCATCATCATTTTTAAGCTTTCGGATTGCACCCTGAACAGAATCCTGGGAAATCTCTATTTCCCCTCTGAGAACCTGCTGTTTAAAATCATCAATCTTTTTGAACAATGTTCTGTTCCACCCAAGGAGTATCTGACGGACACCTGTGGCGCTGAAATCAGTTTCCCTGAGCGGTGGCAGGTTATTATAATCCTCAGCTTTTACAGTTCCCGGATAATAAAAGATTTTATTTTCCGGACCAAGAATAATATTCTGGGTACGGCTCGCTGAAATCTTCGGGGCTTCCTGATTAGGATCCTTTAGCTTCTCGGGGAGTACAATCTCCATGATCTTGGCTTTACTGAAAGCAGTTGTAAGCATAAAGAAGACAATAAGAAGACACATAAGGTCTACCATAGGTGTCATGTCGATATGCGGCGGATGCTTTTTGGTTTTCTTCTTCCCGTCTTTTCCTTTTTCTTCCTGAATTATTTCTGCCATATCACTGTTGTATTTCTTCTAAGTTAATTTTAGCTGCTTCAAGACTGGTAATCAGATTAAACCTGCTCACATTCCTTTCCTGAAGTATATCCAGAACTTTCTTAACAACCGGGAATTCAGCCCTGGCATCTCCTTTTATACAAGCGTTAATATTCGGATTCTCCTGGCGTGCATACAATATCCACATTGCCAATTGATTGTCGGCTGAGTCCAAAGGAATTCCAACCTGCAGCTCATCCCTTGCTTTACTATTTTTAGTGTTCAGGAATTCTTTCATCTGCATTATCGGGACTCCCAGTGAAGATTTATATTTTTCAAAAGTTCTCAGTTCTTCCTGAGTAAATTCGATACCATATCTTTTACCCATATCCTCCAGAATTTTTGGTCTGTATGCAAGCAGGGTATCAGGGCCGTTATCGAAATTCATGAAGACTTTTCCATCATTTGAAATGAGGAAAGTCATCATATTAAAATCAGGTGTAGGTTTTTCTGATATTGAAAATGGAGTATCAACAATGGCCGGTTCAGGTTGTCTCATTGTAGTGGTAAGCATAAGGAAAATAAGTACTACCGAAAAGAGGTCAACCATCGGCGTCATGTCGATTCGGGGTGACTTTGTTGGTAATTTAATCTTTGGCATTACAGTTTTTTCTTATATGATTAATCCAAAAGATAAATTTATTACTATACGGTTTTAAGGGATGTGGCAAAATTTTGCGTAAGGCTGAATCCTGCTTCGTCTATTTTATATGTATATGAATCAACTGATGTTGAGAAATAATTGAAGGCAATGATTGATAAAGTCGATCCTGTGATACCGAACGCGGTATTTACAAGAGCTTCAGATATACCCTGTGAGAGAGCTAATGCATCAGGAGCTCCTGACTGAGCAAGTGCAGCGAATGCACGAATCATTCCTAACACTGTTCCAATAAGACCTATTAACACTGATATGGAAGCCAGAGTTGAGAAAATTACCATGTTCCTTGACAGCATGGGTAATTCGAGTGCAGTGGCTTCTTCGAAGGATTTCTGGATAGAAAGGATCTTCTGGTCTTTCTCAAGTTCCTTGTCCTTCTGAAGGTCACGGTAACGTATCAGGCCTGCTTTCATAACATTGGCCAGAGAACCCTTTTGCTTATCGCAAGCATCCATGGCCTCTTCAATTTTATCTTCATTAAGGAGAGTCTGAAGCTGGCGGACAAATGAGTTTAACCTGCCTTTTCCCTTAGCTCTTGAAAGTGTGATCAACCTTTCAAAAACGAAGATTATAAGCGATAGAACACAAGTCATAAGAATAGGAACAATGAAACCACCTTTATATATGATCCCCAGATAGTTCCCTTCAAGAGCTTGGCCTTTGGGATTACCCCCTTCGAAGTTAACCGGATTACCCATTATATTGACAAATAATAAATAGGATACCACAAAAGCTATTAAAATAGCACTTGCCGCAAATATATTCTGCAGCGCATCTTTGAATCTACTACTTCCTTTACTCATTTTAATCGATTTGTTTAGGTTTAAGATTTAACAATTCGCAAATATATATATTATCAATTGTTTTTTTCAAATAAATTATGATATTATTGTTCTTTTTGATTGGTTAGTATAACATCCTCAATCAATAAGACCGTTAATTTACCTCTATACCCTAATTTTTTTTTGAAATAATTTCCCGGATCTGAATATTATTTTTCAAGAGAAACGTTATAAGTTCTGGATGCTGTTACCGGGATCTCTTTAGTTTTGTATCCTTCGGCAGATATCACCAGCATTTCAGAGCCCTGTGGAATTTCAAATTTATATTCGCCACGAGTGTTGCTAAGGTTTTCAACAGCAGTGTCTTTGACCCTGATTGAAGCATATGCAATACCCTGCCCCGTTGCAGCATCCTTTACAACTCCTTTTATTTCATTAGGATTGATCCCTTTTCTTACTTGTGCTTCGAAATTACGAATAGTATTAATCTGATTTTTAGCTGTGGCATTGTTGGGATCAATTTCCAGAATATTGTTGTATGCATTTGCTGATCTTGCAAGATAGGGCAGCCTCTTTTCATTCTCTTTTTCATTATAGGCCATACGGAATTCTATCAACCCTAATCCATTATAGCCTTTTATTTTATTTTCGTTATTATCAGGATTAAGATTGATAAGCCTGTTATAATAATTTTTTGATGTTGTAAAATTCTCTTTTGACATATGATAAAATCCAAGATACTGCATAGCATCCGCCATTTCAGATTCATATTTCAGCGAGTCTGACTTTGTCATTTCAATGACTTTTTCAAACTTTGGTTTTGCAAACCCCAAATTATAATCGGGATCCATTTTGGAATAAGTTCTGGCAACCCACACGTATGCCTGGACTTCCTCAGGCCATTTTTGGATGACAATACTGAATGTTGAGTCTGCAGCCTTGTAATTCTCACCGATATAATATGTTCTTCCGATCTGCATGTATTCCTCAACTTTTTCTTTACCGGGAGTTATCATTTTAGCCCAGGTTTTAGCTGCCTTGTTGTAAAATTTAAAATTGTAATAATTGATTGCCATTTCACTTAATACGGCTTTGTCCTGGGGTTTCATTTCAATAACTTTTTCATATTCGCTGAATCCCCTGTCAATTTCTTCGCTGGCATTTTCAACCGCGGTTTTTTGTTCGGCAACCTTGCTTGTAAGCTCATCCAGCGCAGGTTTGATCTTTGATTTCATGGCAGAAGAAGCTGAAGAGTACCTTGATATTTCTTTATCAAGCTGTTTCTGAATGCTGTTAAGCTCATCAACCATCTTTAGATAATTCTGGTTCTTATTCATCAGAATCCTTGCCATGTAATGATGGTCTTTCCATAATATTCTTTCTTCTGATACTGTATTGAATAATTGCTCCATATAGTATTGAGCCTTCTCATAATCAGGGTTTTTCTTTTCATAATAAGAATAGCCTGCAAGTCGGTTAAGGAATGACCTTGAGTCGTCAATTGCAAGGATCTCTTCAACAATTTTTACTACCTCATCATAGTCTCCGGCATAAAAGAGTGAAGTTACATACCTTGTTTGTGCAGGAATATTTCCGGCACTCAGTTCAAGATATTTCTTGTAATTTGCCTTTGACTGCTCAAGTCGCTGGGCCATCCAGTAGAGCTGGCCAAGCTCCCTGTATGCAGGGGCAAAATTTGGATCGAGACTTATAGCTTCCTCGAAATATGGAACTGCAAACTGCAGGCTCTTGCCTCTTACGTAAATACTTCCGATCTTCATAGCTGCAGTAGGCGAAGTGGGGTCGGCAAACTGTGCCAGGTTATAGTTCTTTATAGCATTCGATCCATCATTTGCGAGGATGTAGATATCACCTGCAATCAGATATATCTCCGGATTGTTAGGAGCGATCCTTATTGCTTCCCTTACCAGTGGAAGAGTTACAGCAGTGTCAACTTTCCTGTCCTTAATATATGATTCGGCCAGTTTTGCCAGTGTAAATGAATATACATCGGCCGGGGGATTTATCTTTTTAATCTTCTTATAAGGCAGAAGGAAGCTTTTTGCCTTAGCACGCATCTCATCAGCAGTATTGTCGTCACCACTGTAATATGCTACTTTGGCAAGACCAACATAATTGAGAGGATAATTCGGATCAGCATCAACCCCTTTCTGATACGTTTCCTTTGCCGAATTAATAGCCAAAGTAAATGAGTTGGATATTGTATCAGAAAAATATTCCAGAAGCTTGTTTTCTCCAAGATAGAAATAATATTTGCTGTTTGAAGGCTCATTTTGAATCAACTGCTGTAACATTTCTCCGGCATTATCATACTGCTCACTTTTTGTCAGTAGAAGTGCTGAATTAAGGTCCTGGGCCTGATTTTTTGAAATAACCAATATTGCCAGTGCAACCGTCAGAAATAAACCCTTATTCAAGATTGAACGTTTCATAATTATTAATTTATTTGAAGTCAATTATACAAATTTTTTGTTTCTGACAAAACTTTGTCTCTTTTTCCCTTTTTACTTCTTAATTATTCCTTGTTTTCTTTCTACTTTTAAACACTTTACGCTGTACGCTGTCCGTTATTCCGTTTTTATCTGTACGAGCCTGATTGGCATTGTTGCCGGAACGAGTCCCGATTTAAGTACTATCCTTTGTCCCTGTTCAGCAGTTGACCACTGGATCAATCCTGCACCCAGTCCGTGAAAAGTCTCCCTTGAAATAAAAAATATCTCCCTTACAAAAGGATATGATTTGAGATAAATAGACCCCTGATCCGGTCTGTAATATGTACCGTCACTGCTAAATCTCTCTGATACTCCAACAATATTTACCTTTTTGATAAAACTCATACTCAGTGAATCATCTCTGTCGCTAATCCAGTTAACACTCACAATACCAAGTGCATCTTTATTTTTTGAAACGAAATCTATTACCTCAGGGTTGTTCTTGACAGCATAAAAATAATCAGGCAGTGCATTTTCAATTTCAAACAGCTCTTTAAAATATCTTATGTTACCTGATTTCGTATTGTCAAAAATTACCCTGATATCTCCAAGCTTTGATCTTTGATCCAGTCCATTCCACCTGGTTATGTTTCCAAGAAAAATATCCCTGATATCTTCATAATTTAAAAGCGTATCGTTATTTTCCTTGTTCGTTACCAGTGCAATTGCATCCCATGCAAACGCGGTTGTGCGGGCAATAATAAGAGAATCACGCAGATACTGAATCTGGTCTTCAGTAAGTTTTTTGCTTGTTACAATCACCTTTACTGAATCATTCATGAAATCATTTATAACATCATATTCAGGTTTATAAAGGGGCTTAATCTTTGCATTAATGTAAAGACTGGTGAATGTTTTAACCTCCGTATCAATAAGAGGTTGAAATGATTCATCTGCAATTATCCTTATGTCTCCCCTGGTTGGTGATTCATCCAGCCTTGTAGTGTTACCCTGACATGAGATGAGGGAAATCAGGAAAACCGCAATAAGAATACGAAATCCTGAATTAATAAAATGATTGTACGATCCGGCCACTTTAATCCTGTTGATGATAAACATTTTACGGCACGTAATATTAGTAATTTTTTGTATAAAAAGCGCAACTCTCATAACCTTATTTTTATCTTATCCACTTATTAGTACTGCAAAGTATGTGCCAGGACAAAGCGGACTCAGGAACAACAGTATTAATCCTCACCTTCATCCCTTCTGAAAAACAGTTTAAAAAGTGTTATAAAAGAAGTGTAAATCCTGTATATGCCATAAAAAAGAAAAGCTGCGCCGACTATATTGCGCAAAGCTTTATCAATCTGAAAATTATCAGCAAAGAAAAGAAGGAATATTCCGGTACCAATGTAAAACAATGACATTAAAAACCTCATGATTGCCTGCATCTGCTTCACAACAATATTACTGTCCATGCCTGAAAATTTTTCGCAAATAAACAAAAAAACAGTTTAAATGCAAAGGTAAATCTTTATATCATTCAGAGGGTCAACTTGCAAGATGTGATCATGTTTCACAGCAGCAATGAACTGTCCCCATAACTGAGGAATCTGTAATCGTTTTCCAAAGCATTCCTGTAGATCATTTTCCAGTCATCTCCGGTCCATGTTGATACAAGGAGGAGTAGAGTACTTTTAGGCATATGAAAGTTGGTAATCATACCGTTGATCACATGAAATCTGTAACCGGGAATTATCATTATCCTGGTAGAAGCCCGGAAAAACCGGGTTTTTCTTCTATTCATTAAGTTAAGAATTGATTCAAGGGATTCAGGTAAAGCGTATTCCTTCTCCTGGTTATAAGGTTCCCACTGATCAACGAAGAAATCATCACTTTTATTTTCGGATTTACAGATTATCTGTACTCCCATCCAGTAAAGTGATTCCAGAGCCCTGACACTTGTTGTTCCTACAGCAATGATCCTGCCCTGATGTGATAACAGGGTTTCAATGAGTTCCTTACTTATGATAAAATGTTCGCAGTGCATCTCATGAAGTGTAATATCTTTTGTTTTTACGGGTCGGAACGTGCCAGCTCCGACATGAAGTGTCAAATCAGTCTTACGGATACCCTTCTTTCGGATCTCTTCAAGTACTGATTCAGTAAAATGTAATCCTGCCGTGGGTGAGGCAACGGAACCATTTATTTTTGAATAAATTGTCTGGTATCGTATATAATCCTCATCCTCCTCTTCCCGCTTCACATAGGGTGGGAGAGGAATATGTCCTGTAGCCTCAATTACCTCTCCAAAGCTTATTTCAGGAGAATCCCAGGTGAATAGTATCCGCCAGGCTTCACCTTCAGCTTTTATCTTCGAAGCAGAAAGGGTATAATGTTTTTCCCTGTGCACAAATGAGCAACTAATTAAGCTGTTCTTCCATTTCTTAAGATTTCCGATAATGCATTTCCACTCCACAGGGCTTCCCGAAGTGAACGACCGTTCATAATCACATGGTGACAGCGGCTCAAGACAAAAGACCTCGATATTTGCTCCTGTCTCTTTCCTGAAGATGATACGTGCCCTGATAACCCTGGTATTGTTGAACACCATCAGGGAATCAGAAGGCAGGTAACGGTAAATATTCCTGAACAGATCACCGGATATGATGCCTTTATTATATATAAGTAATTTTGAACCATCTCTTTCCCTGACCGGATACTGAGCTATCCTCTCTTCAGGCAGATCATAATCAAAATCATTAATATTTATATCAGGAAAAATTTTCATATTTTATTACCCACCCCTGTCCTCCCGACCTACCGGTCGGGACAGGCTCTCCCAGGAGGGGAATTATACATATTATCATAAAACCGTCATACCGCCGAACCGTCGTACCGTCATACCGTTATTATTTTTTTTTTGCAAAAATAGCCAAATTCAGATCCTTTTATCATAATAGAAAGATTTATTAACTTTGCAGTGCAGCAGGTTGTTCCATCGTCCCTCCCGAGTACTCGGGATCGGGAAGGAAAGTCCGGGCAACAAAGAGCACCATACTTCCTAACAGGAAGATATCCGCGAGGGTATAGTAGTGTAACAGAAAATAACCTCCTTTCTGAGTTTCGCTCAGGGGGGAAAGGGTGAAAAGGCGAGGTAAGAGCTCACCGGTTCCGGTGGTAACACAGGAAGCCGTACACCTTATGGGTTGAGAGACCATGTATACCGGCTCCAAGGGCTGCTCGTTCAATGCCGGGGGGTAGGTCGTACGATCCTGTCAGTGATGGCAGGGCCAGGTAAATGATGGAAATATACAGAACCCGGCTTACAGACCGGCTGCAAAAGAAAACGTAGTGACGTTGAATCCAACGTCACTACTGTTTTATAGTAAATACACTATCATCAATGGGTATATCAACCTCAACTTTATTGAATGTTGTAATGATTTCCATCCCGCTCACCATTGTTGTAGTCTTCATTGGAAGAAAAACTCCGTTATTATCAGTATAATCCGATGGTATGGCTTCAACAGTCATTGCCATTCCTCCCTGGGTTACATCTGTGGTTGTCTTTAAAAGAAGATAGGAACTCTTATCGATAAACAAGTATGCTGTGGATCCTCCTTCGAGATCTGCTTTTATCTTATAGGCCGGCTTTCCATTAACATTATCCTCTCCTTCAAGAGTGAGTTTTCCCTCCTTAAGATAACTATCCAGGTAGTTGTGGAACACATTGTTACGCTGGATATCCTTAGCCTGCTCGGCAGTCATTTCTACCGGTTCCATTGAACCTGCCATGGGATTAACTGCATATCCCTTTTCTCCGTCAAAAACCTGTATCATTTCCTGTCCTCCCATATTGGTTACAGTCTTGATTTTGTTCGGTTTCTTCATCCACATCTCCATAGGCATATCCATACCCATCATCGACATGCTGGCAGTAATCTTTATTGTTTGCTTACCTGACAGCTGATCCAGCTTATTGGCAGCCGAGTAATTCTTTACAATCTCTTCCAGAGACTGTGCATTTATCACAATAGCCGTAAAAAGACATGTTGTGATCAGAAGAATTTTTTTCATAAAATGTAAAATTTAAAATTTAAGACTACGAATTAAATGTTTTTATGGTATTTCTTAATGCAACAAGCTTGTATAAAAGGTCGTCCATACCATACATTTTCAGCATGTTGGCTCCGTCCGACAGGGCAGATGAAGGATCAGGATGTGTCTCTATGAAAATACCATCTGCACCAACACTTATAGCTGCTTTTCCGATGGTTTCAATCATCTCCGGTACACCGCCTGATACTCCTGATTCCCTGTTGGGTTGCTGAAGTGAATGGGTAATATCCATAATTACAGGTACGCCTGTCTTCTGCATTTCCGGAATGTTCCTGAAGTCAACAACAAGATCCTGATAGCCATACATATTACCACGGTCAGTTACCATTATGTTATTGTTTCCTGAATCTCTTATCTTTTCAACTGCATACCTCATTGATGAGCCAGACAGAAATTGCCCCTTCTTGATGTTTATCCATTTGTCTGTTCTGGCCGCAGCAACAAGAAGATCGGTCTGACGGCAGAGAAAAGCCGGGATTTGAAGAACATCAACATACTGTGCAGCTATTTCTGCCTCATCCGGATTATGAATGTCAGTTATTACCGGAACAGAGAATTTTTCCCTGACACCGGCAAGTATTTTAAGGGCTTTTTCATCTCCGATTCCTGAGAATGAGTCGATTCTTGTCCTGTTGGCTTTACGGTATGATGCTTTAAAAACAAAAGGGAGCTTGTATTTATCAGACAGTGTAACTAGGTGTTCAGCAATCTCAAAGACCAAATCTTCACCTTCAACGACACAAGGCCCGGCAATCAACAGGAAATTACCGGAATCGGGGTGTTTCAGCAGTGGAATATTTATTCCGGTTTTTATCATTCTATTGTAAAGTTAAAAAAATAATCTCCTTATTTTCAAAAATCATTCTGTAATACTATTATTTTTCGTAATCGTAAATATCTTTCCATAATTCTTTGAGCCTCTTCCTTATCTCTTCTTCCTTTGGATTATTTCCGGGATCATAGAATTTCGAGCCATTAATTTCCTCAGGAAGGTAATTCTCCTTTACAAAATTACCCTCATAACTGTGAGCATATTTATAATCTTTATGGTACCCGAGATCTTTCATAAGTTTTGTTGGTGCATTCCTCAGGTGTAGCGGAACAGGAAGATCTCCGCTCTCCCGGACAGCTTCAGTAGCATTTTCAATGGCCATATATGATGCATTGCTTTTTGGAGATGTTGCAAGGTAAACAGCTACTTCTGCAAGTATTATCCTTGATTCGGGCCAGCCAATTACATTGACGGCATCAAAACAGGACTGTGCAAGAAGAAGGGCATTGGGATTTGCCATGCCGATATCTTCAGCTGCGAGGATCACCATACGGCGTGCAATGAATTTAGGATCCTCACCTCCTTCTGCCATTCTGGCAAGCCAGTAAGCGGCTGCATTAGGGTCGCTTCCCCTTAATGACTTGATAAAAGCCGAGATGATATCATAATGCTGTTCACCATTCTTATCATAAAGCGCCAGGTTCTCCTGAACATAAGCCAGTACCTTTTCATCTGTAATGACTATTTTATCTGATCCTGAAGTATCGATCTCTGACGATACCACAAGCTCAAGTGCATTGTATAATTTCCGGGCATCTCCTCCTGAAAAACGCATGATTGCCTCATATTCAGCTATTTCAATTTCATATTCTGCAAGATAGGTATCTTTTTTCAAGGCTCTGTTCAGTAGTCCGGAAAGCTCATTTACCGAAAGCGGATTCATGACATAAACCTGGCAGCGTGACAGAAGAGGGGATATGACCTCAAATGACGGATTCTCGGTTGTTGCACCTATCAGGATTATTATTCCCTGCTCAACAGCACTCAGCAGAGAATCCTGCTGCGATTTATTGAACCGGTGTATCTCATCAATGAATAAGATAGGATTTGGCTGATTGAAGAACTGTTGTTTTTTTGCTTTCTCAATCGTGTCTCTCACATCTTTTACTCCTGAATGTACCGCACTGAGATGAAAGAATGGCCGCTTCAGCTTATGTGCAATGATTGATGCAAGCGTTGTTTTTCCTACTCCCGGAGGACCCCAAAAAATAACTGAAGGAATATTACCGGATTCAATTAACTTTCTTAATACGGCATTCTTCCCGACAAGGTGATCCTGACCGCAAAATTCATCAAGATCTTTTGGCCTAAGCCTTTCGGCAAGGGGTTGATTTGAAAGCATAAACCGAAGTTTGTGTAAAAGTAATATAAAATACCATTTTCAAGGTTTTAATTTGTGCCCTTTTCTAACCTGCGACCTGCGTCCTGTGCCCTGCGCACAATTGCTCCTATTCTATGACCCCCGTGATTGTTGAAAAAGATGGAAAACTTTTTCTGGTAGCCGGTTCACCCGGAGGTTCAACAATACTCACATCTGTTTTTCAGGCAATAATAAATGTAATTGAACATAATATGAGCATAGGTGAAGCCGTTGATACAGGAAGGTTTCATCATCAGTGGCAGCCCGACTGGATAAGCTATGAGGCTAATAGTCTGGACAGTCTGACTTTGCTTGAATTGAAACAAATGGGACATGAGACAAAGCTGAGGCCGTCTATCGGACAAGTAAATGCAATACAGATTCTGCCTGATGATGTATTGAAAGGAGGTGCGGATAAAAGAGGTTATAATACTGCTTGCGGGTATTATCAGTTTTGTGGTTAAATAATTTTTACTAAATTGGTCGAAATTTATTTTCTTTAAAAAAAATAAATTAATACATTTAACAATTGATTTAGAGATTTTATCACTGTACTTAGATAGTGTTAATATTTGAATACTCTCAGATATCAATTCAGCTATGAAAAAACCTCTGCTTATAGTTATTATTGTCCTGGTGGTACTTTTAGCTCTGCCGGTAATAAATCTGCTTCGCTGGACTTTCCAGACAAAAAAGCCTTTGGAAATCATTATAGTCGACAAGACTGTCTCTACTTTTGAACGTGTAAAACATAAATCACTTAATTGGGTTTTAACCCATGACAGATTTGTCAAAAAAGAGAAAAAGTCAAGTTACTCCTACAAAAAAGATTATTATGGCTTTATACCAACACGGCCAAAGAAAGAGAAACTATGGGGTAGGAATGATTATCGTATTGCAAATGTCATTGATCTTGCTGAAAAGACTGATGTTCTATACATTACCGATACATACGGAGTATTTTTTAACGATTGGTATCAGGGAATAAGTAAGAGCCGCCGGTCAAGAAAATTATATGGCGGGCTTAACAGCAACGATAACTTCCTCATAAAGGAGATGAAGGACAGGGATAAACTTATCCTGCTTGAATATAACAATTTTGAATACCCCACACCGGCATACGAAGCGTATAGGATTCAGGAGAGACTTGAGATTAAATATACGGGTTGGACAGGAAAATACTTCACATCTCTTGATACTCTGAACGAAGACTTCCCTATATGGATGACAGCTATGTACCGAAAACAGGACAAAAAACCCTGGACGTTCACTAAACCGGGTATAGTACTTCTCAGAGATAAATCAATCATAGTTCTTGAGGAAGGGACTCATGTTAACAACCAACCGGTCCAGATCGTTACTGATACAACTTATTGTGCAAAATATAACCTGCCGGGATCAATAAATTTCGGTGAATGGTTCGATATTGTTGACCCGCTGGCAAATAACGTGATCTCACATTTTAAACTGAATACGACAGAAATCGGCGATTCTGCATTGCTTGAATATGGACTCACAAAAATGTTCCCGGCAGTTATCCAGGAACCCAAAACTCAGAGAACCTATTATTTCTCAGGCGACTTCACTTCCACAGATCTTCCCATGTGGACATCAAGGTTACGGGGAGTGGAAAAACTTAAAGGTATAATATATACGAAAAAACCGGATGACTTACGCAGATTCTTCTGGCTCTATTATAAACCGCTGATCAGTGGCATCATAAACGATTATTATGAATCCATAACAGCAGAGTAAATTGCTTTCAGACATATTATTGAAGTACAGGTATAACGTTCCTGTACTTTTTTTTTGCTTTACCGGGATCTTAATATCTTACACGATTGAAAATGAAAATTACAATTGTCCAATCCGATATTGAATGGGAAAATAAAAGAGGAAACTTAATCAGGACGGAACGGTTATTATCAGATATCAAACCCGATACCGATCTGGTTATTCTGCCGGAAATGTTCAATACAGGTTTCTCAATGAATCCTGAAAAATTAAGCGAACCGCCTGATGCTGAGACTTTTGAATGGCTGAAAAATATTTCCAGGGAGGGTAAATATGGTGTTTGTACCAGTTATATTGTCAGGGATGAAAACATGTTTTTTAACAGACTGATATTAGTTACACCTGAGGGAAAATCATGGTCATATGATAAAAGGCATTTGTTCAGGATGACCAATGAGAATCAGTCATTTACTCCGGGGAAAACACAACATACTTTCAGTTTCAGGGGGGTGAGGATTTGCCCGAATATATGCTACGACCTCCGGTTCCCGGTGTGGAGCAGGAACAGGAATGATTATGACCTGCTAATAAATGTGGCTAATTGGCCGGCAGCCAGGCGTGATGTCTGGCTGACCCTGCTTAAAGCAAGAGCAATTGAAAATCAATGCTTTGTGGCCGGATCAAACAGGATTGGCACCGATGGTGCCGGAATTAATTATCTGGGTGACTCAATGATAATTGATCCAAAAGGAGTGGTTATTGTCTCTGCAGAGGATAAGGAATGTTCAATTACAGCAGATATCTCAATGGAGGAATTATCTGAATTTCGTACCAAATTTCCCGTCCTCGAAGATGCTGATGACTTTACCTTGAACCTTGAAAAACCCACCCCCAACCTCCCGCTATGCTAAAGCTACGCGGGACAAGCTTCCGCTAACGCGGAATCTCCACTACGTTCCGATCTCCCAGGAGGGGATCTTTTTGCATTGAACCTTGAACTTTTTATTTCCTGAATGCCCTGTACAGCACCTCAACAGGGTGCAATGCAATCCTTCCCGTGCCATCCTTGATATGATGCCTGCAGCTTGTACCGGGAGCCGCAACAATTACATTCTCTCCGGCCTTCCTGACAGCAGGGAACAGAGTCAGTTCACCGATCTTGTTGGACAATTCAAAATGTTCTTTTTCATAGCCGAATGATCCCGCCATGCCGCAGCAGCCTGAAGGGATTTCTGTTACACTGTAGTTTGCCGGTATGGAGAGCATCTCTATTGTACCAGAGGATGAAGAAATAGCCTTCTGCTGACAATGAGCATGCAGGATTATTTCGCGGTGGTCATCTGCGAATAATTCTTTTTTAATTTTCCCCGACCTGAATTCGCGTGAAATGAATTCATCAATGAGAAAGCTGTTTTCAGCAATTCTATTAGCCGATTCTTTCAGATCATCTCCTGCAAGATCAGGATATTCATCACGAAAACCAAAAATAGCTGAAGGTTCAATGCCTACCAGGGGCATCTCTTCATTGATAATATCTGAAAAGACATAGATGTTACGCCGTATTATCTTCCTTGCTTTTCTTAATAAACCTTTTGAAAGATATGTTCTTGCACTCTCCCCATGGTTTACTGTCATAACATTATAACCCAGGGATGTGAGAAGTCTGACTGCAGATATTCCTGTCGGTACATCATTATAGTTCGTAAACTCGTCGATAAACAGACATACATTACCTGAAGGCTCTTTCGGATTTAAAGACTCCAGATTCTTCCTTATCCATCTCCTCAATGTAAACCTGTGTAATGAAGGTATTGACCTTGCCGGTGCAATATTGGTAATCCGTTTGACCAGTCCTGATGTCAGTTTGTTTTTCACAAAGAAGTTAAAGATCATCGGAGCAACAGAGCCTAACTTATTGAGGAGTGTTATATGTGCTATCAGCCTGGTTCTTAACGGTATACCGTGTTTGTCGTACCAGTGTTGCAGAAATTCTGCTTTCAGCTTTGCAATATCAACTTCAGAGGGGCATTCTGATTTACAGCCCTTGCAGGAGAGGCATAGATCAAGGATTTTATAAATTTCCTTATGATCCCACGGATTATCCTTATCAGCTGACAGAAATTCCCTGAGTATATTTGCCCTGGCTCTTGTACAATTTTGTTCCTCCCCGGTAACCATAAAGGATGGACACATTGTTCCCCCGATAATGCTTGTCTTACGGCAATCGCCAGACCCGTTGCATTTTTCGGCAGCTCTTATTATACCGTCTGTTGATGAGAAATCGAATATTGTTTCTATTTCAGGTGTCTCTTTTCCCGGTACATATCTCAGGAAAGTGTTCATCCGCGGAGTGTCGGTGATTTTACCCGGATTAAGTATATTCCGGGGATCCCAGGTTTTTTTTATTTCTTTAAGGAGATTATAGTTATGTTCGCCTATTATCAACGGAATTAATTCACCCCTGAGCCTGCCGTCGCCATGTTCGCCGCTCATTGATCCCCTGTATTTTTTTACCAGCCTGGCTGTCTCGATGCCTAGTGTTCTGAAAAGCTCTGCATCTGCCGGATCCTTTAGATTAAGAACAGGCCTTATATGGAGTTCGCCGGTCCCGATATGAGCATGATACACCGACTCTTTCCCGTAAGCTGAAAGCATCTTTTCAAAATCAGCTATATACTCTGGCATCTGCTCAACATTGATTGCAGTATCCTCAATGAGGGATACCGGCTTAGAGTCGCCTTTCATATTAGCCAGCACACCCAGGCCGGCTTTGCGCAGATCCCATACTTTTGTGATATCATTACCGGTCACAACAGGAAATGCATATCCGTATCCTGCTGACTTTAAGTCATTTATCAAAGAAGCAATAACATTCTCGATTTCACCCCATGTCTCTTTCACAAATTCCATAATCACAATGGCAGCTGGTTTTCCCTCAAGGAAAAACCTGTTTTTTTTCTGACCGGCATGGTTTTCTGTAAGCTCCAGTATCTTATCATCCATCATCTCAACAGCAGCCGGCTTGTGCTTTAATGCTATCAGATTAGCGGAAAATGCATCATTTCTTCTTTCCAGGTGAACACATACAAGAGCTTTATTTGCCGGAGGCAGCTTAACAAGATTCAACTTTATTTCAGTGATGACTGCAAGGGTTCCTTCAGAACCAGCCAGGATCTTGCAGAAATTGAAAGGCGTTTCGGATTTCTCATCAAATACGCAACTGGAAAGTAAAAGATCCAGGGCATAGCCTGTATTTCTACGTGGTATACCCGGATCGGGATATTCCTCAAGTATATTTTTTCTGTTTACCGGATCATCAAGTATTTCCCTTGTTTTACGGTAAATCTCACCTTCAAGGTTCTGTAAACGGGATCTGGTGTTAAAGGTCTCTCTGTCAACAGGCCCGAATGATGCCTCGTTTCCGTCACTCAGTATGGTTTTCAGTTCAAGAGTATGATCCCTGGTTGATCCGTATATAATAGAATGAGAACCACATGCATTATTTCCTACCATCCCTGCCAGGTTGCACCTGTTTGAGGTTGATGTCTCAGGACCAAAGAATAGTCCCTTCTTTTTAAGTTCCAGGTTTAGCTCATCAAGCACTACACCGGGTTCAACTCTTACCCACATCTCCTCTTCATTTATCTCTATGATTCTCTTCATGTATCTCGAGATATCAACAATAATACCTGAACTTACCACCTGACCTGCAAGTGAGGTCCCTGCTGCTCTCATGGTGACACCAATTCTTTCCTTTAAGGCGAATTCAATAATCTTTTTGAGATCAGACACACACTTTGGCCATATTACAGCCAGGGGCATCTCTTTATAAACAGAGGCATCTGTTGAATAAATTATCCTTGTGATCTTATCATATTTTAGATCACCTTCAAGGTTGTCTGCGAGAGAATCCAGACCTGCATATTTTTGTTCGGTATCCATATTTCAGTTTTGCGCCGCTAATTTAAAAAAAAACAGTAAACTGAGAATAATCATGTTTTCCGGAATTGCATTTTCGGACTTTTTTTTCGTACATTTAAAACAAAAAATTCGGATAATTTAAAATCTTGATATACAATGGACTTGTTAGATATTATCAAACAGAATGCAAGGAAATACAATAAAAGGATCGTACTGCCTGAAGGATATGAGGAGCGAATAATAAAAGCTGCAGATATTGCTGTTGCAGAGGAACTTGCTCAGATTATTCTGTTAGGTGATCCTGCACAAATAGAGTCTCACGCATCAAAACTGGGTCTGAAAAATATTGAAAAAACAACGATTGTAAATCCCTTATCGCATGGTAAAAAAGAACAGTACATCGACCTTATGGTTGAACTAAGGAAAAGCAAAGGACTGACAAGAGAAGAGGCATCAGTGCTTATAGAAGATCCGCTTTATCTTGGTGTTCTGATGATAAAAAGCGGTGATGCTGACGGCGAGGTATCCGGTGCTGACCATGCAACAGGAGATGTACTCCGTCCTGCATTCCAGTATGTTAAAACAACTCCCGGCATTTCAGTTGTATCAGGGGCATTTATCATGATACTTCCTGATAAAAGTTTCGGTGATAACGGCGTAATTATCTTTGCTGACGGGGCTGTTCATCCTGATCCGACCGAGAAAGAACTGGCTGAGATTGCTGTGGCATCGGCACATACAGCAAAAGTACTTGCAGGGATGGACCCGAAAGTGGCTATCCTGAGCTTCTCCACAAAGGGGAGTGCCAGGCATGAGATGGTCGACAAGGTAATAAATGCAACACAGATTGCCCAGCAGATGGCTCCCGAATTCCTGATTGACGGTGAACTGCAGGGCGATGCAGCACTTGTTGAAGCAATAGGGCAAAAAAAAGCCCCTGGAAGTAAGATTGCAGGAAAAGCTAATGTCCTTGTCTTTCCCGACCTTAATTGTGGTAATATTGCCTATAAACTGGTTCAGCGACTGGCCCATGCCGAAGCTATAGGACCTATATTGCAGGGTATGGCAGCACCGATTAATGACCTCTCACGAGGCTGCTCTGTGAACGATATCGTGAGCATGATCGCAATAACTGCAAACCAGGCAGCAGGAGTAAAATAAATAGATTCACTTACAAAAATATATTATACAAAAATGATTATTCTGGTTTTAAATTGCGGAAGTTCATCAATAAAATACCAGCTGTTCGATATGTCTGACGGCTGCGAGATGAAAGCAAAAGGACTTCTGGAACGTATAGGGTTGAATGAGAGTATTTTGACTCACACTCCGACAGGAGGGGAACAATATAAGGTGATCACCGATATTCCCGATCATACCACGGGCATAAACATGGTAATGGAGGTCCTGTGCGATCCCAGATATGGTGTGATCAGAGATGTCAACGAAATAAAAGCCGTGGGTCACAGGGTTGTTAACGGCGGAGAGAGCTATAAGGAGAGTGTCCTTATTGATAACGATGTCAAGAAGAATATTGAGGCATGCATCGAGCTGGCACCACTTCATAATCCGGCAAACCTTAAAGGAATATTATCTGTGGACAAGCTTATCCCGGGCATTCCGCAGGTTGCCGTTTTCGATACATCATTTCACCAGACCATGCCCGACTATGCCTATATGTACGCTATACCATACGAGTATTATGAGAAATACAGGATACGTAAGTATGGCTACCATGGAACAAGTCATAAATTTGTTGCATATAAAGCTGCAAAGATCCTCGGCAAAGACATAAAAGAGCTTAAGATCATTACATGCCACCTTGGTAATGGTGCATCAATAACTGCTGTACAGAATGGCATTTCAGTCGATACATCAATGGGTTTCACCCCCGTTGACGGACTGATAATGGGAACACGTACAGGAGAAATAGATCCCGGAGTGCTTGTCTATATTGCTGATAAAGAGCATCTTAATGTTGCGGGTGTAAATAATATGATTAATAAAAAGAGCGGTGTTTTCGGTATTTCCCAGATATCTTCGGATATGCGTGATCTTGAAACTGCCGCTGATGCCGGCAATAAAAAGGCAATACTTGCCCTGAAAATGTATGCATACAAGGCAAAGAAATTCATTGGTTCATATTGTGCAGCCATGAACGGGGCGGATCTCCTGGTCTTCACCGGCGGGATAGGAGAGAATGATTTCAATATGCGAAGAATGATCTGTTCTGAAATGGAAAGCCTTGGGATCATTTTCGACGATGAAGCAAATAACGGATCGAGAGGTGATGATCTTATCATTTCAAAACCTGAATCAAGAATCACGGTAATGTCTGTAACAACAGATGAGGAATTTGTTATAGCTTCCGATACCCGATCAATTGTTGAACAAATTACATCTTAAAAATAAAACAAATAATATATGGTATTAAAGACCCTTGCAGACCTTAAAAACATAGTGGCTGGCGGACCAAAGAAGAAGCTTGTCCTTGCTACAGCTCAGGATCAGCAATCTCTCAGCGCTGTAGTAAGAGCATGGAAAGATAACATTATAGAACCCATCCTTATTGGTGATAAAGAGAGTATCCAGAATATATGCGCAGCCAATAATTATGACATTTCAGGACTCAGGATCATTCATGAGTCCGGTGTTGAAATGGCTGTCGAAATGGCAGTAAAAATGGTGAACAATAATGAGGGAGATATCCTGATGAAAGGAAAGGTTGGATCCTCTACTTTACTCAAATGTATTCTGAATAAAGAATGGGGACTGCGTACCGGGAATCTTCTTTCTCATTTTGCACTTTTTGAAGTTGATACATATCCCAAGGTTATTGCTGTAACTGATGTGGCAATGAATATCGCACCTAATCTGAGAGACAAGATCGCCATAATAAACAATTCGGTTAATTGTCTTATCAGACTTGGTTATACAATGCCAAAAGTGGCAGTGCTCGGAGCCGTGGAGATGGTGAACGAAAATATGGGAGCCACTCTTGACGCTGCACTTCTCTCAAAGATGAATCAGCGCGACCAAATAAAGAATTGCATTATTGACGGCCCCCTGGCATTCGATAATGCGGTGAGCCTCGAAAGCGCAAAACACAAAGGAATAAGAAGTGAAGTGGCCGGCGACACTGACCTGCTTCTGATGCCCGATATTGAAGTTGGTAATGTCCTTTATAAATCACTCGTTTTCTTCGCCAAAGCAAAAGTTGCATCAGTGATCCTTGGTGCCAGAGTCCCAATCGTACTGACCTCCAGATCTGATTCGGAACAGGCAAAATACGACAGTATACTTCTCTCAGCAGCAGCCAGCAAATAAAAGATCCTATGATCAGCTCCCTCGACCAGATGGTGGATAAGGTGCTTGCGCTGAAAAAGAAGCATACTATAGCCGTTGCCTGGGCACAGGATATTAATACTGTAGGTGCCATAGGCAAGGCAGTAAATGATGGTTTTGTCAGCGCAATAATGATAGGGAAGAGCGGGGAGATAAAAAATGTCTGTAGTAAAAAGGGTATTGACCATACAAAATTCAGGATCATCGATATTGACGATGAAGCAGAAGCAGCAGCCGAAGCCGTGAAACTGGCAAAAAACGGTACGGCAGATATTGTTATGAAGGGCCTGGTTGGGACCGACAAATTTCTGAAGGCGGTAATGGAAAAGGAATCGGGACTCATGACCCCGGGAGCCGTCCTGAGCTATGTTTGCGCAGTTGAAGTCCCTTCATACCATAAGCTTCTGTTCATTACCGACCCTGCAGTGATACCTTTTCCTGATCTTGATCAAAAGGTGGCAATGGCAAATTATGCTGTTGAAATGGCCACAAAGTTCGGTATTGAAAAACCAGTGGTAGCCCTTATTGGAGCTTCTGAAAAACCAAGCCGCCATTTCCAGTACTCCGTCGATTACCCTGAGATGTGCAGAATGTCTGAAAAGGGACTTATTAAAAACTGTATCATGGACGGCCCGCTCGATCTCTTTCTTGCATGCGACAAAGAAAGTGTTGAAATTAAAGGAGTTAACACTCCGGTGGGAGGTAATGCCGATATTCTCCTGTTCCCTTCACTCGAATCATGCAATCCTTTCTATAAGAGCCTTATGCTTTTTGCACAGGGTGAACTTGCGGGACTAATAAGAGGTACGGAAAAACCTGTTATAGTAATGTCACGTAGCGAAAGCGAGAAATCAAAGTATTATTGCATTGCCCTGGCATGCCTGATGACATAAATTCAATAAGAATAAAGTAAAATTCTTGCCGGTATATGATAAAAAAACTGATACTTGTAATAAATCCCGGTTCAACTTCAACAAAATTTGCCCTGTTCGAGGAGGAGAAAATGCTCTTTGAGAAAACCCTTGCTCACAGCCATTCAGATATCGCAGACTATAAGAATATAACTGACCAGTTCGAATTCCGTAAGAACCTTATCATGCAGGAGCTGAATAACAGGAATTGCGATCTTGGACGAATAGCTGTCGTTGTTGGAAGGGGAGGCCTTGTAAAACCTATTGAATCAGGCATATATGAGGTAAATGAGAAAATGATAGCTGATCTTAAAACCGGACTTCTTGGTCAGCATGCGAGTAACCTTGGAGGCATCATAGCACATGATATTGCATTAACCCTGCCGGATGCAAAAGCATATATTGTTGATCCTGTGGTCGTTGATGAACTCCAGCCGCTGGCGAGGATATCAGGGCATCCTGCGATTGAGAGGATATCAATATTTCATGCACTTAACCAGAAAGCTGTGGCAAGGATGTATGCAGCTACTGCGGGTAAGAACTACGAGTATCTGAACCTTATAATAGCTCATATGGGAGGAGGAATAAGTGTGGGGGCTCATAAAAGGGGCAAAGTTGTCGATGTCAACAATGCTCTGCACGGGGATGGCCCTTTCTCTCCCGAGCGCTCCGGTACTCTTCCTGCAGGACAACTGGCAGATATTTGCTTCAGCGGGAAATATTCCCATGCCGAAATAAAATCGATGATAACAGGTAAAGGCGGCATGGTGGCCTACCTGGGCACGAACAGCTTTAAAGATGTTTGTAAAATGGCAGAAGAGGGCGACAGGAAAGCAATCCTGATAAGGGATGCTGCTGCATACCAGGTATCAAAGGAGATAGGGGCAATGGCTGCCGTCCTTGAAGGTAATGTTGATGCTATAATCCTCACAGGCGGACTGACATTCAATGAGTCCTTTGTAAATCGCATTAAATCGATGGTTCAGTTTATAGCAAAAGTAATGATATATCCCGGAGAGGATGAGATCAGATCGCTGGCTTTCAATGGTTTACTGGCGTTGAATGGGAAGATTGCAATAAAGACTTATACGTAAACATAAACATAAACATAAACATAAACATCATATACTAATTTCCCTCCTTTATTTAATAGACCTCTCTCCAACCTCCCGCCGCAGCAGGACAGGCTCTCCCCCAGGAGGGAGGGTACATTTCATCACGGATCACTAAACGCCACAGGCAGCACCTTTCCGTTAAAGAACTTATTCCCGTTCAATGCAAAGTCAGTGATGAATTTTGCCATTTCCTTTGCAGTTACGGGGGCTTTGAGACCCGGAAAAGCCTCTTCGAACATCTCTGTCTGTACCGATCCTAAAGCCAGGCAATTGACAGCAATGCCTGCTTCACGAAATTCTCCGGCAAGACACTCCGAGAGGCATGAAAGAGCCGCTTTCGAGGCACTGTAATATGACATACCCCTATATTTTGAACTCCCCTGGAAACCTCCCATGCTCGAGATATTTACAATGTGAGAACCTCTCTTCATCATTGGCTGCAGGAGACGAATTACTGAAGCGGGACCAAAGAAATTGATCTCCATAAGCTTCCTGGCCTCTTCTTTGTCAAAATTCATGAAATCCCTGTGAACCAGGTAACCCGCATTGTTTATCAAAATATCAATACCCTCAAAACAACCGGTTACGGCATCAATAAAAGATTTCTTATAATCTTCAAAAGCCGCTATATCAAGTGTATAAGTGAAAATATTCTTATTTTCAGCCGCTTCAGCCATCTCTTTTAATGCAACGCTGTTTCTTCCTGTCACAATGACCCGGTTACTATTCTCTTTTGCCAGCAGAAGGACTATTTCCTTTCCTATGCCTCTTGTTCCTCCGTTAACAATGATGTTCATTTCAGTACGGGTATATTAAAAGGTTAGTTTTTTTCGTTTATTTGTAATCGCTACTTCAAAGTTACAAAAATGTAGACATGACTCTCAATCATTACAGGACGGATTTAAAGAAAATATGTTATGTTATATTGATAAATCTGAGCCTGGTATTTATTGCAGTCCCGGAGACATCAGCCCAGAGGAGCAGCAGTGAAGTTCCGCCACTGAAAGAGAGGCTCTTTTTTGGAGGAAGTTTTGGATTACAGTTTGGGACCATAACGAATATAGAAGCCTCTCCGATTATGGGTCTGTGGGTATTACCCAGGCTAGCAGTGGCTGCTGGTCCTGATTACAAGTTCTATAAAGATCCAATAGGACGAACGAGTATTTACGGGGGCAGGGGATATACCCAGATTGTCCTTATCAGGGATATAAATTCAATAATACCCATCGGTCTCAATATGGGTATCTTCCTGCATGCAGAAGATGAATTTCTGAGCCTCGAGTCTGCCTTCTGGAAGAATCCGCCCTATACGTCTGACAGGTTTTCTGTCAATACTCTTCTGGCTGGAGGAGGGATAAGCCAGCCGCTTGGCAGAAGAGGGGCCATTAATATGATGGTGTTATGGACGTTAAATGATTCAGGATATGATATTTACGGCAATCCGGAGATACGCGTTAGCTTCACTTTTTAAAAAGGAATACATTTATTAAATTCCTTTATCCTTATTATATCACAGGGTATTTGTTATTCTCAGTGGGAATTAATCGCCCGATTGAGTAAACCGCTAAATACTTAAATACTTAAATTTTCGCCTTCCGATTTTGCAACAATAACTGCACAGCAGGAGTCTCCATATACGTTTACTGCCGTTCTGAACATGTCAAGAATACGGTCAACGGCAAGGATCAGTCCTATGCCCTCAAGAGGAAGGCCGACAGCATTCAGAACCACAGCCATCATTACCAGGCCGGCCATGGGAATGCCTGCAGCCCCTATTGCAGCAAGAAGTGCAGTAAAGATCATCACCAGCTGTTGTCCGATAGTGAGATCAACTCCGTATGCCTGGGCGATAAACATCACAGCCACACACTCATACAATGCCGTTCCGTTCATATTGATGGTAGCGCCCAGCGGCAGGGTAAAGCTTGCTATTTTATTGGAAACACCGTCTTTTTCTTCCACAGCTTCCATGGTAAGAGGAAGTGTTGCGTTCGATGATGAGGTTGAAAAGGCAGTGAGCAGCGGAGTTGCCATATTTCTGAAGTGTTTCAGCGGATTGGCTTTTCCCAGGATTCTTACCGATAAAGGAAGAGTAACAAAGGCATGAACCAGTAATCCAAGCATCACAACGATGAAATAGATTCCCAGGCGGCTTATAACTTCGCTGATATTGTTTCCCATTTCCACCTGCTGCGCAATTACCTTTGCAGTGATGCTGAAAATACCTATTGGTGTGAATTTTATCACAAACAGGGTTAATTTCATTATAACCTCAAGGGCAGAATTAATGAAACCAGTAAGCATTTGACTCGATTTCTCACTGACCCGGGTTATAAAATACCCGAAAAGTATGGCAAAGAATATGATCGAAAGCATTTGTCCCTGGACCATTGCCTCGAAAATATTAGTGGGGACTATCTTTATAAGTGTCCTGCCGAAGTTGTCCGTGGCAGCAGCAATTTCTTCCACAGGCGCCTGAAATCCGAGTTCTGCACCTACTCCCGGCTTCAGTATCGAGACAAAAACAAATCCGGTTACAATTGCTGCAAATGTTGAAAAAACATAATAACCCAGCGTTTTAAAGCCAAGTCTGCCCAGGTTGCCGCTGCTGCCGACACTTGCAACACCTGTGGTTATGGAGCAAAGGATCAACGGGATTATTATCATATTAAGGCCTCTGAGAAATATTTCTCCCATCCAGTTGGTATAGGAAGTGGCTGAGGGGAAATAAAAACCAAAGAAACCTCCGGCAATCAGCATTATAAGGATCTGGTAATGCAGAGCAATCGAAAATTTTTTCTTCACCATTGAAAGATTCAATTATTTTCTAAAGAAAAATAAACTATATGATAATTCCTCTCAAACCGGAGATTTTTTTCTTTTTCATATATTCAGTGAGAATTGAATATTTCAATAGAGAGTGGAGGACGAGTTCTGAAAAATTAATCCTGACGAAGTTAATGTATTAATATAAGTTAACCCTAACAAAATTACAATAATGGCTCGGATTTACATTTGTAAATAGCCTTAAATAGTTCATTATTTACAGATGTAATCAATAAATAGTACATATTAATGTTACAGATGTAATTTATATTTAATAAAAATTTATAATTTTATAATATATTATAAATCAGTATGATTATATATATTATTTTGCATCAGACTATAAGAATAAAGAGCTAAAAATGAAGTTATTACTGTAAAATCTTTAGAAACAGACCATAATAGATTGTATACCAGAATATAACAAGTCTAAACGCCAGTAAAACATGAAATATTTACACTTTTAAGGCACTGAATATCAGGCTGTTAAAACTTAGTATTATATTACCAGTCCGAGTAATTAAGCCAATGTTTACACATGTAATGGTAAAGAATTACATGTGTAACGAATTAAAGGTTTACATTTGTGAAAACAAATTATTTCTATGAAACCCACATGTATTTACATACACAACCGAGCTTGCGAGCTCAGCGAAGCTAAACACCATATTATAATAATCAGCTACATGTGGGTTCCATCATACCATTAAAATTAAATTATTATATGATGAAAGAACGATTAATAGAATTTTTAAAAGCAGAAAATAAGACTTCTGCACAATTAGCAGAAGAAATAGGTGTTCAGCCATCAGGTATATCCCATATATTATCGGGTAGAAACAAGCCCAGTCTTGATTTTGTGTTGAAGATGCTAGAAAAATACCCTTTTTTATCAACTGAATGGCTTCTTTTCGGCAGGGGAAACATGTATAAAGATGAATTGATGCAGAAACTGTTTGAAGATATTAAAGAAAGCGAAAAAAGTACAGATAATGTTGTAAATCAGCCTGTTGAAGAATCCAAAAAAAAGATTAGTGATGTGAATCTCAGAAATACAGGAGATAAGGTAAGGGATGAAAAGCAAAAAGTTGAAAAAATAGTATGGTTCTATGCGGATAACAGTTTTCATGAATACCTGCCGGGAAAAGATTGATCTATAGTCGGGGAGGTATGTGTTTGAAAGATTCAGAGGTGTACATATCTCTGATTCAGATGAATTATATCTGTATAATTTTATGATATTCGCTAATAAAATTATCTTTACGGTAAACATCAGGAGATGGGTAAACGCATCGAATCTCTAAAAATAATTAATAATCAAAAGCTTAACAAGGACTCCTTTATTCTTGAACTGTGGTGTAAGGAAAAGTTACCTGAGATGCGACCCGGACAGTTTGCCGAGATAAAAGTGAAGGGGAGTCCGGAGACCTTCTTACGCAGGCCCTTCTCTATACATGACGTCAATTACGGAGAAAATACTCTGAAGTTCCTTATTCAGATAGCCGGAAAAGGGACTGAGGCACTTTCTAAGCTTGAGAAGGGCGATATGCTTAATATCATATACCCCCTGGGAAATTCATTCAGCCTGCCTGAGAGCAATCAGAGAATACTTCTGGTTGGCGGCGGCTGCGGTGTGGCACCATTATTATTTATGGGTAAATATCTTGATGAAAACGGTCACCATCCTGACATATTACTGGGTTTCCGGAACAGTGAACGTATTATTGAATATGATGAGTATATGAAGGTGGGAAGAGTGTTCCTGACCACCGAGGATGGATCACGTGGAGAAAAGGGTTTTGTCAGTGAGCATACAATACTATCGGAGCAGAATTATGACAGGGTCTATTGCTGCGGTCCTGAGGTAATGATGAAGGCAGTAGGGGAGTATTGCAGGCAGAATGACATTGACTGCGAAGTATCATTGGAAACACTTATGGGGTGTGGCATTGGAGCCTGTCTGTGCTGTATCGTTTCAACTCTGAACGGCAACCTATGCACCTGTACCGATGGTCCGGTTTTCAATATTAAAGATCTGATATGGTAAAACTTGGCTTCAATATAGGGGATCTGCACTTTAAGAATCCGGTTCTTACAGCCTCGGGAACCTTTGGCTATGGATCTGAATTTGACGATTTTATTGATATTTCACGCTTAGGAGGCATTATTGTGAAAGGTACAACCCTTGAGCCCAGGGAAGGAAATCCTTCGCCCAGAATGGCTGAAACCCCTTCAGGAATGCTTAATTCCGTTGGCTTGCAGAACAAGGGTATTGAAATTTTTGAAAAACAGATTTATCCGCGTATTTCGAAATATAAGACGAATGTAATTGTAAATATCAACGGCAGCTATATTAAAGACTATGTTGCTCTTGCTGAAAGGATTAACTCGCTGAGCAAAATACCTGCCATTGAGCTCAATATATCATGTCCCAATGTGCAAAAAGGCGGCATGACCTTTGGGACAGATCCGGCATCAACACGCAGTGTAACAAAGGCTGTCAGAGCTGTATATTCGAAGAAGCTTATAGTTAAGCTCACCCCGAATGTTACAGATATTGTCGAATTTGCCCGTATTGCGGAGGAGGAGGGAGCCGACTCTGTTTCCCTTATCAACACGCTCCTGGGTATGGCAGTCGATGCCAGTGAAATGAAACCATCGATTTCAACAGTTACCGGCGGATTATCGGGTCCTGCTGTTAAGCCGGTTGCCCTCAGGATGGTCTGGCAGGTTGCCAGGGCCGTTAAAATCCCGGTGATAGGAATAGGCGGTATCATGAATGCCGATGATGCTATTGAATTCTTCCTTGCCGGTGCCTCAGCCATACAGGTGGGAACAGCCTCTTTTATTGATCCCAGGGCTTCAGTGAAGATTCTTGAGGGAATTGAACAGTATCTTGAAAGAAAGAGTTTTTCTGATATCAGTGAAATTGTAGGGTACATAAATAAATAATCTTAAGTTTATAGGGGGGATCTACCTTTATTCCACCAGAGTATTATTTTACTCATCCCGCATTATTTTGTAATTCCAGATAATTATAACTATCTTTTCCTTGATTTTTTTCAGTCCAGAAAGCAAAATGTATAATTTTATTAATCAATCAATTTTATAATGACAGATAATTTACAGATAGATGATCTCGACAGGAAGATCCTGGATATTATAACAAAAAATGCCAGGATACCATACCTGGAGGTGGCCAGGGAATGCGGTGTATCAGGTGCTGCAATACACCAGCGGGTACAACGCCTAATCCGTATTGGCGTTATAAGGGGATCAGAATTTAAGGTCGACCCGGTACTTGTCGGATTTAAAACATGCGCTTATATCGGTATTTTCCTCGAACGTCCGGGACAATTCCATGATGTAGTGAAAAAATTCCAGGATGTGCCGGAAATAATTGAATGTCACTATACTACGGGTAACTATTCTCTCTTTATAAAAGTATATGCAAGAGATAATGAACACCTGAAAAATATTTTGAGCGACAAGATCCAAAATATACCCGGCATACTCCGTACCGAAACCCTCATCTCTCTTGAAGAATCAATTAACAGACAGATACCTGTGCTGTCAAAATAAGTAATGTGCTTTTCAGTTTCTCTGATTCATTCTGAAGATCATCTCAGAGAATTATTATTAGCGCGGAATTGAAGACGGCAACTACCAGGCTCTCGGCGATCTGCCAAAGGTAGACCTTAATAACAGCACGGCTGTTAAAAAATCAGGTGATGAATGGCTGTTGACCACCACTTTGAAAAACACTGCAGAGACACTTGTTCTTATGGTTAAGCTCAAGGTTATTGGAAAGAGCAGCGGAGAACGCATTCTGCCGGTATTCTACAGCGATAATTATGTATCACTGATGCCCGGCGAGGAAAAGGTGATTGAAATTAAGCTCAGGGACGAGGATACCCATGGTGAAAAACCTGTTGTTGAAATCTCAGGATTCTTGAGTTTCCTCAGCTCTACATGACGATCAATGCGCTCTGCCTTTGCCTGTCTGGCTGTATTCCGAAAATCATCTTCTTCACTAATCGCTTTTTAACTTTGCCAGGATTTTTTGAAATAGTCCCTGAAGATTTATTATATTACATCTTGAACCGGTTCAATAATAAAGAATTTGCCTCCATAAGCATTTTATGGGTTTGACTAACTGCCAAATTTGTAATTTGGACGCAATTTTTTTAAGGTAACTCTATTTTTGAATAACTTTCACTTACTAAAATTCTTAATGCTACATTATATCGGCATCATATTGGTTTAACCATCAATATTTGAGGAAACTCCGGTAATATTTAAATGCCGGATATGGAAAAATACTTTATCTTTTAATATCCTGCATTTTTTTCATACTTTTAACGTTATAAACAGACGTTTAGAAATTTATACGTTATTTTTCCATAATCATAAACAGTTAATTGACAGATTGATTTGTTTTTTTCTTTTAAAATTGACATGATAAATATATTCTGATTCAAAAGACTCTTCAGGATGCAAAGCCCTAAAATATATGATGATGAACGATTACTGGTAAAACAATTATCAAAAGGTAACCTGTTAGCCTTTAACACTCTGTTCAGGAAATATAGTAACCGTCTGTACCGTTTTGCATTGGGGTATTTAAAATCTGAAGATGAGGCAGAAGAACTGGTTCAGGAAGTCTTTACAAAAATCTGGGAGAAACATTCAGATCTTAAAGAGGAACTGTCTTTTAAATCATTCCTATTTGCAATTGCCTTAAACATTATCAGAAAACATTTCAGGACCAAAGCTTATTTATCTGAATATTTTAAAACCGGAATAAATCCTGATCTGGATATGCAGACTTCGCAGAAAATTACTTATGATTCACTATATCAATATATAACTGAATTAGTCAATCAATTACCCGAGCGACGTAAAGAGATCTTTATAAAAAGCAGGTTCGAAGGATTGAGTATTAAAGAAATTGCGGAGGAATTGAAAATCAGCCACAAAACTGTGGAAAATCAATTGACAGATGCATTGAAATTCATCAGAACAAATCTTAACCGTGAAATTATACCTGTTATTTTATTTTTCACACTATTTATTTCATAATTAATTATGGATTAGTAATAGAAAAAACGCATTTCTAGCATTATTACACACCCTAAATAACAGTGTTTATTATTTTTCTTTTTCTGCGGGTAGGTGTATCCGGGCAGAAATGGATATTATGATATGTTGAAGATTAATAATGATTGTTAAGGAGTGATTTTGAAAAAGATTTATTGCATGTTTATAAAGAAGAGGATGGGTAGTACCTCTATTAAGATCAGCGATCTTATTTCACCAGTGCATAATTATCAGGATGAAAAATGCACCGGAACCAAAGGGAATATAAATAAATGTATCTGGCAAAATACTGTTAATTGGTTGAGGTTAGTTGATTAGGGTAAAAGCAGTTCTTTATGGTAAGAGAACTGCTTTTTTTCTGACAGGAGTATTAAGCCAGAATCTGATATTACTATTATAATATATTAAAATTAATAGAGAGAGTATAATATGACAGAGATTGGCTTTGATAGTGAAAAGATAAACCATTATTACAAGGGAAAGTATTCTGATAAGGATGCATCTTATATTAATGAAATATTTTGCGATAAGAATAAAGAGAAGGAATTAAATTGTCTTTTATCAAGACAATTTGACGAATTATTGCCTGAAGATGATGAGGATAAAAAGAATCTTGATCATATCCTTTACAGAATTCATTATGAAATAAACACCAGATTATCAGCACGAAAAGCCTGGTCATTTGATAGTATTTTAAAATGGACATTACGGATAGCCGGCATAATAATTCTTCCCCTTGTAATCTATATTGGATTACAAACTTATAAAGATACTTATTTGAAAAGAGAAACCTGGGTTGAAATTAAAGCTCCGGCATGGACACGGGTGCAGTTTAGTCTGCCTGACGGCACGACCGGGTGGTTAAATAGCAATTCATGTGTAAAATACAATGGAAATTTTAATGCAGATCGCCAGGTAACTCTTAAAGGAGAAGCTTTTTTTGATGTGTTTAAGGATATGAAAAGACCATTTGAAGTAAAAACAAATGAAGTTTTTGTTTCAGTTTTAGGCACACGATTTAATATAGCCTCCTATGAAAATGAGAATAATGTCGAAGTGGTTCTGGAGGAGGGGAAATTAGTATTTAATGGTAACGAAACGAACAAATCATTTACTATGAAACCAAATGATCTTGTAGTTTATGATAAATCCCTGAAAGATATTTCGACAGAAGTAGTGGATACTCGAAAATATTTGTCATGGACAGAAGGCAAGCTGATATTCAGGAATGATCCATTGGATGTTGTTGCAAGGAGACTTGAAAGGTGGTATAATATTGATGTTGAAGTTAATGTCAGTTCAACTGAAGACATCAGGTGGCGTGCGACCTTCATCGATGAGGGCCTTGAAGATGTTTTAAGTATAATGAAACGCAGTTTGCCAATAAATTACAGAATTGAAAACGGGAATCTCAAACCAGATGAGACTTATGCTAAAAAGAAAGTAATTATAACACATAGAACCAAATAATCTGAATGGATATTAATTTTAAAGACAATTGCCTATGGGACAATCTTTTACCAGCAAAAACAGGAAAGCGATGGAACCGCTTTCCTGTATGTAATGCTAAGTTACTATTTAAAAATAATAACCTAACTAAAAACTTTACAAAGTTATGAAAAAAAAATGTGATTTATGGGTGCATTCACACCCAACCCTAAAAAAACTAATCATGGAACTTAAAATTGCATTCTTCATTATTGTGGTTAGTGTTTCAAATGTCCTGGCTATTCCCACCTATTCGCAGGTAGCGAAGGTTTCCCTAGACATGGAGAACGCAAAGCTCGAAAACGTGTTGGATGAAATAGAACTCAAGAGTGAATTTTATTTTATTTTTAACCAGAAACAGATTGATGTCAACAGGATTGTTGATATTCAGGCAGAAAATAAGCTGATAGCCGATATACTTCCTGAATTATTTAAAGGAACAAATGTCAGTTATATAGTATTTGACAGGAAGATCTTATTAACCACTGATCCCCTCAAGAATGACTTACTGGCTCTCGCATTAGTAATAGAATCCCAGCAAAAACAAATAACCGGTACTGTTACGGGAAAGGATGGCACACCCCTTCCTGGTGTAAACGTTGTTGTAACCGGAACAACTCAGGGAGCGATGACCGATATTGATGGTAAATACAGCATTGAAGTTCCTCAGGGAGCCAAGAGCCTGACATTCTCATTTATCGGGATGCAATCCCAGGAAATCAGTAT
>CAZWZQ010000005.1:0-93065 GCA_964638955.1 uncultured Rikenellaceae bacterium | reverse complement strand
CGGCCCGTATACCTTCCTTTGTAATGTTACCGTTCATCCAGTGCCACCATACACGTGGTTTTGCACCTGGTGGTGGATTCTGAAATCCCTTTTCAAGTGTGGCTCCGGCATTTTTTGCAGGACCGGAACAATCAACAAGCAACAAACCTGCAAATACCATCAGGAAGAGGGATATGAAAAACCTTCTTTTTAGTGATTCAGTTAGTAGTTTCATGACAATTATTTGTTTTACTAAGTATAAGAATAGTAATGAGTTTTTAATGATAGCTAAAGTTAATCATTTTTTTAAGCCCCTGGGGGAGGGGTTTGGCGAGAGGTCATTCTACAATTTCCGCATCATCGAATTTCTGTGACTGGTAGGTGACCCTTGAATGATTAACTCTCCTCACGGATCTTCCACCAAAAAAGCCCCATCCTCCGCTGCCGATAAGAAATCCGAGTGCATAAAGACCTCCATTGTTGTTCTGTGCATACATCGTAATTTCATCATTAAACAGCATACCAATAAAGTCGAAGGGAGCAATGAAACCATGCCATAAGCCTCCGAAGAAACCATAGGTATGTCCGGTCAGACACTCATCAACCACCTCATTATGAGCACATCCCGCCAGTATGATTATAATTGTCAAAAGAAATATTACCAGGAGATATTTCCGGGTATTAATTGTATTCATAATTACATTATTATTGGTTAAAATCTATTTTAATCGGGAAAGAGGTCAAGATCAGTGGCTTTACCCGAAAATTTTTTTTCATGTTCAAGCAGCCAATTTTTTCTTTTCAATCCGCCTCCGTAACCGACAAGAGTGCCATCAGTACCAATTACCCTGTGGCAGGGAATTATAATGGCTATCCTGTTTGAAGCATTAGCATGACCAACTGCTCTTAAAGCGCCAGGTTTATTAATTGCTTCTGCCTGCTCAAGGTAAGTACTGGTGCGCCCAAATGGTATTTTCATTAATTCTCCCCATGCTTCATTCTGGAATTGAGTACCCGGGATCACAAGAGGAAGTGAAAACTCTTTTCTTTTACCCTTGAAATACTCTTTCAGCTGCTTCTTGAGGTTCCTGATATGACTATTGCTTCCACGTTTGACTTTTGTATTAAAAAGGGATGTGAGATTCTCATAATCAGCGGCCACTGTTCTTCCTTCAGTAAACTCAAGAAGACATATTCCATCTTCTGAAGCCGCAGCTACCATTTCTCCGAGAGGAGTTTTTATTTTGGCTGTTTTGATCATTTAACTCACTCCTAACCTCCCGCTATCGGGACTGGCTTCCGCTTCGCGGAACAAGTCCTCCCGGGAGGGGATTCTATATATTATCCTTTTCAACTTTTTTCGGATATCTTGATGAGGTTGATTTAATATACTTTATATTCCTGAAACGAATTGCTGACCAGTTGTCATCAACAGACACCATCCTGATCCCATAAAACCCAAGTTTATTCAGGGAATTCCACACTTTGTCACGTTCCGGTACCGAAGAAAAGAGCCTGGAACTTTTCTTTGGATAGCAAAACCATAGTAAGCCGTCAGCTGTCAGATTATGAAGCGCAAGCGGTGTAAAATGCTTTACTTCTTTAGCAGACCTGACAAATATTATCATGAATTCATAAGGACAACGCGGATCTATTTCACTGTCGGTTATTATACCTTTAAGCTCTTTTGAGATTGTCCTTATAAATTGCTGCTCAGCATTTATAACTGCAATTCTTTTTTGTTCCCTGTAATTAAGTTTTTTGAGCAGCTCTTTCATTAGGGTCCTATTTTTATTGCTAATTTATTAAAAAATTGAATAATCCCGTAAAATGTTGTATCTTTGAATTCACAGAAAATGGGGTGCCTTAATATTACGGGCTGAGATCAAACCCTAATACCTGATCCGGGTAATGCCGGCGTAGGGAAAGAGAATTTCAGAGTAACCAGTTTAATATAGCAGCCTCATTTTCCTGATAATTAAAATTAATAGAAAATGAAAAAACTGTTTTTTCTGTTACTATTTGCAGCATTTACAGTGATATCCCTTGCATCGGGATATCATGATAACGGATCTGTAATAAAAGGCAGGGTTTCAGATACAAGGGGAAATCCGCTTGCCGGAGCCGCTATAACGATTGAAGGAACCTATTATGGAGTTTATGCAGCTGCTGACGGCAGTTATTCGTTTACAAATCTGGCCGATGGCAGTTATTCATTGCGATTCTCCTTTACAGGTTATGAATCTCAGACACACGAAGTGGATCTCTCCGGTGTGCTTATACTGGATGTTGTTCTTGAACAACTCTCCTTCATGACTGAAGATGTAATAATAAAAGCCACCGCCTGGGAATTGAACTGATCACTTCTATAAAACCAATTGAGGCCTTAAGCTGGGATTTCAGCTTTACCCTAAGCAGCAACAAAATAAGGGATTTTGTCGAATATTATATTGATTACAACACTTCTGACTGGTCGGAAGAGTACAGGAGCAAAAACCTGGGGACTGTTGATATAGCATATTCTCCTTCGGTAACAGGAAGCAGCGATATTTATTTAAGAATTCTGAAGAACACAGGAATACATATCATCAGCAAATATGTGGGGAAGCAATATTTCGATAATACAATGAACACCGAAAGAATGATCGATGCGTACTTTGTGAATAACCTGAGAATTGACTATGAACCTTTGATCCCTAAAACAAAAGGTGTAATATTTCAGCTTCTTGTCAATAATATTATGAACAGTAAATATGAGAGTAATGCCTATGGCGGAAACTGGTACGAAAACGGGGATGAAAAAACCTGGTCATACTATTTCCCGCAGGCAGGTATTAATTTTATGGTAAAAGCTGCTCTTACCTTTTGATGGTCAAGGTATTAACTATGGAATTATATAGCTGGCTGTCAGATAATTATATAGAAATATTCGGGGCTGTGACAGGCATTCTCTATGTATTTCTTGAAATAAGGCAAAATATATGGCTATGGCCTGTGGGAATAATTACCTCAGCAGTTTATATAATCGTCTTTTTTACAAACAAATTTTACGCAGACATGAGTCTGCAAGGATATTACCTGGCGATAAGTATACTGGGTTGGTACTGGTGGCTCCGGGGCAACCGGCGACCGGCGACCGCCGACAAGAGGGCAGAGGAGAGGAGTAAAGACGTGGTATTAAACAGAAAAGAATCCTCCCTTGAGGGGGGGCAGGGGGGTGTAAGTGAGAGTGAGAAACTTCAGGTTTCAAGGTTAAAAGCTAAAACGGGGATTATTCTTGCTTTAGTATTTGTTGTTTTGTATACAGTTATATGGCTGCTTCTTGACCGGCTTACAGATTCGCCGGTGCCGGAGTGGGATTCATTCATAACATCCCTCTCAATTATTGCCACATGGATGCTTGCCAGGAAGATCTATGAACACTGGTACCTCTGGCTCGCTGTTAATGCAGCTTCAGTGCTGCTGTTTATTACCAGGGGCCTTTATCCCACGGTAATACTCTACCTGATCTATTTTGCAATGTCGTTTGCAGGTCTGAGGGCATGGAAACGATCACTATAAGGTATCGCATTCACACCTGACCTGTTTTTACAACCTCCTGCTTAAGATTCATTCCGTTGAAGGCATAAGTAGCGACCATTCCCGGTGTTTTACCATACAGCTCATTTTCGTTCATAAGATTCAAAGACCCGAAGAGCGATTGTGTCAGATAAAATGCCTGGACATCAATAATATCAGCTGCCTGTAAAAAGAGTATTATACAAACCAGCAGTGATTGTTTGAAAAATTTTAATGATTGAACCTGCAGAACCTTCATTTATCCGAAGGTTAAGGCAATGATAATTCTCTGCCTACAGCCAGTGCAATTTTCTTCAGTTCGGTCATCAATCCGATAAAATCTTCAGGATAAAGGGATTGTTGTCCGTCGCATAATGCTTCTTCGGGTTTGTGATGGATTTCCATAATAAGACCGTCAGCTCCGGAAGCTATTGCTGCTTTGGCCATTGGAGGCACTATCCACCTTATTCCTGTCCCATGACTTGGATCAACTATAACCGGAAGATGGGTCAGTTTTTTCAGAACCGGAACAGCGCTCAGATCGAGGGTATTCCTTGTGGAGGTCTCGAAGGTACGTATACCCCTTTCGCAAAGTATTACCTGTGTATTCCCCTGGTTGAGTATATATTCCGCAGCCAGCAGGAACTCCTCTATTGTTGCCATCATTCCGCGTTTAAGCAGCACCGGTTTACGGATCAGGCCTGCCTCTTTCAGCAGCGGATAATTATGCATATTCCTTGAACCTATCTGGAGCATGTCGGCATAACCGGCAACCATTTCCATCTCACGTGTATCCATAACTTCCGTGACTATCGGCAATCCTGTTTCATTGCTTATTTTGCGCATCATCTTCAGTCCCTCTTCTCCCAGACCCTGGAAGCTGTAAGGTGAGGAACGGGGTTTAAAAGCACCACCTCTCATAATCCTTGCACCTCCCTTCTTGGCTGCCCTGGCAGTTTCATATAACTGTTCGCTGCTCTCAATGGCACAAGGGCCGGCAATGACAACAACCTCCGTGCCCCCTACTTTAACGCCGTTAACATTGACTATTGTTCCTTCAGGATTGGATTCACGATTAACCCTTACCGGAACAGTAAAATTAATATTAGCCGGAGTATTGTATGTGTTAATTTCCATGGTTCAATCACTTAAATATTATATCCCTGTCATCAAAACGTTCCTCAATAATAACAGGATGCCCTGCACGAACTGCAGCATGCTGAAAATGCATTGTTCCCACCCGTCCATACCTGCTGTTTGTTTTTATTACTGCGACCCTCTTGTGATTATTCAACTGGTATATATACTCAACCAGGGCATAGCTGCTTTGACTGTCATCAGGTATATTGCTATTATTCTTTGGAAGTTCCAGTCCCTTAATCAACTGAGTTGGCAATACTGAAATCAGGAGAATGATTATTGTTATTTTCATTAAAAATCTCACAGTAATATTTTTTATTATTTGAATTGTAATATTCTGAATTTTACCTTATTATTTCTCCCCGGCTTACACCCTTTGAAGTTGCAATCCACAATACATCAACCTCAGCATAAACACCGATAGTAAGATTATGAGAGAAACAGGGTGACAAAGGGATCTCCTCAAGTACTTTTGTTCCCTCTATAAATAAAGCTTTTCCGTTTTCATCATTGTCATTCTTTTTACAGGTAACCCATGTTTTACAGTTTAAAGTGCATAAGCCGTTATCGCAGCAGACAAATACTACAGAACCTTCAGCTCTGACAAAGTTAATAAAATTACTTGCCAGGCAACTTTCATGATCAAAATAGCCATTCCAGTATTTACCATCATAGCGGCTCATTCCGAAATATATTGAGACCCAGAGTATACTGTCGGCATATGATGTAGCTGTTGTAATATCGTGGATGACACCATCATCGGGCAACAGGTCTATTTCAATAACTCCTCCGTCCCAAGCAGCTATCCACACCTTACCTTCACATCCTCAGGAGCAGATAGACCAGAGTTGTGGCAGACTGATGCAGAACAGATAAAATTTATTTGTAAATTTCGGGAATGGAAACTATAAAATCTGGAGGCATAGTAATACTGGCTGACGGAAATTTCCCATCCCATGAAATTCCTCTTACTGTTCTCAGAAATGCCTCACATATAATATGTTGTGATGGAGGGGCAAAGTCACTTTTAAAATCCGGACTTGAACCTTTTGCTATCGTGGGAGACTGTGATTCGCTTAATCCGGAGATTTTCAGAAAATACAGCGACAGGATCTTCAAAGACACGGAACAGGAGACCAATGATCTGACCAAGGCAGTAAGATGGTGTTCTGAAAGAGGTTATGATGATATTGTAATCCTGGGAGCAACGGGGAAACGTGAAGATCATACTGTCGGTAATATCTCACTGCTTACGGAATATGCACAGTTCATTAATATTAAGATGATCACTGATACGGGGATCTTTTATCCTGTTTTAAAAACCAGTAGATTTGAATCATCGCCTGGGCAGCAGGTTTCCATTTTTTCAATAAATTCTGAAACAGAAATAACCTCATCCGGATTGCTGTATCCTCTGATTAAAAGAAAACTTAAAAACTGGTGGGAGGCTTCATTGAATGAAGCAACCGGAGATCATTTTGAACTGGAATTCGAGGGAGGAGCGGTAATAGTGTTTATATTATTTTGACGGTGGTACTTCTTCCTTCACCAGGTTGATCAGCTGAACCCTGCTCCTTACATTTGTTTTAATATAGATCCTGTGAGTATGATCCTTAACCGTCTGCAGGCTTATAAAGAGCTTGTTAGCTATTTCTTTATTACTCAGACCGTTACATATTTCGCAAACAATGTCTGTCTCACGGGGTGAGACTTCATACTTTTTACAAAACTCTTCAAATGATACATCTCTACCTGACTCTTCGCTCAAAGATGACATCATTGTACCATATGTTAAATAAACCGGGAGAAATGAATTTCCGGCAAAAAAAGCAAGGATAAAACCCACGGTTATATACACAGATAATGAATAGAAAAGAAGAAGAATACACTGTAACAGCATTACAGTTATTATTCCTGCAGTAATTGTGCGGCGGTCATAGGCATGTATGAATGATTTTCCTTTCTTTGGAAAAATTATCAGAAATGTAGCAACTGATGAGTAGAAGAAATTCATGCTGATAAAATAATACCGTATAAGGATCTCCGGATTTAGTAATTTTTCCTGTGCGATAATATAGCCCAGGGCGAAAATTACGCCAAAATTGACCAGCAGGAACCAGGAAAGATGTTTGTTATTGTATTTCCTTCCTGATATTTCTCCTGAGAATCTCATAAGCATGAGCCAGGCAAAGACCAGGAAAGGAAGGCCCATGAATAAAGAAATATCAGTAAACCGTATAATAAGATCAGGATCAATATAAGGAGAAAGGAATGCCTTTATGATTACCTGTCCCCATATTCCGTAAAAGCCGAAGGTAAAAACGAAGACCAGGAAATATAATAGAGAAGAAAATATTTCTGCCCTGTACCTGTTTCTGAGCCGTGATACAAGGGCCACGCTTCCTGCGGCCAGAGCAACCGAAAGGATAAATACTGCAAAAACCAGGTACTTCAGCATAATAATATAAAGGTAAAAAAATATTGATATCAGGCATTCTGCTTATCCACTACCAAAGTATTGCACACACTACTTAAGTAGGAAAATAAAAAAACACTACCATAGTATGAAGTCCGGGTAAAAAACAGGGTTTACATTTGCTACATAAAATAAACTCAGTTTTTAACTAATAATTGAAAAAATGGAAAAAAGTAATGAATACAAATTGATCCCCACTTTTGGTAACAGTTTCGGAACAGGATGGAGAGTAATGGTGGATAACTTCATCAGGCTTCTTTTAATCGTTATTATTGTTGCCATTGTTACAGGCCCGTCTCAGATTGTGAATTTTAAATTCGATGCCAGTGATTTCCACGGAAGACCATGGGAATGGACGGGAAACATACATAGTATTGTCAACTGGGCTTCAATAGGCATGGTTGCAGCTTTCTTCGGACTTCTTGGCCTGTTATATTCTTTTTTTGTTGTACCTATATTTAAATATGGGGCAAATATGACCTTTATACAGGCTGTCAGGAAGATCAAACCTGATTTTGAATACCTCATAAGAGGTTTCTGGGAGAACTACCTTCATATTGTTCTTGCAAATCTACTGGTGATCGCACTTGTGGTACTAGGGTGTTTTGCCCTTCTCATTCCGGGAATAATAATAGGTTGCCGTCTGGCTTTCGTATCATATATAGTGATGGACAAAAAACTTGATCCCATTGAGGCAGTGGAATTAAGCTGGAAGCTTACGCGGGGACATGGCTGGAGGATCTTCGCAATGGGACTGGTCTCCTTTTTCATTATAATATTCGGATTGATATTATTTATAGTAGGTATATTCCCTGCTATTATGTGGATATCAAGTTCATTTGCAACTCTTTATCAGTCAGTGCTTATTGAAAAAGAAAAGCCTGCAGAACCGGCACTTACATAAAAAGAGCATTCAGTTTTCTTTCTTAATATGTTTTCTCCTGCCGGGGGCTTTTGCCCCGGCAGGTTTTTTTTCATAGCAATCTTTCAGGTGCTGATCATAATGAAATTTAAATTGAATAGCTTTATAAGTTATATCTAAACATCTTAAACATGAAAACAAGAACAATACTCTTATCAGAGGTAAATCTTGGGTATAAGCACGTAATATTGATCTCAGGCTACTCATTCCGACAGATGAATTTCAAACAGGCAGGAGGGAAGAAGTAACATCCGCCGCTGCACGGCACTCCCTAAATGGGGTATAATATTCTACTTTTAAGTGGTATTTAATTTGTATCCAGAGAATTAGCCCTCCTTTAGGGGGGGTGGGGGGTATTTCCTCAGTTTTGCAAATCTCAGCAGCAGTTTTTTACGGCCTTCTTTTTCGAATTGAACTGAAGCAGTCTTATTAGGAGCTTCACCTTCGATTGATACTATAACACCATTTCCAAACCTCTCGTGCCGGACAATATCTCCTTCGCAAAACTCTGAAGGATACGTACCGTTAAATGAGTTTTGACCCGGGCTGATTGACTTTTCAAATTTCCTCAATCGGGGTTTATTTGTATATTTTGCAGTTTCTTCGCGGAACATTGAAGATTTATTTCCGTATCCCGTTCTTCCATGGAATGGTTTTCCTCCGGTTTGCGGATAATCAAGGAATCGTGAATTGATCTCCCGGAGAAACCTGCTCGGATTGCTTCTTTCCAGGTTACCCCACTTATACCTGTTCAATGCATAACTGAGAGTGGCCATTTTTTCAGCCCGGGTCACAGCAACATAAAAAAGACGCCGTTCCTCCTCAAGTTCTTTGGCGCTGCCTGCTGAAAGAGGTGATGGGAACAGGGTATCTTCCATTCCGACAATGTATATATGCTTGAATTCCAGCCCCTTGGCTGAATGCATAGTCATCAGTGTAACCTTATTACGGTCCTCCTCCTTTTCATTGTCCTGATCGGTAAGCAGGGCAACATTTGCCAGATAAGCCTCAAGTGTTGATGGCTCCCCATTGGTCTCAGCGGCTTCGGTGAATATCTTGATTGCATTCAATAGCTCCTCGAGGTTCTCATAACGGCTTATCTCCTCAGGCAGTTTACCATCCGTCAACTCCTTAAATATTCCTGAGGCAGAAGCAATTTCTTTTGCCAGGGTATATGCATCAGATTTACCGGTATCGGCAGAAAGATTATTTATCAAAACAACATAGGATGATAACTTTTTGGTGGTCCCTGCATTAAAATATCCCGGATATTCTTTTGCATTAGTAAGTATATTCCAAGCTGTTGTATTAAATTCAGTAGCAAGGTCCAGAGTCTTTTGAACCGTCGTATCACCAATCCCTCTTTTAGGGTAGTTTATTGATCTCTTCAGACTCTCCTCATCGTTGGGGTTTATTACCATTCTGAAATAGGCAAGAATGTCTTTTATCTCTTTGCGTTCATAAAATGAGAGGCCGCCATAGATTTTGTAAGGAATGTTTTTCCTTCGAAGAGTCTCTTCAAATATCCGGCTCTGTGCGTTTGTCCTGTACAGAACAGCGAAATCACTCCAGTTAAGTTGCAGGGAAAGACTCTTGTCAAGGATATCCGAAGCTATATTAAATCCTTCTTCCGTGTCGGTTATCGCCTTCATTACCATAATCTTTTCTCCCTGCTCATTCTTTGAATAGACCTTTTTATGTATTTGTCCTTCGTTATTCGCAATTATCTCATTGGCTGCATTAACAATAGTCTGTGTTGACCGGTAATTTTGTTCCAGCTTAAACAGATAGTAATCGGGATAATCATTTTTAAATTCCAGTATATTTTCGATCCTTGCCCCACGGAATGAGTAGATACTTTGTGCATCATCTCCAACGACACATAGATTATGGTGAACTGCCGCAAGTTTCTTTACAATGAGGTATTGAGCATAATTAGTGTCCTGGTATTCATCTACAAGGATATATCTGAATCTCTCCTGGTATGCAGTCAGCACGTCAGGGAAATCTCCGAACAAAATATTGGTGTTTAGGAGAAGGTCGTCAAAATCCATGGCATTTGATCTGAAACAGCGTGTTGAATATATCTTGAATATTTCAGCCAGGAATGGTATATGGCATGCCTTGTCAGCTTCGTACATTGAATTATCAGCTGCATACATACTGGCAGTTACCAGGTTATTTTTGGCGGTTGATATTCTTGCTGCTATAACACCTGGTTTGTAAACATTATCATCCAGATTAAGCTCTTTTATTATTGACCGGACCAGGCTCTTTGAATCGACAGCGTCATAAATGGTGTAATTGGACTTATACCCGAGCCTGTCACCTTCGATCCTGAGTATTCTTGCAAAGATTGAATGAAAGGTTCCCATCCACAGGTAACGGGCTATTTCAGCACCGGCAATCGTGGCGATCCTCTCCTTCATCTCACCGGCAGCCTTGTTAGTAAAAGTAAGGGCCAGGATTTTACCGGCCGGTACCCCCTTCTGGAGAAGATGCGCAACCCGGTAAGTGAGCACCCTGGTTTTCCCGGCACCGGCGCCTGCGATGACAAGAGCCGGTCCTTCAGTGTGGATAACAGCCTCTTGCTGAGCTTCATTCAGGTCGTTAAGATAATTGCGGGTCATGTGTTATTTTGAATTACAGCGTTCCGGGCAGGGCAAATTTAACAATTACAACTTCAGAGAACAGGAAAGTTGAAAAAATAAGAGAAAAATTTATTAACAGTAATTATAAATATTTTACCACAAAGGAACTCTAAGTTTGTCACAAAGGTGCACAAAGGATAAATGCTTTGTGTTCCTTTGTGAATACCTTTGTGTCACTTAGTGGTTAAATAACAAGATTTTATTAAACTTGCGAAATATTATACAAATAAGGTTATAGAATCCGTTAATATTAGAAATCATAGTTTGCCTGTGCGTTTTTGGTTTATCATTGCAGCCGTTTTTTTGCCGTTATTTTTGCATGGACAGCTTACTGCTCCGGGAGCCGGTGCAATACGGTATACCTCATATCTATCGATGCCGGGTATAAATGATCCCATTTTTGTTTATTGCAGTACCACAGGTACAGAAACAGGAACGCTTTCTTCTTCTGTATCCGGGGGAGGAGGACCCTACACCTTTTCCTGGTTCCGCTGGAACGAAACCAACAATAGTTTCAGCGATGCTGTTAAAACTGAAACAGGTGTAACCTCTTCAACAATTGAAAACCTTGTTGAAGGCGGGTATAAATTGGAAATAGACAGTGCAGGTTTCGCTGATACAAGCTTCGTGGCCTGGATAGTATTTGATAAACCTCCTTTATCTGAGGCAAAACTTGAAAATCCTATAAAACACTGCAATTATGTGGCTCTTGATGGTGATACCGCTGCAACTGTCAGTACATTCCCTTACTTTGATCCGGGCACAGGTTCTCCGCTAAACCTGAGTAATGAATTATCTTTTATTTGGTCGTCAGAGCCGATATCACCAATTCCTCATCCGGAAACAGAAATTGACCCGATCACATTCACGCCTCCACTTGAAAATTTAACATATACATTAACCGTTAACTCCCTTGCATGCAGCAGCGAATCATCCTTTATCTATGAGTCGATCCATGTAAATGCCGATTTTGAAATTGATCCTACTGAGGGTGAAGCCCCATTGGAAGTATCCTTTACAAATTTGTCTGTAAGAGGGTATAAATTTGAATGGTATTTTGGAGACAGCCTTTTTTCACAAGTGGAGAATCCGGAACCATATATCTGTTATAAACCGGGAGAATATACAGTATTGCTAACAATTGAAAGTGAGCTTCATTGCATCGATTCGCTCAGGTCTGAAGTTATTACTGTTGAGAAATCATCCCTGGCAATCCCTAATGTTTTTACTCCCGATGGCGATCCATACAATGAGAGGTTCATGGTTGAATCCAAATCGCTCAGATATTTAAGCATAGAGATTTTTAGCCGTTCCGGGATGAAAATTTATGCATTCAGCGGCGAGGGAGAGAACCTTAAAAACTGGACAGGCTGGGATGGTAATATCAATAATTCCTCAGTAAAAGCCCGGCCAGGAGTCTATTTCTATATAATCAGGGCATTGGGATGGGATGACGTCGATTATAACGGAAAAGAGTACCGGGGATTTCTATACCTTTACAGGTGAAATGCCTTAAAACCGTTGCACCGTCATACCGTTATACCGTCATACCATTCCTCACACATACAACTCAGCCTTAAAAACTGTTTTGGCATGACCTGCAATTTCAACCCGGTTGACTTTCAAGGCTACCTTTAAAATACCGCTTCTCTTTGATATCTGGCGGGAAATGAATTCCTCACGCCCGGTTTTTTTATTCCAGAAAGGAGTCAGGGCACAATGTGCCGAACCGGTAACAGGATCTTCATTTATACCCAGTGCAGGAGCAAAACAACGTACACAAAAATCGAAATTTGTATCCTCCGAAGGAGCTGTTACAATAAGATCACCAAAAGGGGAATCCTTCATCATGTTGAAATCAGGTTTAAGATTACGGACATCCTCTTCGTTGTGCAGCAGTGCCAGGGTCAAACCGTGACTGGTCCTGTAAAGTTCTTCTGGTTTTATACCAATAAGCTTTTCTGCAGATGATGGAATCTGCATTGGTTCAACACTATATGCAGGGAAATTCATAATAATCCAGTTTCCTGATTTTCTGACATATAGATCTCCAACCCCTGAGGCGAATGTAATGGTTTTATCCTTACTGACAATTCCTTCCTGGTATATAATATGAGCTGATGAAAGAGTTGCATGTCCACACAGGGGAACCTCTGATTCAGGGGAAAAATACCTGATTTTATACTTATCACCTGTCCCCACAATAAATGCAGTTTCCGGAAGATTCATCTCAGCAGCAACATTTTGCATCCATTTTTTTGATACCTCCTTCTGAAGAATACATACTCCTGCCGGATTTCCTTTAAATGGCTCGGCTGTAAATGCATCGACCTGGTAAATAGTCTTATTTGTCTTCATTTTAAAAATTTTATAGTTTCAGAGCATTACTGCCTATAACATTAAAGCCCTAATGCCTTAACGTCTTAACACCCTTTGTTATTCACCGGTAAATTTCGCTTTTTTATCGAAATTTAACAGCAATTTATCTATGAAAACTTTGTAAACTAAAATAGTTTTCGCATTTTTGCAGCGCTTTAATTTGAAAATGGATTACAGACAAAGAATAATAGAAGAAGCTGCTGCCATGTTCCGTACTTACGGGATACGGGCAGTAACAATGGATATGCTTGCCAACCAGATGGGTATATCAAAAAGAACAATATATGAGGTTTTTAAAGACAAGGATGAACTTCTGAAAGGAGTCCTGAAATGGATGACTAAAAAACAAAGAATCCTGATAGACAAGACACTTAATGAATCGGAAAATGTCATTGAAGCAATCTTTAAGATACTTGATATAATGACCGAACATTTACGGAATATGAGTCCGGCATTCCGCCTTGATATGAAAAGATACCATAATGATTTGGTTAAGAAACTTAAAGAAACCGGTGAGTTCCCTTACTATAAGGAAAATAAGGAAATAATAATACGCGGTATAAATCAGGGGATCTTTCGTGAGAATATTGATATTGAGATAACGGATAAATGTATGCAGGAGGTAATCAGAATGACAAATGACAATGATATTGTTTCTCCGGATGAGTTCACAAATGAAAAGGTGATCAGAGATTTTTATATTAATTACCTCAGGGGTATATCAACACAGAAGGGTCTTGATCTGATAAACTTATATGATAAGAAGAGAATAAAAGAAAATAAAGGTCACAAGAATTAACAGAAAAAGGATAAAACCGTATTTTATGAAAAGAAAATATTTAATTACTTCATTGGTAGCTTTTGCAGTCTCCTGGGCTACGGTGTCGGGACAGGAGGCAGGAAATGAAATGGTACTGTCGCTGGGGGAGGCACAGGAATATGCCATTCAGCACAACAAGATGGCAATTTCAGCCAGATTGGATGTGGAGGCATCCAAAATGGCCTTCTGGCAAACAGTTTCAGCAGGACTTCCGCAGGTTTCATCCAGCGCGGGCTTTACTGACAACCTTAAACAGATGGTCTTCCTGATTCCTGATTTTTTTGGTAATCCTGATGAGAAAATAGAAATTACCATGGGATCACAGTATAACGCATCTGTTGCGCTGCAGGCCAGCATGCTGTTATTCAATGCTCCATACCTTGTGGGAATAGAGACAACAAAACTTGCAAAGAAACTGGCAGAGACCAACGTAAACAGCACTGAGCTGGATATTCGTGAGTCAGTTGCATCTGTATACTACCTGATACTGGTATCTGAAGAATCACTGAGGATTCTTGAAAGTAACCTTGCCAACCTTCGTGAAACACTGAAGTCGACGCAGACTATGTTCAATGTAGGGATGGCAGAATCAACAGATGTTGATCAGATGGTCTCCAATGTCAATATGGTTGAAAATTCCAGGAGCTCTCTGGGAAGAACAATAGAGCTTAATTACAATATGTTAAGGTTTCAGCTTGGAGTGCCATCTGATACCAGGATCAGACTTACGGGGACCCTTGAAGATTTTACAAAGGAGATAAATGTGGAAGCACTGTTGTCACAGGAATTCGACTATACCAATAATTTGAATTACAAGCTTGTGGAAGGGCAGGAACAGTTGTCTGCCCTGAGCCTTAAGGCACAGAAAGCCCAGGTTCTGCCAACCCTGGCAGGAGTTATTTCAACAACAAAAACAGGAATGGGGGATGAGGTGTCAAAGATAAACTGGTACAACAGTTCGCTTGTCGCACTGCAAATGTCAATTCCAATTATAGCAAGCGGTCAGCGGTATGCGGCAATAAAAAAGGCAAAGTTTAACCTTGAGAAAGCAAAAAACACAAAAGAAATGGTCTCGGATCAGCTTAAGATCCAGGAAAAACAGCTGCGCTATAACCTTGTTAATGCAAACCTTCAGTACAAGAGCCAGAAAGAAAATGTTGAAGTTTCACAGAGAGTTTATGCGAGCATGGAAAATAAATTCAGACAGGGGATGGCATCCAGCCTTGAACTTACGCAGGCGAACAGTCAGTATCTTCAGGCGGAAAGCAATTATGTGTCAGCCCTGATGAACCTTCTGCAGACTAAACTGGCTCTCGACAAGTTATTAAACAATATGTAATCAATAATAAAAAATCAATAAAATATCTGATAATGAAATACTTAAAAACAATTCCGGTAATACTTTTCAGTATAGTTCTGCTGGCAGGATGTTCATCAGCTACCGACAGATCTGCGGCTCAAAGCGAAGTGACAGCTGAAAAGGCTGCAATTCCAGTTAAAGTATTAACTCTTGCAAAAACAAAAATTGCCAGGACAATTGACTATACAGCTACCATTCTTCCTTACGAGGAGGTCAATATGGCTCCCTCATCTCCCGGAAGGATTGAAAGAATATATGTGGAAAACGGAGATAAAGTGAATAAGGGCGATAATCTCTTCCTGATAGACCGGACACAGCTTTACCAGCTTAAGCTTCAGCTTGCCAATCTGGAAAAAGACCTTAACAGGCTTGACACATTGCTTAGTACGGGAAGTGTAAAGCAACAGACATATGATCAGACAAAAACTCAATATGATGTCCTGAAAACGAATGTAAACTTCATGGAGAAGAATACTCTTGTTAAAGCTCCCTTTACAGGTGTTGTAACAGGAAAATATTTTGAAGATGGAGAAATGTATTCCGGAGCACCAACAACAATGTCGGGTAAAGCGGCAATTGTAACCCTGATGCAAGTAGATCTTCTGAAGGTCAATGTAGCTGTTTCTGAGCAGTATTATCCTCTGATCAAAAAAGGAATGAAAGCTACACTTACAGCTGATGTTTATGAAGATGAGATTTTCAATGGTCAAGTACTGCTTGTTGCGCCAACTATCAACTCAGCTACCCGTTCATTTATAACCGAGATCGAACTTCCAAACAAGAAAGGACTTCTTAAACCCGGTATGTTTGTAAGGGTTTCAATGGACCTTGGGGAGGTTGAGACCTTTGTCGTTCCGGCCAGTACTGTGCTTCTGCAGGAGGGTACCAATGTAAGGTATGTATTTATTGAGGATCAGGGTGTAGCAAAACGTGTTGAGGTGCTGTTAGGAAAACGGTTCGATGACAAACTTGAGATTATTTCAGATAACCTGAGTGAGGGGGACAGGATTGTATCGGAAGGACAATCCAGGCTTCTTAATGATGATAAATTAGAAATAGTAGAATAAATCCAGACTAACAACAGATTAAAATGAGTATATACAGTACTTCCGTAAGGAGACCGGTAACGACAATACTGATTTTTGTGGCATTAATCGTGATAGGTCTCTATTCACTGACCCAGCTTCCTGTGGATCTATACCCCGAGGTGGAACTGCCATTCGTCGGAGTAGTAACAACCTATCCGGGGGCAAGCGCATCTGATATAGAATCCAATATAACGAGACCTATAGAAGATATGCTTAACTCTGTAAGTAATCTTAAGGAAATGACATCCACCTCAAGTGATGGTCTCTCGGTAATTTTTATGAATTTTGAATATGGTACAAATCTCGATGAAGCTTCCAACGATATCCGAAGCAACCTTAGTTTCATAGAGAATTACCTGCCTGAGGACAGTGAAAAGCCGACAATAATGAAATTCAATTCAAGTATGATGCCTATAATCTTCTATGCCATTACTGCAGAAGAGAGTTACAGGGGACTTGAAAAAATACTTGATGAGAAAATAGTAAATCCCCTCAACAGGATAGAGGGTGTCGGATCAGTGAGTCTTGCAGGTGTCCCCGGCCGTAAAGTGTACATTGATGTTGATCCGCGGAAGATGGAGGCATACAATCTTACAATAGAACAGATCGGCAATATTTTACGGGCAGAGAACATGAACATGCCTGCAGGTTATATAGAAATGGGACAGAATGATTATCCTCTGAGGATACAGGGTGAATTTCCCGAGAGTGATGTCATAAAGAACATTGTAGTAAGCAGCTATAACGGTAATAATGTATACCTGAAGGATGTTGCAGTGGTACGTGATACAATACGTGAAACAAAACTTGATACAAGAATAGATGGCCGCCAGGGAATGACAATGTATGTGCAGAAACAATCAGGCGGCAATACAGTTAAAGTAACCAGGGAGATTGAAAAGAGTCTTGAAACCCTTAAAAAAGAACTGCCGGCAGATGTCAAAATTGAAAAACTGTTTGATAGTGCAACATTTATAAAAGACTCAATCAGTAACCTTACTGAAACACTCCTTTATGCTGCAATTTTCGTGATACTGGTAGTGCTATTCTTCCTGGGCCGCTGGAGGGCTACCATTATTATTATAGTAACAATACCGATTTCACTGGTTGTAGCCTTTATATATCTTTTTGTTACAGGAGAGTCAATTAATATCATCTCACTTACATCCCTTTCAATTGCTATTGGAATGGTGGTGGATGATGCGATAGTAGTACTTGAAAATATTACAAAACATGTCGAAAGGGGAAGCCGTCCCAGGGAGGCGGCAATTTATGCTACAAATGAGGTATGGCTCGCAGTTATTGTCACAACATTAACAGTGGTTGCAGTCTTCTTCCCGCTCACATTTGTAAAGGGACTTACCGGAGTACTCTTTAAGCAGCTTGGTATGCTGGTGTCAATAACTATTATAACATCGGTCTTTGCTGCAATAACTCTTACTCCCACAATGAGTGCGCTCTTACTTAAATGGTATCCGATAAGGAAGGATGCACCATTCTGGACCTATGACGGAAGTATAAGAAAAGCACTTGACTGGTTCGACCGTTTTTATGAAAAAACACTTCGCTGGGCTCTTCATCATAAGACTGTTGTATCTGTCATCTCATTAATAATTTTTATAGCCTCAATGAGTTTGTTCGCTGTGGTTGATACAGAGTTCTTCCCTGAAGCAGACCAGTCAAGAATTACTGCAACAATTGAGCTTCAGACAGGTACAAGGGTGGACGAGACTATAAAGACAACCGATAAAATCGATGAACTCATCAAGAAGAAATACCTGGAGGTCAATCTTGTGTCCTCATCAACAGGTTCAGACGATCAGGCCGGGTTCTCATCTTTATTCGGTGCCGGCGGCACACATGTAATAACATATTCCATGCGTCTTGTGCCAATTGAAGAGAGAGAAAAAGATGTGATGACAATTGCCGAGGAGATGCGAATAGATCTTGCACAATTTCCTGAAATTGTGGACTTTACGGTTAGTACTTCTGAAAGCATGGGATCATTTGGTTCTAATACTGTAGATGTTGAGGTATATGGTTATAATATTTCCCAGACAAATATCGTTGCTGAAGAGCTGGCAGAAAAGATAAGGAAAATAGAGGGAGCAAAAGATGTTACCATAAGCCGCGATAAATCAAAACCTGAGCTTCAGATTATTCTTGATCAGAATAAAATGATTACCAGCGGACTTAATACCGCAATGGTTGCATCAGCTGTAAAGAACAGGGTTGAAGGTATGACCGCGACACGCCTTCGTCAGTCTGGTGATGAGTATGATGTGGTAGTAAGGTTTAAAGAGAGTGCAAGAAGTACTCTTACTGATATTGAAAATATTGGAATAACAAATCCAGTGGGTAACATAATCAGACTTGGTGAAATTGCAGCGATAAAGGAGTTCTGGTCACCACCAAGTATTCAAAGGAAACGAAGGGAGAGGATTGTAAATGTCTCCTTCACACCTTATAAAAGATCATTAACAGAACTCCAGAAAGAGGTACAGAAAGCTATTGATGAAACAGAAGTTCCTTCAGGTGTAATGGTACAAATATCCGGTGCAATTCAGGAACAGATGGAATCATTTATGGATATAGCATTCCTGATTGTTGTAAGCCTGATACTTGTTTACCTTATTATGGCATCGCAGTTTGAATCCCTGAAAATGCCATTCATAATAATGTTTTCCATTCCTTTTGCATTCTCAGGTGTGGCACTGGCTCTGTTCATTACACATACAACACTTAGTGTAATATCCGGTATCGGAGCAGTTATGTTGATAGGTATAGTTGTAAAGAATGCTATTGTGCTTGTTGACTTCATTAATCTTATGAGGGATAGAGGCAACGAACTATATGAAGCAATTTCAATCTCAGGAAGATCAAGGCTCAGACCGGTTATCATGACCTCCACCACAACTATTCTTGGAATGCTGCCGCTTGCCATGAGTACCGGATCAGGATCAGAGCTGTGGAGCCCGATGGGTGTTGCAGTTATCGGAGGATTGATATTCTCAACATTTGTAACACTGGTCATAGTACCTGTTGTTTATGCGATCTTTGCAAAACATGGTGAGAGAAATAAGGCCCTTGCTGTCTATTCCGATTTTGACTTTATGAACGGAAACGGAAATAACAATTAGACTTTAATCATTCAAATCAGAAATTATGAAAGCTGTAATGATCATATATAATCAGGCTCATACCGAAAGAGTAGACTTTCTAATGGATAAGCTTGGAATAAAAGGCTATACACTCTGGGAAAATGTCCGGGGAAGAGGAAGTGATACCGGTGTTCCTCACCTTGGGACACATGCATGGCCGGAAATCAATAAGAGCATGCTTACGATTGTTGATGACGAACTCGTTGATACAATTCTCGACAAGGTAAAAAAGATAAATGCCATTAATGAAGAGGTAGGTATCAGGGCATTTGTATGGGATGTTCTGAAGACGGTGTGAATTAAACAGTTATTATTCCTCTTCCTCCTCTTCTTGGTATGCTTTAATTACAGCCTCCTGTACCTCGGCAGATACCTGAACGTATTCTGCAAATTTCATCGTATAGAAAGCTCTTCCGCCTGTAATTGAACTCAAAGCTGTTGAGTATTTATTCATTTCAGCGAGAGGAACCCTGGCTTTAATGATCTCAAACCTTTTTTCACTTGACATCCCGAGCACCATACCTCGCCGGCCCTGAAGATCGCTGATCACATCACCCATACGGTCGGATGGGACCATTATCTCAACATCGTATACAGGTTCAAGAATCTTAGGGTTTGCATTTTTAAATGCAATACTAAAAGCATTACGTCCTGCAAGTCGAAATGATATATCGTTGGAGTCAACCGGATGCATTTTGCCATCATAAACATAAACCCTTATATCGCGGGCATAGGATCCGGTCAGCGGACCCACTTCCATTTTTTCCATGATACCCTTAAGTATTGCTGGCATAAACCGGGCGTCGATCGATCCTCCCACTATACAGTTCACATAAACAAGCTTTCCGCCCCAGGTAAGTTTTATCTCTTCGGTATCTCTGATTGACAGCTTGAACTCTTTTCCGCCTATTTTCTGCATATTAAGGGGAGTTGATCCCTCTTCATAGGGTTCAATAATCATATGCACTTCCCCGAACTGACCTGCACCTCCCGACTGTTTTTTATGACGGTAATCTGCCTGTGCTGCTTTCGTGATTGTTTCACGGTATGGTATTTTCGGGGGATTAAAATTTGAAGGGATCTTATAGATATTATCAAGATGCCACTTCATAATATTCAGGTGGTACTCACCCTGCCCATGTACAATGATCTGTTTCAGTTCCTTTGAATATTCAATCAGAATTGTTGGATCTTCAAGGTGAATCTTATTCAGTGCTTCACCAAGTTTTTCATCATCACTTTCACTCACTGCTTTAATAGCCGTACGGTATTTTGGCTCAGGAAATACCACGCCCTCATATTTCCAGTTATTTCCAGGTGCATTAAGGGTATGACCCATCCTCGTGTTTTTCAGTTTCACGAAAGCACCTATATCACCAATATGAAGTTCAGGGACCCTTGTCCTGTTTTTCCCTGCACATATATAAAGCTGCGAAAGCCTTTCCTTTGTGCCGTTGTTACTGTTAATAATATCGAGGTTTTCAGTGATCTTTCCGGAATATACCCTGAAATAATTGATCTCTCCTATATGTTCTTCAATTGAAGATTTGAAGACAAAAACAGAAGCTGATCCGGAAGTATTTGGCTTAACTTCTTCTCCTTTGCTGTTCTTTGGAGCAGGCATATCGGTTATTGAGGGTGTTTCGTTTACTATGAACTCCAGGAGTCGGTCAATACCGATATTATTTTTGGCCGATATACAGAATACCGGGAACATGCCTCGTGAAATAATACCTTTGGCGATACCTTTCCTTATCTCTTCTTCTGTAAGAGTGTCATTTGAGAAAAAGAGTTCCATGAGAACTTCATCACTTTCGGCTGCTTTTTCAATGAGAGCACTGTGAAGTTCTGATGCTTTTCCCTTATGTTCTTCAGGAATATCACTAACCTTGGCAGTTCCACCGTCCTTTGGATACTGAAGCATTTTCATTTTAAGGACATCAATAACGGAATCGAAACCAACGCCCTCATTAACAGGAAATTGAATAAGTGTAACACCATTGCCAAACCAATCCTTCATCATCTCATATGACTTATCAAAATTGGTTTTTTCATGATCCAGGCCGTTTACAACCAGGATCAGCGGCTTATTTACTTTCTCAGCATGACGAAAATGTATCTCAGTGCCCACCTCTACGCCATTTTGAACATTTATTACCATAACCGCCGAGTCAACAGCATAAAGCGAAGAAATTACTCCGCCGCTGAAATCATCCAGACCTGGCGTGTCAAGGATATTTATTTTTTTGTTCAGAAATTCTGTATAAAGAATGGTCGAATAGATTGAGTTTCCGTTCTCATGTTCAATCGGACGATAATCGGAAACTGTATTCTTCCCGTCAATTGTTCCTCTTCTTTCTATGACACCGCCATTAAAGAGCATGGCTTCAGCAAGTGTGGTTTTTCCTGATCCTGAGTTTCCCAAAAGAGCAATGTTCTTTATCTGGTCAGTCTGGTATGTTTTCATAAAGGTCTGATTATTATGTTATATTATATTGTGATTTTTACCGGTTTTGCGCGCACAAAAATAATAATTTTTTAAAAACAGTTTTAGAGAGATAGCATAATATAAATTTTTTTATTTTCTTTGCACCAGTTTTTTGAAACTCAGGAGTACCGGTTTTTCTTTCGAATGTAAGTTTACAAAACATTTTTCTGCAGGAAAAGTCGGGAAGAAACCTGTCCATAACTTACGATTAAGTTTAGTTTCAGAATATGTTTTAAGCCTGATTTAGTGTGATTTAAGGCATGAATAATTACGGGGATTATTGGTTTGGAAAAATATTTATCGGTGATTAAAAAATAAATAAATTAAATCAATACCTTTGCAAACCATTTTTTTGGGCAAAGATTAATACTAAAATAACTGAAAATATGCCGACAATTCAGCAATTAGTCAGAAAAGGCAGGAAGGTACTGGTAGATAAAAGTAAAGCTCCTGCTCTGGATTCATGTCCTCAGAGAAGAGGGGTGTGTGTTCGTGTTTATACTACCACCCCGAAGAAACCAAATTCTGCCATGAGGAAAGTAGCCAGGGTCAGGCTTACAAACCAGAAAGAGGTAAATGCTTATATACCTGGTGAAGGTCACAATCTGCAGGAACACTCTATTGTACTTATCAGGGGTGGCAGGGTAAAAGATCTTCCTGGAGTTCGTTATCACCTTATTCGTGGTGCACTCGACACGTCAGGAGTAGATGGCCGTACTCAGAGAAGATCGAAATATGGTGCAAAAAGGCCAAAGAAGTAACATTAAAGAAATAAGATATGAGAAAAGCAAAACCAAAGAAGAGGATTCTGTTACCGGATCCCAAATATAATGATCCGTATGTAACAAGGTTTGTTAACAATCTTATGTATAATGGTAAAAAGAACCTTGCTTATCAGATTTTTTATGACTCACTTGACATAGTGGGTGATAAATTCAAGAGTGAGGGAAAAACTCCTCTTGAAATTTTCAAGCAGGCTCTTGAAAATGTTACACCTCAGGTTGAAGTTAAAGCCCGTCGTGTGGGAGGAGCAACCTTTCAGGTTCCCATGGAAATACGTGCTGATCGTAAAGTAAGCATAAGCATGAAAAATATGATATCCTTTGCACGCAAAAGAACTGGCCACTCGATGGCAGAACGTCTTGCGGCAGAGCTTATGGCTGCTTATAAGCTTGAAGGCGGCGCTTACAAGAAAAAAGAGGATACCCACAGGATGGCCGAAGCCAATAAGGCTTTTGCTCATTTCAGGTTTTAATTGTTATCAGCAGCAGCAGGTAAATGGATCAGAATTTAAAATATACAAGGAACATCGGAATCATGGCTCACATCGATGCCGGCAAGACCACTACGACAGAGCGTATTCTGTTCTATACCGGTCGTACGCACAGGATGGGTGAGGTACATGACGGGAATGCCCAGATGGACTGGATGATCCAGGAACAGGAGAGAGGGATTACTATCACATCTGCTGCTACAACAACATTCTGGAAGTATAAGGAAGAGGAATACAAGATCAATATCATTGATACTCCGGGACATGTCGATTTTACAGTAGAGGTAGAAAGGTCACTGAGAGTCCTTGACGGCGCAGTGGCCGTTTTTTGTGCTGTCGGAGGTGTTGAACCTCAATCGGAAACTGTCTGGCGCCAGGCAGATAAATACCGGGTACCCAGAATAGCTTTTGTCAACAAAATGGACAGGGCCGGCGCCGATTTCCTGGGTGTTGTCAACCAGATGAGGACAAAACTCGGATCTCACCCGGTGCCTATACAGATACCTGTAGGTTCAGAAGAAGAATTCCGTGGTGTCGTCGACCTTGTGAATATGAAAGCATACATGTATTATGAAGATGCCGAAATGGGAACAAGGTACAATATTGAAGAGATACCTGTCGACCTTATGGATGAAGCTGAAGAGTGGCGGGGAAAGCTGATTGAAGCTGTTGCCGAGGTTGACGATACTTTGCTTGAAAGATTTATTGAGGATCATAAAGCAATATCGGTGGATGAGGTTCTGGCAGCATTGCGGAAATCGACAATCTCAGGAGCATCAGTGCCGGTTATTTGCGGGGCAGCATTCAAGAATAAGGGTATACAACTCCTCCTTAATGCTGTCGCAGCATTCCTCCCGTCACCGATCGAAATTGGTGCTGTAAAAGGAACAGACCCAAGGAATAATAATGAAATCACACGCGAGCCGGACAATGAAGAACCATTGGCGGCTCTTGCATTTAAAATAGCTACTGACCCGTTTGTGGGAAGACTGGTTTTCCTGAGAATATATTCAGGGATACTACATTCAGGTGATACTGTCCTCAACGTCCGGACAGGCAAGAGGGAGAGGATAAGCCGTCTCTTCCAGATGCATGCAAACAAGCAAAAACCAAAAGAAAGCGTATCAGCCGGTGATATCTGTGCCGGAGTGGGATTTAAAGATCTTAAAACCGGAGATACTCTCTGTGCAATACACAAGCCTGTTTTGCTGGAATCTATGGATTTCCCCGAACCGGTAATCGGTATTGCAATTGAACCAAAGACACAGGCGGATGTTGACAAGCTGTCACTGGCACTTAATAAATTGGCTGAAGAAGACCCTACATTCCAGGTGAAAATTGATCCCGACAGCGGACAAACAATAATACATGGTATGGGTGAGCTTCACCTCGAGATATTGATAGACCGTCTGAAAAGGGAATTTAAAGTGGCATGCAATCAGGGTCCGCCCCAGGTTGCTTACAAAGAGGCAATCACCTCTTCTGCAGAATTCAGGGAAGTGTTTAAGAAACAAACCGGCGGAAAAGGAAGATTTGCGGATATCACAGTGCAACTGATGCCTGCAGAGGATGGAATAAGAGGTCTCCAGTTTATAAATGAAATTAAAGGCGGGAATATTCCGAAGGAATTTATTCCATCAATCGAAAAGGGATTTACTGAAGCGATGTCAAATGGACCGCTTGCAGGATTCCCGGTCGACAGCCTGAAAGTAATACTAAAAGATGGTTCATATCATCCTGTTGACTCTGATGCACTCTCATTTGAAATTGCTGCCAAGCAGGCGTTCAGGCGTTTTGCAGGAAAGTGTCATCCGGTACTGCTCGAACCCATAATGTCAACAGAAGTGGTTACCCCCGAAGAATATGTAGGTGATGTGATCAGCGATTTTAACAGGAGGAGAGGCAAGGTGGAAGGTATGGAATCGAAAGCAGGCTCAAGGGTCATCAGGGCAAAGGTGCCCCTGGCTGAAAAATTTGGGTATGTTACTGTACTCAGAACCCTTACCTCTGGCAGAGCAACCTCAACAATGGAGTTTTCTCACTTTGAAGAGGTACCTGTAGAAATAGCATACAGAATAGTTGAAATTACAAAAGGAAAAATTCTTTAAAATATGAGTCAGAAAATTCGTATTAAACTGAAATCTTACGATCATAATCTGGTCGATAAATCTGCCGAGAAGATCGTAAAAACGGTAAAATCTACAGGTGCTGTAGTGAGCGGTCCCATTCCGCTGCCTACACACAAAAAGATTTATACAGTCCTTCGTTCACCGTTTGTGAATAAAAAGGCACGCGATCAATTCCAGCTTTCCTCGTACAAGAGGCTGCTCGATATATACAGCTCCACGCCAAAAACCATCGATGCTCTTATGAAACTTGAGCTTCCAAGTGGTGTTGAAGTGGAAATTAAAGTATGAAACAAGTAAAGATTAACAGAAATGCAGGGATTAATTGGAAAAAAGGTTGGAATGACCTCCCTCTTCAATGAAGACGGGAAGAATATTCCTTGTACAGTGCTTCAGGCCGGACCATGTGTTGTAACACAGATCAAAACAGTAGAAAAGGACGGTTATTTTGCTGTACAGCTTGGATTTGACGAAAAGAAGGAAAAGCACACAACAAAGGCTGAACAGGGCCACTTTAATAAAACGGGAACAACTCCAAAAAGAAAGGTTGTGGAATTTACCGGCTTCAGTGAGGGTCAGGTCAAGGAGGGAGAAGTGCTTACAGCAGAGCTTTTCAGACCTGATCACTGGGTTGACGTAAGAGGATGGTCAAAAGGAAAAGGCTTTCAGGGTGTTGTAAAACGACATGGTTTCAGCGGTGTTGGAGGTTCAACACATGGTCAGCATAACAGGGGCAGAGCCCCCGGTTCTCTCGGAGCATCATCATTTCCCTCAAGAGTGTTTCCCGGGATGAAAATGGCCGGCCAAACCGGTCATGGGAAAATAATGGCTATAAGCATGGAGGTTGTTAAACTTATGGCCGAGGAAAATATATTAATAGTAAAAGGATCAGTACCTGGTCCGAAAAATGGTTACGTAATAATTACAAAATAATGGAATTAGCGATTCTTAAAATAGATGGTAATGAAACCGGGAGGAAGATCAATCTAAATGATTCGATCTTCGGCATTGAACCTAATGACCATGCCATTTACCTGGATACCAAACAGTTCCTTGCCAATCAGCGTCAGGGTACACATAAAACAAAGGAACGCAGCGAGATTATAGGAAGTACGCGTAAAATAAAAAGGCAGAAAGGTACCGGAACAGCACGAGCCGGCAGTATCAAAAATCCCATATTCAGGGGAGGAGGCCGGACATTCGGTCCGAAACCCAGGTATTACGGTTTCAAACTTAATAAGAAAGTAAAACAACTGGCAAGAAAATCAGCACTTTCCTATAAGGCGTCAGCAAATAATATCATTGTTCTGGAGGATTTTTCATTAGAAGGCCCAAAGACAAAGGAAATGATCAAAATAGGTGACAATCTGAAAATTACGGATAAAAAATCGCTTATTGTTTTATCGGAACAAAATAAAAATATATATTTGTCAGCCCGAAATATACAAGGGGTTGAAGTTGTAACCGCCACAGATTTAAGCACATACGAAATAATGAAAGCTTCAACTTTAGTATTTGTTGAGAGCGCAGTTGACGTTTTGCAGGCAACTTTTGAAAATTAGAAAACTTTGAGTGATGAATATCTTACTTAAACCGATAGTAACGGAAAAGATGACAAACCAGGGCGAAAAGTTCAACCGCTATGGTTTTGTTGTTGCCAGGAATGCAAACAAGTTACAGATAAAGAAGGCAGTAGAAGAACTGTACGGGGTCACTGTTGACTCGGTTAATACTATTCGTTACAGCGGTAAAATAAAAACCCGTAATACAAAATCGGGACTTCTGAAAGGAAAGACTATTGCCACTAAAAAGGCAGTGGTTACTCTTGTCGAAGGAAATACAATAGATTTCTATAGCAATATATAGTATGGCAGTAAGAAAGATCAAGCCTGTTACACCAGGCCAGAGAAACAAAATCATCAGTGCTTTTGAGACTATCACGAGCACTGTGCCGGAGAAATCCCTTCTCAGGCCGCAAAAAAAGAGTGGAGGAAGGAATGTTAACGGCAGGCGGACTATGAGATACATCGGTGGCGGCCACAAGAGGAAGTACAGGGCTATCGATTTCCTGAGGAATAAAGATGGCATTAATGCGACAGTTAAAACGATTGAATATGATCCTAACAGGTCATCAAGGATCGCTCTTGTTGTTTATGAAGACGGGGAGAAGAGGTATATAGTTGCCCCGATAGGACTGAAGGTAGGCCAGAAGGTTATATCGGGCAAGGATGCAACTCCGGATATTGGGAACACAATGTTCCTTAACGATATACCGCTGGGGACTATTATTCACAATATTGAGCTGAAACCCGGTAAAGGCGGAGCTCTGGCACGCAGTGCAGGAACTTATGCCCAATTGTCAGCAAGGGAAGGTAAATATGCTACTATCAAGCTTCCCTCGGGTGAAACAAGAATGGTTCTTACGTCATGTCGTGCCACAATAGGTACGGTATCCAATCCTGACCATAACCTCGAAAGATCAGGTAAAGCCGGACGTAGTCGCTGGCAGGGCCGCCGTCCACGAACAAGAGGTGTAGCAATGAACCCGGTTGATCACCCCATGGGTGGGGGTGAAGGAAAAGCCTCAGGAGGTCACCCGAGATCGCGCAAAGGAATGCCTGCAAAAGGATACAAAACAAGAAATACGAAAAAGTATTCTGAAAAACATATTTTGGAAAGAAGGAAAAAATAAGTGATTCGATATGAGCAGATCAATAAAAAAGGGACCTTTCATTGATTTTAAGCTTGAGAAGCGGGTTCTCGAAATGAATGAGAGTAATAAGAAATCAGTGGTCAAAACATGGTCGAGAAGATCGGTTATATCTCCCGACTTTGTGGGACATACCATTGCAGTTCATAACGGCAATAAATTTATCCCTGTATACATTACCGAAAATATGGTGGGTCACAAGCTGGGAGAATTTGCACCTACGAGAACATTCAGGGGGCACTCCGGCAATAAGTAACCAGTAATGTGAACATTGAAAAAAAGATGAATAATGGGTGCGAGAAAAAGAAATTCAGCTGAAAAGAGAAAAGAGGCTTCCAAAACCAGATGTCAGGCAGTCTTAAGAAACTGTCCAACTTCTCCGCGGAAGATGCGGCTTGTCACAGATCTGATAAGCGGACAGGATGTCAACAAGGCTCTTGATATACTAAAATACAGCCCACAGGAAGCATCCCGCCGACTGGAGAAACTGCTTCTTTCTGCTATTGCCAACTGGCAGGCCAAAAATGAGGGTGTCAGGATCGAGGAAAGCAACCTTTATGTAAAAGCAGTTAATGTCGATAGCGGCAGAACACTTAAAAGACTCCAGACAGCACCGCAGGGCAGGGCATACAGAATAAGAAAAAGATCAAACCATGTAACACTTGTGCTTGACAGTATGAACAAAGAAGTTGAAAAAACATCAAAATAAAATATGGGACAAAAAGCAAATCCGATTGGTAACCGATTAGGTATAATAAAAGGCTGGGATTCAAACTGGTACGGCGGGAAGGACTTTTCCGGTAAACTGGTTGAAGACACAAAAATCAGAGAATACCTGAATGCCAGGCTGGCAAAAGCAAGTATCTCAAAAATAGTAATTGAGAGAACTCTGAAACTCATTACCGTAACAATTAATACCGCACGTCCGGGTATCATCATCGGAAAAGGCGGACAGGAGGTCGACAAGCTGAAGGAAGAACTTAAGAAGATAACCAAAAAGGAGGTTCAAATTAATATTTTCGAAGTGAAACGTCCCGAACTTGATGCAAATATCGTGGCTAATAACATAGCCAGGCAGGTTGAAGGTAAGATATCGTATAGGAGAGCAATAAAAATGGCAATAGCCTCGACGATGCGCATGGGTGCCGAGGGGATAAAGGTTGTGATTTCAGGCCGTCTTGGTGGTGCTGAAATGGCAAGAACAGAAACATATAAAGAGGGCCGGATCCCGCTTCATACTTTCCGTGCTGATATCGATTATGCTTTGGGAGAGGCACATACAAAGGTCGGCCTTATAGGAATAAAAGTATGGATATGCATTGGAGAGGTTTATGGCAAGAGAGATCTTAGTCCCAATATCGGGGCCAGGAATGCAAAAGGCAAAAGCCTCAAAAGAAAGGCAAAGAAGTAAAGAACCGGAATTGAATAATATAACAACGTAAGGCAATGTTACAACCAAAAAGGTCCAAATACAGAAGAGCTCAAAAGGGTAAAATGAAAGGCAATGCACAGAGAGGCAATGAACTGGCATTCGGGTCGTTTGGCATAAAGGCTCTGGAACAAAGCTGGATCACAGGAAGACAGATTGAAGCAGCTCGCCAGGCAGTGACTCGTCACATGAAACGTGAGGGACAACTCTGGATAAGAATTTTCCCCGATAAGCCTATAACAAAGAAACCGGCTGAGGTACGTATGGGAAAGGGCAAAGGAGCCCCTGAGGGATTTGTTGTACCGGTCACACCGGGCAGGATATTGATGGAAGCTGAAGGCGTCCCGTTTAATGTTGCCAAAGAAGCACTTCGCCTGGGAGCACAGAAGCTGCCCATACCAACGAAGTTTATCTTCAGACGCGATTACACAGAGTAATAAATTATATATACAGATGAAAACTTCAGAAATAAGGGAACTGAACACACCTGATCTTATCGAGCGCATCGATACAGAACAGACTATGCTCGTCCGCATGAAGCTGAACCACGCTATCACTCCTCTTGACAACCCGCAGAAACTTAAGCAGACAAAAATTACTATCGCACGCCTGCTAACAGAGTTGCATAAAAGAGAATCAGAACAAAAATCTAAATAGCCCGATAATTACAATGGAAAGGAAATTAAGAAAAGAACGTACAGGGGTTGTTGTAAGTAACAGCATGGACAAATCGATTGTTGTAGCTGTTAAGAGGAAGGTGAAACATCCCATCTATGGCAAGTTCATTAACAGGACGAAGAAACTGATGGCACACGATGAGGAAAATACATGCAAGGTTGGAGACACTGTAAGGATATCAGAGACCAGGCCTCTGAGCAAAAATAAATCCTGGAGATTAGTTGAAGTAATCGAAAGAGCCAAGTAATTATGATACAGCAGGAAAGCAGACTAACAGTTGCTGATAACTCGGGAGCAAAAGAGGTATTATGCATAAGAGTGCTCGGCGGTAGTAAGAAAAGATATGCTACTGTCGGAGATACAATCATTGTGAGTGTGAAATCAGCACTTCCTTCAGGTGAAGCAAAAAAGGGTACGGTGAGCAAAGCTGTCGTTGTAAGAACAAAAAAAGAGATACGTCGCTCCGATGGCTCCTACATAAGATTTGACGATAATGCTGTCGTCCTGCTTAATAACCTTAACGAAGTGAGAGGGACCCGTATTTTCGGCCCTGTCGCAAGAGAGCTTCGCGATAAATACATGAAGATAGTATCACTTGCACCTGAAGTGTTGTAAAAACCGATAATCAAATGCAAAAGAAATTACATATCAAGAAGGGAGATACGGTTATGGTGATAACCGGCGAATCCAAAGGCCAGAAGGGAAGGGTACTCGATATTGACAGGAATAAGAACCGGGCCATTGTGGAAGGCGTGAACTTGGTTTCAAGACATACCAAGCCACACTCAAAAGCCCCCCAGGGTGGTATAATGAAAAAAGAGGCGCCGATCCAGATTTCGAACCTTATGCTCATTGATCCCACATCAGGAAAACCCTCCCGTATTGGTAGAAGACTTAACAGTAAAAACAAATTAGTGCGTTATTCTAAAAAATCAGAAGAGGAGATCAAGTAATGTACGTACCAACGCTGAAAACAAGATATAAGGATGAAATCGTTCCTGTAATGATGAAGGAATTCGGTTATAAAACCGTGATGCAGGTACCCAGACTTGAGAAAATTGTTATTAATCAGGGTGTTGGCCAGGCTATAGCCGATAAGAAGCTTCTCGAATCAGGAGTGAAGGAATTGTCAGATATAGCCGGGCAAAAAGCTGTTTTTACCTATTCATCAAAGGATATTTCAAACTTCAAACTGAGAAGGAATATGCCTATAGGGATAATGGTAACATTGCGAAAAGAAAGAATGTATGAATTCCTTGAAAGGTTGATTTCTGTTGCACTTCCTCGTATCCGCGACTTCAAAGGCATTAGCCCGAAATTTGACGGTCGTGGTAACTATACTCTGGGAATAACAGAACAGATAATATTCCCGGAGATTGATCTTGATAAAGTGACGAAGATCATGGGTCTGCAGGTCACCTTTGTAACATCGGCAAAAACCGATGAGGAGGCCCTCGCTCTGCTGAAAAATTTTGGATTACCATATAAAACATCTAAAAATTGATATTATGGCTAAAGAATCAATGATGGCCCGGGAGGTGAAACGTGCAAGACTGGCACAGAAATATGCTGCTAAAAGGGCTGCGCTCAAAATCGAGGGTGACTATGTCGGACTAAGTCGTCTGCCAAGGAACTCTAACCCCAACAGGCTGCGCAACCGATGCAGAATCACCGGCCGTGCCAGGGGTTATATGAGACAGTTCGGCGTTAGCAGAATAACTTTCAGGGAAATGGCATCTGCCGGACTTATTCCGGGAGTGAAAAAAGCCAGCTGGTAATGATTTAATGAATATAAACTATATGTAATGAGGTTAAGATGACGGATCCAATTGCAGATTTGCTGACCAGAATTAGAAATGCCATTATGGCTGGCCATAAGGTTGTGGAGGCACCAGCATCCAATCTGAAAAAAGAGATTGCAAAGATACTTTTTGAAAAAGGCTATATTTTGAGCTATAAGGTTATGGATAGTGATAATGGCCAGGGGATTCTTAAAATTGCTCTTAAATATAATCCCAAGAGCAAGAAACCTGCCATTAAGGCATTAGAAAGGGCGAGCCGGCCCGGCCTTAGGCATTATGCAAGTGTTGACTCTATGCCAAGAGTCCTTAACGGACTGGGAATTGCAATAATTTCAACTTCTAAGGGACTAATGACCGATAAGGAGGCAAGAAAAGAAAAAATAGGCGGTGAAGTATTGTGTTACGTTTACTAAAAGGAGGAAAATTTAATGTCACGAATAGGAAAATTACCTGTAAACCTGCCAGAAGGAGTCACTGTAAGCATCAGTGACACAAATGTGGTTAGTGTGAAAGGACCTCTGGGAGATTTAAATCAGGCTGTTGATAGGGATCTGAAGGTTGAAGTGTTTGATAACCAAATCGTAATATCAAGACCATCAGACTCTAAAAACCATAAATCAATGCATGGTCTTTTCAGGGCACTTATTGCTAATATGGTGACAGGTGTCTCGGAGGGATATAAAAAAGAACTTGAACTTGTAGGTGTTGGTTATCGTGCCGAAGCCAAAGGGCAACAACTGGAAATGAGTCTTGGTTATTCCCATGAAATTATTTTTGAGCTCCCGGAAGAGGTAAAGGTTGAAACAAAAACCGAAAGAAGGAGCAATCCTATAATTACTCTTTCAAGTATTGATAAACAGCTTATCGGGCATGTGGCCGCGAAAATCAGATCTCTACGCCCGCCGGAACCTTACAAGGGCAAAGGAATAAGATTTGTTGGAGAACATATCAGGAGAAAAGCAGGGAAATCTGCGAGTGTTTAATCTGGTAAAAGTTAAGAGAAATGGCTTTAACTAAGTTGGAAAAAAGAATGAGGATCAAGAAGAGAATCCGGAATAAAATAAGCGGTACCGCTGATAATCCCAGAGTGGCAATATATCGCAGTAACAAACAGATTTATGCTCAGGTAATTGACGACCTGAAGAGGATTACTCTTTTGTCAGCTTCATCAAAAGAAAAGGAAATTGCAGGCATTACAGGAATAAAAAAGACAGAACAGGCTAAGCTTGTCGGCAAACTGCTTGCCTCAAAGTGTAAAGAAAAAGGCATTGAAAAAGTAGTTTTTGACAGAGGCGGCTATAAGTATCACGGAAGGGTAAAATCATTGGCGGATGCAGCCCGCGAAGGCGGATTAAAATTTTAATGAACTATGATAGAAGGCATTAGAAAAGTAAAAACAAGCGACCTTGAACTGAAGGACAGACTGGTAAGTATCCAGAGGGTAACAAAGGTTACAAAGGGAGGACGTACATTCAGCTTTTCGGCAATCGTGGTCGTCGGAAATGAAGATGGTATTGTGGGACATGGTCTGGGCAAGGCCAGTGAGGTAACAACAGCAATTGCCAAAGGTATCGAGGATGCAAAGAAAAACCTTATTAAAGTTCCGGTGATAAACGGTACTGTACCTCATGAGCAGATTGCCAAGTTCGGCGGGGCAAAAGTATTAATCAGACCGGCAGCTGAAGGCACAGGAGTAAAAGCCGGTGGTGCTATGCGTGCAGTGCTGGAAAGTGTTGGTGTCAGGAATGTGCTCGCTAAATCAAAGGGATCTTCAAATCCTCACAACCTGGTGAAAGCTACCTTTGCTGCACTCCTGGAAATGCGCGATGCATTTTCCGTAGCTGAGCACAGGGGAATAAAAATGGAACAAGTTTTTAATGGTTAGAAAAGCAAATTACGATGGCAAAAATTCGTATAATCCAGGTGAAAAGCAAAAATGGTAAACCCGAGAGACAGAAAAGAACTCTTGAAGCCCTCGGAATACGCAAACTGAACCATAGTGTTGTACATGACGCCACACCACAGATTCTGGGTATGGTAGATAAGATCAAACACCTGATAAAAGTGGAAAATATTTAAAAACATATATATAGTATACAGTTATGGATCTGAGTAACTTAAAACCTGCTAAAGGATCGGTGAAGAAAAACAGACGTCTTGGCCGGGGACAAGGTTCAGGAAGAGGAGGTACCTCAACAAGAGGACATAAAGGCGCAAAGTCGAGGTCAGGTTATAGTAAGAAAATAGGATTTGAAGGAGGCCAGATGCCTCTTCAGAGACGTGTTCCGAAATATGGATTTAAAAATGTTAACCGCAGGGAATATAAAGGCATTAACATTGGTGTCCTGCAAGCCCTGGCTGAAAAGAACAAACTGGAGAAAATTGATCCTGAAGTGCTTGTATCGGCAGGACTTATCTCCAAACATACATTGGTAAAGATACTGGGGGAAGGAACACTTGAGAAGAAACTCGAAGTACATGCTCATGCATTCAGCAAATCAGCCGTAACAGCAATTGAAGCCAAAAAAGGAACCGTAGTAAAATTGTAATTCCATGAGACTGATCCAGACCATAAAAAATATTTTCAAGATAGAGGATCTTCGTGCAAGGTTACTGTATACACTGGGAATAATCCTTTTATACAGGCTTGGTAAATATATTACTCTTCCCGGAATTGATCCTTCACAGCTTGCGGGATTAAAAAGCCAGACCTCCTCGGGTATTATGGGATTGCTCGACATGTTCTCAGGCGGAGCCTTTTCCCAGGCATCTGTGTTTGCTCTTGGTATAATGCCCTATATCTCTGCCTCCATTGTTGTTCAGCTTCTGGGAATAGTATTTCCATATTTTCAGAAACTGCAGAAGGAGGGTGAGAGCGGAAGAAGGAAAATGAACCAATATACAAGATATCTTACAGTTGCTATCCTTATATTGCAGGCTCCAACATACCTGGTTAACCTTGATGCCCAGCTGCCTGATTCAGCATTTATTATTAAAGGTACCTTCTTCAGTGTATCATCGGTGATAATTCTTACCGCAGGCACAATGTTCATAATGTGGCTTGGCGAAAAGATCACAGATAAGGGCATCGGGAACGGAATATCACTAATTATCATGATTGGTATTGTAGCCCGTATGCCTTCACGCTTTGTGTTCGAGGCGGGAACAAGAATGAATGGAGCCGGTGGCGCAATTGCCCTGATAATGGAAATAGTGATACTGTTTGTGGTTGTACTTGGTACGATACTTCTTGTTCAGGGAACACGACGCATCCCTGTTCAGTATGCAAGAAGGATCGTGGGAAACAAGCAATATGGAGGAGTGCGTCAGTATATACCTTTAAAGGTGAATGCTGCAGGAGTTATGCCGATAATATTTGCCCAGGCCATAATGATGCTCCCTATAATAATTGCTGGTTATGCAGAATCAGGTTCAGGATTTGTTGTTGCATTCTCAAATATGTACGGCTTCTGGTATAACCTGGTTACAGCCATTCTGATTGTGGCTTTTACCTATTTTTATACAGCCGTTACAATTAATCCTGTGCAGATGGCTGAGGATATGAAGAAGAATGGGGGTTTTATTCCCGGGGTTAAACCGGGCAGAAAAACTGTTGATTTCTTTGATACAATAATGTCGAGGATCACACTGCCTGGTTCAATATTCCTGGCGATAATAGCAATACTTCCTGCTATAGCCGTACAGGCAGGTATAACACCCCAGTTCGCACAGTTTTATGGCGGAACTTCTCTGCTGATACTTGTAGGAGTTATCCTTGATACTCTGCAACAGATTGAAAGTCACCTGCTTATGCGTCATTATGATGGCCTTATGAAATCAGGACGCATAAAAGGCAGGGCGGGTTCAGTTACATCAATTTAATTAAGTATAACGTTCTTTGATGTTGTATTTTAAGACTGATGAAGAGGTTGGGTTTTTGAAAGCGAGCAATATGCTGGTGTCAAGGACACTTGCTGAAGTTGCTTTGCATATTCAACCCGGGGTAACCACTATCTTTCTTGACCAGATTGCTGAAACATTTATACGTGACAATAATGCGGTTCCGGCATTCAAAGGTTATGGTGGCTTCCCAAATACCCTCTGCACATCTGTCAATGAAGAGGTGGTTCACGGTATACCATCAGGTTATTCACTGAAGGAGGGCGATATTATCTCAATTGACTGTGGTGTCATACTTAACGGATGGTACGGCGACAGTGCCTATACCTTTGCGGTGGGAGAAATTAAGGAAGAGGTAAAACGACTTCTTGAATTTACAAAAGCATCGCTCGAAGAGGGTGTAAAGGCAGCCGTCGCAGGAAACAGGGTCGGAGATATCTCTTCTGCTGTTCAGACAAAAGCTGAAAGCGGCGGATTTACCGTCGTTCGTGAACTTGTCGGACACGGTATAGGAAGGAAATTACATGAGCCTCCTGAGGTGCCTAACTTTGGTAAAAGAGGAACAGGCCCCAAGATGGAAAAAGGTCTGGTAATATGCATAGAACCAATGATTAACCTGGGGAGTAAAGAAACCTATCAGACAAAAGACGGGTGGACAATAAAAACTGCTGACGGAAAACCCTCAGCACATTTTGAATATGCCGTGGCTGTTAATAAAGGTAAAGCAGACCAGTTGACAACATTTGAATTTATTGAAGAAGTTTTAAATAAAATGTAATTGTATGGCCAAACAACCGTCAATAGAGCAGGATGGTACAATCATTGAAGCCCTGTCGAATGCTATGTTCAGGGTCGAACTCGAGAACGGGCATGTGATAACTGCACATATTTCCGGTAAAATGAGAATGCACTATATTAAGATTCTGCCGGGAGATAGAGTAAAGGTGGAAATGTCACCATACGACCTGACAAAAGGGAGAATTACATTCAGGTATAAATAAGAAAGATTAAGATAATGAAAGTAAGAGCATCTGTTAGAAAGCGCAGCGTTGACTGTAAGATTGTCAGAAGAAAAGGGCGCATTTATATTATAAACAAGAAAAATCCCAAGTTCAAACAGAGACAGGGATAATTTAATTAATTTTGCAACTTATTTAAAAAAAGATAAATATGGCACGTATTGTTGGGGTAGATTTACCAAAGCATAAAAGAGGCGAAGTCGGCCTGACATATATTTACGGGGTTGGCAGAAGCACTGCCCGGAAAGTACTCGATAAGGCAGGTGTCGACAGAAACATCAAAGTTGAGGATTGGACTGATGATCAGATAAATTCGATCCGCAAGGTGCTGAGCGAGAATTATAAACTCGAAGGTGAACTCCGTTCAGAAACGCAGTTGAACATAAAAAGGCTCATGGATATCGGGTGCTATCGCGGCGTACGCCACAGAATAGGGCTCCCGGTAAGGGGACAGAGTACAAAAAACAATGCCAGAACACGTAAGGGAAGAAAGAAAACTGTTGCAAACAAGAAAAAAGCTACTAAATAAATATTAATTATGGCAAAAAAAACCGGAGCAATGAAAAGGAGGCTGGTTAAGGTAGAACCAACAGGCCAGGCTCATATTCATTCATCATTCAATAACATAATAATTACTCTGACAAATAATTCCGGTCAGGTTATTTCATGGGCATCTGCAGGTAAAATGGGATTTAAAGGTTCCAAAAAAAATACCCCTTACGCTGCACAGATGGCATCGGAAGAGTGTGGGAAAGTAGCTTTTGAACTTGGCCTGAGAAAAGTAAAGGTGTACGTAAAGGGACCAGGATCAGGCCGTGAATCAGCAATCAGGGCAATAGCAAACACAGGTATTGAAGTTGCCGAGATAATTGATGTAACACCTATGCCTCATAATGGCTGTCGGCCTCCCGGAAGAAGAAGAGTATAAAAGAATATTTCGAATTTATTACCTGGAAAAAATTAACATTAACAATGGCAAGATATACCGGCCCAAGATCAAAAATCGCAAGAAAATTCGGGGAACCGATTTACGGTCCCGATAAACATCTGGAAAGAAAGAATTTCCCTCCGGGACAGCATGGAATGGTCAAAAAAAGGAAGAAAACCTCTGAATATGGCCTGCAACTGAGGGAAAAACAGAAGGCGAAATATACATACGGCATCCTGGAAAGACAATTCCGTAATACATTCGAAAAAGCATCTCGATCCAAAGGTGTTACTGGCGCTGTTCTTCTTCAATTACTTGAATCACGCCTCGATAATGTCGTTTACCGTCTGGGTGTGGCACCAACAAGAGCCGGTGCACGTCAGCTGGTCTCCCACCGTCATATTACAGTGAATGGAGAAGTAGCAAATATTCCCTCTTTTCAGCTTAAACCCGGTGATATCATCGGTGTTCGCGAAAAATCAAAATCTCTCGAAATTATTGTTGATTCTCTTATAACACGAAAAAGCTCAAAACTCCCATGGCTTGAATGGGATGAGACACAAATGGCAGGCAAGTTCATGAATTTGCCTGAACGTACTGATATTCCTGAAGATATTAAGGAACAACTGATAGTCGAATTGTATTCAAAATAATAATATAAGATAAATCCTATGGCCATTTTATCATTCCAGAAACCCGATAAAGTAATCATGCTGGAAGCTGATGACAAGCTCGGAAAATTCGAGTTCCGTCCTCTTGAACCCGGATATGGTATTACTGTGGGTAATGCATTGAGAAGAATACTCCTCTCTTCACTCGAAGGTTATGCCATAACAACAGTTAAAATCGATGGTGTTGATCATGAATTCTCTACCATCAAAGGCGTGATGGAGGATGTAACAGAAATTATCCTGAACCTTAAACAGGTAAGATTTAAGAGAATAGTGGATGATGTTGATAATGAAAAGACCACTTTAAAGATCCATAACCAGGACCTCTTTAAGGCAGGGAATCTGAACAATGCTCTCACCAGTTTTGAAGTACTAAATCCTGACCTTGTTCTTTTCAGAATGGAATCAGGTGCCAAAGTGCAGATTGAACTCAATATCGGTAAAGGAAGAGGATATGTCCCTGCTGAGGAAAATGAACCTGTTGATGCGGAATTTGGACTTATTGCAATTGACTCTATATTCACTCCCGTCAGGAATGTTAAATACTCCGTCGAGAACTTCCGCGTTGAACAAAAAACTGACTATGAAAAACTCCTCTTCGAGATAGAAACAGATGGTTCTATACATCCGAAAGATGCACTTAAAGAGGCAGCCAAGATCCTTATTTACCACTTTCTTCTCTTCTCAGATGAAAAGATAACTCTGGATTCAGATGACAAGCTGGCCAACGAGGAGTTTGATGAAGAGGTATTGCACATGCGACAGCTTCTTAAAACAAAGCTGATCGATCTTGACCTTTCCGTCAGAGCCCTGAATTGCCTGAAGGCTGCTGAAGTTGAAACACTTGGGGATCTTGTGAAGTTCAACAAGAACGATCTTCTGAAATTCAGGAACTTCGGAAAGAAATCACTTACAGAACTTGATGAGCTGCTTGAATCCATGAACCTCTCTTTTGGTATGGATGTGAGTAAATATAAACTGGATAAAGATTAATTTGAATTTTTGAGGATAAAACAAAATGCGACACTCAAGAGCTTTTAACCATTTAGCAAGAACGAGTTCACACAGGAAGTCAATGATGGCTAATATGGCTTCATCACTGATCCTTCATAAAAGGATCACCACTACTGTTGCCAAAGCCAAAGCACTTAAGACCTATGTAGAACCGCTCATTACTAAATCGAAAGAGGATTCCACACACTCAAGGAGAGTGGTATTCAGCTATCTGAAGGATAAAACGGCTGTGTCTGAATTATTCAGGGAAATATCTGTTAAAGTTGCAGAGCGGCCTGGTGGATATACACGTATTTTGAGAACAGGAAACAGGATTGGGGATAATGCCGAAATGTGCATTCTTGAGCTTGTCGATTATAATGAACTTATGCTTGGCGGGGGTGATACTGCTAAATCCAAAACAGGAAGAAGAAGAAGATTATCAAAGAAAAAAACTGAAACACCACCCGTAAAGGAAAAAGTGAAGGCTACCGATAAATCCGAAGAGTTTACGGAGGATACTGAAGCAACATCAGAAGAGGTAACCTCAGAAGAAACAACCTCAGAAGAAACAACTTCGGAAGAAACAGCCTCAGAAGAGGCAACTTCAATAGAGGCAGATCAGGAGGAATCAAAACCTGAAGAAACAAAACCGGAAGAAGGGGGAAAGACAGAGTAAATCAAAAGGTCTTGAAAAGATATTAAAATGAAAGGGATAATTCGTTATCCCTTTTTTTTTGTATATTGCACAAATGTTTAATAAAAAATTAAATACCTATGAGTCAAATAGTTAGCGTACATGCTCGTGAGATACTTGATTCCCGCGGCAATCCGACAATTGAAGTTGATGTGATGACAGCCAGTGGTTATTTTGGACGTGCTGCAGTGCCATCAGGCGCATCAACGGGTGAAAATGAAGCTCTGGAGTTGAGGGATGGCGACAAAAGCCGTTACCTGGGCAAGGGAGTCTTGAAGGCAGTTCACAATGTTAATAATGTCATTGCAGAAGAGATAAACGGAATGGATATTACAGACCAGGCGGGGATCGATAAGAAGATGATCGATCTTGATGGTACAAAAACAAAAAGCAACCTTGGAGCAAATGCGATCCTGGGTGTTTCGCTGGCTGTTGCAAAAGCAGCTGCCACACTTCATGGACTACCCCTGTCCCGTTATATAGGAGGTACCAATGCAGTTGTCATTCCCGTACCGATGATGAATATTATAAATGGAGGATCTCATTCCGATGCACCTATTGCCTTCCAGGAATTTATGATACGGCCCATTGGCGCTCCCTCGTTTAAAGAGGGTCTGAGAATGGGTGCCGAGGTCTTTCACTCCCTAAAGAAAGTCCTGAAAGAGAGAGGATTAAGCACTGCTGTCGGTGATGAAGGAGGATTTGCCCCAAATCTTGACGGAACTGAAGACGCACTTGATACTATCCTTAAAGCAATTTCAGCAGCCGGCTACAAACCAGGTATTGATGTTACGATCGCACTCGATCCTGCTGCCTCAGAATTCTATGAGGATGGGATTTATAATTATACAAAATTTGAGGGTCCAAAAGGCGCAAAACGTACATCTAAAGAACAGGTTGATTATTTTGAAAAATTAATTACCAAATACCCGATAGATTCCATTGAGGACGGTATGGCTGAAAGCGACTGGGATGGCTGGAAGTTACTGACTGACAGGATTGGCAAAAAATGCCAGGTTGTTGGTGATGATGTATTTGTTACCAATGTTGAATACCTGAAAAAGGGGATAGAGTTGGGTTGTGCTAATTCAATACTTATCAAGTTAAACCAGATCGGTACCCTGACAGAAACGCTTGCATGTATTGAAATGGCCCATAAAGCCGGTTATACTACGGTTGTATCACACCGTTCGGGTGAAACGGAAGATTCAACCATTGCAGATGTAGCTGTTGCCACGAATTCAGGCCAGATAAAAACCGGATCATGCAGCCGTACTGACAGAATGGCTAAGTACAATCAGCTTCTCAGGATTGAGGAGATGCTGGGCGAACTGGCTGTGTACGGATATAAGAAATAGTACGCAGATTCCGGATCAGAGCAGTTACGCGGAGTTATTAACAATTGTTAATAACCTTTGTTTATATCGGGTTTACAACAAGGTGTTCATTCAGTTGGATTTTTTTGATTCTTGAATTATTTTTGGTCTATCGGGTGAGCGATAAAAGGCTGCTCGAAAGATATGGAACCGGAAAATGTTACTTAAATGAAGCACAATCCGGTTCGATCAGACCTTCGGGTCTGCATATCAAGAGAGCCGAAGTCCGAACTAAGGAACCACAAGTTCCCGATGTCCGGGAGATCGCCGAAGACCGGAAACGTTCTTTCAGTGATTGAGTCACAGGGCCTCAGAAAACAAAGGGTTTCGGCCTGGAGTGATCTGAAACCGGAGCCATAACCTTCGGGAAATGCGCACCGGAGCCTGAATGACACTTCTTCCCGGAATGTCCCGCTGAAAAGCGGGAACAAAAGGAAAGCCGGAAGGTTCTGCCGTAAAAAGCAAAACCGGAAAGCCTTGGGTTGCAGGAATCCCGCTCTGCGGGAGAATGCAGCCGGTCAGAATAACAGTAACCCGACGCCGTTAGCGGCTTCGGTCGAAAACGGTGAATGGGAACTACTCTTCGGAATAGTTCCCATTATTGTTTTATATAATCTTATCTTCCAGACCCACCCCAAACCTCCCGACCTGTCGGTCGGGACCCGGATTTAACTCGACTTACTCCTCGGGGGAGTAGATTTATATAAGTATCCTTTCATTGCGATCCGGCAGAGCGGGAGAAGCAATCTTTTTTCTCTATTGATAATTATATTTTATATTTGACATTCACTTTGTCATTATGGCCTATCACGGACTTGCAGATTTTATTGACGATCTTAAAAGACGCCGGGAGATCCATTGCATCAGTACATTCGTGGATCCGGTGCTCGAAATAAGCGAAATTGCTGACCGGGTAAATAAAAATAACGGCAAAGCCCTGCTTTTTGAAAATACAGGAACAAGTTTTCCTTTGCTTATAAACGCTTTTGGTTCAGATACACGTTTGGCAATGGCCCTGGGCAGGGAGGATATTGACTCAGCAGCCGAAGAAATAATGTCATTGCTTGATATTCCTAAGGGTAACATCTTTAAAAAGATCTCGTCGGTGATTAAGATCTCAGGAATCATGCCTTCACGGATCAAAGGAAGGGGCACCTGTCAGCAGGTAATAAACAGGGATCCTGATCTGGGTAAACTGCCGGTTCTGAAATGCTGGCCCTATGACGGCGGTCGTTTTATCACCCTTCCAATTGTGCACACCATGCATCCCGGAACAGGTAAAACAAATGCAGGAATGTACAGGATGCAAATACTTGGTAAAGACTCTGCTGCCATACACTGGCAGCTTCATAAAACCGGAGCCCGGCATTTTGAAGCATGGAAAAAATCCAGCCTTAAGATGCCTGTTTCCGTTGCCCTTGGAGGTGATCCTGTTTATACATATGTATCAACTGCTCCCTTGCCGGAAAACGTTGATGAGTATCTCCTCGCAGGATTTCTGAGAAAGAAAAAGGTGAAAATGGTAAAGTGTATAACAAACAACCTGACGGTTCCCGCTGATGCCGACATAGTGATTGAAGGTTATGTGGATACTTCGGAAGAACCTGTTATGGAGGGCCCTTTTGGTGATCATACAGGATTCTATTCCCTGGTCGATAGATACCCGGTGTTTCATGTTACCTGTATAACACATTCAAAGAAAGCGGTTTACCCTGCTACTATTGTCGGAATCCCTCCAAATGAAGATGCATGGTTCATAAAAGCGACAGAAAAAATCTTCCTTCCACCTCTTAAAATAGTATTGCAACCTGAGATTGATGACTTTCATATGCCCGAAGCAGGCATTGCCCATAATTTGGTTATAGTAAAGATAAATAAAACATACCCGGGACAAGGGAAAAAAGTCATTGGTTCATTTTACGGGGCAGGACAGTTGATGCTGACTAAATATCTTGTGGTTGTCAGCGGAGATGTTGATATCAGAAATTACCCGGAACTGGCACAGCATGTTTTTGAGAATGCCGATTTCAGAAATGATCTTTTTTTTACATCAGGCCCCCTTGATGTCCTTGACCATTCATCTGACACCTTTGCCTTCGGAGGTAAACTCGGTATTGATGCCACAATAAAACTTGAAGCGGAATTATCCGGAAGGTCCCTTAATTCAACTTCATTATCCAAAGGATTTACAGGTAATCTAAGGAAAAATATACTGAAAGAAAATAGTAACATTAATATTCTTAACGATTTGCCGATTGTTATAACAGGATTGTGCCAGAGTGAAGATCCGATAGCATCTGAAAAATCAAGGAAATATTTCAGAAAGAACGAAATAAAAGATCTTTTCAGGCTGGTGCTTACGGTTGATCATACTGTTGATGTTAATGACCTCTATTTGGTTACCTGGCAAATACTTGGCAACTCTGATCCCCGAAGGGATATTGAATATATCTCTGATAATTCTCTTTTTATTGATGGGACAATAAAATCTTTCCACAGTAAAGGATTCCCACGCAAATGGCCGAATATTGTATGCTCAGATAAAGAAACGATTGAAAGGGTAGATAAAAAATGGGAGTCTCTTGAAATTGGAGCCTTTATTCCGTCTCCATCCCTTAAAAATTTTCCTCTGCACCGTGATGGCCGCGATGAAATCCTGATCACTAAGGTCTGATGTCGTTAATTCAGACCTCCTTCAGGTTTTAAGTACCGATTTTTAATCTATTTTTGCAGTGTCCTATGGTACTTCTACATTATATACATAGCCATTATCTGCTTTCTCGTTACGCCGGATGTAATGCTGGTTTGATGCCTGAAAATTCAATTGGCAGTCTTTCATCGTATACGCTTTCCTACATAGTTTTTGGTTTATTGCTTATTCTTATAATATACCTGATCGTAGTACTGCAAACGAGGTATCTCATTAAAATGAGAAAGATGCTGAAGCAAAGGGAACAGACTCTGGAACATGTTGAAAAACAAAAAGCTGAACTGGAGATTAAAGACAAGAATTTAACTGACAGTCTGATTTATGCCCAAAGAATACAGGAGGCGCTTCTTCCGTCGGAAGAGTATTTCAGGACACATTTCAGGGATTCCTTCATATTCTTCCGTCCAAAAGATATAGTAAGTGGAGATTTTTACTGGATAGAAGAGAGAGGAGACAAGATCTTTATCGTAGGTGCAGATTGTACAGGTCATGGTGTTCCTGGAGCACTAATGTCGATGATAGGACTGGAGATCATAGAAAAGACAATTAAGAAAGACAAGATAAATATACCATCTGAGATATTAGCTGTTCTTAATAAAGAGCTTGAAAAGACATTCAGCAGGGAAAAGAATATTGGTACGATAGTCAGGGATGGCATGGATATAGGCCTCTGTGTAATAGACCGGAGTACAAGGAAAGCTGAATATGCCGGAGCATTTTTTCCGCTTTACCTGATACGCGACAATTCACTCATTGAAATAAAGGGCGATAAGCTTATTATAGGAATGAATCCTGCAGGTATCTCATACACCAACCATATATTTGATCTTAAGGATAATGATATCCTTTATATTTTTTCCGACGGTTATGTAGATCAGTTCGGGGGCAGGGACAATAAAAAGTTCATGTATCGAAGATTCAAGTATCTGTTGACTACAATACACCGGTTTCCTTTGAATGATCAGAAATCAATTCTTGATGAGAACATCAATAGATGGATGGCAGGAAATCCTCAGATAGATGACATTATGGTAATTGGTTTTAAACCTTTTTCGGGGTAGCAGCTTAAATGATTTTTTTGATCTTATCTATAAGCGTTGATGGTTGAAAAGGTTTGCTTATATAATCGTCAATCCCGGAAGAGATACATTTTTCCTTATCACCCAACATGGCATTTGCTGTAATTGCTATTATAGGAACATGAGTGTTTGTACTTGATTCCAGTGCCCTGATCTTTTCAGCGGCAATAAGTCCGCTCATCACAGGCATCTGTATATCCATGAGTATAAGATCATAGCTGGTTGTTCCGAATTTATCAAGAGCCTCTTTCCCGTTTGAAGCAGTATCAATGCTGTAAACAAGGGGCTTTAGAGTCAGGTGAGTGATCTTCTGGTTTATCAGGTTATCTTCAACAAGAAGAATCTTAATATCTTTCAGCTCTTTATGGGTCTTCTCCTTTTGAATTAGTTCTTCAATTTTTGGAGAAGCAATATGTTGTTTCTGTTCCCTGACAATATTTCCAAAGGGAAGGCTGATATTCAGTACAGTGAAATTATTTCCGAATTCCTGGTTAAAATAGCCCCTTTTAAAAGATATCAGTCTTGCAGTCAGACTTCGTTCTTTCTGTTCTTCATTAATCAACACAATATTTTTATCGGTCTGGATTCTGAGTCCCACAAAGGTTTCGCTTTCCGTTTCCTTCTCTTTTTTCAGGCTGATTGTGACTTTTGTTGTCCTTGTAGAATCATAATTTTCAATAGTATTAAAGACATCCAGAAAGATTTGCTTCAGAATTATGGGATCGCCGAAACATTCAAAATCACTGAATTCTTTCTTATTAAGTATAAAATCTATATTGGCTTTATCTTTAAGGCTGTAAAGCTCTATTGTATTTTGTATTGTTGAAAGAAGATTGAACCTGATAAATTTTCTGGGTTCAAGGCTCAGATTTTCGGCCGACTGCATTGTTAATTCATCAACAGTAGTGACCATATTTTTCGTTGATGCGACAAATGTCTCGAGTAGTTCTTTTTGCTTCTGCTGCAGATCCGACTCAAGGAGCATATCAGTGATGATTACAAGGTTATTCAGAGGTTCTCTTATCTTATGTGAGAAGTTGTTTATAACATCATCTTTCTGTTCATTTGAAGAGGATGCATCAATTATGGAGTTCCTGGCTCTGTTAAGAAGAGCGGTTGTTTTTTTGACAAGATATAAACCGGTACAGGCAGCTATTATTACAACAATACCGGCAACAAGCTTTAAGTCGAGCATTAAAAGAATAACAGCTATTATCAGTGCAGATATTGCAGCATAGGAAAGAGTCTCAACCAGTTTCCGGTTTTTCCCATAAACCTCATCTGTAGATTGACTCAAATCATTATTTTTACCATTTCCGGATTTACTGGTCATATCTGATTCTATTGAATTCCTGTAAAAGTAAATAAAATATAAATAAAATATAAATAAAATATACACCAGCCTGATTTAACTTCCTTTCACGGAAAACATTATTTTTGCTATTACGGTATGATATTTGATCTGAAAAGTCTAAATGTGACTGCTATGAAAATGAATCTCGGGATAACCATAATCTTATTTGCTTATTCTCTCAGCCATGTAAATGGACAGAATAAGGAAAATATGGTTAAGTATACTCCTGATTTCAGGTTTAAAGATGGCATTTACCTTAATTTCGACCAGGTAAAGGGAAATAATCCTATACCTAAAGCCAAGCTTCTGACATCAACCGATTATAACGACAGGGAATTCTTCAAAAAGCTTCTTGAATCAGGTAAGATCTATTTTTATGATAACATGGGCATCAGACAGGAGATAGTTACCAATACAATATGGGGTTATGCACGTAACGGAGTACTATACATTCAGATACAGGAAAATTTTAACCGGATAACTTTTGTGGGCAGCATCTGCCATTTTGTCGCTGATATTACAACATACGATCCACGCTATTACGGCTCACCTTACAATTATTATAATCCTTATTACTATCCTTATTCTGGCTATTCACCGTATGGTTATGGGAGTTACTATTCTCCCTATAGTTATTACCCGTACAGGCAGAGTAATATGGCCAGGAGTGAGATCAAACAATATCTTATTGAGTTTAAAACCGGTAATATAGCTGAATTTGATATGAAAAATACCGAATTAATGCTTATACAAGATCCTGAACTTTATGAAGAGTATGTTCAGCTGCCGCGTAAGAAAAAGAAAGATCTAATGTTTGTCTATATACGTAAATTCAACGAAAGAAATCCTTTGTATATACCTGTAAATGAGTAGAAAATATGAAAAAAGCAATCTCCGTTCTTATTATGTCGTACTTCTCCCTTTTGCTTATCGGACAGGCACCCTTTCCAAGCAAGGAAGAAATACAGCAGTTCAGTGAATCAAAAACTTTTGTGGTCCTTGAGGATGATCCATTATCCGACTTCAATTTCTATATTAAGGATGCAATGGAGGAATACTGGAAGATAACGCCCTATGATTTCATGAATGTAAGTGATTTTAATGTGCGTCGGATAAGTTCATCTAATTCATTTATTGTGTTGACTGAGACCAATTATGACAAGGATAAGTCAAATTCAGTGTTTAACTTCATTAATCTTCTTCTCGGTAAAGATGTTGACAAACTGGGAGAGATGCCTGAAATTTGTGCTATACCTCTTTCATTCGTCGGAGAGGAAGAAGATGAATATGGCTATAAGCTGGGTGCTATTTTGTCATTTATGCAGAAGCATGCACAGCTAATTATGGAGGATCCATCCAAGACTGGAAGAAAATACCTCAAGTATTATAACGAAAATATCCCTGCAGCAATGGGAAAGACAATCCTTGTAAAACTGGAGGATCTGTCTCCTGAAATTAATACAGCGGAAAAGATCAGGGCCATTTATTCAAACAAAGTCGAGATCGTAACGGAGGAGGAAATAATTAGTGCTATTGAGAACAAAACACCAAATACATTGATACTTCACAAGGTGGCACCTGTGAGAGACAATGTCAGGGAAGGATATTGTTTTAAAATGCTTATCGGGACAGATGATGCCAATATGTATTATTACGATCTTCATTCCATAGACAAAAAACATCCGAATGGATTTCTGGCATCCGATTTAAAACGACTTGCAAGATTTGACTGATGCATCGTTTGATTAAAAGCATCGTCTTTTCAATAAATGAAGAACAATATGGAAGAGGTTAATGTTTATTCTGAATCGGAAAGAAACTGGGCTATGCTCTGTCATCTGTCATCGTTTGCCGGTTTCTTTTTCCCCTTTGGAGGGATTATAGGACCACTGATTTGCTGGATGTCGAAAAAAGATGAATCAGTCTGGATTGATATAAACGGTAAAGCATCAATGAATTTCCAGCTTTCAATTCTCCTTTACATCGTTCTGGCTATCCCCCTTTGTTTTATTATCATCGGGATTCCCATAATAGCTTTTTTGGGCGTGCTGAAAATCGTCTGTGTAATAATTGCCAGTATTAAGTCTGCAAAAGGCGAAAGATTCAAATATCCGATCTCGATACCATTTATACAATAGTTTGGAGTGACTAAAGTACTTAGAGTTTGTATCTGTAACAAACTTAAGTCACTTCTCACTCTGGCTCACTCCAATCTTCTCAAATACAATTTGTTCCTGAAAATCATCGATTCTCAGGATTTTTTTTTATCTTTCTTTATTATTTAATCACATTTGCCATGGGATCAGATACTTCTAAGAAAAAGATCAAGGTAGAGACCTTTAAAAAGAAAGACCTTTACCACGATATCCAGCCAAAAAAGAAGGAAAAACTTGGCAGGAAAGAGTATGAAAAACTACTCCGGAAACTGGAGATTGAACTGGTAAAGCTCCAGGAATGGGTAAAGGCAAATAAACTCAAAGTGGTTGTTATTTTTGAAGGCAGGGATGCTGCAGGCAAGGGTGGAGTAATAAAAACAATCGCTGGATGCCTTAATCCAAGAATATGCAGAATCGTAGCTCTGGGCATACCCACTGAAAAGGAGAAAACCCAATGGTACTTTCAGCGATATGCTTCACAATTACCGGCAGGAGGCGAAATTGTGTTTTTTGACAGAAGCTGGTATAACAGGGCAGGCGTCGAAAAAGTTATGGGTTATTGCTCGAATGAAGAATATGAGGAGTTTCTGAGATCCTGCCCGGAATTTGAAAAAATGCTGATAAGATCAGGTATCATATTGATAAAATACTGGTTCTCTGTTAGTGATAAAGAACAGGAGAACCGTTTCCAGGACAGAATAAAGGATCCTACAAAACGCTGGAAAATAAGTCCTATGGATGTCGAATCACGCGATAAATGGGTGGAATATTCTATGGCTAAAGACAAGATGTTTTCATATACCGATACCAAGCAATCACCATGGTATGTGGTTCATGCCGACGATAAAAAGAGAGCAAGATTAAACACCATAGAACATATGCTTTCTCTTATTCCCTATAAAGATCTGACACCAAAGCCTTTTAAATTGCCTCCGCTGAAACGGGATGTAGCTTATGTAAGACCTCCGGTTACCGACCAGACATTCGTGCCGGAGAAGTATTAGATAGTCTATAAAGTCTATAAAGTTTATAAAGTCTATAAAGTCCATTAAATCACCTAATTAGGTGAAAAGCCGACTTTACAAACTTTTAACTTTACAAACTTTCGACTTTACAAACTTTTAACTTTACAAACTTTTAACTTTTCTCTATGTTCTCAAAACCTACTATCCCCAAAGGAACCCGGGATTTCTCAACTGATGAAATGCTGAAACGGGAATTTATTTTTGATACCATAAAAACGGTTTTCAAATTATATGGTTATCAGCCTATTGAGACTCCGGCAATGGAAAATCTTTCCACTCTGCTCGGCAAGTATGGAGAGGAGGCTGACAGGTTATTATTCAGGATCCTTAATTCAGGTAATTTTTTATCGGGAACCAGTGAGGAGGATATCTCCGGCAGGGATACGGGAAAACTTGCATCACAGATTTGTGAAAAGGGCTTGAGATACGATCTTACTGTTCCCTTCGCACGGTATGTTGTTCAACACAGGGATCAGATAATTTTTCCTTTTAAAAGATACCAGATACAGCCTGTATGGAGAGCCGATCGACCCCAAAAGGGAAGATACCGTGAGTTCTTTCAATGCGATGTCGATATAATTGGAAGTGACTCATTACTTAATGAGTATGAGCTTGTTAAGATAATTGACGATATCTTTTCCAGGTTAGGGATCAGGATTGTGATCAGGATCAATAACAGGAAGATACTATCCGGTATTGCAGAATATATAGGAGAGGGGAACAGGATGACAGATATCACTGTAGCAATCGATAAGATCGATAAAATTGGCATTGATGCTGTCAATGCTGAACTGACGGAAAAAGGAATCTCTTCCCCGGCAATTAAGAAACTTAAGCCGGTATTGGAACTCAAAGGCGATATTAATAAACAACTGTTAAAACTTGAAGAAACCCTTGCTGATTCAGCGATTGGGAACCAGGGCATTAAGGAGTTAAAAACTCTTTTCACATATCTGGAAAATGCTGATCTGTCAGCCTCTGTAAACTTCGATATTACACTTGCCCGGGGACTCGACTACTATACAGGTGCAATCATTGAGGTCAAATCGGCAGATATCAGCATTGGAAGCATTTGCGGAGGCGGCCGTTATGATGACCTTACTGGTATCTTTGGACTTGAAGGAGTATCAGGAGTAGGAATCTCGTTCGGCGCCGACAGGATCTATGATGTCATGAACCATCTTAATCTCTTTGAAAATGTTACCTCATCACCTGTTGAAATACTTATACTGAATTTTGGCAGTGAGGAAATAAAATATGCACTTGAAATACTTCAACTTCTCAGACGACTTGACATTAAAGCAGACCTCTATCCCGATGCTATAAAACTTAAAAAGCAGATGTCATATGCTGACAGCAAAGGCATCCCTTATATAATTATTGCAGGGGAGGAGGAGATCAGAAAGAATGAGATCACTGTAAAAATTATGTCTTCCGGGGAACAGAAAAAAATGCCGCTGAAGAATTTTGAATCATATATTCTTTCCGTATTTTTATAAAAGTATTCTGAAGAGCATCATCTGCGTCTTCATGTAGTATTACAAGCCGCCGTATATGCCAGTAAAGTCTTAGGCTGTATTTCTCAACGACAATCCGGAACCCCTTATGAATATCATTCTTAAGAATCCGGATCAATTTCTTATCCTCTTCACGAGTGCTCAAGTAGAAGCTGTTTTTAATCTTAGATGTAAGATAGTGTAAATGGTTTAAAGTTAATCTTAACTTTGTATTGATAACTAATACAGATTTTTAATGGCCCTTCAGTGCGGGATAATAGGAATATCGAATGTCGGGAAAACGACAATCTTTAATTGTGTCTCAAATACAAGAGGAGAAACACATGCCTTTGCCTTCACAGCGGCAAAATCGAATATCGGTGTTGTACAGGTTCCCGACGGCAGGCTTTATGAGCTTGAAAAACATCAAGTTACGAATAAAGTTATTCATACTACAGTTGAGCTGGTCGATATTCCCGGACTGGCTAAAGGATCGGATAGATTAGAAGGAGGTGGCAATAGATTTCTTGGTGACATCAGGAACACGGATGCACTGATACATGTTCTGAGATGCTTCGAAAGTGAATCCTTACCTCATATCGACGGTTCTGTTGATCCTGTAAGAGATATTGAAACGGTTGACCTTGAACTTCAGGTGAGGGATATTGAATCGATCGTAAAGAAAATTGAACGTCTTAAGAAGGCATCCAAATCAGAAGATAAGAATGCAGCTCATGCCATAGAAGTACTTGAGCGCTACCGTGAACATATAGAAGAGTTAAATAATGCCAGGACTCTTGAGGTGAAGGATGAGGAAAAAAAATACATTGATGACCTTTTCCTCCTTACAATGAAACCGGTTATGTATGTGTGCAATGTTGATGATGCATCGGCTGTCGGTGGGAATCATTACTCCGACCGGGTGAAGGAGTTCCTTAAGGATAAGGGGACTGAGGTACTTGTTATTGCCGGGGCCCTGGAAGCAGAGATAGCTGAACTGGAAAATAGTGAGGATCGTCTGGCGTTTTTAAAAGATGCCGGCCTTCAGGAACCGGGGGTGAATAAGCTGGTAAAAGCAGCATACAGGCTACTGGATCTGCAAACCTTTTTTACAATTGGACCTAAGGAAATCAGGGCATGGACAATAACAAAAGGAATCACCGCTTCTCAGGCAGCGGGTGTGATTCACAGTGATCTTGAACGTGGATTCATAAAAGCTGAAGTGATGAAATATGATGACTTTATTACCCTGGGTTCCGAGCATGCATGTAAAGAGGCCGGCAAGTTTCATGTTGAAGGAAGAAATTATATCGTCGACGATGGTGATATACTGTTTATACGGTTCAATGTATAATATCAGTGATGACGACCAGATGGCTTCTGATAATGATTCTTTTTTCACTGGCTCTCCCGGATTCCGGAGCCCAGGAAAAAAGTAAAGACAGCCTTCTTGGTGAAGAAATAATCAGGTTCGGTCAGGCCAGGGTAAAAGTATCCTGTACAGGAACAGCAGAAATTAATGATTTGTCAGAATATGTTTCTGTAAGTTCAGTCAGTGATAACAATGCTGAAATTGTCCTTTCACCTCTGACTGTTGACTGGTTTATTTCACGGAAATACGACTATGTTATCATTGAAAGACCTGACAGTAAGTCCATTATAACAGCTCAGGATGTAATCCATGCGATGGAGTGGTATAGTTATCCAACATTTACCCAGTACGATTCCATCATGAGAAGTTACGCTCAGTTATATCCCTCACTATGCCTCCTGGATACTATCGGAACCAGCATCTACGGCAAGCTGGTACTGGTGGTGAAGATATCCGATAATGTAAATGAAGATGAGGACGAGCCCGAAGTATTCTACACCTCAACAATGCACGGAGATGAAACGGCAGGTTTTGTACTGATGCTCCGTCTTGCAGATTATCTTCTTAAAAATTACAATACCGGCAGCAGGATCAAAGAACTTGTCGACAATCTTGAGATATGGATCAATCCCCTGTCAAATCCAGATGGTACTTACCGTACAGGCGATATCATTATTGATCCGGTAAGGAGTAATGCCAACGGGTACGATCTTAACAGGAACTTCCCTGATCCGGGAATTAGCGGTGTTGTCCGGCAGAAAGAGACTATTGATATGATGAAATTCATGAGAGAGCGCCGCTTTATTATATCTGCCAACTTTCATTCAGGTGCCGAGGTTGTTAATTATCCATGGGACAGATGGTCGAGGCTGCATGCTGATAATGACTGGTTCTATGATATCAGCAGGAAGTATGCCGATACGGTACATCTTTATTCTCCCGCTGGATATATGAATGACCCTCAGATTGGTGTGAACGGTGTAACCAATGGTTACGACTGGTATTCAATAAGGGGAGGACGGCAGGATTATGTAACATATGAATTACAGGGAAGAGAAGTTACGATAGAGCTTGTCAACTCTTATGTTACTCCTTCCGATCAGCTTGATCCGCTCTGGCAGTATAACTGGCGCTCCCTGCTGGGTTACCTGGAAAATGCCATGTATGGGATCCATGGTATTGTGAAGGATGCAATAACAGGTGCTCCGGTCCCAGCCAGAATATTCATCAGCGGGCATGATGATGACAGTTCTCATATTTACAGCGATACTCTTACAGGCAGTTTTACACGACTTCTTGCACCCGGAATATGGAACCTAATGTTCACAGCATCAGGATATTACGAAACAGAGGTTACAAGCATTGTTGTTGTTGAGGGTCAGGCAACAGAAATTATTGTTGAGATGACGCCGGTGGTAAGTCCGGTTGATACTATACCTACTCCCTCCCTGATAATTTACCCCAATCCTTCTGATGAATATATTAAAGTGATCCTTCCTCAAAGACAAAAGGGAAATATAAATATCAAGTTATATAGTCCGTGGGGATTCAAACTGAGAGACTATCCGGAAGATTCATCGGCAGGCTATCCCCTTCATCTTGATATATCTGGATTGTCCCCAGGAATTTATACACTGATAATTACCAATTCCGATACAGGTTTTTCCGACACCGACAGGTTTGTCATTCTGAGGAAATGACAATAGTTCCGGTAAATACTTTAATGCATTATTGCTACTATTATTAAAAAAATTACTTTTGGTGCTTGATCAAATAATAATATAGTAAGCACTATTTATTAATAGAAATGGAAGGGTTGAAGAATATTACGGCGATTATTATTATAACATTATCTGTATATACAGTTACCAGAGGACAGGGAGCTTATATTCCTCCCGAGAAACCTAAACTGATTGTGGGTATAATTATTGAACAGTTGAGATATGATCAGATTGAAAGATTCTCAAACAGATTCAGTGAAAAGGGGATAAAGCGTCTTTTAAATGAGGGGACCTTCTATCAAAATGCATCTTACGAGTATATGCTTATCCAGTCAGCTCCGGCCTATGCTACTATTTCTACAGGTACAGAACCGGCCTGGCATGGGATAACATCCGACAGCTGGTACCTCCCATTAAGAAACGAACTCACGTACTGTACCCAGGATCCCGGTATCGATCCTGCAGGAGGAGGTTATGAATCAGGGCTCCATTCCCCTGTTCATCTGAAGGCATCCACCTTTACAGATGAGCTTAAAATGGCAACATGGAAAAAGGCAAAGGTTTTTGGTATCGGACTAAAGGAGCAATCCGCTATCCTGTCAGCCGGGCATGCGGCTGATGCCGCCTACTGGTATGACCATAGTACCGGTAACTGGATCTCAAGCACATGGTATATCGATTCCCTGCCATCCTGGGTTAATGATTTTAATGCAATGAAATACCCTGCAGCTTATCTGGACAAAACATGGGATTTGACAGGACCTCCGGAGTATTATTATGATTGTGTCCCCGATTCAAGCATTTTTGAAATGGGACTGGGTGGTAAGAACTATTTTCCTTATGATCTTAAGAAGATCAGTAAAGGAAAAACAGATATCCTCCATGATATGTCACTAATCATGGAAACACCATTTGGAAATACATATACAACTGATTTTGCAAAAAAGCTTATTGAGAAGGAGAACCTGGGAAAGGACGATATAACTGATGTTCTGACAGTGTGTTATGCATCGACTGATTACATAGGACACAGATTCGGTCCATCTTCCTTTGAGATGGCCGATGCCATTTTGAGGCTTGACAGGGAGATAGGGGATCTGATGACCTATATTGTTGATTCTGTGGGAAAGAGAAACATCCTTGTATATTTTACTTCATCTCATGGCATATCGGAAATACCTGGTATCCTCGGGAGTAACCGTATCCCGTCAGGGTATTTCAAACAGGAACAGGCACTGTATCTTCTCAGGAGCTATCTTAAGGTGTTGTATGGAGAGGGTAACTGGGTTAAAGGTTATACCGAAAGACAGGTGTTTCTGAACAGAACACTTATTGAAGATTCAAAGATATCTCTGGAGGATATCCAGAAGAAGGTTGCGAGATTTTTGATTCAGGTCGCAGGAGTATCGTCCGCATATCCATTCTCTGCTTTTGGGGTAAATGATATCGGAGAGGGATATACTAAAAGGATAGTCAACAGCTACAATCCCCTGAGGTCGGGTGATGTAATAATTACATTCAATCCGGGCTGGGTTGAGTCAAGCAGCGATAATGTGACAAATCACAACTCACCTTATGAATATGATTCACACGTTCCGCTTATCTGGTATGGGTGGAGTGTTGACAGAGCTTCAATTACCCGAAAGGTAAATCTTACTGATATTGCACCTACTCTGTCAACATTAATTAAAGTGCCTTATCCTAATGCCTGTACCGGGGAACCTCTGTTCGAACTATTCAGGTGATCCTTATTTTGTCTCTTATGGCACATGCATCGGCCAGAAGATCCGGATCTTTTTCACAACCGTTTCCCAGGATAATAAGATCGGCTCCTGCACTGAAAATATCTTCAACCTCTTTTTTTGTTCTTATTCCTCCGCCTACAGCAAGCGGGACAGATATATTTTCCCTTACAGATTTTATTACAGGATCCGGTACCGGGCTCAGGGCTCCGCTTCCTGCTTCAAGATAGATCATGTTTAATCCGAGCATTTCACCTGCAATTGCCGTAGCAACAATAATGTCGGATTTATCGGAGGGAATAGCTTCAGTCTGGCTTATGTATTCAACCGATGTTCTTGACCCGCAGCTTATCAGGATATAGCCTACCGATATCAGTTTTTCTCTTATATCCTTCAGATAGGGAGCCGCAATTACATGGTTGCCGATAAGCAGTTCAGGGTTTCTGCCGGAAATAAGTGAAAGGAGCAATATGGCATCGGCTTTATGACTCAATTGAAGAAGATTGCCTGGGAAGAGTATTACAGGTATCGAACAGTATTCTCTGACAGTATCGATAAGGTTATCAATACTGTTGAAAGTAAGGCTTCCGCCTGCCATAATATAATCAGTCTTACAATTGGCAGCGACCTTCAGGATCTGATAAAGGGAATCCCCCCTGGCTTTATCAGGATCAAGAAGCAATGCTATGCTTTTTTCCCCGGGAAACTTATCTGATCTCATAATTCTTTTTTGTCCACACTATTGCGTAATTGTCATACCTGGAATAAAAAAGGTCAAAGGATTCATTTATTCTTCTTGTGTGAACAGCTCCTTTTATTTCGCCGGAATCCTTTATATCGAACGGTTCAATAATTATGTTTTTCCTTATGCTTATTCCTTCTTTGTCACATATCTTATAGAGAGCCTCTTTAGCACACCAGTGAAGAAAGAGATGATAATTCCGGTTATCTTTCTCTCTGGTCACTTTCTCATGTCTGTTGATGAATTTAAATGCAATGGATCCAATATTTGAACTCATGTATTCAAGGTCTATTCCCACCTTTTCATTGGTACTGCACAATATGGCTGTCAGTTTATGCGAATGTGAAATGCTGATGAATCTTGATCCGTCTTTAAGAAAGGGTTTATTGTTTTTATTATATACTATTCTTGCATCTTTTCCCAGGAGTTCTGCAAGAAGAGCTCTCACGCTCAGGAATTCGAGTCTCCGTGAGTTGCTGGTAAACCCCTTATACTTCTTATTATCGTCATTATCGAGTGGTACCATTTCCAGAAGAGTATTAACATCCTCTTCTATCTTCCATACTCCGAGCACAGACGATTCATTAAGATAATGTTTTGTAATACAGCCCATTAATAGTCAACAATATATCACTTTTCGTCCCATTTCAGGGTTTCAATCAGGTGAATTATATCTTCCCTGAAAAACTCATTTAAAGGTGCCAGCGAATCAGGGTTTGGTTCAGCTAAAAAGTAAAGTGATCCCCTGAAAAAATGCTTTACGCTATCGGTAACAAAAAATTGTACTGCTGTAGCAGTGTTACCCTTCAGGTCATACAGAATCCCGTAAACCCTGTTGTCCGGGTCAATAAACATCTGTTCCTTTATGGCATCAGCCTTGCTTATATGGTTTTTGACATTCATTTTGTACGTCTGTTCCATAAGATCTTCGAGATCATTATTTATGTCTCTGTATGTGAGGTATATTTTGGCTTTATATGAGGGGAAGTCTATATTGAACCAGCCGGGTTCAGAGTATTCATCTGCCTCAAATGATATTTGTCCATAGCGGGGATATTCAAAACGGAAAGGCAGATAACCGTCACTCAGCACAGTGTCATGGAATACAGTATATTCCCTGGCAGGCAGATCTATTCTGAAGTAACCTTTTGGTTTGGGAACAGCGATATCGCGGCACCCTGTCATGATATACAGAAATGATAATATGATCAGTATTTTATTCAAGTCCATCAGCGGCCTCTTCATCTTTAATACCCACACGGATCTCCTTTATCCTTCTTCTGTCGGCTGATTCAATAATAAATGTAAATCCTTCATAGTTAACAACCTGGCCTTTTTTTGGAATTTCACCTGTAAGTTCCAGGATAAGGCCTGCAAGAGTCTCTGATTCACCTTTTACTTTTTCAAAAGGATCCCCCTCGAAACCGACTATCTTATTCAGATCATTCAACAGTATCTTACCTTCGAAAATATATGTTTTTTCATCGATTTTTCTGTAGAGAACCTCCTCATCGTCACTTTCGTCGGTTATTTCACCAACAATCTCTTCAAGAATATCTTCCAGGGTTATTATTCCGGCTGTTCCTCCATATTCATCTATCACAATAGCCATATGTATCTTTTTCATCTGGAACTCCTTGAGCAGGTCATTGATCTTTTTGGTTTCCGGTGCAAAATATGGAGGTCGCAGGAGAGTCTGCCACTTAAAAGAGCCTGGATTATTGATATATGGGAGTACATCTTTTGCATACAGTATCCCTTTTACATTGTCGAATGACTCTGAATAAACAGGTATCCTTGAGAATCCCGAGTTAATTATCAAAGGAATTACCTCATTGAATCTTAACCTGATATCAATGGCTGTCACGTCAATTCTGGGGCACATTATTGCACTTACATTGATATTGCCAAAATTAAGTATCCCCTTAAGGATCTTTTCGTCCTCCTTTAAATCATCTGAGGTAAGTTCCAGAGCATCAGAAAGGTCATCCATACTTAGTCTTGTCCGACGTTTGCCGGCTCTCTTTTTTACCAGTGAGGTGGAACGCATCAGAAGGGAAGCTATGGGGTGGACGATCTTTTCAGCTGCAGAAAGCGGAAATGCCATGATAAGTGCTACCTCCACATTATTTCTTGATGCATAAACCTTAGGCAGTATCTCCCCGAAAAAAAGTAAAAGGAAAGTGATTATTACAGCTTCGAGCAGGAATCCGATAACAGGACTTTCGCTGACATCAAATAACCTTGAACTAATGAAGGCAGCAAGCAATACAATTGCAACATTAATGGTGTTGTTTGCAATAAGAATTGTACTCAAAAGTCTCTCCGGAATACTGTATAATTTAAGGACAGTCTGTGCTTTTTTCCTGTTATCATTTCTGAATTTTTCAATATCCTCGGGACTTAAAGAGAAATATGCCACTTCTGATCCGGAGAAAAGTGCTGATCCGAAAAGAAGGACTGCCAGCACCACGAATCCAATAATTATTTTATAATCGGGAGCATAAACGATTATCCCTGCAAGAGATTCCAATACTGAATATGAATATCCAGGTTCCAACTGAATCACTTTTACTTTAGACTGTTTTAGAAAGGAAGGTCATCCTCATTTTGTGAGTTCTCGCCCTGGCTGAAGGGCTCATCCTGTTCAGGCTGATTGTTATTTACAGCACTTTTATCCTGGTTGTTACCTGATGTATAAAAATTGGAATCAGGTTCATTAACTTCTGAAGAAGTACCCCGATCTGTCTGAGAATCACTCCTGGAAACATCTGATTGTCCTGAATAACTATTCTGTGTGGGTCTCTTTTCAATTACCATCATGGTATCGGCCAGAATCTCAGTAATATATTTATTGTTCCCTTCTTTATCGACATATGATCGCGTTTTTATTTTCCCGACCACATAAACTTGAGTTCCCTTTTTGACCGTTTTTTCAGCTACTTCAGCCAGAGCACGCCAGAGTACTATATTATGCCATTCTGTTGATGTAATTGTTTCCCCTTGCCGGTTGGTATATGTCTCGCTTGTAGCCAGAGGGAAAGTTGCTTTTGCAACACCTTTGTCGAAATACCTTACAACAGGGTCCTTCCCGACATTGCCTACTAATAAAACCTTATTGATTGACATGAAGTTATAATAGTTATTAAATAATCTAATAATAGAATGCAAAGTTAACAAAAAAACCGCTACAGACAATCAAGGGAAGAGTGTCGTTTTTCTATTTCATTGTAATTAAGGCAATAATAAATGTCAAAAAAAAAATTTTATTATGTAACTGTTTCAATTTAAATAAATAATATTTTTATATTTGCAGGGTTGAAAAAACGAATAATCAAAATAATTTGTTGAATTTTAAAATTCTAGAAAAATGACTAAAGCAGACATCGTTAATGAAATTGCCAAAAACACTGGTATTGAAAAGGTAACTGTACAGAAGACTGTAGAAGCTTTAATGGAAACCATAAAACATTCGATGGTAACTGGTAATAATGTTTACCTCAGGGGTTTCGGAAGCTTTATTGTTAAAAAAAGAGCAAAGAAAACTGCAAGGAATATCTCAAAAAATACCACGATCATAATTCCTGCTCATAACATTCCTGCTTTTAAACCGGCTAAATCTTTCATCAACAAGGTTAAATCTCACGTTAAGAAGTAATTCTCAATGCCAAGCGGTAAGAAAAGAAAACGACATAAGATGTCCACCCATAAACGTAAGAAGCGTTTACGGAAGAACAGGCATAAGAAGAAGTAGCAGATCATAGGGTGGTCGTAATGATAGAATATGTTAAACCTAAAGGTCCTGTGATCTTTAGGTTTATTTTATGTGGAAGTTGAGAATAGCTGGTAAGAAATTAACTCAGGTCAAAACAGGAAGTGACAAGCAAGGATCTGATTATTGATGTAAATGATTCCGAGGTTTCTCTGGCTTTGTTGGAAGACGGGCAGTTAATCGAACTAAACAAGGAAAAAAGAAATATAAAGTTTTCAGTCGGGGACATATACCTGGGGAAGGTAAAAAAGATAATGCCCGGACTGAATGCTGCGTTTATTAATGTCGGTTACGAACGCGATGCATTTCTCCATTACCTCGATCTGGGTGCTCAGTTCCGTACACAGCAGAAATATTACCTGACAACTTTGCAGAGACAGGGCAGGGTTGTCCCGGTTTATAAGTTCAAACCTGAACAGGATATTGATAAAGACGGGAAAATTAATGATGTTCTTACTCAGGGACAAACAGTAATTGTCCAGATTACCAAAGAACCTATTTCAACAAAGGGTCCAAGATTATCATCCGAAATATCCCTTGCCGGAAGAAACCTTGTCCTGATACCCTATTCTGACAAGGTATCAGTATCATCAAAAATTGAATCGATAGAAGAAAAGAACCGCCTCAAAACACTTCTTCAAAGCATCAAGCCCAGAAATTACGGTATTATAGTCAGAACTGTTGCCGAAGGAAAGAAAGTTGCTGTACTGGATGCTGAGTTGCGTGAACTGGTGCGAAAATGGGAATCATCTTTTTATACCCTGAAGAAAGAGATAAAAACCCCAAGGCTCTTCATCGGAGAGATGAACAGGACAACCACCATTCTGCGTGACATGCTCAATATTACTTTTAACAGCATTCATATTAACGATCCATCTCTTGCTGAGGATATCCGGAGGTATATCAGGGGAATAGCGCCGGAAAAATCTAAAATAGTAAAACTATATAAAGGAAGTCTGCCGATATTTGATCACTTTGGGGTCAATAAACAGATTAAATCTCTTTTTGGCAGAACAGTCTCTTTTAAACATGGGGCTTATCTTATCATAGAACATACAGAGGCTCTGCATGTTATTGACGTTAACAGCGGCAACCGCTCAAGAACAGGTAACAATCAGGAATCTAATGCACTGGAGGTCAACATGGAAGCCGCAAAAGAGATCGCACGGCAGCTTCGACTGAGAGATATGGGTGGTATTATTGTTATCGATTTCATCGATATGCAATCAAATGACAATAAGCAGATCCTTTTTGACAAGATGAAAGAACTGATGTCGGGCGACAGAACAAAACACAATATCCTGCCACTGACGAAATTCGGCATAATGCAGATAACACGACAAAGAGTGCGGCCGGAAATGAATATTGTCACAAATGAAAAATGCCCCGCCTGCCAGGGTACAGGTAAAACAAGACCAACCATTCTGTTTACCGATGAGCTCGAAAAGAACCTTGCCTTTATTGTCGGAAAAATAAAAACAAGAAGACTGATACTTAATGTTCATCCATTCGTTGCAGCATTCCTGAAAAAAAGATTATTCTCTGTTTGTCTTAAATGGAACTTTAAATACATTATTAACCTTAAAGTGCAGGCTGTTACTTCATATCATATGCTTGAATACCATTTCTTCGACAGATACGGCAATGAGATAGATCTGGCTTAAAGATCACCCCGTTACTGAATGATTCCTATAAACATTTCTACATTCATATTGTTATATGTTTGCTATTTTTGAATTCAGTAATAATCAATAATATGCAAAAAAGAAATTTACTTCTTTTCCTGGTCAGCATCCTGCTATTAGCACCCCTGAAAGCTCAGATATTCGATCCGGTCATATGGGACTTTGGATATGAGAAAAAGGGAGATAAACTTTATGAGCTGATCTTTACTGCTACCATTGAAAAAGGATCCCATATCTATTCCATGAATATTCCGCAGGGAGGACCTATACCAACCTCAATCCGCTTCGATACTATAAATGAATTCTCATTTACCGGACAACCATGGGAGGCTGTTGAACCCGAGGAACTTTTTGATGAGGCTTTCGGTTTCAGGATAAAAACATTCAGTAATAAAGCAGAATTCAGGCAGCAAATAACAGCCAGATCTCATTCATTTACAGTTACAGGTGAAGTTAATTATATGGCATGTAATAATATGACATGCTCCCCCCCAAAAGAAGTGCCATTTGAAATAAAAATTCATGATACTGCAGTAAAACAGGAGATTACCTCGACCGGTACTGTTAGCCAGACGGATGGTAAAAAAGGACTGCTTGGCTTTTTTATCCTTTCCCTTGTTGCGGGATTTGCCGGCATATTGACCCCATGTGTTTTCCCAATGATTCCCATGACGGTTGCATTCTTTTCACAAGGATCGGAAAACAGGCGTAAATCTGTTCTTAAAGCAATAATATTTGGAATTTCGATAATCCTGATCTATACTTCGCCAGGGATTATTGTATCACTGACGAGTGCAGGAGCAGGATTCGCAAATACACTGAGTACCCATTGGATACCAAATATCATCTTCTTTGCATTATTCCTTCTTTTTGCAATATCATTCTTTGGAGCTTTCGAAATAGTACTTCCAAACAAATGGGTCACGGGTGCAGATTCAAAAGTCGATAAAGGGGGTTTGCTGGCAACCTTTTTTATGGGTCTGACAACCGTAATTGTCTCTTTCTCATGTACCGGTCCGATAGTAGGCGCTCTTCTTGTGGAGGCAGCCAGCGGTGATGTCCTGAAACCTACATTGGGAATGTTCGGATTCGGTCTGGCATTTGCATTTCCCTTTACTCTGTTTGCACTTTTCCCCTCTGTAGTAAGCAAAATGCCTAAATCAGGTGGATGGCTTAACTCAATAAAAGTTGTCCTTGGATTCATAATGCTCATCTTCAGCATGAAATTCCTCATGACCATAGATAGTGTCTATTCTATAGGGATCCTATCAAGAGATATCTTCCTGAGTATATGGATTGTTCTTTTTGCCCTGCTTGGGCTTTACCTGATGGGTAAGATAAAATTAGCACACGACAGTGATCTTCAACACGTCGGAATCTTCAGGCTCTTCCTTATAATTGCAGTATTTTCATTTATGTTATACCTGGTGACCGGCCTTTTTGGTTCTCCGCTAAAAGGTTTATCAGGCTTCCTGCCTCCTCAGGAGACATCATGGTTTTATAAACGGCAGGTAATCAGGGAGAATGAAACAGTTCCCGCTCCGGTATTTACTATTTCTACTGCAAGTGAGCTATGTTCGGTACCAAAGTATGAGAACCTGTTTAACATGTCGTTAGGGCTATCCGGATATTTTGAATATGAACAGGGATTAGCTTGTGCGAAGGAACAGGGAAAGCCGGCTCTTATTGATTTTAAAGGACATGCCTGTGCTAATTGTAAGGTAATGGAAGCAAAGGTGTGGTCCGACCCGGAAATACTTCAGAGACTAAGAGATAATTTTGTTATCATTTCACTATACGCGGATGACAGAACACAACTTCCTGATAATGAATGGATAACATCTACATTTGACGGAAAGGTGAAAAAGACAATAGGCAAGATCAATGAAGATATTGAGATATCGAAATACAAAACCAATACCCTCCCCCTTTATGTAATTACCGATCATGAAGGGAATCCCCTGACCAGCCCTATGCCTGCAAACCTTGATGTTGAGGAATACAAAAACTGGCTGGACGAAGGGGTGAGGATCTTTAATGACTAGAATTTCCCAAACTTTAATGTAACAGTATAGCTCATCGATCTGAGCGATTCGACATCTATTGTATATGTCCCCGGAAGTCCTACATCAAACTGTGTAGGTATTCTGTATGATGCACCGAAAGCAAGCCGGAAGTATCTTGTAAGGTTAAGTTCAAGTTCTGCTGAAGGTTCAATGAGCAGGAAAGCTTTCGAATCCTCAATGAAGTTTTCATATAACTCTCCGTCTCTGGAAACAAAAGATATGCCTCCTGCTCCAAGCAATACAGGAAATGACATATGTACGGGCCATCGCGGGAAGGCAATCGGTTCAATATAAATACCTCCGTAGCCTCCGGTCAGGAAAACATCCATATCGAGTGAAGGCTCATAATGGAATTCATTGATAAAACCTGTAGCTCCTATTCCTACACCCATTGAACGGCTTGGCAACCATGAAAAACGACCTCCGAAAAGTACAGCATGTTTATCATCAATTATTGTGTATCCTGTTGTAAATGAGCCATAACCGCCTCCGGTCCTGTTCCTGCCAAGCAGGGTTTTTATCTCTTTATTTTTATAGTACTCGAATTCCGGATCCTGTGCAAATGTTACCACCGATACGAGAATAAGTAATGCCGCAATAGTGAATCTTTTTTTCATCTTGTATAGCTTTTTATCTTTTGATTTTTAGAAAACATATGAGACCGATATGCCAATATCACCTGGCATCAGCCTGACAAAGGCAGGTATGGTAAGCTCAACAAAAGGCTTGATATTAAGCCCTATTATTAAAGGGATACCATAGAACCTGTACTCAGCGCCAAGCCAGCCGTCAGCGCCAAAGACAGGACAAAACCTTTCCCCCTGAAAATAGTAGGTCTCTCCAAAATAGCCGATATGGTCAGTAACAATAAATCCGGCATGACCTCCATAACCCCAGGCAAAATAAAGATCAGGAGAAATATCAGAAAGGGCCTTTTCGTAGATTATCCTGAGTCCTGTTACCTGTATCCCGCTGTTATTAAATCCAAGCATAGCATTATAGCCTATTTCTGCATTACCGGCTTCGGAAGTAACCTGAAAGAACAAACCGCTTCTGACACCGGTTCTGACTCCCGCCTGTCTCGTTGAATACTGGCTGAAAACATCATTTTGAAACAGCAGAGCAGCGGTTATGATTATTAGAACGATTCTTTTCATGTGTAAATTATTTATAATTGATTATTCTACCTGACCCGGTTATAGTCTGATCTATCTCCGGATAACCTCTGATAAAAATATTTCCGCTTCCTGAAATTAATCCGTTCAGGTAGTCTGTCACGGTAGTGAATACATTGCCTGATCCTGAAATAATCACCGATGCAGTGTTTGTAATGAAGTCAACGGCATATATATTTCCGCTTCCGGTTATTTTAAGATGGGAATTTTCACAAACACCGTTTACTGTAGCATCTCCTGACCCTGTAATAAGGCAGTCATAGTTTGAACAGACAGCAGTTTTAAGTTCAATGTTGCCCGAACCGGAAATCTTTATTTCAATATTATCACCATTAACCATTTCAATTGTAATATCTCCCGACCCGCTTGCTTTTGCTGTTACTGTTTCTCCGGAAAGCTCATCACCAATAAAGGCACCCGACCCTGAATTATATACTTTCTTAAGGGAGGGTGATGAGACTGTAATTAAAGGTCTTTCGGTATAATCCAGACAGATCGTAGCCGGGCTTATTGTTATCTCAAGACAATTATCATACACATTTGTTTCAATATAATCCATGATATTCTGCTCTGCGTTTATGATAATACCAAGTGTATCAGCCTTCCTGTAAATAATATCAAAGGATGTTGAATTCTCTATTTCATCAAATGAGGTAATCCTTCGTGTTTCAGTCTCCATTATTCCATCGCCCCTTACACAAAAAATACTTTTAAGGCATGATGTCATAATCAATGCTAAAATCACTAATGTAAAACCAATATATTTTCTTTTCATAATGAGCATGTAATTCTGAAAGGTTTATAATAAGGACAGAAAATCCGTTTAACAGATGCATCTGTCAATTCATTTTATATAAATATTACCTCTTGTTGCATCGATCATTACTTTAGTATTACCCGGATTGCGGCCTACAGTGCCATATGTCATATATTCCTTCCTCTCCTCATTCAGGGTTTTCTCTTCAACTTTGACAACTCCGTCAGGCAGCACAAGGAATGCGTTTAAATGTCTTATATCCAGGCTATAAGAGACTGAAGGGTCGAAAGTAAGGCTTACATCCGTAAAATCTGAATTTATTGTTATCATTTCTATTTTTTTGCTAATGAAATCCACATCGAGGTCTCCGTATTTAGTGTCCATATTGATCTCACTTTGAACCTCCTCGATCCGGAAATCGCTGAAATAAGAGTTGCCTTTTAATGAACCTGCTATTCCTATATAAAATTTATCTCTCCTTGATTCGGTTCTCACTGTTCCTGCTCTTTCGAGGTTGAATTTTGAAGATATGGATGTGATATTGAGATCCTGCGATTCATCTATTTCAACTTCAGAGAATGATACATTTAACCGGCCCTTAACTATTTTATTTATTGTGGCATCACAAAACAGAAGCTCGGCCCCGTTTGTTTCATTAAGGGAATTGGCTTTAAATGCTCCGTTTGAAAGGTTTAGTGTCAGGATACCGGTATTGTTTTCCATATATACATCACCGTACCTGTTTGTGATCCTCATATCCATGTATTCAGGAGCGTTTATAAAATAGTTGATCTCGAGTTTTGATTCGTATGGAATAAACTTGCTGGTTAATCCCTTAAAGCTTTCGAAAAGCATGCTTATATTCTGCGTAAAACTGGTTTGCGCCCGTATCAGGAAACTTGATCCGGTAATATTTACATCAACTCCGCGGAACATTTTATCCAGTCTGTTATGATCGGAGGCATAAGCTTCTACTTCAGCTCTTATAATGACAGAATCCTCGTTCCATGAAGTTATTTGGATGGTCCCGTATTTATTGTCTATTTCAAGAGTCATTTCCCTGTTTACTGGCATACTCTTCATGTATGTCTTCTTTTCAGAAAATTTCTGAGCTGACAGCAGTTCGGCAGAAAACATTAATATTAGTATTGCTGTGAATGATCTATAGTGCATGGCTTATTGTTTTTTCCTCGCTGTTTTCATCTTGTTTCAATGTGTTGAGCATATCTTTCAGGATACGGATTTTTATCCTGTAATTATTAATAAGAGCTTCAACAACCTCCTGATTGGCAACATTATCCCTGAGATCCTTTTTTATATCCGCACAAATACTGTCGAGTTGTGACAGGTCATTTATTAGTTCTTCCTCAATATCAGGATTATTTGTAAGTAAAGGAGTTGCTTGCAAATAAAGATCGTGAATCAGGTTATTGTAATATATTTCGCTCTCGATCAGTTCGGGATTCGCTTTCATGAGAAGGATATCAGCATCTCTTTTGTTCAGTACGTAGTTTTCCCTCTCTTTTCCTACGTAGAAAAGGACAGCCGTGGTCAGTATTACTACGATCATGGCTGCAGCAGAAAACCATAATGTAAGATTCCGTCTCCTGTAGTTCATATTTCCCCGTATACCTTTCCATACGTCATTCGAAGGACTGTACCTGTCGAGTTCCTCCCTGTTTTTACTGATATATTCTTCCAGTCTGTCCATAGTTCATATTTTTTACCAGTATGTTTCTTAGTTTTTCTTTTGCACGCGAATACTGCGATTTTGAAGTGGATTCGGATATCCTCATAATCTGTGATATCTCTGTATGATCGTAACCCTCAAGCAGATAGAGGGTCAGTACTATCCGGTAACCATCGGGAAGCTGCTCTATACCCTTGAAAATTATATCAGTATCATAAATTATCTCCTCTTCTTCCTCACTTGCTGCTGCGGGCAGGTTATCGTAATAGACAAGATCGGCCTTTTTCTTCCTGAGCTGATTGATGCACCTGTTTAATAAAATTCTTTTCAGCCATGCTCCGAATGTTGATTCAAACCTGAATGTTCCGATATTCCTGAAGCATTCCGTGAATGTTTCCTGCAGCATATCTTCCGCATCTTCCCTGTTATTCATCATCCTGTATGCAAGATTAAACATTGCCTTTGAATACTGGTTATAAAGCCTGAATTGTGCCTTAATATTTCCTTTTTTACATTCCTCAATAAGAGGAGCATGAATATTTCTGTCTGCCCGGTCCACTTTTATTGTTTACCTGTTTATAAAGACAAATTGATAATTTAACAGTTGCACTATTTTGATGAGGAAACCATATTTTTCTTTCTTATGGGGAGTACAGTAAAAACATAAGCCAGTAATAATACGCTTATCACGGCAAAAAGTTTCATTATTACATCTCCATACCTGACGTAAGGTGTAAGGTTTGTTTCAAAACTTATTTCACCCATTATAACTGCTTCGGTCCACCATTGTGTTTCATGTGTCCGTTTGCCGCGAATATCAATAAAGCATGATATACCTGTGTTTGCTGCCCTGGCAACAGGTCTTCGTGTTTCGATTGCTCTTATTGATGCATATTCCAGGTGCTGTTTATACCCGCAGGTGTTCTTCCACCATCCGTCATTTGTGATTATAAACAACGCTTCTGCTCCGTTTCTGACATAATCAGCAACATAATTCCCAAAGACAGATTCATAGCATATTATCGGGGCTGCATGCTGACCTGTTATAGGATGTGCAAAGCAGGTTCTTTCTTCCTGGATGCCGTAGCCCCATTTTGTCCCTCCAAGATAGGGTACGATCCTGTTAATCAACTTACCAAGCCCGGCAGAGAACTGCATTTCGATACCCGGCACAAGTTTCGATTTATGGTAGATCCCCTTTACTCCTCCGGAATCAATAAGAAATGCAGAATTGAAATGGTCGTAATAGTACCCCGAAGAGTCTATTTTTCTTGCCGAAGCAGAAGACGGTTCTTCTGCTGCCGGATATAACCTGTAACTGACAAGACCTGAGACAATGCATATTCCCGGATGTTGACCTGCAAATTCCCTGAGCGCCAGCATATATTTATTTGTATCCATATCATCCTCATTTACAGGGTCATCCACTGTTGTCTCAGGTGTTAATACCCATTTTGTATTGCAGGTAACGGATTCTCCTGCCATATCAACGGTTTTATTAAGCTGCTCATCGAAAGGTATGGTGAATTTCTCGGTATATGGATCAATATTGGGCTGGATGATCAATACTTCTTCCATTGCTGACTTATTCTCCCTGATCGTATAATACCTGGTCACTGAAAAAGTTGAAGGTATAAAAATCAATAAAAGCCATATATATAAATACAGTTTTTTGCGGGGGGACTTTCTTATAATGAAGAGCGACAGAAAAAGATTTGAGGAAAGTATCCATAATGTTCCTCCTGCAGTACCTGTCAGTTCGTACCACTGGATGAAGAGGATATCTTTGGCAAGGCCGTTACCCAGGTTTATCCACGGCGACAGGATGACAAAATTAAGAGTCAGGAACTCAAAAGAGAGCCAGAACGAAATAAAGGCCACTGCACCGGTAATCCCCCCGGCCCTTATCCTTACAATATGTGCAAGCCAAATAATGAAAGTCATCAGGAATGACATCCCAAGTATCACAGTTATTACGGCAGGGATACTTGCCGCCCTTACCCATCCAAGGGACAGGATATTGAATATGATAATACCCGGCAGGGCATAATTAAAGAAGGCATAAGGATTATATTTATGCTGATTCTCAAAAAGATAGTTTTCAAGGATAAGAAAAGGGATGAATGCAACCAGCAGGATAAGCCCCGGGAACCAGCTTGTCCAGGCCAGTGCGGCAAGAATTCCGCCTGAAACGGAAAGTAATACCGGAATTATCCGGTGCCATGGTTCTTTTCCTGCAGTCATAGTAAGTAAATCCATAAAATTAATATAAGATGTAACTCCCGGATTTAATTTCTGAATTCTTTTTTAATCTTCCGAATATTCACCACCTTTAAATAGTAGTTCATCCATTTTTTTTGGTCGCTAATGAAAATGAGCAAAATATTATTGGTTTTTATTTGATTTTAATATATTTTTACAAAAAGAACCAGGCTTGATCGTAATAATCCAAAAATGAAGAGATATTTCCTGAGACTTATAAAAGGAAAATTAAGTAACGTATATAAAGTCGTAAGACTTTGAAGATGCTTTTACTGTCCAAAAGCAATTTTTCCATTCTTTTCATGGCTGCCCCTGACTCAAAAAGTCGGGGGCTTTGCTTTGTATACACCTGAGATTCTATAATGACCAGAACAGATATTTCCACACATAAATGGCTCTGAAAGAGCCAGACTTGAATAACCCCCGGTGACAACCGGGAATTAGGTTGAGCCGTAAGGTAAAATTGACTTTATATCGGACAATGTTTAACTTTGTTATTGAACAAAGAATACTAATTGAGTATTTATCGGTCTGTTTTGGTATGTTTAGTTCATTACTATTACTGAAATAATGAATTGTAGAACATTTTAAAATGAGAAAAGAAATCAAACATATTTACCTGGATTCAATAGCATATTTATTAATGATAATATGTTTCCCTTTAAATCCGCTTGTTTTATTAAAAGTAATAGAACCTCATGAAAATAAATTGTTGTTTTATTCAGGAGCAGCTTTTTGGTTAATAGGAATGATCTTGGTAATATATCCTTTCATATATTTTAAATTAAAAGGTAATGTAAGCAAAGGGAAAGCTTATGTTCACACAAATAAATTAGTGACAAGCGGACTTTACTCAATTATCAGACATGTTCAATATACCGGCGGGATTCTTTCAATATTTGTTGCCACTCCCTTATTATATCCTCATTGGATTTTTGTTATTCTTGGTATTCCCGGAATAGTGCTGACTTATCTTGGTACAAGAAGAGAAGATAAATTGTTGATAGATAAGTTCGGTGATGATTATCGGGAGTATATGGAGAAAGTCCCTGCAATAAATATCTTAACTGGAATTCTGCGGAAAATAATAAGACATAATATGCTTTAATAATATTGTCCTAAAGCAATTTTCCCATTATTTTCATGGCAGCCACAGTATTCATCGCCGGGGCTTTTACATTGTTAAATAGTGTTAAATCAACAAATTGTCTGATCCGTGAATAGCCAAATTGCCTATCTTTCGGCAATAAAATAACAAGGATCTGATGAGAACATTTTTCATTGCTTTTTTTGCCATAATTATCCTGACAGGCTGCGGCAACAGTGAAGAACAGCTGTCAAGACGTGCAGACAGGATACATGAACAGTATCTTACCGTAGATACTCATTGTGACACACCTCTGGAAATTATCAGGACTGATTATGATCTCGGAGAAAAACATGACAGGAACTGTGTTGATTTTCCAAGAATGATAGAAGGAGGCCTTGATGCCGAATTCTTTGCAGTCTTTTTACGGCAGGGACCAAGAGATGATTCCTCTTTTAATGAGGTTCATAAGGAAACCCTCAGGATATTTAAAGCCATACATGACAATGTTGAAAAAAATTCGGGAATGGCAGAAATTGCATTATCTCCTGATGATGCTTACAGATTAAAAAAGGAAGGTAAATTATCTGCATTCATCGGAATTGAAAACGGGTATCCTATCGGTAAAAATATATCCAAAATAAAACAATATTATGATCTTGGGGCAAGATATATAACTCTTTGTCATTCAGCAAACAACGATATATGTGACTCTTCCACAGATCCCAGGGGACCAGAACATAACGGACTTTCACATTTTGGAGAAGAGGTTGTTAAGGAGATGAACCGTATAGGAATGATGATAGATGTTTCTCATATATCTGATGAGTCGTTCTATGATGTAATAAATACATCCAGGGCTCCGGTAATTGCATCCCATTCATCTTCACGGGCATTATGCTCAAGTCCCAGGAATCTGTCTGATGAAATGCTGAAGTCTCTTAAGTCCAACGGAGGAGTTATCCAGATATGTATCTTCAGCAGTTATATTAAACCCCCTGAGTCTAATCCCGAACTGGAATCCCGGATGGATGAGCTTAAAGATAAGTATGGTGATTTTAATGTATTAACGGAAGAACAAAAAAAGGATTACCATAATGAACGGGGGGAGATCTATAATAAATACAGGAAGCTGGCAACTGTGGCAGATGTGGTTGATCATATCGATCATGTTGTCCAGATCATAGGCATTGACCATATTGGCATAGGCTCTGATTTCGATGGAGGGGGAGGAGTTGATGGCTGCAAAACAGTAGCCGAGATGAAAAATATAACTATAGAATTATTAAGACGCGGTTATACAAAGGGTGAAATAGAAAAGATCTGGGGTGGAAATATAATGCGAGTCTTCCGCGAAGTGGAGGCAATAGCAGAACAATATTAAAAGGCATCACACGGTAAGCATATATTTTGTCGCGAACTGCAGGCTGTAAGCCGCAAGCCGCAAATCGCTTAAAGCTTCACTTTTGAGAACTTTAAGGTCTTCAATATCCAGGAAGGCAGCGGTTTTTCAGAATCTCTTTTCTTCAGGTTAAGGTACCATCCAAACTTTTTAAGAATAGGGATTTTATGTGTCTCAACAAACTCGATCAGGGTTCCGTCGGGATCTTCGATATATGCGAAATGTCCGGCAGCTTCACCCATATCGAAACTTTGTCCCTCATGGCTGTGTTTACTATCGACTCTGAAAGGGAATCCCTTCTCTGCACAATACGATTTCAGTTTATCCATGTTGCCTATATCAAAACACATATGTATAAAGCCAGGATCGCCCCATATGCGGTTTTCATAAATTTTCTTTCCCGGTTCCCCTGAACTTATAAGTTCAATCTCGCTGGTTCCTAATACCCTGCTGAAGGGACCCTTGACTGGTTCGGATCTTTTAAGCAGGATCCTCCTGAGAACAATTTCTCCGCCGGGAAGTCCTGCAAGGTCCGGGAAAACACCTGTTGAGTCGTATGCAACTATATCATAACCAAGGATATCTGAATAGACTGCCCGGGCTTTTTCAATATCTGAAACACCAATGATGGCACCGTATGAACCTCCCGATACTTTGTTCTCATTCATAAACCAGTTATTACCTTCCACCATCTGAAAAATATTCCCGTAGGGATCCTTCAGAAAGAAATTCTTTTTACCGGAAGGATCCGGTGAATGCCCTCCCTGAATGACCGAAATTCCATTCTTATAGAAAGTAAAAGCTTCATTGATATTTTTCACTTTCATTTTACATGCAATGATGCCAAGATCTCCAAGCTTTATCTCATCTTTTTTCTGTACCGGATTCCTTCCTTTGTGCTGCCATACCTCGAAGCCTCCTCCGCTCTGGAGGTTTAAGGTCAGAATAGCATGCCTTTCCCTGGGCAAATCCCCGGTAAAGGGCAACATAAGTTTTGCTACTGCCTCGTCTTCGAAAATCCTGCAGTCCATCCCAAACTGATCAATATACCATTTCCAGGCCTCTTTAAGGTCTACAACCCCGATGCCGATCTGCTGGATCCCGCCTATTACATATCCTTTCATTTCAATTGAATTAGGTTGATTTAATTTTATCTGCAATTCTAAAAAAGAGCCAGGGACATATACGTCTGATATATAGTATCATAAGCTCTCCTTTCCCCACGAGAATTTCTCTTTTATTTCTCAATATTCCTCTGATAATTATTTTTGCTGCTTTTTGTGGTGAAATACCTTTTGACTGACCTTCATCCATTTTCCCATGTTCTTTGCCTTCTGAATTAAGGGCATGATATGATATATTCGTCCTTACCCTGCCTGGGATAAGAACGGATGTTCTTATATTATTATGTTTATTTTCAAGAAAAAGGGTTTCGAAGAATCCATGCAGCGCATGTTTTGAAGCAGAATATGCTGAACGGAGCGGGAACCCGAATCTTCCTGATATACTGCTTGTTGCAACTATATGTCCTGATTTCTGATGTATCATATATGGCAGCACGGCTTTTGTCAGTGCGATTGTTCCGAAATAATTGACCTCAAAAATTTTTCTGTCGAGCCAGAGCGGTGTTTCATCAATACGTGCTCTCTGGCTTATACCTCCTATGTTGAGAAGGTAGTCTATTCTGCCGACACTCTTCATCTGCTTCTCTACAAGACTTGCAATACCTGAAGTATCTGACAGGTCAAAAGGAGCACATATAACTTTTGATGACCTTTCCCCGCACGTTCTTTTTACCCTTTCAAGACCCGGAATATCATTTGAAGATATTATAACGGTTGCTCCCTTGTTTACAAACTCATAAACCAGGGCTTCTCCGATACCTGACGATGCCCCTGTTATCCAGGATGTTTTCCCGGTTAGTATTTTCCCCCTTTTTTTCACTTTATAGTTGCAACCAGGTTTAATAGTTCGTCATGATTTTTCTTGAGGTTCAGGTAATCTCTATTCTTATTCCTGATAAAATCCCTGATCCTGAAACCTCCCATGATACGGCGAAATAAAATAGCATAATTCCATGCAAACAGACCTGAAAAGGGCAAAGTGACAAAAACCAGAATAGCCAGCCACCAGGGTGAAAAAATTATAAATGAAAGGACAAGGAATAATGGCAGAATCACCAGGGCAAGTACCAGCGAGATTCCATACATGAAGGTGCCTTGAAACTGTATATCCTTTATTTTACTAGCCCGCAGGCGTGGAAGTGTAAGAAAGGTAAGAGTGAAGATACTGCCATAAATATAAAGCGGGAATGAAACAAGTATAGCGGCCAATCCTGCAATAAGCCATCCCGCTATATGTTTCTTTTTTTCCAGTAGCCTGTAAGTCAGATTCAGGTTCTTTGTTTTCTCTTTAACCATAAGGCTGAGAGAACATATTTTCAGGTAAAGCTCCTGATTAAATGTTTTTATACGGTTCAGGTTTTCAATAAGCACGCGGTCCCTGAATAATTTCGGGAACCTTATATCATCACTGAAACGACCGTTTATTATACTCCTGAGTTCATCAATAGCCTCGTAATCCTCCTCTGACTCAATGTGCACCATTATTCTCATCATTTCAGAAGAGAGTCTGTTTCTAAGTTCATTCAGAGCTTTCTCGGGACTATTTTTATACAGATCATTATATTCGGAAACCTCAATGGGTTTCCCATATACAACTGTCAGTACCTGCCTGAACCTGTGATAATTAGTGAATTCAAGACCAACTGGAATTATTCTAATATTAAGGTTATAATCAGAGGCTTGTTCGGACTGGAATGCGATCCTGCAAATACCTTTCTTAAGCTGCCTGAGCCTCCTGAAACCTGCATGATCGCCTTCCGGCAGAATTACAAGTCCGCTCTTATTTTTCAGTACATCAATTGTCTTGTTAAAGATTTCATCATTCTCTTTCAGCGAACTAAATCCATCCCTGATCCTGTAAACTGGCAAAATTTTAAAGAAATACATGAGGGATGCGATAAATTTCTTTTTAAATATATCGGCACGAGCAAGAAAAATAGGCTGGCCTTTATGGGTAAAAAGAACAGCAAGCGCATCCATAAGGGCATTCTGGTGGTTAGGAGCAAAAATAAGATGATTATCAAGATTAATATTATTACGTCCAAGTACAATTACTTTTCTGTAATAGATATTATTATGCCAGAACCCGAAAATAGCCTTTATTATGGCATATCCAATAGAGTACTTCTCAATATTTTCCCTGCCCATACCTGAATCAGAAAATCAGCTTAAAGTATACTGCTTATTTGAAGTTAGTGGTTAAATATGCAAGTTAAAAAAAAATGAACTTGAAGTGTTTAGGGGACAGGTGTTTTAAGAAGGATTTTTTAAAATTTTAAGTCTTTATACTACCATATTAAACGTCATTGAAACCGTTTGCCCACCTATCAATTCTCCTTCTCTCTTTTTTTGTCGGCCGTCCGCTTCCTTTTTTCCTGTAGCCGTTGAATCCCACCCGGTTTAAAAGAAGTCTGCTTTTTTCATTTTCAGGTGTCATATCCTCAATAAAGTTCATTACGAACTTTGCTGAAACACGATTTTCCACCGGACGGATTACCCTGTAGGTAAATGTGACAGGGAACTTTTTGACCATCAGTATCTCATCACCTGCCACAGTTTTTGAAGGTCTGGCCACATTATCATTAATCATTATCCTTCCCTTCCTGCAGGCTTCAGAAGCCTGGCTCCGGGTCTTGAAAATCCTTGTGGCCCAAAGAAACTTATCAATTCTGACAGGCTGATTATCAGACATTTTCATCAGGATTGATCTTTCCTGCTTTATTGAATGCTGTCATGGTCAGTTCAGTACCAACTATCCCGAATGATTTTATCATCTCCATCACTAAAGATATCCTTTCCCCAATGACTTTTTTTTCCTTAACTGTCCAGGTTCCCAGTACATAATTAACCTTGGATCCTTTATGGAATCCGTTGCCGATACCTATTCTTATGCGTGAGTATTCATTAGTTGCAAGGATAATATTAATATGCGCGAGGCCATTATGTCCGCCGTCACCCCCTTTTGATCTCATCCTGATGCTCCCCAGCGGCAGGGCCAGATCATCAACAATTACAAGCAGGTTCTCTATGGAGATCTTCTCCTTTTTCATCCAGTACCTTACCGCATTACCACTGAGATTCATTAATGTTGACGGTTTAAGGAGGACAAACTCCCTGCCTTTATATTTTAACCTGCAAACAGCTCCATAGCGTTTATCTGCAAAAAGAACACCGGAATACTCGGCCATGGTATCCAGCACGGTAAATCCTATGTTGTGGCGTGTATCAGCATACCCGTCACCGATATTTCCCAGGCCAACTATAAGATATTTCATTGTGCCTGAATATTAAAGGGATGATTTAGATTATTTCTCCTTTTCTTTTTCTTTGTCCTGTTCTTTCTGCTCCTCATAACCAGGAGTTTCAGCAGGTACTTCTTCTCCTTCAGCAGCTTCAGCGGCTGCAGCAGCTTCTGCTGCCTCCTCTTCCTCGGTTTTCAGTGCAACTCTCGCTGTGCCAACCGTAATGACTGTTACAATTTTCGGATCGAGTAATTCTATATTATCAAACGAAAGATCTCCGACTTTTAAAGAGTTATGGATTTTGAGGTCAGTCACATCTGCAAGAAGTTCTTCAGGGAGGTCTTTAGCCATTCCTTTAACTTTCAGATGTCTTCTCTTTATTGTCAGCTTACCTCCTGCCTTGACACCCACGGATTCGCCGGTAACAGTTACAGGTATATCAATTATTACAGGCTTGTTTTCAGATATCTGTACAAAATCGGCATGGAGTAATCTGTCGGTAACAGGGTGAAACTGTTTATCTTGAAGAACGGCTTTATATTCCTGATCGTCAAGAATAAGCTTTACCAGATAAGCTTCATGCGTATAAATAAGTTTCTTGAAACTGTTCTCATGTGTATAAAAATGTATATTATTCTCATTTCCGTAGATTACACAGGGTACATTTCCCGCTTTCCTAAGCTGTTTTGAATTCTTTTTACCCAGTTCTTTTCTGAGTGATCCCTTGATTTCTATTGTCTTCATTTATTGAATGTTATTGTGCTACTCAAAGTTATCTTTTAGATAACCTCCCATTACACGTTAAAAAATCGGACGCAAATATATGATAAAGAGATCAGAATACAAAATTTGTACTGATTGACTGATTGGTATTGACGGCCTGGATGGTTTTGGCAAAGATTTCTGCTATTGAGAGGACCTTTATTTTTTTTGAATTATTTGTGAATGGGACCGAATCAGTAACGACAAGCTCCTCGATGGCAGAGTTATTAATTCGTTCTATGGCATTGCCTGATAGGATAGGATGTGTGGCGAAAGCCCTTATGCTTTTTGCCCCTCTTTCCTTCATCATATCTGCTGCCAGGACAAGAGTACTGGCTGTATCAACCATATCATCAACTATTACTACATTCTTTTCATCCACGTCACCGATTATCGACATCTCTTCAATGACATTAGGTTTTTTCCGGAGTTTATAGCACAGCACCATTTCCGACTGAAGGTACCTGGAATATGCATTGGCTCTTTTTGAACCTCCCATGTCGGGTGCCGAGACAGTAAGGTTATCCAGAGTAAGGTTTTCAATATATGGGGCAAATATAGCTGAACCGAAAAGATGATCAACAGGAACATTGAAGAATCCCTGTATCTGGTCGGCATGGAGGTCCATTGTAATTACCCTGTCAACTCCTGCAGTACTCAGAAGATCAGCGGAAAGCTTTGATCCGATTGATACCCTGGGGCGATCCTTCCTGTCCTGACGGGCAAAACCATAGTATGGTATAACAGCTATCACTTTATAGGCAGAAGCCCTTTTTGCAGCATCGATCATAAGAAGAAGCTCAAAGAAATTGTCTGCCGGAGGATTTGTCGACTGAATGATAAATACCATATCACCTCTGACTGATTCATCAAAACAGGGCTGAAATTCTCCGTCACTGAAGCTTGTCACAGAGCTTTTACCGAGTTCAATACCCAGGTTATCTGTAATTTTCTTGGCGAGCTGCCTGGATGATCTGCATGAAAAGATTTTCAAAGGTGCTTTTCCGAACATGTCCTGTAAAAATTTTAGCTGTTACTGATATGATTGTTATCTGCAAAATTAATTATTCCTGATTATTTCGAGCCTCTTTTGATAACTTGTTCAAAGATTCTTCAATAAAGTTGAGAATCTCATCTCTCCCGGACTTCTTCACTGCAGATGCAGTAAAGGTAACAGGGAGGTATTCCCAGTTTTTAAGCATTTCGGTATCATATAGTTGAACCGATTTTTCAAGAGCGATGCGGCTTATTTTATCTGTTTTGGTGAAAACCCTTGCAAAGGGGACCTGGTTTCGTCCCAGGAATTCCATGAATTCAATATCAGATTTCTGGGGTTTAAGCCTGCAGTCAAGCAGTACGAAAAGGCTTATGAGGTTCTCCCGCTGAAGAATATATTCCCTGGTAGCATTTATCCATTTTCCCCTCATGGCGGCCGGAACCCTGGCATATCCATAGCCGGGCAGGTCGACGAGGTACCATTTGTCATTGATGAGATAGTGGTTTATTGTCCGTGTTTTGCCCGGTTCCCCGGAGATCCTGGCCAGCTTCGACCAGCCTGTAAGCATATTGATAAGTGAAGATTTACCTGTATTGGAACGTCCTATGAATCCGTACTCCGGTATAACAGGAGCCGGACACTGTTTTATCGACGGACTGCTTTTTATATAGGAAGCCGAATGAATCTTCATGTTCATCAGCTAATTCAGATCATTATAAGGCAGCTCAATTTTTTTATATATAAGATGCCGGTTTCCGAACAGCGTAACAATTTCTGCAATTATACCGGTATATGCCTTTTTGGACTCACCTGTTTTCCTTAATTCAAGGGATGCTTTGCCTTTTACTGTTTCCAGCCGCTTAATTTGAGTGGTATCAAAACGGCCATTCATAAACTCTCCCTGGCAGAATTTGACTTTTTCTGTTTTATCTGACATTTCAAGGCCAATCCTGTATATACCTTTTGTACTATATTCATCCTTGATATCAGTAACGATTTCGGGATAATCTTTAAAAAGCCTTCCATTTTGATCATACTCTTCCAGGAAAGGTGTGCGCACTCCTTTGACGTATCCGATTTTGGCTTTTATCTTACCTGTCCTGTAATACTGTTTCTGGATACCGTCAATAGTATCGTGTTTATAAGGAGTTGTTCTGAATGGTTGTCCCTCAAGGTAATACCAGACTGCTGAATCTTCGCGTAATCCGTTTTCATACCAGAAAGTCTGATACAATTGGCCCCCCTGATAATATGTTTTCATTAATCCATGGCGAACTCCATTCTCGAATGTGATCTCCTTGAGCAGGCGCTGATTGCTGAAATACTGCTTAATACCGGTATATCCTGTGTCAGGAACGGTAACTGTGTTAACTTCAGAAGCTAAATCCTTTTTTCTCTGGCTTTTTCCGGTACAACCGGTTATTATTATTACTGACATGATAATAATAAGAGAAGATGATAATATTTTCATAGCGGCTAATATTTGATTAATACTGATTCTGTACCGTGTTTATAAAAACTTCAAGTATTCTGGATTCCATCAATGGTTCCAGTACTATATCTTTTATCATTGCCGGGAGAAGAACTGTTTCTCCCTTGGTTACCGGCTCGGATTTGTTATTCCAGCGTATCATAAACTCTCCTTCGACACAGATGTATGCCACAAAAGAATCAAACAGGTTATAATCTTTAATAACAGGCTTATTAAAACTTATCACATTTGTTGTAAAGAATTCGCAACTTATAAGGTTGATGGTTCTGTTCAGCACGGGCTCTTTTACTATTTTGCTTTCCCCCGAGGTTTTAAAATCAATTACATCAAGGGCCAGGTCAGTGTGAATTTCTCTTGGCTTGCCGTTATTTCCTGTTCTGTTCCAGTCAAAAATCCTGTATGTAATATCTGAAGTCTGTTGTATTTCTGCCATAAGGATGCCTGCTCCAATAGCATGTATCCGGCCTGCAGGTGTAAAGAAAGCATCCCCTGCTGCCGGGTTCTCAACATTCATAAGTCCTGCCAGTTCTCCGGCGCTTAATGCGTCAAGATATTGTTCTTGAGTGATATTGTTGCTGAATCCTGTATATATCTTTGAGTTTTCTTCACTCTCCAGGATATACCACATCTCTGTTTTTCCGTAGGCTTTATGCCTTTCCCTGGCGATAGCATTACCCGGATGAACCTGAATTGACAGATTTTCCCTTGCTTCAATCAACTTAATAAGGACAGGAAATTCATTTCCGAATTTTTCAAAAACAGCATCCCCGGTCAAGTCACCCATATAAACCTCAATGAGTTCCTCAATGTTATTTCCCGCAAGAAAACCGTTGCTTACCACTGAAAGATTGTCAGAAACAGCCGATAACTCCCAGCTTTCGCCATATTTAAGTAAGGGATCACCTTTTTTATGATAACCGGTCACCAGCCTGTTGCCTCCCCAGACTTTCTCCTTAAGCAGCGGTTCAAATTTCAACGGGTATAATTCTGACATGGGTAGATGTTGAGTTAGTTCACTCCAAACTTTTCACTAATTTTGACAGTTAATAATATTACAAAAGTACTAATAAATGCTTATAGTAGGAATAGCAGGAGGCACCGGTTCGGGAAAAACAACGGTGGTCAGAAAGCTAATGAAAGTGCTCCCTGAGGATCAGGTTGTTGTAATGCCACAGGATGCTTATTACAAGGATAATGGCCATCTGCCGCTTGAGGAAAGACAGAAAATCAATTTCGATCATCCCGATTCTGTTGAGTTCAGCCTGCTGATCAACCATCTGCAGGAGCTAAAAAAAGGTAATCCGGTTAATATGCCGATCTATTCCTACCTTACATGCCTGAGGTCTCCGGATTCTGTCTTAATAAAACCTTCAATGGTGGTCCTGGTTGAAGGGATACTGATCCTTTGTGACAGCGGATTACGAGATATGCTTGACATAAAGGTTTTTGTGGACGCTGATGCCGATGACCGCCTCGGAAGGGTAATTGAGCGCGACATTGAAGAGAGGGGCCGTAATGTACAAATGGTCCTTGAAAGATACCATAAAACCGTCAAACCATCTCATCTTCAGTTTATTGAACCCTCCAAGCGTTATGCCGATATCATTATTCCCGGGGGAGGAGAGAATCAGGTTGGGATAGAAGTACTTGTGACAATTATTGAAAGACACCTTCATATAAAAAAACAGTAACCATGCTTGATGATATAAAAGTTGAAGACATAATGTTTCTTGACATTGAAACTGTGCCTCAGGCTCCTTCATTAGAGAAACTCGATCCGGCATTACAGATTCTCTGGGATAAGAAATCAAGTTTTTTCCGTTCCCCCGAACAAACAGCTCAAGAGGTCTATGAAAGAGCAGGAATATATTCAGAGTTTGGAAAGATCATCTGTATATCTGTCGGTTTTATCAATGAGAAAAATCCATTCAGCTTCAGGATCAAATCTTTTTACGGCGATAACGAAAAAACTCTTTTATCGGAGTTTTCAGATGTGCTGGTTAAATTCTCAAAGTCAGGGAAAGAAGCTTTGTTATGCGCTCACAACGGCAGGGAATTTGACTTTCCCTATATTGCCCGCAGAATGATAATAAACAAGCTTGTGATACCCGATATACTTGATAATGCAGGCAAGAAACCCTGGGAAATAAAATTGCTTGATACAATGGACCTCTGGAAATTCGGAGATTATAAAAACTATACTTCACTCGATCTTTTGACCTCAATACTGGGTATTCCATCACCTAAGGATGATATTGACGGCAGCATGGTTGCCGGATTATATTATGGTGAAAAGGATATTGCCAGAATAGTCAGATATTGCGAAAAAGATGTGTTATCGATAGCAAGGATATTGCTCAGGTTCAAGAACCTTCCGGATATTCCGGATGAGAGAGTTGAATCAGTGACGGTAATATAATCTTATTGTTAATAATATAACAGACTCAGCAGGGCTTCTGACACAGCATCCGGATTATCAACATGCAGCCAGTGACCGGCATTCCTGATAACCCTGAACTCTGCGGCAGGGAACAATCTCAGAATATAATTGTAATCGTCAGGATTAAGATAATCCGATTTTTCTCCTTTCAGGAAAATAACCGGAAAACCTGTAATCCTCAGATCATCAATTACCTGACGATTTATCCCCTCAAGGATCATATCAAGATTTTTCATCAGTGATTTAGCATTGAGCTTCCATGAGAACTTTTTGTCAGCATCTCTTTGAATGTTCTTCATTATTACTTTTCTTTCCTTTTCGGAAGGAATACTTACCGATAAGAGCTCTTCGATCTCTTTGCGTGATTTAGCTGCCGCAATATTTGTCTTCAGAATAACGCTGAGGATATTTTTATGCTGGTTGCGAGAGGCTGATAGAGAGTCATAGTCAGTAAAAGGTGAAATATCAAGGATCGCAAGGCCATTGATCATCCCGGGCCACTTGAGCGCGAAGTTTACAGCTGTTTTTCCTCCCATACTGTGGCCTGCAAGAAAAAAAGACCTGAGTCTGTACTCTGTGGCAAGTTCAAAAAGGTCGTTGCTCATCGATTTATAATCATGTACATCATCATGGGGAGACTTGCCGTGGTTTCTCTGATCAGGAAGGTAAACAGTGTAATGACTGCTAATATTCCTTGCAATAGTCATCCAGTTATCAGATGACCCGTATAACCCGTGTAAAATAACCAGAGGAGGACCCTCTCCGTATATCCTGCAAAACAGTTTCATGGGTCATCTAACCGGTCAGCTGACTTTTATACATTTGTATGGTATTCTCAAGGCCCAAATAAAGTGCATCTGAGATAAGAGCATGACCTATCGAAACCTCCAGAAGCCACGGTATGTTCTTTTTTAAATAAGCAAGGTTGTCAAGATTCAGGTCATGGCCTGCATTAATCCCAAGACCAGCCTCCCTGGCAATAATGGCGGCGCTGACGAAAGGTGCTACAGCCTCTACCGCATTTTTATTAAAACCTGATGCATAGGGTTCTGTATAAAGCTCGATCCTGTCAGTACCGGTCAGGGCAGCATTCTCAATATGAACAGTCTCAGTGTCAACAAACAGAGATGTTCTTATTCCGGCATTTTTGAATGTCGATACAATGTCCGTAAGAAATGACCTGTGCTTTCGTGTATCCCATCCTGCATTAGAAGTTATTGCATCATGTTTATCAGGAACGAGTGTCACCTGATGTGGTTTCACCGAAAGGACCAGATCAATGAAACTATCGGAGGGATTTCCTTCAATATTGAATTCGGTCTTGATAATCGGTTTAATCTCAAGAACATCTTTATACCTTATATGTCTTTCATCCGGCCTGGGGTGTACGGTTATGCCATCAGCTCCATATACCTGGCAATTAATTGCAGCACTCAGGACATTCGGGATGTTTCCTCCTCTTGCATTACGCAATGTTGCAATCTTATTGATGTTAACACTTAATTTTGTCATATAATAATTGTATAGTTTATCCGTATTCCTTTAGTAATGCAAAATTAAAAGAACTGGCAATTTTTTATTACTTTAGTTGAAAATTAATAAAAATGACCGCAAAAGATTTGATATCTGAGATAATTCCTTCGCTTAAGACATCAGATACAGGCCAGACGGCACTTAACTGGATGGAGATATTCCGGATATCACACCTGCCGATCGTGAACAATCAGGATTTTTTGGGACTGATATCCGATACTGATATTTATGACACAAATCAACCGGACGAACCAATTGGTAATCATGAACTTACATTGTTAAAGCCATATGTCACCGATGATCAGCATCTCTTTGAGGTCATTGGCCTTGCAGCACGTCTCAGGCTATCAGTTGTACCGGTTCTGAATAACAAAAACCACTACAGGGGGGTTATAACTACCAATGATCTTGTTCGTTATATTGCCGGTATGTCCTCAATGGACCAGCCGGGAGGGATCCTCGTACTCGAACTTATAGAACAGGATTATTCACTTTCGCAGATTGTACAGATAGTTGAAAGCAATAACATAAAGGTTTTGAGCATGTATATCACCTCTCCTCCGGAATCAACCAGACTGGAGGTGACACTGAAGGTAAACACCACCGATTTACTTGCACTCATTAAAACCTTTGAGAGGTATAACTATGATGTAAAAACCTGGATTACTACCAACGATTCAATCGACAGGTTTTATTCAGAACGGTTTGACCTTCTTATGAAGTATCTTAATATGTAATTGATTATGCTTCGTAGAGTCGCGGTTTTCAGCAAGGAAAATAACTCCAGGGCAAAAGATGGGGTACAAAAGTTGGTCAATGAGTGCCAAAAAAGAGGCATAATGATCCAGCTTTATCAAACCCCGGGAGGACCAATTACAAATTATGAGGATGTAAAAATTGAACGTTTCAGTAAACTTTCTGCTTTAACCGATCTACCTGACATGGTTCTTAGTGTAGGAGGGGATGGAACCTTCCTCGACACAGTTCTTAAGGTAAAAGACTTTGGAATACCTGTTGCAGGCGTAAATACAGGCAGAATGGGATTTCTGGCAAATATACCAGGGGATGGGATCGGTAATTCACTTGACATGCTGTGTAAAAATGAATTTGAGATAATTGAACGTGCTCTTCTCAGGATATCAGTTCCTGACGGACTCTTTGACGGAGAATCCGCCACGGCTCTTAATGAAATAACAATACAAAAGTCGAATACAAGTATGATTACGATAAATGTTTATGTTGATGATGTTTATCTGAATACATACTGGGCTGATGGGCTGATCATTTCAACTGCCACGGGTTCAACAGCGTATAACCTGAGTGTGGGAGGACCGATCCTTTCTCCTGACGATGAGAGCATTATAATTTCACCTATTTCTCCGCATAACCTTACAATCAGACCGATAGTCCTTTCGGGAAGCAGCAGCCTGAAGATGGTAATGGAAGCCCGGTCGGAGGAGTACCTGGTGACATGTGATTTCAGGTATGAAAAACTACCCATCAAAAGTGAGGTCCGGATCGAAAAAGCAAAATCAAAGCTGAAAACAGTAATGCTTAAGGGTACCGATTTTTACAACACCCTGAGAAACAGACTGATGTGGGGTGTCGATAAACGTAACTGAAAAAAGCCCATTATAAACCAGGCTATGGCCTGGAACTGTTATTATATACCTATATTTATGATTTATTTTCAGGGTTTTATTATTTACCCTAATAATTAGATTCTTATATTTGTATCAGCATCATAAGTTGAGTTTGTTATGAAAAGGATTATTTTTATAATACTGATCTTCTGCATAGCTATTCCCGTCTTAAACGCACAATTATGGAAGATGAGAAGATATGAGCTTGTTGGAGGTGCGGGTCCTTCGTTCTTCTTTGGAGACGTCGGGGGCTTTTCACATTCTGATAATATTCTGGGACTACGTGACCTTACATTTTTGCAGACAAGATTCAATATAAACGGAAATCTGAAATACAGAATAACCAGGGATATTAATATAAGATTGAGTCTGACCTATGCACTTCTCAGGGCAAATGACGATCGGGGATCCAATACGGAAAGGGGTTTCGATGCCACAACATCGATCTTTGAACCGGCAGTAATGGGTGAATATTATTTCATAAAGAATCAGGCTGAAAACAGCTATATATTTGTCAGTGGTAAAGCGCCATTTTTAACCGAGTTTATTAAATCACTTGATTTTTATGCTTTTGCAGGAATCGGAGGACTCTCATATACTGTCCAGGGGAATGATGCCCTGATCACAAGTGGTATGGAAACAGGAGGCTTTACAGCAGTCATCCCGGGGGGACTGGGAGCAACACTGATCTTTACTCCCAATATTAACTTTGGCATTGAGGTGGGAGGAAGATATACTTTTACCGATTATTTAGATGGTTATACTTCACAATATTCCAAGGCAAATGACGTTTATTATTTTTTAAATTTTGCTATTACCTATAAGCTGAAAACAGGGCCAACAGGATTGCCCTCATTCAGATGATATTGAGCTGGATCAGTTTTAATGAAACGATTACCTTGGATCTTTTTATCTGTTTTTCTTTCAGTTACTGCTGCAGGACAGCGTAATGCTGATTATGGTGTTTTTGCAGGTATTTCATCTTACCTTGGCGATATAAACCCGAACAGGCTTATGTATTCGCCTCTTCCGGCCGCAGGAGTCTTTTACAGGTATAACTTTCATCCCAGGCATGCGCTGAGAGGTAATATATTTGTAGGAGGAGTAAGGGCCGATGACCTTGACTTTAATAACAATTTTCAATTAAAACGGGCCAGCTCATTTTCAGGGTTGGTAGGCGAAATAGGGCTTCAGTTCGAATTCAATTTCCTGCCATTTACCACGCAGGGCAAATTCTGGGATTATTCACCTTATCTGGCAGCAGGTGCCGCAGTGGCTGTGCTAAGTTCAGAGACCTTTACAATTCAGCCTGTAATACCATTTTCCGCAGGTTTTAAGGTCAATATTTATAAAAATATGGGTCTTGAGGTGGAATATGGTTTTCGTAAGACTTTTTATGATAACTTTGACGGCCTGAAAGATATGGTTGCCCCATCTGATTTTGCATGGTTACATAACAATGACTGGTACTCATTTGCAGGTGTTGCACTTACGTGGAAAATTTATAATACCCTGGCCGGATGCCCTACTTATGACGACGTTACCGGGAAGTGGAAAAGATAAATTATGACAGTAAAACAAAAAATAGACAAGAATAAGTTACCCGTCCATATAGCTATAATAATGGACGGAAATGGAAGATGGGCTTCACAACATGGCATGGATAGGATACTTGGACATCAGAAGGGAGTGGAAGCTGTCAGAAAGGTTATAGAGGCTGCTGCTGAGCTTGAAATAAAATACCTTACACTATATGCTTTTTCAACAGAGAACTGGGGGAGACCCGATGATGAGGTTTCCGCTCTGATGAGAATTATGGTACAGTCTCTTAATAATGAGACTGATACAATGATAAAAAATAATATAAGGATGACTGCTATCGGCGATGTTAACCGGCTTGCCGAAGATGTAAAAACCAGATTGTTTGAAACAATTCATCTTACAGCGGGATCAACAGGATTAAACCTGATCGTGGCGCTTAGCTATAGCTCAAGGTGGGAAATAACTGAGGCTGTAAGAAAAATTGCCCTTGAAATACACAGCAAAAAGTTAAAACCGGAAAAAATAAATGAAACACTGTTCGAAAAACACCTTAATACAAGCGGAATTCCTGATCCTGATCTTTTAATAAGAACAAGCGGTGAATTGAGGATAAGTAATTTTCTTTTATGGCAGCTGGCATATACTGAATTATATTTTACCGGGAAACTTTGGCCTGATTTTGGTAAGAATGATCTTTATGATGCTATAATTGATTTCCAGAAGCGGGAAAGAAGGTTTGGAAAGACAAGTGAACAGATCTTGGAAAAATAATGAAATAATGTTGATAAGAAGATTTAAAAAATTTGTTATAGCACCATTCCTGATTCTACTGAGCACTACAGTGTTCTCACAGGAAGCACAGGAAATATTTGATTATATGACAAAAGAGGATTATGTTGTGGGTGGCGTATCTGTTTCGGGAATCAGGTATTTGGATATTAATGCACTTATTGGATTATCAGGACTTAGGATCGGGCAGAAGATTACAATACCGGGCGACATCGTTTCGAATGCTGTAAAGAAACTGTGGGAGCAGGGACTCTTCTCAGATGTCAGGATATCAATTGACAGAATACAATACGATACGGTTTTTTTTGATATTTACCTCCAGGAGAGACCAAGAATCTCATCAATCAAAATAAATGGAATAAGACCATCTGAAACAAACGATATTCTCGATAAAATTAACCTTCCTGTAGGATCCCAGCTTACGTCATATATTATGACTACAACATCGAAGATTATAAAGGATCACTACATTGAAAAGGGATTCCTTAACACAACCGTTGAATATGTACAGAAAGATGATCCCGATCAACCTAACAATGTTATCCTCAATATCAATGTAGATAAGAATGAAAGAGTGAAAATTGAAGAATTTACCTTTGAGGGTAACCAGAGTTTTGCAGACAAGAAACTTCGCCGGAAGATGAAGGGAACAAAGAAAGTGAACCTGAACTTCTTCAAATCTTCGAAATTTATTGATGAGAAATTTGCAGAAGACAAGGAAGCACTTATTACATTCTATAACGATAATGGATTCAGGGACTTTACAATTCTTTCCGATTCACTTTACAAAATATCCGATGACCGTGTCGGTCTGTTGATCAGGATTGATGAGGGGGATCAGTACTTCCTGAGGAGTGTGGACTGGATAGGAAACAGCGTGTACAGGAAAGAGGATCTGGACCGGGTTTTTAATGTCAAGAAAGGATCTGTATATAATCAGTCACTTATTCTTGACAGGCTTACTGGTTCAGACGGAGCTCAGGATGCTGTGAATAATCTCTATCTTGATTATGGTTATCTGTTTTCGCAGATCGTTCCAGTTGAGGCCAGAGTTGAAGATGATTCTATTGATTTGGAAATCAGAATATATGAGGGCGATCAGGCCTATATAAATGATATATTTATTACGGGAAACACACGTACCAATGAGCATGTGGCACGACGTGAACTCTATACTTTCCCGGGAGATCTTTTCAGTAAAGAAAAGATTATCAGATCTATACGTCAGCTTGGTGTTCTTGGCCATTTTGATCCCGAGAAGATCAATCCCACACCTCTTTCGGATCCTGTAAATGGCACAGTGGATCTGCTGTATAAGCTTGAAGAAAAGGCAAATGACCAGTTTGAAGTCTCAGGAGGCTGGGGTGCAGGTATGCTGGTGGGTACTGTAGGGGTAAGGTTCAATAATTTTGCAATGAAGAACTTCTTCAAATTGAATGAGTGGAGACCCTATCCGTCAGGTGACGGACAATCGCTGAGTGTCAGGGCCCAGTCGAACGGGCGTGTATATCAGTCTTACAATATCTCATTTGTCGAACCATGGCTTGGTGGCAAAAAACCAAACACATTCTCGGTATCACTCTACAGGTCGAAACTTACCAACAACAAGAAGAAAACGGATGATGGTTACCAGTCAATGATCATAGATGGTGCCTCAATAGGACTGGGAAAGAGACTTGACTGGCCCGATGACTTTTTCTCAATATACGGTGAGTTAAGTTATCAGAAATATAATCTTCATAACTACTCGGTTATGTCGTTCCTTTTTCAAAACGGCGAGTCAAATCTGCTAAGCCTGACAGGCAGGATTCAAAGGTTCTCAACAAGTCCTAACCTTATTTATCCAAGAATGGGATCTTCATTCTCACTGTCACTTCAGGCAACACCACCATACTCACTTATCAGCGGAAAAGATATGTCAGATGCAACCGATCAGGTTAAATATAAATGGATAGAGTTCCATAAATGGATATTCAAGGCAGATTATTATTTCCCTCTGGATCCTGGCGATAAACTGGTTCTGAATACCCGTTTTTCATTTGGCTACCTCGGTTTTTATAATAAGGATATAGGACCATCCCCTTTCGAGAACTTCTCAGTTGGTGGAGACGGTATGACCGGTTACAGCTTCTATGGAAGGGAGATAATATCCCTGAGAGGTTATTCTTCCGGCAGCGGAGGAGTTGGATCCCTTACTCCGATCGATCCTGAAACCAAGAAAGCGTCAGGTAATGTCTATTCAAAAATAACAATGGAACTAAGATATCCGATAACGCTTAATCCGCAGGCAACAATATACGGACTTGTATTCCTTGAAGCAGGAAGGGCCTGGACATACCTCAGGGAGTATAATCCGTTTAGAATGAACCGGGCGGCAGGTTTCGGCATAAGAGCGAACCTTCCTATGTTTGGCTTGCTCGGAATAGACTGGGGATACGGGTTCGATGAAGTGCCCGATCCTTCTAGCTTTCAGGATGCCAATAAATCACAATTTCATTTCGTAATAGGACAACAATTTTAAAAATGTACATAAAATCAAAAGTCATGAAAAAGTCAATTGTATTAATAGCCATAATAATTCTGACAACAGCCATAGCAGCAGGTCAGAAATATGCCTTTGTTGATTCTGAATATATCAGAAAAAATATACCTGCATTTACAACAGCTCAGGAGCAGCTTGATGGACTATCAGAACAGTGGGAAAAAGAGGTTGCTGACGGTTATGCTGTTGTTGAACAGATGTACAAGTCGTACCAGAATGAAGCTGTGCTTCTTTCACAGGATATGAAGACTAAAAGAGAAGAAGAAATAATAGCTAAGGAACAGGAGATCAAAGAGCTTCAGAATAAGTATTTCGGGATGGAAGGCGAGCTTTTTAAAAAGAGGGAAGAGCTGGTAAAACCCATTCAGGATGAGATTCTTAAAGCCATAAAAGATATTGCTGTTGAGGGGAATTATGCAGTTATCTTCGATACGGCAGCCGGGGGAAATATCCTATTCGCAAATCCCAAATATGATATCAGCGACCAGGTCCTTGAAAGATTAGGTTATAATAATTAAATAACTACTTTTGTAAATTAATAAATTAATAAATTTTAATAATGAAAAGAATTATTGGAATTGCAGCCCTTGTTATTCTTGTTGCAATTGCCGGCCAGTCCCAGAACTTGAAGTTCGGTCATGCTAACAGTGACGAACTTATACAGGCTCTACCTGAATTTGATACGGCAAGTGTGCAACTTGAAAACTTCCGTCAGGAACTTACAAATACTCTGGATCTGATGACTGTCGAGCTCAATAATAAAAGTGATGCATATAATAAAGCGAGTAAAAACCTTACTGATGTTGTAAGGCAAACCAAAGAACAGGAACTCATTGACCTGAACAGGAGAATTCAGGATTTCCAGTCTAATGCACAGGAACAGTTTCAAAACAAGCAGATTGAACTCTTCCAGCCAATTTATAATAAAGTCGATAAGGCTATTAAGGATGTTGGCAAAGAGAATGGATTCATCTATATCTTTAACATAGGATCAACTCTTTATGTTGATGAAACAAAAAGTGTGAATGTCCTGCCGCTGGTCAAAGTAAAACTTGGACTGAAATAGAACAGAAATACTACTTTAATGACCATCCTTTATCGGGATGGTTATTTTTTTATAACCCATAAAGTGAAAGAACAACCAATAGGTATTTTTGATTCCGGTGTTGGAGGTCTTACAGTCGCTCATGCAATAAAACAAATACTGCCGGGCGAGAACCTTGTTTATTTTGGCGATACAGCCCATCTTCCCTATGGAGATAAATCGGCTGAGGCAATAAAATACTATTCAGGCAGAATAACAGAATTTCTTCTCAGTCACAATTCAAAAGTGGTACTTGTGGCATGTAACTCAGCATCTGCATCTGCATTTGATACTCTGAAGGAAGAATTTGAAAACAGGACACTACTTGTTGATGTTATTGATCCGGTAGTCGATTATCTCGGTACGCGAAATTTTAAAAAAATAGGTGTTATAGGGACCAAAAGGACAATAAGTTCAGGAACTTATGAATTAAAGATAAGCAAAAGGTCACCGGAAACTACGGTGGTTACTTTGTCAACACCGCTGCTTGTACCTATGATTGAGGAGGGATTTATCTTCGATGACATCAGCAATGCAGTTATTCGTACTTACCTGTCTGATAAATTGTTAGCCGGGATTGAAGCTTTAATACTTGGCTGCACACATTATCCCATAATTAAAAATCAAATAAACAAGTTTTTTAATTTCAATGTAGAGATTATTGATTCTGCAAAAATTGTAGCAGGCATGCTCAGAGATATTCTCGAGAAGAACAATCTTATCAATACTAAAGGAAATGTAAAAGACCTTTTCTTTGTATCAGATTATACTATTTATTTTGAGAAGATTGCAAGGATGTTTTTCGAGAAGGATATAAACCTGGTGAAAGCAGATATCTGGAACTGAAGAGTTTTTTCATGAACTCATCCCCCTGCCCCCTTCTCTGCTTTGCAAAGAAGGGGGCTCAACTTATTGTATATGAGCAATATCCCCCTCTTTACGAAGTAGAGAGGGGGAA
>CAZWZQ010000004.1:30710-96596 GCA_964638955.1 uncultured Rikenellaceae bacterium | reverse complement strand
TCCCGGATAACCCGGACTTCTGACTTCTGACTTCTGACTTCTGACTTCTGACTTCCTTATTCCTTATAGATAGCTATCCTGCTGAATTCCTTTTTAAATTCCTCTATTTCGGATTCCCATCTTTCAAGTTCCGGTTTTAGAGGTAATCGGTTAATAAGGACTGTTCTTATACCTGAGTCTCCCGAAAGAATGTCAAAGGGCATAAGGTTATACTCATATTCATAGGGCGGCAGATTGAATTTGAAATCTTCCGGAAATAATTCCATTACAGCATCAAAAATCTCCAATACTGTTGCAACCGGGCGATAAACGGTTATATCAGTTATATGGATCTGGAGCCCATTGCAAAGTTCGCCGCAATATTTGTTGAAAGTGGGTATAAAGTTATGTATCCTGAAGACGCACCCTGTAATCTGGCGCTGATCAAGATTTTTTTTCAGTTTTTCAGAATCTATAAAGGGTGCTCCAAATAACTCGAAAGGGGTAGTCGTTCCTCTTCCTTCCGAAATATTTACAGCTTCGGTAAGAACCATTCCAGGGTAAACAGTTGCAGTCTGCACTGTTGGCATGTTTGGTGATGGTAAAACCCAGGGGAGCCCTGTTTCATCATACATGGAAAACCTTTCCCAGCCCTTCATCCATATTATTTTGAGCTTGCAGCGTGGATAATAATTCTCTTTCAGCCATACAGCCATCTCTCCGATAGTCATCCTGTGACATAAAGGAATTGAAGCTCCTCCAACAAAAGTAAAGAACTCCTCTTTAAGTACAGGGCCATCAAAGGGAAGCTTTCCCACAGGATTAGGCCGGTCAAGTACCCAGACGGGAATGTCAGCTTCACAGCATGCTTCCATACATAACTTTACTGTCCATATATATGTATAAAGCCTGGCTCCAATATCCTGTAAATCAATCAATAAGACATCAATATCTTCCAGCATCCATAATTCCGGTTTACGGTTCTTACCATAGAGGCTGTAAACAGGGACATCAAAAACCGGGTGAATGACGCCTTCCCACTCAATCATATTATCCTGGATCTGTCCGAAAAGACCATGCTGGGGACCAAAGATCGCAGACAACCTGCAGTCATTCCTCCTGAAAAGAAAATCTGTTATGTGAAGAAAATCACTTGTTATGCTTGGAGCATGACATAAAACGCCAATCCTTTTCCCTTTTAATTGTGATGGGAAGTTGTTGTATATTATTTCAAGCCCGGTTTGAACCATAATTTTAATATACAAATATATTAATTCATTGTCTGTATTGCCTTAAATATTGCAATATGCATGAATAATATGAATATTCTTTTCTATGTTTATAACAAAAAATATAAATAATATGAAATGCAAGTTTAATTGGTTACTTCTTGGAATTACCTTGTGTCTTACTGCATGTACTACACCTGAGACAAAAGATATCTCAATTCTTGAAACTACTGATCTCCACGGCGTAATTCTCCCCTGGGATTTTATTGAAAATGAGCCGCTGGATGCATCACTTGCCGGAACTGCAGGTTATGTCAAAGAACTAAGGAACTCTGAAGATGCAGTTTTCCTGCTTGATAACGGAGATAATCTTCAGGGACAGCCTGCTGTATATTATTATAATTTCATTGATACAACATCACCGCATATTTTGTCTGAAGCCATGAATTGGATGAACTATGATGCCTGTACTGTCGGCAATCATGATATTGAGGCTGGTCATTCAGTATATGACCGACTGGTTAATGAATTTAATTTCCCACTGCTGGCAGCAAATGCTCTTGATGTTGAAAGCGGCGAGCCATATTTTAAACCGTATGTTATTCTGGAGAAGGACAATATCCGTGTCGCTGTGCTTGGTATGGTAACACCTGCTATTCCGACCTGGCTGCCTGAAGAACTTTATTCCGGTATTGAATTCAGGGATATGGTCGAGACTGCAAAACTATGGATGCCTGAAATACTGAAACAAAAACCCGATATTGTAGTTGGTATGTTTCATTCGGGATGGAACATTGATAACGAAAACTACAAGCTGAATAATTCCTTAAATGAAAATGGCACTTCATCTGTGGCATGGAAAATTCCGGGATTTGACATTATTTTCTGCGGACATGATCACCGAGCTGCAAACGAGAGATTTATTAATTCTGAAGGTGATACAATTCTCATTCTAAATGGAGGCAGCAGATCGCAGTATATTGCACGTGCTGATATCACTATTTCGTTTAAGGGACTCTTCAGGAAAATGAAAAAGAACATGTCGGGAAAACTTATAAGCGTTAATGAACTGGAACCTGATGCAGATTTTCTGGCAAGTTTTTCAAACCAGGAAAAAACAATTAAGGAGTATGTTACAAGGGTAATTGGATACTTGCCTGAAGCGATTACATCTCGTGATTCATATTTCGGGTCATCGGCATTCACGGATATGATCCATTCAATACAGCTCGATATCACAGGTGCGGATATCTCCTTTGCTGCTCCATTATCATTCGATGTAACTATTGCAAAAGGGCCCGTTACTGTTGGAGATATGTTCAAGCTCTACCGGTATGAGAACATGCTGTATACTATGAGTATGACAGGAGAAGAGATCATGAAATATCTCGAATATTCTTATTCAGAGTGGCTTAATACCATGGAGGGGCCGGATGATTACCTGTTAAAGTACCGGCTTGGCAATAACGGAAAGCCTGTTCTGACAAACGGCAGAGCCTGGCTCGCAAATGCCTCTTATAATTTTGACTCCGGAGCCGGTATCGATTATACTGTAGATGTCAGTAAACCAGCGGGCGGCAGAATAAATATCATTTCATTCTCTGATGGCCGGCCTTTTGAAAAACAAAAAATCTATAAAGCAGCAATAAATTCATACAGGGGAAACGGCGGTGGAGGACATCTTACCAAAGGAGCAGGAATAGACCAGGCGAAATTGCGTGAAAGACTGATTACTTCCACTGACAGGGACCTGAGATATTATATACTTAAGACGATAGAAACAAATAAGACTATTAGCCCGAAACCACTGAATAACTGGAAGATAGTGCCCGTAAAATGGGTAACTGAAAGGATCCCTGAAGAAAAACTCCTGTTGTTTGGCACAACTACAACTAAATAAGTATATTTGGTGTTCTATGGATGCAAAATGATTTAATCAAAAATTTAAGATATGAAGAGTATAATTAAGAATCAGATTTTACTTATGATACTGTTACTCACAGGTATCTCTCTCACCAGGTGTGACAGCAATGCTGTTCCGCCAGAAGAACCACAGAACATAATTTTATTGATTGGTGACGGAATGGGTGATGCACTTGTTTATGCTGCCATGTCAGTTAGTCAGCAGCCGCTTTTTATGGAACAGTTTCCTTATTCGGGTTTCAGTATTACATATTCTGCCAACAATTACGTGACTGATTCGGGAGCTGGCGGAACTGCTATTTCATGTGGTATAAAGACAAATAATTATATGATAGGGATGACACCGGACACAACTGTAGCCCCATCAATTATTGATGTTGTTCACAAACATGGAATGGCAACAGGTGTAGTCAGTACAAGTTCTGTAACACACGCGACTCCTGCATCATTTGTAGCTCATAACGAAAATCGTAATAATTATGAAGCTATTGCTGCAGATTATCTGAAAGGCACAATAGATGTCTTTATCGGAGGAGGAGAGGATCATTTTCGTAACCGTGAAGATGGTAAAGATCTTACCGTTAACCTAAAAGAACAGGGTTTTGATGTTGTTTATACTCTTGATGAACTTAATGCTTCAAACTCACAGAAAATAGCAGGTTTGCTGGCAAAAGAACATATGCCTACCATGCTGGAAGGAAGAGATGGAGCGCTGGAAGCCATGACCGAAAAAGCAATTGAAACGCTCAGCAAGGACAAGGATGGATTTTTCCTCATGGTAGAAGGCTCTCAGATTGACTGGGGAGCACATGCAAATAATGTCGATTATACAATTTCAGAAACAACTGATTTTGACAATGCTGTAGGTGTTGCACTTGAATTTGCCAAAGCTGATAAAAGAACACTTGTCGTAGTTACTTCCGATCATGAGACAGGCGGACTGACAATACCTCAAGGAAACAGGAAAGAAAAAACAATCACTGTCAAATTCTCATCTCCTGACCATACGGCTGAAATGGTACCGATTTTTTCTTTTGGCCCGGGGGCAGAACAATTCTCCGGAATAAATCAAAACACTTTCTTCTTTGACCGGTTCCAGCAGTTGCTTAAGATCAGAGAATAAAATTTTTTGATTGAAGTTCCGTTATTGTGATGGAGATATTATGATATGTCTCTGGTAAAATGATAAAACAACCGGAACAAAATACGCAAGGGAAAAAATTACCACTTGTAGAAGATTTTTTTTCAATCCAGGGCGAAGGATTCCATACCGGGAAAGCAGCATATTTCATACGACTTGGAGGCTGTGATATAGGATGCAGCTGGTGTGATTCACCTTTCACCTGGGATCCTGAAATACACCCAATGACAAATGCTGATGATATTGCAAACCGTATAATTAATTCCGGAACGGATTCTGTAGTAATAACAGGAGGCGAACCTCTCATGTGGAATCTTGATTATCTGTGTTCCAAGTTGAAAAAAAAGAATATCTCCACTTACCTTGAAACATCGGGAGCATATCCCCTTACAGGCAAATGGGACTGGATATGTCTCTCTCCTAAAAAAAACATGAAGCCCGTTCCTGAAATATGCAAGGTGGCCGACGAACTGAAAGTAGTTATTCAGGAAAAAGCCGATTTTGAGTGGGCCGAAGAATATCGTAATCAGGTTAATGAGAAATGCCGGCTTTTTCTTCAACCTGAATGGAGCAGCTTCGAAAGGATTATAACGGAAATTGTTGATTATGTTAAAAACAATAGCGTATGGAGGATATCTCTCCAGGTCCATAAATATATGCATATACCCTGATAATGATTCGATATCTGATATTAACAGCACTATTTTTAACCTCATGCTCAGTAGCGAGGGATAGTTATGCACAGGACCTGCATACAACATCAAATAAGGCAGTTAAGGCTTATAATGAAGGTGTTACAGCGTATGATTTTCTTGACCTTGAAACAGCCGAATCATGGTTCAGGAATGCTCTTGAAACAGATACCAATTTCTATGAAGCCTACGTTATGCTGGGGGAACTATATACAAAAAAGGGTAACTTTGATCAGGCTGCAGAAAGTTATACGTCCGCCATTAAGCTCGATTCAATATCATATAAACCTGTTTTCTTTTCTCTCGCAAACGCAGAGATGAAAACAGGTGATTATGCAAATGCGCTTCTGCACTATAAAACTTATTTAAATTATAACGGTTCTCTGCAAAACAGGGCAATTGCTGTAAAAAATATACGTAACTGTGAATTTGCCATAGAGGCAATGAAGAATCCGGTGGCTTTTAGTCCAAAAAATATTGGCAGTTCGATCAATACTGCTTATGATGAATACTGGCCTTCTATAACAGCTGACGGTCAGACGCTGATGTTCACCAGACAATTAGCCGGCGGAAAATCAGGACCATTCGGAACAGAAGCACTGCAGGAGGATTTTTATATAAGTTTTCTCACTGACGAAGGCTGGGGAACTTCTATCAATGCCGGGTTACCTTTGAACACCAGTTCAAATGAGGGGGCTCAAACACTCTCATCAAACGGAAGTTATATGTATTTCACTGCCTGTGGACGACGAGGTGGGCTGGGTAGTTGTGATATATATTTTTCTGCTTTAAGAAATGGGGAATGGACAACACCATATAATCTGGGCCCACCCGTAAACAGCCCTTCGTGGGAATCCACTCCATCAATAAACGCCGAGGGAAATCTTCTTATCTTCTCAAGCAACAGGAAAGGAGGGTATGGCAGAAAAGACCTGTGGTATTCTGTTCTTACGGAAAAGGGAACCTGGACAACCCCGGTAAATCTTGGTAAAACCATTAATACTGATGGAGATGAGATGTCACCATTTATTCATTTTGACGGTAGAACATTATATTTTGCATCAGACGGCCATGCAGGAATGGGGGGATTTGATATCTATTTTTCAAAGATGAATGATGATACCACCTGGACAGAGCCAAAGAATCTTGGCTACCCGATAAATACATTCAATGATGACATGGGACTTGTGATTGAATCAGGAGGACAAAAAGCCTACTTTTCATCGAAGAGAGACAACATTAACGGAAAAGACATATTCTATTTTGAACTTGATGAATCCATTCGTCCCACTCCGGTTTCATACCTCAAAGGTAAAGTTACTGATAAAGAAACAGGAAAGCTGCTGCAAGCCGATTACGAACTTATCAACCTTTCAACAAACAGAATTACGGCCAGAAATAAAACTGATGAGTATGGTAATTTCCTTGTATGTATCCCCTCGGGAAATAATTACGGAATAAACGTCTCAAAACCGGGATATTTATTCTATTCAGAAAATTTTATGTTCGAAGGTGAGCATACAGTGATGGAACCGTTTATCAAACGAATAACATTAAGCCCTGCTAAAGTGGGAGAGAAGATGACTCTTACAAATGTTTTCTATGAATGGGACTCATGGGAGCTTAAAGAAGAATCAATGAAGGAACTTGACAACCTTGCAGATCTTATAGAATATAATGCCGATGTTATTGTTGAGATTGGCGGGTATACTGATGCTACAGGATCCGATGAATATAACCTTACACTTTCTGAAAAAAGGGCACTTTCTGTAGTTAATTACCTGACAGGAAAAGGAATATCTCCGGACAGGCTCAAGTATAAAGGATACGGTAATTCTTCACCGTTAGGTGATAATTTGACTTCAGAGGGAAGAAAACTTAACAGAAGGACCGAGGCAAGAATTGTTGGTCTGAAAAAATAAGTGGCCTGTCTTTAAAATGACGGCCACTTCATCTCATGCTTAATTGCATTCAGACATTGCAGCAAAATAGTATCAGATTGCGATCATGGTATTGACAAACTTATTTATGTTGATATCTGAGCTTTCCGCAATTTTGACCGGTATGGAAAAATAAATACCGGTGCCGGTGATGCCATTGCACTCTATCCATAGTGTTCCGCCCAGCATGCTGATTAATTTTTTGGCCAGGGTCAGGTTTATCGCTGAAATTGTATCATTGTATTGAGTCAGCGAGTCGTTTAAATCCTCTGTATGAAGAAATTCTTTGCATTTGAAATAACCCTGGCCGGAGTCGATTACGTAAAAAGTCACCTCATTATCCCTGAAAGAATAACCAATCTTAATATAACCTGATGTGGTATTTTTAAGTGCATTCTGAAAAAGGTTACGAATTACCCTGAACACCCTGTCAGAATCAATAAAAACCCCGGTTGCTTCATTAAGATTGTTGTTGGTGATTAGTGTCAAATCCTTATAGACTTCCTTTTTAAGTATTACCCTGAATTCTGAAAAAAGATCTTCCAGAAGATTGTTGAGTTTGCAGATATTTAAGTTTGTTTGTGAATTACCACCTGTTTCAATTATTGCTGAATCGAGAAAATTATCAAAAAGGCCTATAAGCTGCTCACATGAGGCAAGGATCTGGTCACTGTATTCTTCGCGTTCCTTTTTATTGCAATTATTTCTGTTTATGAGGAATGAAAGCGCTACTATTGCATTCATGTGTGTTCTCACTTCATGAGACATACCGTGCAGTACTGTGGGGCAGTTTATCATATTAGTTAAAGAATTCAAATCCTTTAATCCGCCACATTCCTCTCTGTCTTTATCAATATCCATCCTGAAATAGAATAATAAGGAGATATATATTTATTTCATTTTTCTCATTATCCGTGCTGCATCCTTTTTATATATGCTTTCCGATCTTTTTATCTGATCCAGCACATCAGCAGCTTTTTCCGTTTCTTGGGTTTTAAGGTAACATAGAGCAAGGTACCATTCAGCATCCTCTAAAAACAGGTTATCGTTATCATCAATAACCTTCATGAATGAATGCTTTGCTTCCGGGTAGTCTTTGATCTCGAAATTGGAAACTCCGTATAACATGGTGGATTCCATGTATTTCGGATCCTCTGACAGTACTTTACTGAAATAAAGGGCAGCATTTCTGTAATCACGGATGTTGTAGAATTCAATTGCCGTTGAATAATCAGAATTTAAAATGGCTTGTTGAGACCTTGAGGGTGAAGTAACCTCATAAGATTTGTAGAACCGGTCGAGAATTTCATCACTGGTCAGCTTCCTGCCGTTAAATAGAAAAATACTGCTAACCAGGATAAAACCGGCAATTGCTGCAGCATATCCTAGTGGAATACGCTTAACCCGGATTTTAACAGGTTCTTCTGCTGCCCTTTTACTCTCAATATTTGAAAGCTTACTTCGTAACTGAATAACATCATGGTTTTTAAGAACCATATCAGCTTTTTTCCTTAATTCTACTTCTCTCCGAAGCTGTTCATTTCCATCCAGTTCTTTGCGGAACCATGTCAGTTCAGCTTCATTCATTTCACCCGAGTTATACCTTTCGATGAAATAAGAAAAGTCGATTGGTTTAATAAAATTTTCTTTCATATGCTGTATTTTTAAAATTCTGTTAATTAAACTAATTATCTAATATGCTGTATATCACATAAATATAGCATCAGATTAATTGGTATTAAATGTACTCTTCCCTGCAGAGTCACAATATGTGACTGCTTCCTACGATTTACCTGCGACCAGGTAAATCATTACCTGTCTCAATGACAGGCCTCTTATTTATTATCAGATTTTTACCGGTGGAGGATTAGGTAGAATTATGGGTTCACCTTCACCTTCACCACCACGTACTTTAATCATTTCGTCGTTTGACAATACAAACTCAGCAAAAATGTCTTCCGTTTTTTCGTAATTCAGGGTTTTCATTGTTTTCATTTTAAGTATTGAAACTAATTCAGGGTATTTCAATACTACATGTCATATATCCCTGATTTGTGACATAAAAATAACAGAAAAAAAGCATTTTTTATAACAAACACAGGTAATCAGCTAATTAGGAAATAAAAAACCTGAATAAAAAACATTAGTTTTATTCTTGATAAAAATAAAGGTTGTAAACATACCTATGAACAGAAGAAAAAAAAGATTGCGTTTTTTTGTGCCGGTACTCCTTATCTCAGGAATAACATGCATATCTTCTGTAAAAGCTGTTCAACAGAAGCAACCTGTTATACTTGAAAGGATAGGGTCAACCATTATTACACTCTATTCTGCCGGAGATACAGCCGGATTATTATCGCTTTCAGATACACTCATAAAGAATCTGGCAGTAAGCATTTCTGACAGCTCCGAACTTGCTGATATATATTATTATACAGGGGTCTGCAAATTGCTTGCTGAAAGACATAAAGAGGCTCTTCCCTGGCTGCATCTTTCTATAGATTTCAAAAAAAAGCAGGGTGTCATTGACGATCATTATGCTAAAGGAATCTACAATCTTGGAGTGGCTTATAACTACCTGGGTGAATTCGACAGAGTAATCGATTATATGCTTCAGTATATCGATATCGGTACAAAGTTATACGGTTCTTATAGCCCTGAGATTGCAACTGCGTATTCAACCGTTATCGGAGCTTCTCTTGAAAATAAGGATTACGAGAATTTCCGAAAATATACATTCCTGACACTTGAAATCCTGAATTCTAATAAGAACATCTTTACTGATGATGAACTTAGCAATCTTTATATTAACATAGGAGCTGGCTATGCACGCCTATATGATTATGCAAAGGCAAGAATTTATTTTGAAGAAGCCGAGTCGATCCTTAATAAAGGTGTTGTATCTAATAATCAGAACTATATCAATCTGATCAACAACATGGCGATAACATACGGCAAGCTGGTATTAACAGAAAAGGAAGCAGAATATTTTGAAAGGGGAATTGAGATGGCAGAAGCCAATGACTCATATCTGGCATATAATATGATCAACAGCTATGCAATTGAGCTGGGTAATGCCGGAAAGATATCCAGTGGTGTAGAATTACTCTCGGCTCTGCTTGTGAAAGCAAAAGCCGTATTTGGTACTGATTCAAGATTTTATGCTGAAGTGCTCAAGAATTATGCTGAATATCTGAGGATCTATATCCATGATTATCAGAATTCATTAAATTACTATTTGCTTTGTCTTGATTACCTCGACCGTCACAATGATGAGGTTACTTTAAGAGAACCGGTGATCACCGGATATGCAATGGCGTTGTCAGAAACCGGAGAATCCCAAAAGGCACTGAAAAAGATTCAGGAGCTTCTGTTTTCTGATGTAGCTCCGGGGGTAACACCTGATCTTTATGAAAATCCTGATCCCGACATGCTTAAAGCAGACAATCGCACATTACGGATATTTAAGACTAAATATGATATATTATGGAACTTGTATGAAGTATCTGAAGAATATGAAGTCCTTGTATCAGCTGCATCTACTTCTGAATTAGTGATAAACCTGATCGAAAGAATAAGGATAAACATAAGCGAAGAGGAGAGCAGGATTATCCTGGGAGACAATTACAGGAGATCATATCTTAATTCAATACGTGACTTTGAACTATGTTTCAGAAGTACCGGAGAACAAAGATTTCTTGAAAAAGCTTTTGAGTACGCAGAAAAGAGTAAGGTGGCGGGATTGCTTGCAGCTACTCGCGAACTAAATGCAGTTAACTTCCATATTCCACAGGCAATTGCAGAGCTTGAACATTCTCTTCAAAGAGAGATAGGATATTATAACTCCAGGATATCTGCGGAGAATGAAAAAGAAAAACCTCAAAAGGAGATGCTGTCAGAATGGAATGCGAATCTGCTGGAAGTTATAAAAAAAAGGGACTCGCTGATCTTAACATACGAACGCGATTATCCGGAATACTATACCTTAAAATACAATACTGCAGTACCGTCAATGGAGGATGTTCCCTCAATAATAGGGCATAAAGGCAATTATCTGAACTACATCGTTTCAGATTCCGTGCTTTATATCCTGGTAGTAAACCGGAAACATCAGCATCTTACAACAGTTAAAATAGATTCTGTTTTCATTAACAGAATCATGGATTTCAGGAAGCATCTCTCAAACCCTGATCTGTCAGCACATGCGAGAAAGAACTTCAATTCATATCAGGAAGTCGGATATGATCTCTATAAAACACTGATTGAGCCTGTCCGGAAATATTTCATTTCGCCCGATCTGCTAATCTCTCCCGATAATATGCTCTCTTACCTTCCATATGAAACACTTTTAACTTCGACTTATGACGGGGAAGACATTATGTATCGAAAATTGCCCTATCTGATGAATGATTTCAGTGTTTCATATACTTATTCTGTTTCATTTATGCAGGAGGCTGGAAATGGTATATATGGCAGAGCAAAAAATCTTGTTGCATTTGCTCCTATGTATCCCGGTACCCTGAATGTTGATTCGTTATTCATGAAACGGCAGACAGGAGGCAAAATCCTGGATGACCTTCCGTATGCACGCCAGGAGGCAGAATATGTGGCACGTGTTTCTGAAGGAGTATTGTTTTTGAACGACAATGCCAGGGAATCTGTTTTTAAGGCTGAAGCAGGGAAATATGATATTATTCACCTGGCGATGCATACATACCTTAATGACAAAAATCCTATGAACTCTGCAATGATATTCATGCAAAACGGTGATATGCCTGAAGATGGATTGCTGAATACCTATGAGGTTTATGGGATCCCCTTGAAAGCCCGAATGGTGGTACTCAGCTCATGCAATACCGGTTCCGGTTCATTATCGTCAGGTGAAGGAATCCTGAGTCTTGCACGTGGATTCCTGTATTCAGGCAGTCAGTCAGTTGTAATGTCAATGTGGGAGATAGAAGACCGGTCCGGAACCGAAATAATCAAATTATTTTATGATAACCTGCTGAAAGGAAAATCAAAAAGTGTATCATTGAAGAGAGCCAGGCAAGCATATCTGAAAAATGCAAGCCAGCTGAAATCCCATCCTTACTTCTGGTCTTCCCTGGTTATATATGGCGACGTTTCCCCGGTTTTTTCTTCACGAATTCTGACGATAACTGCAGGATGTTTCGTACTTATCCTGGTTATAATAATGGCTTATCATCTAAGGTACCGTAAATACTCCTGATATTCGGGATCCTTTTTTACAAGTTCCATAAGCAATTCCTTGCAGAGATACTTCTTCCTGCGTGCATAAATCTCATTTTTAAGATTCATTCTGACTGAAATCTCATCATAAGATATTCCCTCAGAGTACAAAGTAAGTATTGTCTGACAGTCGGGTTTTAGTTTCTGGAAAGCCTTCGAAATAATTCGTTCAAACAACAGTTCATTTGATTCATCAGCATCCGCTTCATCGGGTATATCGATGTCAAGTTCTCTGATTTTTCTCTTTTTTCTCAACTGGGCATTCCAGACATTTCGTGCCACTCCGAAAAAATAACCCTTCAGGTCTGTAGTTAGTTTAAGACTGTTTTCAGTGATCTGGCTGTACAATACGATGATTGAATCCTGAAATACATCAGAAACATCCTCTTCAGTACCGCTGTTTCTAATGACATGATTTTTAACTGTTTGAAAATAATTATCATACAGCCATTCCAGGGTTTTATCGTCCTGATTTTTAATACCCTCAATTATGTTCTTATCTGAAATTCTTTTAAACAAGCCCGCAATGATACAGTATCAACTGGCAAATATAGTATTTCACACACGAATACTATTGAAAGATGAAGCAGGATTTGATTTTATAAGGAGTATCGCTATGTCCTATTTAAAATATAAATATCTTTATCTGATCTAACAACCTATTTCCGAAAGAGAGATGTCTTTTCCTTTTGTAAAACAGCCTGATGCCATGGATTGCGGACCTGCATGTCTGAAAATGGTTGCAGCGTTTTATAAGAAAAGCTTTTCTCTCGAATCTATCCGCAAGAGGTGTTTTATAACCAGGGAAGGAGTATCATTCTTAGGTCTTTCTGAAGCTGCTGATTCTCTTGGCTTCCGGACCATTGGAGTTAAGATTCCCTTTGAAATGCTCACCGGGAATGTCCCTTTGCCATGTATAGTGCACTGGAAACAGCGTCATTTTATAGTAGTATATAAAATTAAAAATGACAAAATATGGGCAGCCGATCCTGCAGTAGGACCGGTAAAATATGACAGGGAGGAATTTACAAGGAACTGGGCATCCACAATGGCCGATGGTAAACCGGCAGGACTTGTTTTGATAATTGAGCCTACACCTGCATTTTTTGAAAAGGAAAGCGAACATGAAAAATCACGTGGATTCAGATTTCTTTTTAAATACTTCAGGCTTTATGATAAGTATTTTTATCAGCTTATCCTTGGTCTGCTGATTGGAAGCTGTATACAGCTCATTATCCCTTTCCTGACACAGTCGATAGTTGATATTGGTCTGAATAATAACGATATAGGCTTTATTTACCTGATTCTTTTTGCCCAGCTTGCTCTGGTAATAGGACGAATGTCGGTGGAATTTATCAGGGGATGGCTTCTTTTACATATCGGAACCCGGGTCAACGTGGCTATAATTTCCGGTTTCCTCCAGAAACTGATGTCATTGCCGATATCATTTTTTGATACGAAACTAACAGGGGACATTCTCCAGAGGATAGAAGATAACAACAGGATCGAAGAATTCCTGACATCAGCAAGCCTTTCTATATTATTCTCATTCTTTAACCTGGTAATATTCGGAATAGTACTGGCAATTTTCAGCATCAAGATACTTACTCTGTTCCTGGCAGGAACAATAATGTATATTTTATGGATATCGTTGTTCATGCAGCCGAGAGCAAAACTCGATCATCAGCGTTTTAAGCAGATGTCAATTGCAGGCAGCAAACTTATAAACATTGTGAACGGGATACAGGAGATAAAACTGACACAGAGCGAGACAAGTAAAAGATGGGACTGGGAAAGGCTGCAGGCAACTCTGTTCGGACTAAAGGTAAAAGGACTTGGTATCATTCAGTATCAGTCAGCAGGAGCAACATTCATCAATGAGGTCACAAACCTGCTGATAACTGTTGTTGCTGCAACAGCCGTTCTGAAAGGAGCAATGACCCTTGGTATGATGCTCGCAGTCCAGTTCATAATAGGCCAGTTGAATGTACCTGTGAACCAGATCATTAGTTTTTTCCGGATGTCGCAGGACGCAAAGATGAGCCTTAACAGACTGGCCGAAGTGCATGAAATGGAAAATGAGGAGCATGAACCCGGGATGAAGGTGAGAAAGCTTCCCGAAAAAAAGGATCTTTTTATAAATAATGTGTCATTTCAGTATGAGGGACCTAATTCACCGTATGCACTTAAAGATGTTGACCTTTATATTGAGGAAAATAAAACAACGGCAATTGTAGGGACCAGCGGTAGCGGTAAGACAACACTGCTGAAGCTGTTGCTTGGGTTTTATAAACCGGTAGCAGGAGAGATACTTATTGGTGATACTCGCCTCCCAAATCTCAGCCTTAGAATATGGCGCGAAAAGACGGGAGCGGTAATGCAGGATGGATTTCTTTTTCCTGAATCGATAGCATCAAATATTGCCCCCGGGATAGCTGAAATTGATGAGGATAAAATGGTGAAAGCCGCTGAGATAGCAAATATTAAGGGATTCATAGAGTCGCTGCCTCTCGGTTATAATACAAAAATTGGCGCGAATGGACATGGATTGAGTGAGGGACAAATGCAAAGACTTCTGATAGCACGGGTTGTCTATAAGGATCCTGAGATAATTATTTTTGATGAAGCCACCAATTCACTCGATGCAAATAATGAAAAGGCAATCGTTGAGAATCTTGCGGATTTCTTTAAAGGCAAAACGGTGATAATAGTTGCTCACAGGCTAAGTACGGTTCGGGATGCTGATAAAATTATTGTTATGGATAACGGAAGAATAGTCGAAACCGGAACTCATGAATCCCTTATTCAAAATAAAGGAGCCTATTTTAACCTGGTGAAAAACCAGCTTGAACTCGGAAAGTAAACAGGGAAGATGAAAAATAACAAACCTGAGATACTATATTCTGATGCTGTTAAGGAAATAATCTCAAATCCGCCCAGGAGGATAATAAGATGGGGGACAACTGTGATATTCCTTGTATTCGCTGTATTAATATTATTATCATGGTTGATAAAATACCCCGATGTAGTACCTGCACCTATTGAGATTACCACTGTAAATCCGCCGGTAACACTGGTTAGTAAAATAACAGGCCGGATAAATAAATTATATGTAAGTGACGGAGAAAAGGTTTTGCCGGGAAGACTCCTTGCAGTGATGGAGACTGCGGCATCAATAAGTGAAATAGATCTGCTCAGGACAATCATTGATACAATCAAAAAACCTGATGCGTTAGTAACTGAATCATTTCCTGATCTTTATGAGCTTGGTGAGCTCCAGGCATATTATGCATCCTTCATGAAGGTGCTTTCGGATTATAATACATATATAACCAATGATTTGTATGGAAATAAAATACAATCAATAACCGGGGAAATAGAAGGAATACAGGAATATATTGAAAGGATAAAGATCAAGGAGGATCTTGTCGCCCAGAATCTGGAGATAGAAAAAAGGAAATATGAAAGAGATTCAATACTGTATTCCGGCAAGGTTTATTCTGAGAGCGATATAGAAAATTCGAGACAATCATTTATCAGAACCAGCCTGGAACTACAGGAAGTCAGGCTTGATCATTCAGCCAAGGTAATTGAACTTGCTGAAAAAAGGCAGATGCTTCAGGATTACAGGATAAACAGACAGACCGATAAGGAGAAACTAATTTCCGCACTGGAGGAAGCATTACTGAACCTTAAAGCACAAATGAAGATATGGCAAAACAATTACCTTCTTATTTCTCCTTTTGAGGGCAAAGTGGCTTTTACTAAGTACTGGAGTGAAAATCAGTCTGTTACTGTCGATCAGCCTGTATTATCTATTGTACCGGAAGAGACTGGTGATTTCGTTGGCAGAATAAACCTGAAAATGCAACGATCCGGGAAAGTGAAGATTGACCAGATTGTAAATATAAAGCTGAGTGGGTTCCCTTATCTGGAATATGGTATGATCAGGGGTGTAGTTAGTTCGAAATCTCTTGTACCTTCCGGTGATGCCTATATAATAGAAGTATTCCTTCCAAAAGGACTAACAACCCTGTATGGACGGGAACTCGATTTTTCCCAGAATATGCAGGGAACGGCGGAAATAGTTACTGAAGATTTAAGATTAATTCAAAAGATTATTAATCCGTTCAGGTATCTTATATCCAGAAACAAAAGCAGATGATCAATTCTGCCTGTTACTTTTAGAATATGGTTCATAATCACCATCTTCTGAATGTGATGAGAATGATGATCCTGACCTCTGACCCGACTGCGGACCACCCGGTCCCTGCCCTTTTCCTTTGAACCTCCTGTACAGGCTGAATCCGAGCGCGATAAAGGCAACGATTATTAATATTATTTCCGTTGAACTCATAGAATATTAATGTTGATTTCATAAAATATATTCAAATATATTACGAATATGTTACACTAAAGTTAAATAATCATTTGATTATTGATTTTACCCCTGTTTTCCGGCCTTTTCAACAATATTCACTGATTCATCAAATCATTATTAATTTAGCTAAATCTTTGTGTTTAATTTTTATTTCAATATTTTCGTACTCTGAAAAATTCATGGAATGCCATGACTTAGGCTGAGACAAGAAAGGATTGACTATGATCAAGAAAAATCCGGATGACTCTGTTCATGAAGAACAATCCGGGGCAGATGAGAATGCTGCCGGAACTGAGGAAACCACACAAGCTGAAAAAGCAAATGAAAATGACACCGAAGGTGAAAAAGAAAAAACAAAACCAGATGCAGAAACTAAAGAAGAACAGGAACATGATTCAGTGACCGAAGGAGGAAAAGAAGAAGAAGAAGAAGAAGTAGAAGAAGAAAAAGGAGAAGTCAAAGAAAAAGAAGAAGAAAAGGAAGAAGGGACGGAACCCGAAGTTGCAGAAGAAGAAAAGAAGGGAATAGAGGCAGAAAAGAACGCTGATAAGGGAGACGAAAAAGAAAAAGATGCAGAAGGTGTCATTAAAAAAGCAAAAAGCAGAGTAAAAACAGTTCATGAGGCAGAGTCGAAAGAAGAAGAGGTAAAGGAAGAGGAAGCAGCAGATGCTGATGATACGGCTCTTCCACCGGTTGATTATTCGGGGTTCCCGAAAAATGAGCTGGTAGAAACATTGGCGCTTCTCATTGAAAACAGGCCGCCTGCTGAGATAAGAGGTGATATAGACCGTATAAAGGCTCTTTTTTATAAAAAGCTTAAGATTGAAGGTGAAGAGAGAAAAAAGAAATTTCTTGATGAGGGAGGCAAAATCGAGGAGTATCGTGCATGGGTCGATCCGCAGGAAGCAAAAGTAAAACACCTCCTTGAAAAATACAAGGAAAGAAAATCTGATTTCAACCGGGTACAGGAAGCAGAAAAATTTGAAAACCTAAAGAAAAAATATGACATAATTGACAGGATAAAGGAACTTGTCAATCGCGAGGAATCAATCAATAAGACATTTCAGGAATTCAGATCACTGCAGAATGAGTGGCATTCAATTGGTATTGTTCCACAAAGTGCCCTGAAAGACCTTTGGGAAAACTACCACCATAATGTCGAAATATTCTACGATTATATAAAGATCAACAAGGAACTGCGAGACCTTGATCTTAGAAAGAACCTTGAGGCAAAGATTCTGTTATGCGAAAAAGCTGAGGAGCTTTTCCTTGAGCCAAACCCGGTGAATGCCTTCAAATTGCTGCAGGAGTATCATAACCAATGGCGTGAAATAGGCCCGGTGCCCCTGGAATCAAAAAATGAGATATGGGAGAGATTTAAGGAAGCCACATCACAGATAAATAAACGGCATCACGAGTATTTTGAAAAGCAGAAAGAAGAACAACGCAAGAACCTGGAAGCCAAGATTGCAATTTGCGAAGAGGTAGAAGCCATTAATGCTCTTGAAATACACAATTTCAGGGAATTTGATGAAAAAGCAGAAAAAATTATCGCTTTGCAGAAAATGTGGAGGACAATAGGATTTGCTCCTAAAAAACAGAACAATAAGGTATATCAAAGATTTCGCGATGCCTGCGATACTTTTTTTGAAAAGAAGAGAGGATTTTATGCCAATAATAAGGAGCAGCAGCAAAACAACCTCCAGATGAAGATTGAATTGTGTATTCAGGCCGAAGCACTCCAGGATAATACAGACTGGAAAACTACATCGGATGCTCTTATAAGATTACAAAAAGAATGGAAAGCAATAGGTCCTGTACCTCGAAAACAATCAGAAAAATGCTGGAAACGCTTCCGGAAAGCATGCGACCATTTCTTCAACAAAAAAGCTGAATACTTTGCCGAACTTGATACTTCTTATGAAGATAATCTGAAAGAAAAAATTGCACTGCTTGAAGAACTTGAAAAATTTGAGCCGGGAACTGATGTTCAGACAGCATTCGAACGCCTCAAAGAGATACAGAAAAAATGGACTGATATAGGATTTGTGCCTTTCAACATGAAAGATGAAATCACGAACCGTTACAGAAATGCCCTGAACAAAGAATTTGATAAGCTGAAAATTGGTGATGAGGATAAGAGCATTCTGAAATATAAGAATAAGCTTGAAAATCTTCGTGCTAATCCCAAGGCTTTAAGAAAGTTGAGAAATGAAAGGGAGAAATTTGTTACAAAGATAAAGCAGCTTGAAGGTGATATTGTTCTGTGGGAGAATAATATAGGTTTCTTCGCTAAATCCCCTAATGCTGATACTATGATACGTGAGGTGGAAGAAAAAATCGATCATGCAAAGAAAATGATCAAGACACTGGAGGAAAAGGTCAAAATGATTGACCAGTCCGGCATTGATGAGTGATATGGATAATTTCAAATGACCATTAATTGATTTTATTGTTTTGAAAAAGGTTAAATATGTATTCATTACCGGTGGCGTTGCCTCTTCCCTCGGAAAAGGCACTATTTCTGCATCTCTGGCCTTACTTTTGCAGGCTCGTGGTCATTCGGTGACAATACAAAAGCTGGACCCTTATATAAATGTTGATCCCGGAACCCTTAATCCCTATGAACATGGCGAATGCTATGTCACTCTTGATGGCGCAGAAACAGATCTCGACCTGGGTCATTATGAGAGATTTCTGAATGTCCCTACTAGCAAAACCAATAATGTGACAACCGGTAGTGTATACCGATCGGTGATTGACAAGGAAAGGAGAGGCGATTACCTGGGAAAAACAGTCCAGATAATCCCTCATATCACAGATGAAATAAAGCGCCGGATAAAACTTGTGAGCTCAGGCGATAAATTTGAGATCGTTCTGACTGAAATTGGCGGAACTGTCGGTGACATCGAGTCCCTGCCTTATATAGAATCAGTTCGACAGATGAAGTGGGAACTAGGAGCACAAAACTGTATTGTAATCCACCTGACACTGGTACCCTTCCTCTCAACAACAGGCGAGTCAAAAACAAAACCGACACAACATTCTGTAAAGCTCCTTCTTGAAGAAGGAATCCAACCCGATATCCTCGTGCTGAGAACTGACAGGAGTCTTAATGCAGATATTAAAAGGAAAGTCGCTCTTTTCTGTAACGTGGAGGAAAATGCCGTCGTGGAGTCAGTAGATGTATCAACGATATACGAGGTGCCATTAAAAATGCTCGAAGAAAAACTTGATCAGACAGTATTACGTAAGCTTGGTCTGCCAATCGGGAATAAGCCTCCGCTGACAGAATGGAGGCAATTCCTCGACAGACTTAATAATCCAAAACATTCGGTAAGAATTGGATTAGTGGGTAAATATGTAGAGCTGGCTGATGCATATAAATCAATCTCTGAAGCACTTATACACAGCGGTTCCGCTAATGAATGTGAAATCGATGTTGATTTTATTCAATCGGAAGATATCAATGAAAAAAATGTTGAGGAACGACTCAATGATCACAATGGCATTCTTGTTGCACCGGGATTTGGATCCAGGGGAATTGATGGGAAAATAGCTGCAGCCAGATATGCCAGGGAAAATAATATACCTTTTTTAGGCATTTGCCTTGGGATGCAGTGTGCCGTAATTGAATTTGCCAGGAACGTACTTAAACTCGACGGAGCACATTCAACAGAAATTGATATCAAAACAAAATACCCGGTAATCGACCTTATGGAAGAACAAAAAAAAATAATCTATAAAGGCGGAACAATGCGACTTGGCGGTTATAAATGCATTATCAGCAAGAATTCTAAAACATTTGAGGCATACGGCAGGACTGAAATTGTTGAAAGACATCGTCACAGGTATGAATTCAATGACCGGTATCTTGATCAGTTTAAAAACAAAGGAATGATACCTGTGGGAATTAATCCTGAATCAGGATTGGTCGAGATAATCGAACTTGCAGAACATAAATGGTTCGTAGGGATTCAATTTCACCCTGAATACAGCAGTACTGTCATAAATCCGCATCCGCTCTTTATTAAATTCATAAAAGCTTGTATCGATAAATAGGTGATGTAATGTGGAATTAATAATATTTTATTGAGAAAGAATGGGAATGGACAAAAATACGATTATAGGTATTATCCTGATTATAGCAATTTTCATTGTTACAAGTGTTATAAATAACAGCCGGCATACCAGGGCTTTTGAGAAAGCTGTAACAGTGGCAGAAGCCGAAGCGGCTAAAGGGAACCTGGAACGGGCAAGGACAGAATATGTAAATGCTCTCAGGTATAAACCCAATAACCCGGAAGTTCTTGATAAGATCAGTGAACTGAATATTAAGCTTGGAATAACACAGGGTGAGCCGGAAAAGGATACAACACAGGTTGAAAAATTCCTTGAAGAGTCTCCAGTAGCTTCTGTCAAGGCTTCTCCGGATGCAAGCCAGTATGGCGTTTTTGCAGAAGCCGCACAGGGTAGTGACGAGTTATTAATCCTTGAGAATAACAAGATTGAATTAAAGATATCTCCCAGGGGGGGACGTGTTTATTCGGCACGACTGAAAGAGTATACTACACATGACTCACTTCCATTGATACTTTTCTCGGGTGATTCAACAGATTTTGGCTTTAATTTCTTTACCGCTGATAACAAAGCGGTACTGACTAATGAACTCTTTTTTACACCGGAAAAGGAAAAGAAGCATTTTATAGTCGAATCGGAACCACAAAGTGTAGTTCTCAGACTTCCGGCCGGCGATGACAGGTACATAGAATACAGGTATACTCTGGCTCCCGAAAAATATAGCATCGACTTTGATGTCACCTTTAAGAACCTCAATGATATTTTACCGGCCAATCAGAATAGTATCACTCTCGACTGGCGGATGTATATACCTCAGCAGGAGAGGGGACGACAGAATGAGGAGAATTATACAACAATAAAGTATAAATACTACCAGGATGAAGTTGACCAGATAAGACTCCGCCAGCAGAAGGAGCTTGAAAAGGCAGATATAACCACCAAACTCAGCTGGGTTGCTTTCCAGGATCAGTTTTTTTCATCAGTTCTCATAACCAATAATTTTTTCCTGAATGGCATGGTTACTTCCTCAAGAACTCTTACATCAGAGAAGTACATCCGTTATTTTACTGCCGAAGTAGGGGTGCCGTTTGATCCGGGACCGGAAACTACAATAGCTATGAGATTATATTATGGGCCCAACCACATCTCGACACTGAGAAAGGAGGGCCTGGAACTTGATAAAATAGTCTTCCTTGGTAAAAATATTATTGGATGGATCAGCCGGTTTGTCATTATTCCTGTTTTTAACTGGCTTGAAAAGTACATACGAAGCTATGGTCTTATAATCCTCATACTCACCATCTTAATTAAAATTGTACTTTTCCCGTTAACCTTTAAATCATACCAGTCGCAGGCAAAAATGCAGATTTTAAAGCCAATGGTTGAGGAACTTGGGAAGAAATTCCCGAAAAAGGAAGATTCAATGAAGAAGCAGCAGGCAACAATGGATTTGTACAAGAAAGCCGGCGTAAATCCGATGGGAGGATGTCTTCCTATGCTCCTGCAGTTCCCGATCCTTTTCGCCATGTTCAGATTCTTTCCTGTATCGATTGAACTGAGACAGGAACATTTTCTATGGGCAACTGATCTCTCTACATATGATTCAATTCTGGATTTGCCGTTTAGAATACCCATGTATGGCGACCATGTAAGTCTTTTTACGCTTCTGATGACGGCATCATCATTACTGACGATGAAGATGACAGGCTCGTCTCCGGGCCAGGATCAGCCTGGAATGAAGGCTATGACATATATGATGCCGGTAATGTTCATGCTTATCCTGAATTCCTTTCCAGCAGGACTGACATATTACTATTTCCTGGCTAATATATTAACGTATCTGCAAAACATGATATCCAAACGTTTTATTAATGAGGATAAATTACTGACAACCCTGGCAGAAAACAGGAAGAAACCGGCAAAGAAATCAAAATGGCAGCAGCGGCTTGAACAGGCTGCAAAACAAAGGGGCATATCGCCACATAGAAGATAGTCTTTCCCGTATATTTACTATTGCAGCCTTTTTGGTATTAACCAATGCTTACTGTGGTTTTAATATGCTTTAGTGAGTTATTTTGCAGGCTGATCAGAAAATGTAAATGTTATTTTTTAGTTAAAAAACATTAAAACCAATAACTACTTTAGGAAAATAGCCTATTTTTATTTAATGATTATCCGGTCAAATGGGAAAAAAATTCAAAAACAAAGATTTAGCAGCTAAACTTGGTGTTTCAGGTACCCTTGTATCGCTTGTACTTAATAATAAAGCCGACCAGCATGGCATAAGAAAGGATACCCAGGAAAAAGTTCTCGCTATGGCCCGACAAATGGGATTCTTTAGCGCACCTGATGATAAGGAAACGACCTCACCGGTTGACGAGAAACCCGGCGTAATAGGAATGATAGTCCCGTCTATGAGTGACCCCTTTATTACAGGAATAACACCTTATCTTCAAAAAGCTTTTGCAAGTATCGGCCTGGGATTTTCAATAATTACAAAAGATCCGGATGATCAGAGATATGACAGATTAACCAATGCTTTCAGGAAGTTTTTCAGTGGACTGGTCCTTGTTGGTGAAGCTGCAGATGATTCTACGATCCGAACATTGCGTTCGGCAGAATATCCGTTTATTCTGCTTGAGAAATCAGTAAAAACACTGCGGCTGAGTACAGTAACTTCCGATTCATCATCCGGCGCCAGGCTTATTGCAGAACATATTGCAAAACTGGGTTATAAAAATATTATCATAACAACTGACCGCAAATCATTCAAGGCAGATACAAATACTCTGAATGAAATCGACAATGCACTCGGTCAGTTCGAGAGTATTAACACTCCCGCTATTGTTGACATTGATATCAAGGGAACAAGTGATGATATCGATTTTTCTGATCTGGAAAAACTCCTGCGACCTCCTTTTCGTGCCGATGTCATTATAGCTCTTCATGCTTCTTTTGTATATCCGTTAATGTCTTTTATACGAAAAAGAAAATTACGTGTTCCCCAGGATGTTGCTATAATATCAATGGAAGAAGGTACGGGATTCGATTTAATGGTCTCACCAATAACATGCCTCAGGAAACCGCTGCCGGGAATGGCAATTAAAGTTGCAAATATGATATGGTCGGAGGTAAAAAACTCAGGAAAAAGCAAATTCAAACGTCAGGTTAATTTGACCCCGGAGCTTATTGTTAGAAATTCCTGCGGTACTCTCTAAAATAAATTCACCTATATTTGTTTTGTTTTTAAAAATTCCTGCCTTTCTGAAATCCTTTACTGACAATGACAAATAAAGAGTAGATCAGGAATGATTTGTCGGAAATCAACATGCATCCTTATGAGATGCAGCCTTTTTTTTCATGCTGTCCTTCAACGGCAATTATATGCCTTGATAGCTGTTTGTTTTATATCAACTCTGATAATCTCTTGTGTTGGCAGAAAGAATGATAATGTTCAATCCGGAGCACCAAAAAGTGAGGGAATCGTAACCATCGCAGAAAGATATTCTCTCAACAAAACCGATAGCTGTATCATACTGACAATAAATGATCCATGGCAGGGAGCTGCAGGTATAAAACATACATACTACCTGATAAACAGAAATAATGAAGTTCCTCTGAAAGTGGATCCGTCAGAAGTTATTTATATTCCGGTACAAAAAATTATTTGCATGTCAACGACACATCTGGCAATGTTGGCAGCTCTCAATGAAAGGCATACTATTGCCGGGGTATCAGGAACAGGTTATATATTTGATGAAAAGATTACGGCTATGATAGAGGCGGGACTGATAAACGATATAGGTTATGAATCGGGATTGAATAACGAATTGATTATCAGAATCTCTCCGGATTTGATTATGTTGTATGGAATAGGCAGTGAATCAGCCGCTTATATTGGTAAATTAAGAGAACTGGGCACACAGGCTCTGTTTAATGCTGATTATCTCGAGGAGGATCCTCTGGGAAAAGCTGAATGGATAAAATTATTTGGTGCTTTGTTTTGCAAAGAGAAAATGGCTGATTCAATCTTTACATCAGTTGTTGCATCATATGATCAGATAAAGGAATACGTAAAGCAAAACGCCGGTGAAATACCGGATGTCCTTCTCGGACTTCCTTTCCGGGATGCCTGGTATATCTCGCCGGGCAATTCTTATATTAGCAGACTTATTGAGGATGCAGGAGGAAGCTATCTGTGGCATGATACCGAATCATCAGTTTCGATGCCATATGGGCTGGAGGATGTCTTTATGAGATCTCTTGAGGCAGATTACTGGCTGAATACAGGCATAGCCGGATCAAAAAAGGAAATAGCTTCAATAGATCAGCGGCTAAAGAATCTGCCATGTTTTATTAACGGCAATTTGTACAATAACAATAAGAGAATATCGCCGGAAGGAGGCAATGATTACTGGGAAAGCGGTGCTCTTTACCCTGACTTGATTCTGAAAGATATTGCAACGATATTGCATCCTGAATTATTTAGAAACAGGGAACTTTATTATTACCGGAAAATAGAATAATAAGGATACCGGTGAAGACTGACAATAAAATATTAGCTGTAAAAGTACCGGAACCGGGAGGTAAGATCACAACTATCTTTACCCTGTTGGCTATTATACTGGTAATTGCCTTCATCCTTGATATTTTTATAGGGTCGGTGTCTATTAAACCTGCAGAGATACTCAGGGTTTTTGCAGGTACTGCAGATACAAATATTGAAACAATAATCCTCAGATTCAGGCTGCCAAAAGCCATTACTTCACTTACTGTCGGTGTAGCTTTGTCAATAAGCGGACTGCAGATGCAGACAATTTTCCGAAATCCGATGGCCGGGCCTTATGTCCTGGGAGTAAGCTCCGGGGCAAGCCTGGGCGTTGCACTTGTAATACTTGGTTTTTCTGCAAGCTTTGTCCCGGGGAACCTCCAGAATTTCGGCAACTGGGTTCTTGTAATATCGGCATGGGCAGGAGCAGGAGTAGTAATGATACTGATCATGTTTATCTCATCCCGAATTAAGGAGATTATGACAATCCTGATCATCGGGATAATGCTGGCAAGCGGTATCTCGGCCATTGTCAGTATAATGCAGTATTTCAGCAGTGAAACTATGCTGAAAACATATGTAATCTGGACTATGGGAAGTCTCGGTAACCTTTCAGGTGGACAGCTGAAAGTACTTACAATAACTGTTGCTGCAGGTACAATTATAAGTATAGCTTCTGTTAAGATACTGAATGCTTTGCTGCTCGGAGAGAATTATGCGGGTAGTATAGGGCTTAATATCAGGTTATCACGATTGCTGATTTTTGCCTGCACAAGCATACTGGCGGGAAGTGTTACAGCTTTCTGCGGCCCGATAGGATTTATTGGAATTGCGGTTCCTCATATTGGAAGGAACCTGTTCAGGAGTTCTGATCACAAAATACTGGTCCCGGGAACAATTATGGCAGGTGGGATTATAATGCTTATCAGCGATATTATATCGCAGCTTCCGGGTAACGAAAATATCCTTCCGGTGAACTCTGTTACATCGTTGATTGGAATCCCGGTTGTGATATGGGTAATACTTCGCAGAAGGAAAGAAACTGGTATATTCTGATGGATACAGAAAGTAATAAAATCATACTTCTTGAGTCATTACGAATTGGTTATGCTGCAGGGAAACATACGAAGGAGCTTATACCTCCAATCACAGCCTCTTCAGATAGTGGTGAGCTTATTGCCGTTATCGGCAGAAACGGTATTGGAAAAAGTACTCTGCTTCGTACGTTGACAGGATTACAGGAATCCCTGGGAGGCCGGATATTTCTAAATAATAAAAACATTTGCGAATATAACCGAATGGATCTGGCTCGAAAAATCGGATATATATCGACTGAAATTGTCAGGGCAAGCAATATGACTGTTTTTAACCTTGTTTCACTTGGCCGGTTTCCTCATACAAACTGGCTGGGGAGAATAGACCGGGCAAGTCAGATAGCAATAGAGAATTCTTTGGAAAAAACAGGACTTACTGCTTTACGGAAGAGGAATATTTCGGAACTCTCTGACGGAGAGAGACAAAAAGCAATGATTTCACGTGTGCTGGCCCAGGATACTGATATTATGATAATGGATGAACCAACAGCATTTCTTGATATTTCCAGCAAGTATGAGATCATCAACCTGATGCTTGAACTCACCAGGGAAGGAAAAACAATAATCTTTTCAACACATGATTTTAATATTGCTGTAAATCAAGCCGATAAGATATGGATCATGCTGGATTCAGGACTATTGGAAGGCGCTCCGGAAGATCTGATGCTTGGCGGTTCCTTCGATCATCTCTTCGAATCAGCAATAGTCGAATTCAATTCCGATGACGGCAGTTTTATATTCATGAGAGAGCCACGTGGAAATATCTGTATCTCAGGAGAAGGTATGATCCGGAAATGGACAGAAAGAGCTGTTATCAGGGCCGGGTATAATGTTTCAGACAGGGGAATCGATATTACAATAAAAACGCCGAACCGGTATTGTAAGGAATGGGTGATGGTTACAAAAGAGATAACTGAGCATTTTGATTCAGTGTACGACCTTATACGGCGTCTTCAAAGATGATTACTTGTTATATTTCCGGTAGTTGTCAATGAAGGAGGGAATATCATCCACTGAAAGCTTTTTTGCAATTATCGTTTTATCCCTGTCCAGGATGTAGATCATAGGAGTAGACTGGATATTATAGTAAAAATCAAAATGGGTGAGTCTTTCAGGATCCCATCCATTGATCCATATTAATTCGTGTTCCTCAATATATTTTGACCACAACGATTTGTCATCAATAGTACATACGGCAAATACTTCAATGCCTTCATCTTTTGCCTTTTCATAAAATGTCTTGAGCTTCGGCGTCACTTCCTTGCAAAATCCGCAGTTAGGTTCCCAGAAATATAGAATGGTAAAATCCTTATCAATATCATAAAGGGAGACAAATACTCCCTTATATGAATCCATTACAAGGTTTTTAGCCTTCATCCCAATCAGGTTATTCCTTATAAGTTCAACCTGTCTGGCCAGGTCCTTCCTGAAATCATCGGTTATCCAGTCAGCTTTTCCTGATAGATAAATATCATCAGCCAGCTTAACAATAACTGCATCATGACCCATTATTTCGCTCTCACGGAAATGATTGAAGAGATAAACAGCTACAAACTGGAATACTTTATAATTATCCTGACATTTTGCTATCACTCTGTCAATGGCTTTGTTAATTGAGTCAGGATACTGGATCACAACATTCCGGAAAAAAGCATCAAGTCTGGCATATAACAAAGGTGTCCGCAGCAGCCTTTCATCTGTAAAATCCAGGTTATCAAAAAAATGATCCTTATTGTAGTTGTATCTTAATACCCACCTGACGGAATCAGGATTATGGGTGCCCTCCGGTACAGTAAACTCGGGTATCTCAACGGGCAACATCGATTTTACAAGTACTGATAGCAAATTTCCCGTATTAGTTTCTACAATATTTTTGAGATAGGATTTCATTGACTCTTCCTGTTGCTTCTGCTTTTCTGTAAGGAGCTTCAACGAATCACTGTTCTGCCTGTTATTTTGTATCCTCCCGGATAATGCCTGGGCCTGCCGCTGAAGCGATGACCACTTTTTCTGGTATTCAATGAATGCCGAATTTTCATCCGATCCTGTGAACCTGAGTGTATTGAAATAATCATCATAGTCGCATGTAATTGAAAAATTCTGGTCGTCTGAAGCAAGAAATTCAAAGTAGTTCTTGCCGGGTAGCACAATCATGTAAATTCCCTGCGCAAGGCTTTCCTGTCCTGAAAATATTCCGTGACCTCTGCTGTCGAGCTTTACCGTATCCTTAAGGTACTGTTTTTCACCGAAATGATATGCAAGATAAACTGAAGAATCCCTGAGACCTGATATTGTAAGTGATATTTCGTAATTATTTTTTAACTGACAGAAACCTGATACCGGCAGAAGAAACACGATGAAAAAAAATACACTTTTTCTCATAAAAATATAAAGCTGTAAAAGATGATGACAAAAATAGTCATTACAATTTTACTGCCAAATTCATAATTTTTCAACATAAAGAAATATATTGTATTTTTGAATGGTTAATTTCCAGGGTAATAATGACTATTTCCTTGCTTATTCCTGTCTGCGATTATGATATTGTGGCTTTGGTACACAGTATGAAAGGCTGTATTGGCAAGTTTCCGGAATTTCTTGAAATAATTATTGGTGAAGATGGTTCTTCCACTGAATTCCATTCAAAATACAAATCACTTGAAGGCAATGGTGTAAGGGTTATACGTTCAAAGAAGAATATAGGAAGATCTGCAATAAGAAACAGGCTGGCGCTGCAATCAAAAGGTGACTTTCTGCTGTTTATTGATGCGGATACCATGATTCCCTCCACTGCAGAGGCTTACCTGAAAAACTGGATAAATGTTATGTCATCGGCACGGGTTATCTCGGGTGGTATCCTGTATCATGAAAGTCCCCCCGGTGACCCTGATAAAATGTTGAGATGGAAATACGGGATTAAGAGAGAACAACAAAAAGCAGCTCAGAGAAACAAACACCCGCACGCCTCCTTCTCTTCATTTAATTTCCTGATCGACAGGACAATTTTTTCGAAATTACGCTTTAATGAAGAGCTCAAGCAATATGGGCATGAGGATACCCTGTTCAGTTACCAGCTCAATAAGGCAGGGATAAATATACTGCATATTGATAATGGACTTTTTCATGAGGGGTTGGAGTCAAACGGGGAATATCTACATAAAACAAAACAGAGTCTCGAAAATCTAAGCCGGTTATATGACCGGGTTACTGATAAGAAAGCCTTTGTTTCATCAGTAAGGATGCTTCGTCTTTATGACAAGCTGCGCCTTATCAGGGTGAGACTTATACTTGTAGCGATCCTTGTACGTTTCAGAGAAAGAATGGAAATAAGAATCGATTCTGCAAATCCTCCAATGTGGCTGTTCCATTTTTATAAGGTATGTATTTTCTGTGCATATCGCGAAATTCACAGGAGGAGAAGAAGAATACTCCCTGTTATCATCCCTGAATCACTTGATCTGTAAATAATGAAGGAGTGCGAATACAGATCTTTATATTAGTATTTTCCGGTATTCGTATTTGATTTATTTGTGGATAGAGCCCTGATATCGGGAGGTTCAAAGATCAATTCTCATCAGGTCAACATTCCCATCGTGTCTTTTTTCGCCCTTGAGAATAAAACTAAACCTGTTCTTCATTGTGCACAGGAAAAAATCGGTAGGAGGAGAGAAGTACAGGTTTTCCGGGTTAAAAAATCTTTTTCCGGCCCCATACCTCAGGTCGCTGATCCTTTTATTAAAATCTGTTCCTTTACCTTCGAGACCTGATTTTATCATTTCTGCACAGATGAAATCCTCTTCAGAAGAGATAGTACCCCTGTATCCCATTGCAACAAGGGATACGTTTTCCGGGTTCAGTGCTTTTATATAACTTGTCACTGCGTCAGCATTAACGAAGCTTCCGGTCAGTAGTACATCTGCATTTACCGCATTAATTAATCCACGGGTACCTGCAGTGGTGGTTTGTATAACTGTTTTACCACTCAGATCAGCCTTGATCATTTCGGTTGGACTGTTCCCGAAATCAAATCCTTCAATGTTTTTCTCATCACTTTCACCTGAAAGCACACAATTCTTGTAGCTATTACGCAATTCAAATGCTTTCTGCACTTCTGATGTGGCTATTATTCTTACAGCTCCTGCATCAGAGGCATAGCAGGCTGTAGAAAATGCCCTGAAGACATCTATTATCACTGTAACACCCGTTGCTTTTTCAGCTCCACTTATAAACTCAAGGATTTCTATCTTCATGATTCAAAATCATACTGAGTGAAAATAATAATTTTTTTTATTATACACCCTTTCGTATTTTGTATATTTGAAGCTGGAACTAACTGTGTTCTATATTACTAATAACATGAAAACTTAAACCATGGCTAATCCTGTATCATGGACTCTGAACCAGGCTAAAAAGTGGAATGATGCAATATGGCACACCCCGCTCTCAGAATTATCAAGGAAGAAAACGTTCTTAATCAAACAGTTGCGGATCCTTTTTATAGCTGGCCGCGGTTCATTGAAAGACAAGGTTCAACTACGGGCTTCAGCCCTTACATTTTATACTCTTTTATCAATTATTCCCGTTATTGCTATTGCATTTGCCATTGCAAAAGGATTCGGGCTTGATCAGAACCTTGAGGGCCTTATTACAAATTCAAAGGATTTTCAGTCATACAGTGAAATTCTCACTCCTCTGCTTAACAGAGCAAGACTTACAATACAGGAAACAAGAGGAGGCTATATTGCCGGAATAGGAATGATCATACTGTTCTGGTCAGTGGTCTCGTTACTTGAGCAGATAGAAAGTTCATTTAACCACATATGGCAGATAACCTCTTCCAGACAATGGCACAGAAAATTCACGGATTATCTGACAATAATGGTTTTTGCACCTGTGATACTCATTCTTTCAAGCAGTATCACTGTGTTTATCAGTACCGAATTAACTGATTATATTTCAAAGGCACCGATACTGTCATTTTTTAAGCCGGTGATAAGTTTTCTTATCAAATTTGCTCCCTTCTTTCTTACATGGCTTATCCTGACACTATTATTTATTGTAATGCCAAACGCAAAGGTCAAGTTTTGGCCTGCTCTTGTTTCAGGGATCATCACAGGTTTGTTGTTAAAAGGTCTGCAGTGGCTTTATCTTGATCTTCAATTCGGAATAACAAAACTTAGTGCCATCTATGGAGGTCTTGCTGCTATACCTTTGTTTATCATCTTCCTGCAAACAACCTGGACACTTGTTCTTATTGGAGCTGAACTCTCCTTTGCCAACCAGAATATCTCTCGCTATGAATTTGAATCTGAGGCTCTGAATGTGAGCTATTTCCAGAAACGGGCACTTGTAATTCTGATCATGCATATGATCATCAGAAATTTCGCTGTCGGTGAAAAACCTGTCAGTGCCGAAAAAATAGGTAAAACTCTGCAGATACCTGTTCGCCTGGCCCGCGATATTCTCCAGGATCTAGGCAATGCTGATCTTGTGTCGATTATTCATGAAAATGAACAGAAACAGAGGTTGTACCAGCCGGCACTTGATATTAATAAGATGACTGTGAATTTCGTGCTTTCAAGGCTTGATAAAAAAGGCATTGAACAACAGTTAGCATTAAGAAATAAGGATTATGAAAAGGTAATTACAATTCTTGAAAAATTTGACAAGCTCAAAACAAAATCTGACCACAATATATTAATCAAAAATCTGTGATTGCATCTGCCCGAATAGCAACATCTTTAGAGCGTCTATTCTTTTTGGATTTTTCAACATAACTTACAAAATCAGAAAAGGAATCCCATCTGAAAAACAGATAATGAGGCATTGGCACAATTATCTGCCCGGTATACTTTTCTTTTTCCCAGTAACTCTTTACATTCTCTGAAGGGAATATACGGTCATTTTCGCTTGTAACAGCATAATCCCATCTGAAGCCCGGTTCTGTTTGTTCCATTATCCTGTTGTAGAGCCACCTGAGTTCATCATTAAGCGATTTTATTGTCCTGTGTGGAATCCGGTCAGCATTAGTCATGTATGTTTTCTTGTCGCCAAACATCCTCAAATAAAATTTTTCCATGTTTGTCTCTGAAATATTTTCCAGTGTGCCTTCAAATACTTTCAGCGGGATTCCAAACCTGTCATCTGCGGGTATTGGAGTGCCGTTTACGGCAATGGTCAGATCGGGTTTGATCCCTGTTCTCAAAGAAAGATATTCAGCTGCCCATACACCAAGAGACCAGCCTATTATGATGATTTTCCTGTAAACCTTCATTTCCGGCAATACCAGAGCTTCATCAGCAGAATAGTTGTAAAAAAGAATAAAATCAAAATCATCTGTACATAATGGTGTGAAGACATTCTCATCAGCACCCCATCCCCCGTACAGAACAATAAGCTGATCATTCGTATCCCTTCTTCTTATATACGTCTTCATCGTACTTGATAAGTAATTAAAATTAGGATTCCCCTTTTTACCTCGATATAAAGATAATTTAATTTTTTACTTATACTAAAAGTTGAACATATAATGGGACAGACAGGATAATACATATACAAAAAAATAAGAGGAGGAAGGGTGGTTGTGAAGATCAGGGAGCGGGTTTTATTTATGAAATAATTCCCGTGTCTACTGTCTGATAAAAGGATGGAACCATGGTTAGCTGGCGCTATTCCTCAGGTTCCAGATGTGAAAGTCAATGTCTGCAATACAATCCTGTTGATTTTCACTCCCAACCCTTGCTCAACTCCTCTTATACCAATAGCATGAGCTTGGTAACAAATTTAAATAATAAAATAATATAATCAAAATAATCCTGAAAAAATATTTTTAAAATGGTTCTGATCGGATATTGAAAGAATAATGCGTAAATTTGATAAGGCCGCTGATTAAGACTCTTCAATAATAATGATAGCAGAACTTGAGAAGATTAATTATAAAAATTCCGGCGGATTTACAGCTGAATATATAAGCGACACCGGCGGATTATGGCATTTTCATCCGGAGTATGAACTGGTATTGAATATTAAAAGTAACGGGACACGTATTGTGGGCGACAGTGTTGAATTATTTGACCATTATGATATGGTCCTTGTTGCCGGAAATATACCCCACTCCTGGAATTATTATAAACATGACGTAGCGCTTCCCGATAAACATGGTATAATGGTACATTTCAGGAAGTCATCACTTGGAGATGCTCTCCTTTCTCAGCATGAGATGGACTGTGTAAATGAGCTGCTGAATCAGGCTGAACGTGGTATCGGATTTTCCACAGAAGATGCCAGAAAAACTGAAAAATATCTGGTACAGATGGTAAACAATAAAGGAATTGATAAAATGATCGATTTCTTTATTGTCCTGAAGATCATGTGCCAGTCTGAGAAAAAGGTGCTCCTCTGCTCCGAAAATTATAAGCAGACTTATGATGAAAGAGGAAATAAGAAAATGACAGATGTGTATACTTATATAAGGGAAAATTACTTTAAACAGATATCTCTTGAGCAGATTGCCAAAATAGCCGAAATGAGTCCTATATCCTTTAGTCGCTTCTTCAAAAAGAATTGCGGAGCAGGATTTGTTGAATACCTGAACCGGGTAAGAACTAATAAAGCCTGTTATCTTCTTCGGGAAACCGAATACCAGGTCCAGGACATTGCAGTCGAGTGCGGCTTTGAAAGTATCTCTAACTTTAATAAACAATTCCGTAAAACTGAGGGACTATCACCAAGAGATTACAGGGCTCAGTACAGGTAAAAACATAGTAAAATAATGGCATTAACCTTTTTAATGATCAAACTATGGCAATGACATTGGTTGAAAAAATCCTTGCTGCTCATTCAGGATCAAATATCCTGAAGCCGGGAGAAATTACTGACATCGATATTGATATACGGGTCGCACGCGATTTTGGCGGTGCAAATGTGGTAAAAAATATCATGGAGCATAAATTGAATATAGAAAATCCTGAGAAGACGTTATTTACATTCGACTGCAACCCCACCGGATCGGATCAGAAATATGCAGTAAATCAACACCTTTGCCGGCAGTTTGCCCGTGAAAACGGAATAAGGGTTTTCGATATAAATGCAGGTATTGGTACTCACATTCTGATTGATGAGGGCTTTGTCGTACCGGGGGCTACAGCCGTTTCGACCGATTCTCATGCTAATATTCTTGGTGCTGTGGGAGCCTTCGGACAGGGAATGGGAGATATGGATATTGCTGCAGCCTGGCATAAAGGGAAAATTTGGTTCAAGGTGCCGCCTTCAGTAAAAATAAACCTCAAGGGAAAAATGCCGGGGAACATTTCTGCAAAAGATGTCATACTTAATCTTCTGGGCATCTTCGGTGCAAACTCACTCCTTGGGTATTCCGTGGAAATGTACGGTGATCCGGTCGATAAAATGAGTCTTGATGAAAGAATGACAATATCATCAATGGCAACCGAGATGGGTGCGATAATAATTCTGTTCCCGCCGTCACAGGAAGTAATTGATTATTGCAGAAAACGTTCCGGAAAATATTTCCAGCCGCTGTATGCAGATGAAGAGGCTTTATATGATAAAACAATCGAAATAGATGTCTCCGTTTTTCTTCCGCTTGTTTCCCGTCCCGGAGAACCTCACGATACCGTTTCAGTAATGTCTGTCGCCGGACAAAAAATTGATTCGGCATTTATAGGAAGCTGTACAAATGGCAGGATGGAGGATATGCTTAAGACAGCTGCAATATTGAAGGGGAAAAAAGTGGCTCCCGGAGTAATCCTTAAAATTGTTCCCGCAACAGATGAAATATGGAAAATCTGCCTCGAGCAGGGACTTTTGGATATCTTCAAAAAGTCAGGTACTCTTGTTTCCAATGCAGGCTGTGCAGGATGTGCTGCAGGACAGGTTGGACAGAATGGTCCGGGAGAAGTAACGATAAGCACCGGAAACAGAAATTTTCCCGGAAAACAGGGAAAGGGAAGCGTATTCCTGGCTTCACCCGAAGTGGTCGCAGCTTCAGCTGTGGCGGGACATATAACAACACCTGATATGATCCCCACCGTTCCTTCTCTTTTTGAACAGAAAGTGACAACTGCTGTGACTGATAGTCATGAGAAGAAAAGTATAAAAGCTAAACCTGATGAAATTGCGGGAAGGATATGGTTTGTCCAAAGAGATAATATTGATACTGACATGATTTTTCACAACAGGTACCTGGCTATTACCGATACAAAAGAGATGGGACAATATACCTTTAATAACCTTAAAGGATTTGAGGATTTCTCAGGTAAAGCACAGCCAGGGGATATAGTGGTCACAGGTAAAAATTTCGGAAGCGGAAGCTCAAGACAGCAGGCAGTTGACTGCTTTATTTCATTAGGCATCCGGGCTATTGTCGCGAAATCATTCGGGGCAATATACGAGCGAAATGCAATAAATGCAGCACTGCCGGTTATATGCTGTAAATCATTTGATGAGCTTGAGTTACATGATGGAGACAATATTAAGATAAACCTCAGTACCGGGATTATAATAAACCTGAGAAACAATAAAAAGACTGATGCTGAGCCATTTTCAGATGTTCAGCTTGAAATATACAGGAACGGAGGTTTGCTGGCATAAATAATAACTGATAACTGACATGAAACCATTAACATTTGCTGAAAAGATATTTAAAGCTCCGGCCGGATCGATAATTTTTGCACGTCCTGATATTATTTTAACCCATGATAATACATCAAGCATTTACAAAACTTTCAGGAATATGGGTGGTCAAAAAGTTGCCGATCCACGGCAAATACTTGTTGTACTTGATCATAATGCTCCGCCCACAAGTGCCAAACTGGCAGCTCAATATCAGGATATCAGGGATATTATGAGGGAGCAGGGCATAAGTAAATTTTACGATGCGGGTATGGGTATTTGCCATCAGATTATGTCGTATCATGCCAGACCGGGCATGTTAATAGTCGGCAGCGACAGTCATACCTCAACAGCAGGTGCATTTAACGCCTTTGCTGCAGGAATAGACAGAACAGAAGCAGCAGGTATATGGAAAAGAGGAGAGACCTGGTTCAGGGTGCCTGAATCAATAAGGATAACTCTTACCGGTAAATTAAGGATGGGGGTATCAGCTAAAGATCTGGCTCTGTGGATAATAGGAATGATTGGCTCAGACGGGGCAAATTATATGTCAGTTGAATACCACGGAGAGGGTATTAAAAACCTGAATATATCCGACCGGATGACACTGGCAAACCTTGCTTCCGAAATGGGAGCCAAGAATGCCGTATTTCCTCCCGATCAGGTACTTTTTGAATTCTTGGGTAAGAAAATAAAGGGTGTCTGGGCAGACCCCGGGGCAGAATATTTCAGAGAGATCAGCATCCTGTTAAATGATGTTTTTCCTGTTGTGGCAGCTCCACATAATGTGGATAACATAAAATCTATTCATGAGGTTGCGGGCACACCCGTCCATGAGGGATTAATCGGTACCTGTACAAATGGTAGGATTGAAGATCTGCGCATAGCTGCCAGGATATTAAAAGGAAAGAAAATCTTTGAAGGTTTTCAGCTTAATGTTATTCCAGCATCCAGGAAGATCTATGTAAATGCAATTGAAGAGGGTATAATTACTGATCTCATGGAGTCGGGTGCCAATGTACTTACTCCATCCTGCGGTCCATGCCTGGGGACCGGTCAGGGTATTCCGGCATCAGGGCATTCGGTTATTTCAACTGCCAATCGTAATTTTTTGGGCCGTATGGGAAACAAGGAAGCATCGATATACCTTGCATCACCTGCAACAGTAGCCTGTTCAGCGATCAAAGGGATAATAACTGATCCACGTAAGAAACCGGGTTCCGAAAAGTATCCTTATAAAGCTTCCCGGAGTAAAACAGTTGAGATCAGGGAAGGAGAGGTCAGGAAAACCGGTAATGTATGGAATTATGCCGATGTTGATAACCTGAATACCGACCAGATGTTTGCCGGTAAACATACATATAATGTATTAAGCACTGATCCTGCAGCAATTTTGCCATTGCTTTTTTCCGATTTTGATCCATCGTTCAGCGCTAATGTGAAAAAAGGTGATATCATAATTGCAGGAGACAATTTCGGATGCGGAAGCTCAAGGGAACATCCTTCGGTGGGACTTGTATATGCAGGGATAAAAGCTGTTATTGTCAAATCAGTCAACAGGATCTTCTATCGTTCATCAATCAACCAGGGGCTTATTCTGATAGTTCATAAAGATGCAGTTGAATCATATAAGCCCGGTGATAAAGTTGATATAGATTTTGACAGGGGAGAGATTATCATCGGTTCACATAAATTCAGTTTTGAACCATTGCCTCAAAAGTTGAAGCAGATCATAGATCATAAGGGACTTGTTAATTACATGAAATCCTTATAAATTTGCACCCGATTTCGGTTCCGTAGCTCAGTTGGATAGAGCAACAGCCTTCTAAGCTGTGGGTCGCGCGTTCGAATCGCGCCGGAATCACGGGAAGAGACAGCTTTAAGGCTGTCTCTTCAAGTTAAAAGTAAAAAGTAAAAAGTAAAAAGTTTACCAGGAGCGACGAGAACGCGAAGGGTAGGGAAGTTCGAACCGAGGAGTGAAGCCCACTGTCGCCAAAGGCTATAGCGGGCGATGCGACGAGCTCGCGAGCAGGATAGGCGCGTTTGCTTGTGCGTAGCGAGCAATCGCGCCGGAATCACGGGAAGAGACAGCTTTAAGGCTGTCTCTTCAAGTTAAAATAGTAAGTATAATGTGAAATGTTAAAGGCGCTTAAATGGAACGAACCTTACAAAACTCAGGCGCCTTGTTTCAGTTTTGCCATTCTTTTTTATCAGCAATACCAGCTCTTGCACTGCACCCGGGGCGCCAACAGGAATTATCAGTCTTCCGCCTTCTGCAAGCTGATCAATAAGCGGTTGAGGTATCTTTTCCGGCGCAGCAGTTACGACGATTATATCAAAAGGAGCATATTCAGGCCAACCCCGGTAACCATCTCCATACTTGCAGATAACATTGTTATAGCCCATATTCTTTAGCCGTTCCGCCGATTCTTTTGCCAGTTCGGGTACAATTTCAATTGTATACACTTTATCTACAATCTCAGCCAGGATTGCTGCCTGGTATCCCGAACCGGTTCCGATTTCCAATACCTTTTTCTTACTTGTTGGTTTGACAGCTTCCGTCATATATGCTACAATATATGGCTGAGAGATGGTCTGTCCGTAGCCTATTGGCAGCGGATAATCATTATAGGCTTCATCCCTGTAATTCTCAGGAATAAACAGGTGTCTCGGTACCGTTTTCATTGCGTCAAGTACAGCCTTGTTATTAATTCCCCTGTTACGGATCTGGCTTTCAACCATTTTTTGTCTCAGGGTTTCATACTTATCTGCCTGAGGAACAAAGCAACCTGTCATAATGATTATCTGTAGAAGCAGAATAGTTTTCACAACATGCTTATTTCCTGCAATATACAAAATTTATGGCAAATATCAAAATAGGCTCCGGATAATAAAAGTTAGTTTTTTGTCTATAAATGGTAACCAAGAAGTGAAAGAAATCCTTTTCCCAGGAACTCTATCACGGGCCATATAGGCAGAAGGTTCAGTTTTGTTATAGCCGAAGCTATAAGAAGTCCGAACAAAACAAGTGTTCCATATTTATAAAGAGCAGTATATAGAGCAGGAAATTTCTTAAAAGAACCTAACAACAGGTGTGAGCCGTCAAGCGGGGGTATAGGTATAAGGTTGAATATGAAAAGCCCCCAGTTAATATATATTGCATAGACAAACAGTTCTGTAATTAAATACTTGCCTTCATAAAAACCAGAAGGCTCCAGTTGTTTGAGAATAACAAATAAGGCTGAAAGAATCATTGCCAGAAATGCATTTGAAACCGGTCCGGCAACTGCTATCTTATAAACATCCCGTTTTGGATTTCTCAGTTTGCTCTCATTGAATTCAACAGGTTTAGCCCATCCGAATCCTGCAACCAGAAGCATGATAAATCCAATAGGGTCAATATGTTTAAGGGGATTCAGCGATACTCTTCCCTGATCCTTTGATGTTGAATCACCACACCTGTGTGCAATATAAGCATGGCTGAACTCATGAATTGTGAGTCCCAGGATTATACCTGGCAGAAACTTTAATGTCCTGAAGATATCAAGATTATCCATCCTGCCGTTTATTAGCAGGCAAGAAGAAATCCTCCTCTGTTAAGCCGTACTGTATGATCTCTTTTGCGGCTTTTATCACACTGTCCATCCGCTCCTCAGTCCAGAAAGTATCGTACCTGTCTGTCATCTGCTCATATATTTTAATCATATCATTACCCCAGTGCTACGTCGAGCAGCATCATTACTGCAAAGCCGAACATTGCACCTATTGTCGAGAGGTCTGTTTCGTGCCCATTTTGCGATTCCGGGATAAGTTCCTCCACAACCACAAATATCATTGCGCCTGCTGCAAATGAAAGGGCATAGGGAAGCATCGGTTTAATCATAAGAACTGCAAATGCACCAAGAACACCTGCCATGGGTTCAACGAAACCCGACAATTGTCCATAGAAGAATGATTTCCTCCTTGTAAATCCTTCCCTTCTCAGTGGGATTGAAACAGCGGCGCCTTCAGGAAAGTTCTGAATACCTATCCCGATGGCCAGAATAACTGCCCCTGACAGGATGCCTGGATCCGGATTAATTGCCAATGCTCCAAATGCAACTCCTACCGCAAGTCCCTCGGGAATATTATGCAGCGTTATTGCAAGAACAAGCAAAACACTTCTCTGCCATGATGTTTTTATTCCCTCTGCCTTATCGATTGACAATCCCAGGTGAAGGTGAGGTAAAATTCTGTCTATCAGGTATAAAAATACACCTCCGGCAAGGAATCCGATAACTGCAGGTATCCACGGAGTGATATTGTCAGCTTCAGCCATTTCAATGGCCGGCATTAACAGAGACCAGAAACTGGCAGCTATCATGATCCCTGCAGCAAAACCAAGCATTGAGTTTAATACCTTTCTGTTGATGCTTTTGAAGAAAAAGACCATTGCTGCTCCAAGAGCAGTCAGAGCCCATGTAAACAATGTTGCAAAAAGGGCAAGTAATACCGGATTTATACCTTCCAGTTCCTGTAGGTTCATCGTCTTATTTTAAAATTCCTTTCCAAAATTAAAACTAATATGCAATTTGAAAAAAAATCGGCGGATTTAGCTGCTAATTGCATTCTTATTTGCATTTTCGTGTTTTATTGTTTTACAATGATCAAAAAGGGTCTCATAATAATAACAATACTGGTGTCATGGTGTTTGAATCTCTCATCTCAAAAAGCACCTGATGCTGAGGTTTTCCTGATTACCTGTGCTCCGGGTACGGAAACCTATTCTATCTACGGTCATAGCGCTTTAAGAATAATTATTTCTGAAGAGGAGAGCGACCTTGCCTATAACTGGGGTGTCTTCGATTTTGCAACACCTAATTTTGCATGGAAATTTGCAAAGGGCCGCCTGGAATATATGCTTGGAGTTTATCCATTTAACAGGTTTCTTGAGGATTATTTTTACGAAGAACGGTCAGTGTATCAGCAAAAAATAAACCTGGAACCGGAAGAAATTAATACTCTTTTTGCCCTGTTAAAAGAAAACCTTAAACCAGAGAATATAAAATACAGGTACGATTTCTTTTATGATGATTGCTCCACACGAATAAGGGATCTCCTGGAGAAAGCTATTGGCGGCAAACTTCGTTATCCCCCGGAAGTGATAAAAGACATCCCGACCTTCAGGGAAAAAGTTGGTAATTACCAGAGACCCTATCCATGGCTGCAACTGGGTGTCGATCTGCTTATGGGAACTCCCGGTGATAAGAAAGCTTCATACAGGGACAGGATGTTCCTGCCGATCGATCTGCAGGAAGGATTATCAAAAGCTGTTATTAACCGTAACGGAAAGATGATCCCCTTGCTCCAGAATCCTGTAACTATCCTGCAGTTTGATCCGCCAAAAATTAGACATGTATTCTATTCCACACCTCTCTTTATCTTTTCTATTCTGCTGATAGGGATTATCCTTTTTTCTTCTGCTGTCAGGGGTTTTACACCTAACACGATTGTTGACCTGGTAGTTTTTTCGATCTATTCACTCCTGGCACTGATGATGATATTTTTTAATTTTTTTACCGATCATCAGCAGATGAAATGGAACCTTAATATTATATGGCTTAATCCTTTTATTTTAATGTGTCTGATAAGCATTATATTCAAAAAAGAGTGGCACATCTGGTTCAGAATAGTATTCTTTCTTGCCCTTATAGCATTCATCGTTCAGATAGTGTTTCCCAATGCATTCAATAATGCCTTTATTCCTCTCGAATTGCTTCTTATCATACGATGTTCGATAAGAGCCAGATTCAGCTGGAATCCGCTGTCGATGGATTTAACAGAACTTTAACTTTCCTTAACACCTCTTTATTAATTAGATTATTTTTTTTGTGATCAACTGTTTCAGAAGAAATTCTGAAATTCGAATCACATCTGTTTTATTATCTTAGCTATATAAAAATACTCAAACCATGGAACAAACGACTGACATTAGAATACTCAATGAAAAGATCGAAAAAGAGAGTGCTTTTGTAGATATGATCAGGATGGAGATGAATAAGGTTATTGTGGGCCAGAAACATCTTACCGACAGCCTGATGATAGGGTTACTTGCAAATGGGCATATTCTCCTGGAAGGGGTTCCCGGGCTGGCAAAAACACTTGCAATAAGGTCACTTGCCTCAATCATTGAGGCAAAATTCAGCAGGATCCAGTTCACACCCGATCTTCTTCCTGCTGACCTGATAGGCACGATGATTTACAGCCAGAAGAAGGAGGAATTTACCGTCAAAAAAGGACCTGTTTTCGCAAACTTTATCCTCGCGGATGAAATAAACCGGTCTCCGGCTAAGGTTCAGAGCGCACTTCTCGAAGCAATGCAGGAGAGACAAATAACAATAGGTGAAACAACATTTAAGCTCGATGAACCATTTCTGGTCCTTGCAACGCAAAACCCGATAGAGCAGGAGGGAACATATCCTCTGCCTGAAGCACAGGTTGACAGGTTTATGCTGAAGGTCCTGATAGATTACCCTTCTATGGATGAAGAAAAACTTATTATCAGGGAAAACCTGGCCAGCGAATTCCCAAAAGCAAGCACAGTTCTCAAACCCGCTGATATTATAAGGGCAAGAGATATTGTAAGAGAGGTTTATATGGATGAAAAGATTGAAAACTACATTCTCAATATTGTATTTGCAAGCAGGAATCCTGAAAAATACGGACTGCCTGCATTTACCAATATGATCTCGTATGGTGCATCGCCGCGTGCTTCGATATACCTTGCGCTTGCTGCAAAAGCATTTGCTTTTATTCGCCGGAGAGGTTATGTCATTCCTGAAGATATCAGGGCAGTATGTCCGGATGTGATGCGTCACAGAATGGGACTAACCTATGAAGCTGAAGCTGAAAATATTAATCAGGATAAGATAATATCAGAGATCCTGAATGTAGTTGAAGTTCCCTAGGAAAGGAAGGGGTATTGGGCACCGAAAATAAAAACGATCCTTGAATTTTTAAAACAATACTGAAGTGGAAGAAACAGACTTGCTGAAGAAAGTACGGAGGATTGAAATAAAAGCCAGGGGATTGACCCGGCATATTTTTGCAGGTGAATATCATAGTGCATTTAAAGGAAGAGGTATTGCCTTCAGTGAAGTACGGGAATACCAGTATGGTGATGATATAAGAAGCATAGACTGGAATGTAACAGCCCGCTTTAACCATCCATATATAAAAATTTTTGAGGAGGAACGAGAACTGACAGTAATGCTCCTTATTGATGTAAGCGGCTCAGGAAGCTTCGGAACTACAGTCAGCTTTAAAAGGGATATTATGACTGAAGTTGCTGCAGTGCTATCTTTCTCAGCAATATTTAATAACGATAAAATCGGAGTGATCTTTTTTACCGACAAGGTTGAGAAATTCATTCCGCCGCAAAAAGGAAGAAAGCACATTCTTCGGATCATAAGAGAGTTACTGGGTTTTAAATCAGAGAATAAAAAAACCGATCTCGATGAACCCCTGCGTTTCCTGACCAATGCCATAAAAAAAAGATGTACGGCATTTATCATCTCCGATTTTATTGCACCCGATTTTGAGGAAGCATTACGTATTGCATCAAACAAACATGATATTGTAGCCATTAAGGTCTATGACCCTCTTGAAACAGCTTTACCCGATGCAGGTCTGATCAAAATATCGGATTCGGAGACAGGAGGTGAAAAATGGATAGATACATCTTCGCTCAGTGCCAGGAATGCCTATAAAAACTGGTGGGAGGATCACCTTAAAGTATTTAACAATGTGTTAACCCGATGTGGAGTCGATGCTGCACAAATAAGCACAGGGGAGGACTATGTTAAACCACTTATAAAATTGTTTGAGAGCAGGTGAAAAGGAAAAGATCAGTCATATCGCTTTGTTTGATAGCCGGATTTTTTGTAGCCTCAGAAGCGCAGGAAATAAAGGTTACTGCTGCTTTCGACAGTTCAAGCATTTACATTGGCGATCAGATCAATTATACGGTTACTGTAAATCAGCCTGCTGACGTTGAACTAAATCTTCAGTTCTTTAAAGATACTCTTTGCCGGAATATAGAAATAGTATCAGGTCCTTTTACTGACAGTATGAAGGTTGAAAATAACCGTTTGAAAACAGTAAACAGATACCTTGTAACATCATTTGACTCAGGATTTTATGAAGTGCCCCCGGTTTATGCGGAACTAAAAAGCGAAACTGGTATCAAGCGGTTTTATTCCGACTATTCGCCTCTCAAAGTGATGAGAGTGAATATAACACCTCCTGATAGTGCAAAGATCTTTGATATCGTTGAACCTTACGGCGCGTCTGTTACCCTGGGTGAGATACTGCCCTGGATACTTCTTGCAACTGTTATTGCTGCAGCAATATGGGGAATAATAAGGCTCCTGAAAAAATACAGGAAGACAAAAACAGAGCCCGAAGTTATAATAAATCCTGATCCTGCACATGTTATAGCATTCCGTGATCTCGAGAAATTGAGCGAGGAACAACTGTGGCAGAAAGGTGAGGTAAAATTATATTATTCAAGACTTACAGAAATACTCCGTCAATACCTTGAGAACAGGTATGGAGTATTCTCACTTGAAATGACAACTTCTGAAACACTTGAGGCCTTGCTGAAAACAGGTTTTAAGAAGAATGGTTTGTTTTCAAGCCTTAAGACCATACTTGACGGTTCCGACCTTGTAAAGTTTGCCAAATACAAACCCGATCCGGTTGAAAATGATGTCCATTTTCAAAACTCATGGGCATTTGTTGAAGCAACAATGCAAAAGGCAGAGGTTGCCAATTCAGTATTAACTGACAAAATAAAAAATAATATATCATGACAGGAATAACATATGCTGAACCATTGTTTCTATGGCTTCTGGTCATTATTCCGGGAATGATAGCTTATTATATCCTGAAACAGCACAAGAGTATTGCTGCCTTCAGTATGCCGGGGCTTCAGCCCTTTAATGAAACACAGAGTACCTTCCGGAATTATCTGCGGCATTTTCTTTTTGCCCTCAGAATGATAGCAGTATCACTTCTTATTATTGTTCTAGCACGTCCTCAAAAAACCGACAGATACCAGGATGTTACTACTGAGGGTATTGATATTATGCTGGCACTTGATATTTCAGGAAGTATGTTGGCCCGGGATTTTAAACCTGACAGACTTGAGGCATCAAAAAATGTAGCCACCGAATTTATTTCAGGACGGCCATACGACAGACTTGGACTGGTGGTTTTCAGTGGTGAAAGCTTCACCCAGTGTCCGCTTACTACTGATCATGCAGTTCTTGTCAACCTGATGAGAGAGATAGAGAGCGGGATGATAGAAGATGGAACAGCAATAGGAAATGGCCTTGCTACAGCAATAAACAGGATAAAAGACTCTGACGCTGTTAGTAAAGTAATAATCCTGCTTACCGATGGTGTTAACAACAGGGGAGAGATAGCCCCGTCAACTGCAGCGGATATTGCAAAGACATACGGTGTGAGGGTTTATACAATAGGTGTCGGCACACGAGGTACTGCTCCCTATCCTGTACAAACACCATACGGGATCCAGTACCGGAATATGCCGGTTGAAATTGATGAAGCAGTCCTCAAGGATATTGCATCAAAGACCGGAGGCAGTTATTTCAGAGCTACTGATAATAATAAACTCATTGAGGTATATGCCGAAATTGACAAGCTTGAAAAATCAAAGATCGATGTGAGACAGTTTACCAGGAAAGAGGAGAAATACCTGATGCCCGCAATAGTTGCCTTTGTACTTCTGGCATTGGAATCACTGATACGATTCACTATATTTAAAAACCTTACATAAACCAGTAAGAATATGCAGCTATTCAGATTTGCAAATCCCGATTTTCTTTACCTGTTGCTGTTGCTTCCGGTGCTGGTATTATTATGGGTATTTAACAATATAAGAAGGAAACGGGCTTTTAAACGGCTGGGTGAACAGGACCTTGTAAGAAAATTGGTTCCTGAACTGTCAGGAATACGTCCGGGATTAAAATTCTTCCTGGGACTTTTGGCTATTACAGCAGTGATAATCATTTTGGTAAGACCACAGTTCGGATCAAGGCTTGAGGAGGTTAAGAAACAGGGTGTAGAAGTCATCATTGCCCTTGATGTGAGCAATTCAATGCTTGCACGGGATATTCAGCCTGACAGGCTCACACGAGCAAAACAGGCTCTTACAAGACTCATTGATAACCTCGAAAATGATAAAATCGGATTGATTGTATTTGCAGGTGATGCCTATACACAAATTCCCATCACTACCGATTATATCTCAGCAAAGATGTTCCTGTCAGCAATAAGTCCCCAAATGGTACCTAAACAAGGGACTGCAATTGGATCGGCCATAGATCTGGGAATCAGGTCATTCAGTCCCGGAGAGGGTAAAAGTAAAACTATGATCATCATTACTGATGGGGAAAATCATGAGGATGATCCGGTGGCTAAGGCCAAAGAGGCATCTGAGGCAGGCATTATTATTCATACCATAGGTATAGGCTCACCTCAGGGTGTACCGGTACCTATAGTGTCGGGAGGAAAATTAGATTATCTCAAAGATGAAAACGGGAATTCAGTAATCACAAAACTCGATGAAGATATCCTCAAGAAAATTGCTGTCGCCGCTCAGGGAAGCTATGTGCGGGCAAGTACTTCAAACATCGGACTCGATGAGATATATGGTGAAATCAGGAAGATGAAAACACAGGAGATGGAAAGTACTATGTATACAGAATATAATGACCAGTTTCAGATCTTTGCAGTTGTCGCAATTTTTCTGCTGGTCGTCGATTTTTTAATTAAGGACAGGAAAAACAGGAAACTGGCAAATATTAAATTATTTAAATTCAAAATATAACAGATACCTGAATATGCTGATAAGTAGAAATTTCATATTGACATTTCTGACCGCTCTGTTATTAATTTACACCTTGCCGGGATATTCACAGGCTGAAAAGAAGTTCATCAGGCAGGGAAACAGGGAATATGAAAAAAGTAATTATTCCGAATCGGAAGTTTCATACAGGAGGGCAATTGATAAAAACAGCGAACTGCCTGATGCTGTTTTTAATGCTGGAGATGCATTATACAGACAGGACAAATTCGAAGATGCCGGTAAAGAATTCGCTGAGACTCACGAAATGAGTGATGACGGTAAGATGAAAGCTGCCAGCCTTTACAACCTTGGTAATTCTCTACTGAACTCGAAGAAAATAAAGGAGAGTATAGATGCATATAAGAGATCTCTGCGTCTCGACCCCGGAAACATGGAGGCAAAATACAATCTTGCATATGCTCAGGACCTGCTTAAGCAAGAACAGCAAAAGCAGCAGAAACAAAACCGGCAGGAAAAGCAGAACCAGGATCAAAAGGATGAACAGGACAACAGTAACAAAGATCAAACCAGCAAACAACAACAACAACAGCAGCAACAGCAAAAAGAACAGCAACAACAGGAGATTTCGAAAGAGGATGCAGAAAGAGTCCTGAATGCACTGGCAAATGATGAAAAAGATATTCAGGAAAAGGTTAAACTTGCAAAAGCATTGAAAGAAAAGACCAGGACAACTAAAAACTGGTAGAAAGAACAAACGGAAGTGAAAAAAATATTAATATATCATCTGTTACTTTTTTTGGCAGCAACACTCTACTCCCAGGATATAAAAGTAGAGGCAGAATACCCTTCTGTTGTTGAAGCCGGGCAGCAATTCAGTGTGTCATGGACTGTAAACACCAGAGGAGGTCAATTCTCAGCACCTTCATTCGAAGGATTCTATAAGCTTATGGGACCGCAGACATCTTACAGCTCAAGCACACAGATTATAAACGGCAAAGTGTCACAAAAAACAACCTATAGCCATTTATATTATCTCCAGGCTCTTGAAGAAGGTACTTTTGTTATTCCGCCTGCCTCATTTACCTTTAGAAATAAGACATACTATTCTGATTCGCTGCGGATTGAGGTTGTAGGTACAGTCGCTAACCGGCAAAATGTACAGGCCGCCGGCGAGGAAGACACCCGGATTGAAACGGCTAATAAAGACCTCTTCCTCGATCTTTCAGTAAACCGGAGAGAGGTATATATAGGTGAGCACATTACAGCCACAATAAAAATTTATACACGGGTTGATCTTTCAGGTATAAATGAGATCAAGTATCCTCCATTTACAGGATTTCTTAAAACTGATATTGAAACACCTGCTCTAACTTCACTGAAGCAGGAGAATATAAAGGGGACAATATATGGTACAGGCGTTATTCAGCAGTTTTTATTGTTCCCGCAGGTGACAGGCGAAATAACAATAGACGCCGTTCAGATATCCGTTCTTGTCAGACAGAAATCAGGCCAGACTGATCCTTTTTTCGGAGATTTCTTTTCAACATACCAGACAATTCCAAGGGCAGTTATAAGCCCTGTGGTTAAAATAAATGTAAAACCTTTACCTGGAACGAAACCGGATGACTTTTCAGGAGTGGTCGGTAACCTGGATCTTAAAGCAACTATTGATAAGGATACTGTTACGGTAAATGACGCAGTCAATTTTAAAATAACTGTCTCGGGTAACGGAAACCTGAAACTTGCCAGTGCCCCCACAATGAAATTATCACCGGATATAGAGGTTTATGATCCCCAGGTAAAAGATAATATCAAAAACAGTATTAATGGTACATCGGGACTAAGAACTTTTGAATATCTGTTAATACCACGTCATCATGGTGATTTTTCAATCCCGCCCGTCAGTTATTCATTTTTTAATACTTCCACAGGAAAATATGAGACTCTCACTACAAGGGAATTTAACTTTCATGCCAGGAGGAGTACAGACGAGAGTACCGGTATAACTGTTTACGGAGGTATGTCCAAGGAGGATGTAAAATATCTGGGACAGGATATCCGGTTTATAAAGTCAGAATTGGGTAAAATAGCAAGGTCGGCAGGTATAATAATATCGAAAAGATCATTTTATAGCATCTACGCAATAGCTTTTCTGCTGTTTATAGGAGTTCTTTTTGCCAGGAGAGAACATATAAGGAGAAATGCCGATATCACTGCTGTAAGGAACCGTAAAGCCGGAAAAGTGGCAGGGAAAAGGTTGCGTGAAGCTTCTGCCTGTATGAAAAGGGGTGAAATGGACAGATTCCATGAAGAGATACTCAAAGCCATCTGGGGCTATCTGAGCGACAAGCTTAACATACCTGTCTCGGATCTGACACGAAACAACGCCATTGCAGCTTTGAAAGAGAAGGGAATACAGGAGGATATTTTAGACAACCTGGCAAAGATACTTGACAACTGCGAATATGCAAGATATTCACCCTCTGCCTCCGGTACGGAAGCTGCAGCTATATATGAGGGAGCATCAGGATTTATCAGGGCAGTGGAAAATTCTATAATCTGAGTGATGAAACGCAACTTATTGATATTGTCAGCTACGGTTCTTTTTATTATTATCCCGAATAGTGGTTATTCACAGGAAACAAGGAATGAGAAATTCAAGGCAGGAGTAGAGTATTTCTCATCAGGGGACTACGATCAGGCTCTTGAACAATGGACAGATATCTACAAAACAGGATATAGGTCCGCTGAACTTGAATACAACATAGGGAACGCCTATTTTAAAATGAATAATATACCGGGAGCAATTCTCTTTTATGAAAGAGCTCACTTACATAAACCAGGCGATGAGGATATTAATTATAACCTGCAAATAGCCCGTACACTTGTCGTTGACCGTTTCGAGGAGATCCCCGAACTCTTTTTTGTAAGCTGGTATAATCTGCTCTCGCTTTCATTGACAACAAACACATGGGCATGGATCAGCATATCTGCTTTTGTACTATGTCTTCTTTTTCTGTCAGTCTATTTTTATACAACAAAATATAAGCTTAAAGTGTCCGGATTCTGGCTGGCTATATTACTTCTTATAATTTCTCTGTTATCGCTTGCACTTACCTTCAGAAATAAAACACTTGTTTACGACAGTCAGAAAGCAGTGATATTCAGTCCTGTGGTCAATGGTAAAAGTTCTCCGGATGACAGTGGCACCGACCTTTTTGTACTTCATGAGGGCACAAAAGTGACCGTAGAGGATGAGTTGGGCGAATGGCTGGAAATACGTCTGTCCGATGGAAATAAAGGGTGGGTGCCTGCAAACAGCCTTGAAATAATTTGATCCGTTTGCAACTTATTTGCTATCTTTAAGGTCAGATAATTATACAGTTCAATATTCTCTGACTATGAAGAAATTTCTTTATTTTCTACTGATATTAGTTGCAGTAATTGCATGCAAAAAAACTGAATATGAACCCAAAGGACCTACTGATGTCAGGGTCAAGAATATATCCGACCAGACATTCGATGAAGTAATAGTCAAAATAGAGGAAGAGGTTGATACACTGGGTACTATAACCAGCGGAAATGTATCTGAATATCACCGTTTTGAGACAGCATATCCTTTTGCTGAAATATCTGCCAGGATAAATGGGGAACTCTTCTCAACCGGAGAAGTTGATGAGACCTACATGAATTATATAGGACAGATGAAGATCACTTATGTGGTTTATATTTCCGATATGGCCAACAGAGTGCTCACCATTAATAAGACTATTCCCGAAGAACCTCTTGAACTGAAGTAAACACCCCCTGCATTATAATTGGAAAGGGACGATAAAGATTATTACACGCCGGGAGGATGGACTAATATCCTATTCAGTTTTCTGACAACATTATCGGCCGCAATGATGATCTCCTGGCTGACCGGCAATACCGAACCGATAAGCCGGATTGCTTTTATTGTACTAATATTATCTCTTTTATCGGGTTTTATATATTTCCGGGATAAATTCTATCTCGTGGAGGAATCGTCTACAGTTTCCAAGTCATCCGTTTTTACTGAATTAATTCTGTACTTGTCATACCTGGGATTTGCCTCTTCATCCCTCATTATCAAAAGTTCAATATTGATATTACTTGCAGCAGCTGCAGGATTATTAGTGCTTATAGCAATAGATACATCAGTCCATAAATTCTCCGGGGAGAAAACAAGGTCATTTTTCCACAGCGGACAGGCATTTTTAACAGGACTGCTCATTGCTTCATTCTTTTCAGGTATGAAGTTACCTTTTATATTTATTGCTGTAATTAAATTGATTTCTGGAGTGTATTATCTTTTTTCAGCAAGACCTCAAAACATATACATGAGCCTGAGGATACTTCGTATTTTATTATTAATAGCGGCGGGAATTATAATATTCTGGAGAATTTTCTATTCCGATCCCGTAATAATTTGTCTTTTTCTTTCAGGAGAACTTCTTGACAGGATATTGTTTTATAATGATTTAAATATCTTGCATTCTGAATCTATTAAATAAATATGGCAATGAATAAAAATAAAGATGTAAACAGTACGCGCATTCCCGTTTACAGGGATGCAGGATTTGAGTTGTTCGACGCAGATACAGCATCTGAGGCCTTTCAGAAAGAAACTGAGAACAAGCGTGTCCCGGATATATACATATATTCCCGTTACCGTAATCCGACAGTTATTGATGCAGAGGAGGAGATAATGAAGCTTGAAGGTTCTGAATGGGCACTACTGACACAATCAGGAATGTCGGCAGTTGATGTTGCTGTATCCATATTCCAGGATGGAAAAACAGTACGACCATGGCTTTTTTTCAATGAGATTTACGGTGGTACAATAACATTCGCTGAATCAGTGCTGAAAAAGAGGAGAGGACTTGATATACACAGTTTCTCCCCTGTAAACGAGAGATATGATCTTTCTTCACTTGAATCTGTAGTTAAGGATTTAAAGCCGCAATTTATTTATATCGAATCTATCTCCAATCCCATGCTCATTGTTCCGGATACCGCGGGAGTGATTGAAATTGCGCGTAAATACGGGTCAAAGATCATAGTCGATAATACGTTTGCAACACCGTGTTTATGGAAACCTTTAATGTCAGGCGCAGATATTGTGCTTCATAGTGCTACAAAATACCTGTCGGGACACGGCAATATAACTGCAGGAGTTGTGTGCGGTAACGATGCTGATCTTCTCAAAGCTGCTATTGAATACCGTAAGTATATTGGCCATATGTTGTCTGCGGATGATGCTTACAGGCTTAATACACAGATCAGGACACTGCGGCTAAGATTCCGCCAGCAATGTAACAATGCTTCACATATTGCTGAATTATTGAGTAATTCAGAAAGGGTTGCCAGGGTATGGTATCCCGGCCTGGCAAACCATCCTACCCATTATGAAGCTAAAAAACTTTTCGGTGATAAGGGATTTGGCGGGATGGTAACTGTAGATTTCGCAGGAAAGAACGGTGAGGAGAAGAGAAGGGGCAGGGATGCTTTTATTAAGACTGTCTCTGGTAAGATAAAGGTGATTCCCAGTCTTGGAGATCCACGTACTATGATGTTGCCTGTGGAATCAGTATGGGGTGCAAAATATCCCGAACCGGGAATGATAAGAATATCAGCAGGTTTTGAAGATACTGATGAATTAGCGGAAACAATTACATCAGCTCTTATCTCCGGTCAATAGGTTCTATATTATTTTCTTTCAGGTAATTGTCTCACCTTTTTTCTGTGCATAACTGCCCCTGAGAAAGAACACCAGGTTTTTCTTTTCATTATTTATTACTCTTATCACGGAATCAGTAAATTCTTCCCAACCCTTTCTCCGGTGTGACCCTGCCTGGTGCGCCCGGACCTGATAATTAAAAGGGCTGTCATGAAACCTGGCAGCCCCTTTACCTAATCACCCTACCCACCTAAACTAAAACTACTTACGTCCTTGAAACTGAGTATCAGGAATGCCTGATATACATGATATTCAGTTTACTTCAATTTTATATATCAAATTTATGAATTTTTTCAATACAATACTAATTTATTACACTAAAGAGGCAAATTCATTTATAAACGGCATCTTATTAATGGCAAAAGATTTATTATCAGGAAGATCCTCCATTATAACACCAACAGAAAATCAGTTCGTGCTAATTGTTAACTTTATATAAAAAAATGGCGACCGAAACAGAACGTAAATTCCTGGTAAAGGGTAAGTTTAAACACCTGGCAATTAAAAAGATAAGTATTTTGCAGGCATATCTTTCAGATGACCCCGAAAGAACAATAAGGATCCGGATTGCCTCGAAAAAAGCTTTTTTAACTATTAAGGGCAAGGGTACTGACAGTTCAGTTACACGAAGCGAGTGGGAGATACAAATGCCTGTATCTTATGCGAGAGATATTATGAAAATATGTCTGCCCGGGAAGGTTGAAAAAACCAGGTATGTTGTTCCTGCAGGAAAGCATATTTATGAAGTTGATGTCTTTCATGATAAAAATGAGGGCCTTATAATTGCGGAAATTGAACTCTCTAGTGAAAATGAAAAGTTTGAAAAGCCTGACTGGCTGGGGGAGGAGGTTACCGGAAAGCCTGAGTATTACAATGTCAATCTTATAAAGTAATCTGTTCACGAAAGACAATCAGACAATCAGACATTTTTTATTTCAGCACCTTTGCATAAACCTGTTTCGGATCATCCGGTCCGTAGAAATCCTTCAGGCTGGCCTGCAATTCATAGCCATTGCGTTTGTAAAATCCTTCGGTTGATGCATATAGCTGGCGACCTGATGTCTCGACCCAGAGTATCTTGCCTCCCAGATTGATAACATTCTCTTCGATAGTTTTCAAAAGAGCTGAACCCAGTTTTTTGTTTCTGGCTTTTTCATGGACTGCTATCCAGTATAGTTCCCATGAATGAGTAGAAAATTCATTTTTCCCATAATTGGCAAATGCTAATACATTGCCCTCTTCATCAGCGGCTTTAAGCCAGTAATATCCGCTCTTTTCCATGCCATCAGAAATCGTTTCATCAGCAATCTCAAGAGCAGTTTTTATCTCAAATTCATAGAAGAAACCTGAGGATCTGAGAACTTCTTCAATATGTTCCCTGTCTTCCAGTTTCAGACCTTCTGAAATAATCATATTGTCAGGTGTTTAAGTCAGCAATAATACGTTGAAGGACATCTGTAAACGGCAGCTCTGCTGCAATTGTTGCTGCCACAATACCACCATCGGGAGAGAGGCAGGGATTTGCATTCACTTCAATAACATAAGGAGTATTATTACTGTCAATACGCATATCGATACGTGCATAACCTTTTAATCTGAATTCATTCCAGCACTGCAGGGCTGTAGATGTGATCCTTTCCTTCAGAACCGGATTCAGATCATCGCCGGGAAAGTCCCTGATGGTGTTTTCATATTCAAAGCTGCCTGCTTCCCACTTTGCTTTAAAATCAACAATACGCGGTTTATCTTCCGTATAATTATGAAAGATTATTTCGGCCGGAGGCAATACTTCCGGTCCCTTATCACTGTAAATCAAGCTTATATTAAATTCCCTGCCGTCAATGTATTCTTCAATGAACCAGTGATTATCACTATAATCTTTAAACCTGACCTCAAAGCCGGGCTGATAAGTGAAAACACTGTCACCTGTAATACCTAAAGAGCCATCTTCCCAAACAGGTTTTATGATATACTTATTGCCTGGAACAAGCTTGCTGAATTCTGATGGAGAATAACTCTGAGGAGTATTTATACCTGCCTTTTTTAGTGTTTTTTTTGTAAGAACCTTACTTGTGGTAATGAATATTGCCTCCAGAGGGCTTCCGGAATAAGGTAATGAGTGCATATTCAGCAGTGCCGGAATGAAGTAGCATAATTCACCTCTGTTGTTAATTGATTCGACCAGGTTAAAAACAAAATCCGGTTTATCGGCAGCAAGTACTGCTACCTCATTCATGAAGTCATCAGTAATACCTTTCCTGAAGGTTTCAATATCCAGCAAATTGATGTTTTTCTCTACGAAATCAACCTGGTCAAGCACATCCAGTTCATCTGGCAGGGCATCATCGCGCGGCTGGTTAAATAGTATACAGCATCGCTTCGTGCTCATACTTTCAGATTATGTCTTTTTAAAGCTGATTTCATTATCATCTCCATTAGTTTCTGAAAATCAATACCGATCATGCCGGAAAGTATCGGCAGATCCGAATGTACCGGATGCAATCCTGCCAGCGGATTCACTTCCATAAAACATATCCTCCCGTTTCTGTCGGCTTTTACATCCACTCGTCCTGCATCAACTCCTCCAAGGGCTTTCCATGCATTAAGAGCTACGGTTTTGCATTCCTCGCTTAATTCATGAGCCATGGGAATATATTTGCAGTATTCCTTATAGTTTTCCTTGTATTCAACTGAATAGGGGTAGTTGTTTCTGCATTCTATCTCCATACCGCCAATTGCAACGGTCTCTTCCCCTGAACCAATAACGCCAATAGTAAACTCCCTTCCCGGAAGATATTCCTCCACAATGGCAGGCTGATTATATCTCGTGAGGATATATTCGGCTATCTCCTTTAATTCGACCGGTGATTTTATAAGGTTCTTTTCAGTGATCCCTTTACCTGTTCCCTCCGAAACAGGTTTTATAAAAAGAGGATACTCAAGTCTGCATGTGGCTATATCTTCTTTATTTGATATTAACATTCCCGGGCTTACGGGAACACCTGCTGCTGAGACTATAAGGCGTGTAAAATATTTATTTAGTGATATTCCGAGTATTACAGGCCCGGAGAAAACGTAAGGTATCCTGTACTGGTCAAGGATTGACGGCACAACCGATTCACGGCCGTCACCATAGAGTCCCTCTGCAATATTAAACACAAGATCCCATTTTCTTCCTGCTGCCAGAGCTTCAATAAGCTGGAAACAATTTCCTATTGGCTCTGTTTCAAACCCCATTTTACGGAGAGACTCATTAATGGCATCTATAGTATCCTGCTTGTCAAATTCGGCAGTATCCTCCATAGAATAACCGCGGTCAAGGTACCATGACCGCAGGTCGTAAGTTAACCCAACTTTCATTTATAGCATTATTTCTCAGGGTATTCGCATAAAACACCCTTGTAGTTACGCAACACTATTTTTTCGCTTGTATGCTCTACAACATAATTTGGTATGATCGGTATCTTTCCGCCCCCGCCGGGAGCATCAACAACAAAAGTAGGAATAGCGTAACCGCTTGTAAAACCTCTTAATCCCTTAATTATTTCCAGACCTTTTTTTACGGTTGTCCTGAAATGACCTGAACCCGGAATAAGGTCGCATTGATATAAATAATAAGGTCTTACTCGTATCTTAAGCAGTTTATGCATAAGATCCTTCATCACTGTGACATTATCATTAATGCCCTTCAGAAGAACTGTCTGGCTTCCAAGGGGAAATCCTGCATCTGCAAGTTTGTTGCATGCTTTTGCACATTCCTCTGTTACTTCAGTAGGATGAGAAAAATGAAGACTGAAGTAAAGCGGGTGATATTTTCTGAGCATGCTGATCAGATTATCGGTAATTCTCTGTGGCATCACAACAGGAATCCTGGTGCCGATACGTATGATCTCTACATGCGGAATGCTTCTTATGTTCGATACAATATATTCAAGCAGAGCATCACTTAATGTAAGCGGATCACCACCACTGATAAGCACGTCACGTATCTCCTTGTGTGATGCAATATAATAAAAGGCTTTCTCGAAATCCTGTTTCCCGAGTTTGTCAAGTTTTCCGACTGAATGTGAACGGGTGCAGTATCTGCAATAGCTGGAACAAACCTGGGTAACAGTGAAAAGTACCCTGTCAGGGTATCTGTGTACTATTCCCTTTACTGGAGAAAAGGATTTCTCATGCAAAGGATCTGACTGCTCATTGCTGTGCTGAATAAGCTCTTCAACAACCGGAATTACATTGCGCCGCAATGGGTGTGAATAACCGGTATTGTAAATCAGCGTAGCAAAATATGGAGTTATCCTCATAGGAAGGCGGCCTTTCAGGTTATTAATGGCCATAATTTCCTTCTCAGATAATCTCATGATTTTTTTTAGCTCGTCAATACTTGTTATAGCATTGCGCATCTGCCATTTCCAATCATTCCAGGAGTCGATAGTTGTTAGGGGGAAGTAGCGGTGCATGAACTCCGAACTTCGGTTGCTAACTAACTTGTTTAGGGTCTCGTTTTGCGAAAATATCATGGTTTTCGCGCCAGGTTCTTCATCAGAAGAACTACCCACGAGGCGGCTCTCACAACGGAGTGCCGTAGCCTCATTATTGTTAGCGTTCATAGCTGGCGATGATAAAGATCATCGGGTTCTTTTTGAGATAGTGTGGTTTTAAATTAATACTATTTAAAAAATAATTGGTGCGAAAGTATATATAATGTAAATACATTGTATCACCTGAGTATCAGAAATATTAACACTATTGGTATTTTTTTAACAGCAATATTATTCCGGTTTAATGCAGAATGTCATAATGTGCTGTCATATAGCATTTTACGCATCGTCATTTATTCCGGTATCTTTCCTTAGTTTTTTAATTGTACTTCGCTTTTTTTTCTTTTCCAGACGCTCTGTATCAGATGCTTTCGTGGGATGTGTAGCAATACGTTTCGGTTTTTCCTTAAGTGCAGTTAAAATGAGCTTATAAAACCGTGCTGTAGCTTTTCTTTTATTGAGAAGCTGGGTCCTTTCCGCCTGGGATGCAATCAGCAGCTCTCCTTCAGTATTAATTCTGTTTTTTAAACTTGTGAGAATTAGTTCTTTTTCGTGATCAGATAATACTGATGATCTTTTTACATTGAACCTTAATTCAACCCTTGTGTTCACTTTATTCACATTCTGTCCGCCCGGACCCCTGCTCCTCGATGATGAAAATCTCAGTTCACTTTCCGGAATTCTCTCCTGCAACTCTTCAGGTTTCATAAAAGTTGATTTTACATGAAGAATAACGCTACGCCTCCCACACTTACTATAGCTCCGATTATCTCTGCTATTGTTACCTTTTCTTTATACAGAACTACTGCAGGAGCTATTATGAATATTGGAACCATTGCCATGAGTGTTGAAGCTATACCTGCTTCGGTGAATTTTACTGCTACCAGTGAAAATGACACCCCGAGAAATGGTCCGAAAAAAGATCCAAGGGTAAGTGCTTTCATTCCCTGCCTGTTTGTTAAAGCTGTCCTGATGTTTTTCCACCTCCCCATAACAGTTACAAGTACCGCAAAGCCTGCCATTCCTGCCATGACTCGTATTTGAGTAGCAGCGAAAGGATCATAATCCTTCACTCCCTTCTTGCTTAATACTAATCCAAGGGCCTGGCCCACAGCGCCTACCAGTGCATATAAAATACCCAGTGGTGCAAGTTTCAGTGATAACTTTTCACCTTTGGCCGGACGGCTGAAAATAGCAAGAGCAATACCCGAAAATGTGAGTGTCATGCCAATATAATGAATGAGTTCAAGATGTTCATCCATTATCAGCCACCCGAAAAATGCAGTGATGGGAGGGACCAGAGTCATAATGAGCATGGCAAATCTTGATCCGATGATTGTGAATGATTTAAAAAGAAACAGATCGCCGAAAACAAAACCTATGAGTCCCGAAAGTAAAAGCCATAACCAGTTTTGAGGTCCTGCATCAACCGGGAAAATCATACCCCTGTAGATCAGGACAAATATGCTCACGAAAATGAAACCCAGAATAAGCCGCAGTAGATTTACTGCAATAGAGCCCAATTTCCTGCTGGCCGATTCGAAAGCAAGAGCAGTTATAGTCCAGAAGAAAGCAGTCAAAAGAGCGGCAAACTCACCGTAATGATCTCTGAAAAACTCCATCTATTCCGCAAACTCAAATAAATACTCTCCAGATCCTGCTGTTATAGCCGTCCTGCCATTTTCTTTACCTACTGATAAAAGTTTCCTGTTTCCCATTACTGCTGTTCCGCTTTCAGATATTTGTTCAGGATCACCTTCAGGAAGCAGTATCTCTGCCGTCGTATTTGCAGGGATTATCACTTTTACAATTATTTTTCCTTCTTTTCTTTCCCATCCTGAGACGACAGTGCCGTAAAGACTTTCAAATGTGGCTTTTGCATAAGTAAGCTTGTCTGAAATATAAGGTTTAATAAGTAACTTTTTATAACCCGGTGATTTTGCATCTAATCCTGCTGACACCCTGTACATCCAGTCGCCTATTGCTCCGTAAGCATAATGGTTGAACGAGTTCATTCCGGCATCCTGGAAGGTACTGTCGGTCTTCTGACCGTCCCACCGTTCCCAGATTGTTGTGGCTCCCATTCTTACAGGATATAGCCACGACGGGTATGTTTCCTGAAGAAGAAGATCATAGGCCACATCAGAATGACCGGTTTGAGTAAGCACATAACACAGAAAAGGCGTTCCCAGGAAACCGGTTGAAAGATGGTTCCTTCGGCTTTTTATGTCATCAACAAGGAATTGTGCTGCTTTCTCCCTGAGGTTTTCAGGCAGAAGATCAAACATAATGGCAAGCACGTATGAGGTCTGTGAATTGGTCCCGACACGACCTGCTGGTGTCACATATTCATTAATGAAGACTGTTTTGATCTTATTGAAGAGCTCTCTGTAGTACTTTTCGTCATCTGTTTTGCCAAGTTCCTTTGCTGCATCAGCAAGGAGGGATGTTGAATATGCATAGAAGGCTGTTGCTATAAAATCATGGTCGGTATGGCCGTCAGGTTCCGAGTGATTATTTACGGGCGGATGATAGAATAGCCAGTCACCGTATTTGCTGCCTCCGTTCCAGATATAATCTTCGCCCGCTCTATTCCTGATGTATTCGACCCATGCCTTCATACTGGGATATTGCACTTCAAGCAGATGCCTGTCGCCGTAAACCGTGTACATTGTCCAGGGAACGATAACTGCCACATCGCCCCATCCTGCTGAAGGACTGGCTGTTTTTGCATCCTGCCTGTTTAGCACATCCGGTATGACATCAGGAATTTCACCACCCGGTTTCTGATCAAGAGCAACATCCTTGAGCCATTTGGTAAAGAAAGGTGCAACATTATGGTTAAATGCGGCAGTTCTGCTGAATGCCTGGGCATCACCTGTCCATCCGAGGCGTTCATCTCTCTGAGGACAATCGGTAGGCACATCCACAAAATTCCCTTTCTGACCCCATTTTATATTATGCTGAAGCTGGTTCAACAAGGGATTAGAACATTCAAATATACCTGTCGGCCTCATATCTGAATGTACAACAACACCTGTTATATTATCAGCCGAAAGAATACCGGGAAAACCTGTAACCTCTATGAATCTGAATCCAAAGAAAGTAAAACGGGGTTCATATATCTCTTCACCTGCCCCTGAAAGTGTATAGTTAAACTGAGCTTTTGCTGATCGTAAATTCTCAGTATAAAACTCACCATACTTGTCGAGAACCTCTGCATGGCGCACTGTTATAACAGTACCTTTTGGTCCTGTAACTTTAAGTCTTATCCATCCAACCATATTTTGTCCCATATCAGCCACCAGACTTCCTTTAGGCGTTGTAAAGATCTTAACCGGTTTGATCTCTTCTATCTTCCTGACAGGAACGCTTTCAGAGGCAATCAGGTTATTGCTGTAATTCCCTGTCCTCACTTTTTCCCAGGATTGGTCATTATAATCCGGTCGATTCCATCCGGTCAGCTTTTTGCCGGCATCATATTCTTCACCGTTGTAAATATCGCTCATCCTTATGGCACCGTCATTATTGCATTCCCACGTTTCATCCGTGATTATAAGATCTTCACTGCCATCGGCGTATATTATCCTTAGCTGCATCAGGAGGCCGAGACGTTTACCGTATATTGACCAGTTATTGCTCCAGCCAAGAGTACCACGGTACCAGCCGTCGCCAAGAACGGCCCCAATGGCATTCTTCCCTCTTGTAACCTGATTTGTAACATCAAATACCTGGTACTGAAGCCTTTTACCATATGATGTCCATCCTGGCGTAAGTACTTGATCGCCAACCTTTTTACCGTTAAGATGAAGTTCATACAGACCGTGTGATGTTACATATACTGTTGCTTTTGCTACAGGTTTTGTAACTGAAAACTCTTTACGGAAATGCGGCGACGGAGCATAGCGTAGCGTATCACCCTGCATTTCTATCCATTTTGCTTTCCAGTCCGAAGGGGAAAGTAATCCCGTTTCCCAGTATGCGGTTTCGCTCCATTTCGATTGCCTCTTTTTGTTGTCCCACACCTTTACCTGCCAGAAATATTTCTGTCCTGATTTTAAAGCGGGACCATTGTATTCAATCAGAACTGATTCATCCGAACCTCTTTTCCCCGATTGCCAGATCATCTTACTTTTTGGAAATTTCTGATCTGTTGCCACCCTGATAGAATATGCAGTTTGCATTATACCGGTGCCTGTGCCGGTGATCTTCCATGAGAATCTTGGTTTCCGGGTATCAATGCCTGTTGGATTCTTTTTGTATTCTACAGTCACATCTCTGACTTTCAAATCCTGTGAATAGATGACTGCTGACATAAGAAACAGCATGATGGATAGGTGAATTGTTTTCATGATAAAGAATATTTGGATTAAAGTTCAAGATTATTAAAAATGTGCGAATAAAAAAACAGATATACCGTCAAATCCTGCCTTAAAGTTTATAAATTGCAAAACAAACAGAAAAAAATGGAGCCGATCATAGGTATTTTATTAATTGCAATCGGCAGTATTGGAGCTGCAAGTTTTTATGTCCCGTTTAAAAAGGTCAGGGAATGGGCGTGGGAATCATACTGGCTGAGCCAGGGTGTTTTTGCCTGGCTCGTCATTCCATGGCTCTTTGCACTCATTTTCATCCCCCGGGGAGAGCTTATTCCTATTATAAATGAATCACCGGTTTCTGCTAAGCTTATGGCAGCATTCTTCGGCATCCTCTGGGGATTCGGCGGACTTACATTCGGACTCAGCCTGCGATACCTTGGTGTGGCCCTTGGACAGTCCATTGCATTGGGTCTTTGTGCTGCTTTTGGCACATTACTGCCTCCCATCATTGCTGGACAGAACCTCTTTTCAACAACAGGAGGAATACTCACTGTCATTGGAGTGGCAATAACTGTGGCAGGCATTATTATAATCGGCTATGCCGGATCTTTGAAAAGCAGAGAGATGACCGAGGAAGAGAAGAAAGCAGCCGTGAAGGAATTTGCACTTAAGAAAGGTATCCTGATAGCCATATTTGCAGGGATCATGAGCGCTTGCTTCAACTTCGGATTTGAAGCAGGCAAGCCTATTGAAGAGGTTGCTTTGTCACATGGAACAAATCCTTTGTTCCAGAAAAACCCTTCGCTCATTTTTATTCTCCTTGGAGGATTCCTCACCAACCTGTTCTATTGCGGATATTTAAACATCAGGAATAAAACTTACAAGGACTACTATACAGTATCCGGCAGCCTTTTACTCAATAATCTTTTTTTCACATTTCTGGCAGGACTGTTATGGTTCCTTCAGTTCCATTTCTTCGGAATGGGATCAAGCAAACTTCCGGACGGTATGGCAGTTTTCGGCTGGAGCATACTGATGGCACTAAACATTGCAATCAGTAATATCTGGGGGATAATATTAAAAGAATGGAAGGGAGTCGGAAGAAAAACTATAATCGTTCTGATTATTGGAATTATTGTACTTATTCTGTCAACGTTTATTGTTAAACTGGGTTAATCAGATATAGATGACATGGCGTTTTGGTTTCAAAATGAAATTATATCAGGGCTTTAAGGAGGAGTACCTGAAACGACACAACGAGATATGGCCCGAACTGGTAAAATTGTTAAAAGATGAAGGAAATAGTACAGCGATGGTGGAAGCACATGGCAGATATTATGGAGACCAATCCGGATAATTCACCGGTAACAGTTCCCCTGGAGCAGCTATTTTACATGGAATAAAATATAGAAAATAAATAATTAACATGAAACCTCCATGTATTAACATCCGCAAACACAATAGTATAATAATGAACTATATGGAGGTTACATCATACCATTAAAATAAATTATGAGTATCGGCTTTTAATGATAAACTATTTTAAGTTATTAAATGTCAATTACATAATCACATGAACTCACCCCAACCCCTCTCTGCTTCGCAAAGAGGGGCAAATCGTTTTACTCCCCCTTCTTTTGCTTGCAAGAGAAGGGGGCAGGGGGGATGAGTACATGAAATAGGTAAAATTATTATTTAACTATTATTATTCATTCACGATAGTCATAAAATAAATTATTATATAATGGAAAAAGATGTTATTGTTAAAACCTATCAACTTGCTAAACAGCAATATGCAAAGTTAGGAATTGACACAAGGGAAGTCCTGCAGGAGATGGAAAATATAGTAATAAGCCTTCATTGCTGGCAAACTGACGATGTCGGCGGTTTTGAGAAGGAGGGAGCCGAGCTGGGAGGAGGAGGAATTCAGGCAACGGGTAACTTTCCTGGTAAAGCAAAGACAATAAAGCAAATGAGGGATGATCTGGATAAGGTCATGTCGCTGCTGCCGGGCAATCAAAGGCTGAACCTTCACGCTATCTATGGTGAGTTCGGAGGGAAACCGGTGGATCGTGATCAGATTGAAGTGAAACATTTCCAGGGATGGATCAACTGGGCAAAAAAACGCAAAATAGGTCTTGATTTTAACTGTACCTGCTTCTCACATCCACTGGCAGATAACGGATTTACACTCTCAAGCAAGAATCCTAAAATAAGGAAATTCTGGATTGAACATACAAAAAGATGCCGCATGATTGCAGCTGAGATGGGTAAACAGCTCGGAACACCGGCAGTACATAATATATGGATCCCCGATGGTTCAAAAGATACTCCGGTTGACAGATATACACTCCGGAAGCTTCTGAAAAAATCGCTCGATGAAATATTCTCAGTCAAATATCCAAAGAAATATCTTAAGGATTCAATTGAAAGTAAACTGTTCGGGATCGGTTCAGAGTCAATGGTCGTTGGTTCTCATGATTTTTATCTCGGATATGCGATAAAAAACAATACAATGATCACTCTCGATAATGGCCATTTTCATCCGACAGAGCAGGTAGGAGACAAGATATCTTCAATACTGCTTTATATCGATGAATTACTGCTTCATCTTACCAGGGGTGTCCGTTGGGACAGTGACCATGTTGTTACTTTCAATGATGACCTTTTACTCATTGCCCAGGAAATAGTCCGTGCTAAAGCTCTTGGAAGGGTGAATATGGGTCTCGATTTTTTCGATGCAAGTCTGAACAGGATCGGCGCTTATGTCATCGGTACCAGGGCTGCACAGATGGCTTTCCTGTTTGCTTTGCTGGAACCTTTTGAAACCTTGCGCAAATTTGAAGAACAGGATAAAAACTTTGAGCGATTATCAATGATGGAATTGATGAAATCAAAGCCTTTCGGTGCCGTATGGGATTATTACTGCCTAAAGAATCAGGTTCCCGTTAGCCAGGATTATATAAATGAAATAATTAAATACGAGAAGGAAGTTCTCATCCAACGTTAATTTGTTTCGTCGTCGTAGAGACGTTCCATGGAACGTCTCTACAGCCCATTAATTATATATCAACCTTATGAAAGAAAAGGTTATTGCAGTATTCGACACAGGTAAAACCAATAAAAAGATAATCCTTTTCAATTATGATCTGAAACTGGTTTCAGAAACAAAACAAAGATTTTCCGAAATAAAGGATGATGACGGATTTGCCTGTGAGGATATTGTACTTCTGGAGAAATGGATAAGGGAATCGGTCAGCCAGCTGGTCAGGGCGGATAAATATGATGTTACGGCAATCAACTTTGCTACCTATGGAGCAACAATAGCCAGCCTCGATGAATCGGGCAGGAGGGTTACACCATTATATAACTACCTGAAACCGCTTGATGAGAGGATACCCGAACAGATCTATAAAAAATATGGAGGCCAGGATGAATTCTGCAGGAGAACAGCATCTCCGGCACTTGGAATGCTGAATTCCGGGATGCAGGCACTCTGGCTCAAATACAAGAAGCCTGAAATGTTCTCCGGGATAAGGCATATTCTCCATTTTCCGCAATATCTTTCCTATCTGCTCACCGGTAAAATATATTCTGAGCACACCTCCATAGGCTGCCATACGGCATTATGGGATTTCGATAATATGAACTACCATCCATGGACAACCGCCGAGGGATTAATACTTCCTGAACCCGTCGACATAAGCACAACAGATGACATCACCATAAAGGGGAAAAAAGTAAAGGTTGGCATTGGGATCCACGATAGTTCTTCCTCACTTGCTCCTTACTTTTCGGGAAGCAAAGGTAAGTTCCTCCTTATTTCAACAGGCACCTGGTGCATAAACATGAATCCGTTCAATACAGAATTATTAACAACCGAACAACTCGACCGCGATTGCCTTTGTTATTTAAGTATTTCCCGCCAGCCGGTAAAATCATCGAGACTCTTTCTCGGTCATTTGCATGAGACTGCTGTAAATCAGTTAAATACTCATTTTAAGATAGATACCGGATATTATAATAAAATAAAGCCCGACAGGCAGCTGATTGAAAGCTGCAGGCAAAAATGGGGCAGGAACAGATTCTTTTTCGAAGATATGCCATATTCCAGGGAACTTAAAACCAATTGTGATTACTATACTTTCACAACATTTGAAGAGGCATATCACGAGCTCATGATAGAACTCTCAGGACTCGCAGTCGAAGCTATTGACCTGATACTGCCGGCTGATGATGATATCGAAAATGTTTATATTACCGGAGGGTTTTCCGGTAATCATCTGTTCCGGACTCTTATCTCCGAGTCATATCCCATGAAGAATGTCTATACTTCCGAAATTTCAAATTCGACAGCCCTTGGGGCCGCTCTCGTCCTTCTGAAAGTACTTGATCCGGAACGAAAGCCGGTACTGAATCTTGGATTGAACCGGTGTTAATATCCTAATTAGTTTTAAGGGAAGTTTATAAAGAGAACGGCACATCTCAACTGGGTGTCCGGAAT
>CAZWZQ010000004.1:0-30610 GCA_964638955.1 uncultured Rikenellaceae bacterium | reverse complement strand
GGAATTTCTTTAGTTGATAAGATATTTATCGTTGACTATAAGCACTTTATTGCCACAGGAGAGAAATGAAATTATTCTTTCCTCAGGAGGAGTATCAGCGAACTGCTTTTGACTCTTCTAATCGACAGGAGCAGGGCTGATAAACCTGCCACAGACACTGCGACTATCATAACCGGAATATAGCTCCATGGTATTTCTGATCCGCTCCTGAGTGATGGCAGTGTGGCCAGAAGCCCTGAAAATGTTCCGGTTAAAATACCCCAGAAAAGCATTATGAGCTGATCTTTAAATAAAAGACCCCTGATCCTTCTGATATTGTAACCAGATGCCATCATAAGGGCAAACTCCCGTTTACGCTGGTTAAAGTTCAGTATAAGTATGAATCCCAGTCCCGCTGCACCAAGCACCATTCCGAATACTCCAAGTACCACAAATACATCGAGATATGTATTGGTAACCTCCTGAAAAGACGCAAGCTTTTCCCCTGATTTTTCTACTGAAAGGCCATAGCCTGAGAGCCGCTGACCTATAACCTCGCGATAGTAATCTGAAGAGGCAGGATCGCCGTCAATAAGAAATACAGAGTTTCCCGGAACTGAAGGATAATATTTTTCAAAATAGCTGCTGCCTATGATCAGGTAACCCTGGAACAGCGAAGATTTAAGACCCGCGCATATTACAATTTTCAAGGGCTGACCGTTTTCAGCATTAAAAACCAGTGTATCGCCGGTTTTTATCTTCAATCCCCATTGTAACACAGTCTGATCAGTAATGCCATAAATGACATTATCTCCGGGAGCAGCTTCCAGGAGGCTCCAGGGATTGTCAACTCCCGGCTCTTTTATGCTTGTAGCAAAAGAAAATGAACCCCGGGTTATAAATGCCGAAGGATCAATCCCCAGGATTGCAGGAGCTGTTATATGGTTTAAATTAAGGCAGCTGGCATCATCACCAGGCAACCTTCGGGCCTGTACAAATACCAGCTCTTTTAGATCTTCTTCATCCAGCCCGAATTCTTTTCGCCCGTCACCATTCAGGTTCTCCTTCACCGGGACGGCAGATTCTGCCCACAGTAAATATCCTCCGGTACCGCCCGGGGGCAACAGCATCTTTTCTCCAACAACTTTTTTGTTAGCGCCCGTGATCATAACAGCAAATATTCCTGCTGCTATGAAAATAACGGGTGTAACCATGTGTGCGGGATGAAAGGAATAAAACTGTTTCGATAAATTACCTATCACACCGGCTGTGTTTTCTTTGATTTTCTTCTTTCTGACGCAATACTGCCTGAGTAACAACACAAGTGTAATAAATATAAGGGCGCCACCTGCAAAAGAAAGTGCTACCGAACCACCCTCAATCATTAATGACAGGCTGACTATGATAAGAGTGATGATTAGGCTGATAAGTAAAAGAATCAGGTTATTTTTTGGCTTATGTCGCTTCAATTCTCCGGTTTCCTTGCTTCTGAGACTTTCCAGGAATCTGTTTGTTATTATCAGGAGAAGGAAAGAAGTTATTGCTTCTGCGGTTAAGAAACCAATGAGAAGCGGAACAATGCTGAAATGAGCAGTCAGGGTATTAGTTTGTACTGCTCCGCTCCAAACAGAATTCAATGCTTTAATAGTCAATATATTAAGAAGATATCCCAGAAAAATCCCCGGAACAGCACCGGAAATAGATATGACCATTGTTTCTGATAAGAGCAGTCTCCTGATATAACTGTTTTTAAATCCCAGAGCAAAATAGGTTCTTAACTGTTCTTTCCTTGTGTCAAAAAACATTGAAACGGCAAGGGATAACAGGATAATACAGGATACAATAATGAAAACAGCAAGGCTCAGGAATAAAGTGCTGAAATCAACACTCTCCCCGGCAGCCATGTCGCTGTTTTTCTGTGCATCCTCAATAACAAAACCTGTCGTTTTAGGATCGAGTGATCCGGTTAATAATTTTGTAATACTTTCTGTTTCAGGTGTTTCGGGGAATCTGAGTGCAGTGGCCGGACCAAAGTTATTGCCCCAGAGCCTCTTACCTGTCTCATAATTTAAAAATGCTTTAGGTGTTCCTCTGTATTTGTTCCAGTACTCCTCATCCTTTTCCCGTATTTTTTCCATTATTATAGGTATCCCGGCATCCCAGCCTGAACAGGTTGTGCTTCCTGAAATACCCGGAAAATCAGGCATAAGTGAAGGATCGGAATAGAGGTGGTCATCAGGCAGTATCTGGCTTATAATGAAGCTTTCGCTTTTTTCTTCAAGGATATTAATACTGTATGCCGGATCATACCATGTGAGTACCAGTGTGTCTCCTGCTTTTGCATCAAGATCATCAGCCATCCACCTTGTGATTTTTATATCGTTTTCACCGATATTGTCGGCGATGGCCGATATAAAGGAATAGGGCGTGGAATTGCCATTGACACTGAAATCATTGCCCAGGTATGTTATTACAGGTCTGGCAGAAGGTATCTTCGAGACTATATTTGATATAATTGCACTGTCGATAAAGATCCTGTCGGAAATCAATTCCGGTTCTCCTGTCTTCTGAGATCGTCTCACAGTGAGCCCGATATCTGAAGGAGTAATTTGCTTCCTCAAAGCCTCGTAATAGTAATTTACAGGAAGGTTACTCTTATTCTGTAAAAGAAGCCTGTTTGCCCTTGTTTTATCATTCTTACCCACATTGAGCTCAGTCATATTAATAAAGATGTTCATGGAAGCTATCTGGCTGATACCCAGGGAGAAATTTCCAGCCTGCTGTGAATCAACCACTTGTCCTACCTTTAATACTTTTGAGATATTTTCTTCCACGGAAGGTGCAAAAGGTGCATTGGCAGGAACGGGGTCAAGGTTTCGGAATCTTACTATTATCTCATTACCCACGCTTATTCCCAGTTGGCGGGCCAGTTTATTGTTTACAGCCACTGTACCTGGCTTAATACTCATTGAATCGATGCCCTGAAATGACCAGAAGCCTTCAGTGATACCGTATATTTTTGTATTTAAGGCTGTTGCGCCTGTTTTAAAATTCTGGCAATAGCCGTCCGTTTCAAGTATAGCAATTGTTTTTTCTCCTGTCTCTGCCGAAATTCTTTCTGCAAGTGAGCCATTGAAATAGCGTAGACCTGAGCTGATTAAAATTCCTGTATTTCCAAGTTTTTCTGATGAACTTTTACGCAGGCTGGCCCGCACTGAGTGACCGGTGAAAAGAGATCCGGTAATTATTGCTGATAACAATAAAATAATGATGGCCTGGTTAACAGCATCCCTGCTGTAGAAAATAATTGACCGCCTGATTGATTTTTGCAGGAAATTCATCATTATCTCGATTTTCCGGATTATGGATTAAGCTTGCCTTCCTTAAGTTTCAGATGCAACCGCATCCTGGCAGCCAGGTCAACCGAATGAGTTGCAACAATGAGTGCAGTTCCGATTTCTTTATTGAGCCGTACGAGGAGATCCCCAAGCAGTCCGGCATTTTTCGAATCCAGCGATCCTGTTGGTTCATCAGCAAGCAGGAGGGAAGGTTTGTTTATAAGGGATCTCACCAGCGTAACACGTTGTGCCTCGCCCCCCGAGATCTGGAACGGATATTTATCAGCCAGATCCGTAATTCCGGTTTTCTCCATTAACCGGGTGCCATACATTTTCTTCTCCTCATACTCTTCTTCTGATATATCCCGGGCAAAAAGGGGCAATATAATATTTTCTCTTACAGTTAGATGAGGAAGCAACAAATGATCCTGAAAAACAAATCCTATATTCCTGTTTCTATATGATGCTGATTCATCCGGATTGAAACCAAGAACAGATCTGTCACAGAACAGAACATCTCCTGAATCAGGCCTGTCAAGAAGGCCGATTATATTCATCAAAGTAGTCTTACCCGAACCTGAAGGTCCCGTTACTGCAATCGAATCACCTTCATTTACAATAAGATCCAGATTGTCCAGTACCAGTCCTCGCCTGATAAATGATTTAGTTATTCTCTCCAGTCTCAGCATGATATTTCAATTCTTTGTGAACATTTTACTATATACTTCCGACAAGCCGTACGACATTTTATCAAGCGAAAGCTCAGTTCTTACCTTTACGCTGCCGGTTTCTCCCAGTTTTTTCCTGAGATCATGATCTGAAAGGATTTTCATCAGGGATTTTGACAATTCAGAGATAGTGTCCGGAGAGTAGGTAATACCTCCTCCGGTTATTTCCAATATTTCCGGAAATGCTCCAGTGGCAGGTTGTACTACCGGTACGCCTGCACCATTAGCTTCAAGGATATATAATCCGTATCCATCAAGCTTACGAACAGGTACACTTATTACATCTACATCATTAAAGAACTGTGTTTTTTTCTCTCTGCTGAACTCAGGGTAAATTCTGATGCTTTTCTGGAACCCATGTTTCCTGATCTTTTTTATCTGTTTTGATATAAATGGCTTATCATCAGCTGTATAACCGCCGCAGATATTCAACGTCAGCCCTGGAATATGATTTCTGGTCTTTATGTCAATGAAGGCATCTACAAGTTTATCAAATCCGTTATGCTCACTTACCCGGCAGAAATACCCCAGAGCCGGCGGCCGCGAAACTTCTTCTGATTTCTCATGATCAGGAGCATCAAAACCCAGTGGTACAACATGGATATTATCGCCCTTAACACCTGTTTTTGTGATGAAAAATTCTTTAGAATATCTGCTCGGTGTAATAAAAGCATCGACATATTTTGATTCGTCGGCCATCATTTTCCAGGCTTTGTCCTGGTAGATTTCAGACATATCATTGATCCAGTCATCTTCATTTAGCAACGAACAAACAATCTTTACATCCATTCTTTTTTTGATCTGACGTGCCAATCCAAGGATCAGGGCATTTGACAGATGGATAACATCAGGTTTACCCTCACTATTAAGATAATTTATCAGCCTTTCCATCTCATCTTTACGAAAAGTATTATCACCTTTTATCATGTTAAGCGTCATATCTTCAAGCCCTTCTGACCGTGTAGTGCCGGCCAGGCGAGCAGCTAATTTAAGGAATGGCTTGAGATCAAAGAATTTCTCAAGGAACATAGGCATATTTCTGAACATCCTCACCTTTTCTCTCAGGTACATTGAAATTGCACCAAAAAAGACATGTGTATCTATTTCATGGTCTTTATCGACATCTTCATCGGGTGGAAGATATAGAGGAATAGCTTTTGCCGTAGTGTCGGGTACCTTTCTGATAGCTTTAACATAAAGCATGTCGCGGTAGCAGTTGGCACAATAAAATGAACCTCCCGAACCTGTTATAAGGTATACTATTTTCATTTTTTTATTTTATTCCAAATGCAATCAGTCTCCCGTCTTCGGTCAGGAAATAAAACCTGCCCTGTGTTACTGCAGGTGAACTACCGATGGGAGCCCCGGCATTAAAGCTCCAGAGTTTTTTTCCGTTTGTTAATCCAAGTAAATAAATATTACCATCCATACTGCCAAAAAGAACCCTTGAAGGCGTTACAACAGCTGAGCCAATTATTCTTCCGTTTGTTCTGTATTTCCATACTAACCTTCCGTTTGAAGCATTATAACAGTATAAGTATTTATCCTCGTTACCGATTATTGCTGAATTGTGTCCGACAGCAGGAATACCAAGTATAGATCCTGCCATTTCACCCACCGGAATATTCCATACCATCTCTCCCGAGTTTATATCAAGACAATAGAATGCTCCATCATAGTCGCCAAAATAGGCCACATTGTTTACAACCGCAGGTGAGGCAGCAATATAACTGCCTATATTAAAAGTATCTCTCTGGATACCGGTCCTGGGATCTGTTACTCTGATAACTCCGTCGCATCCTCCAAATATTATCTTATTATTTGATACAGCAGGTGTACCATTTACATAGTTAAGTGTTTCAATTTTCCATAAGAGTTTTCCGGATTCCGGGTTTACACAATGAAGGTAATAGTCATAACTTCCTACAATTATCCCTGCATACCTGCCTGATATCCATGAATTTCCTGAACCTATTATCTGATTCTCAGTTGAATAGGACCATTCAGGTTTCCCTGTCTTTTTATTTATTGCACGAAATATGCCATCATAAGAGCCTATGAATACCTTGTTACCAAATACAAGGGGAGGAGCTTCAATCGGATTTCCTGTCTGAAAACGCCAGAGTACTTTTCCCTCTTCACTTATCGCGTAAAGGGTACCCTTGTCATTTCCGAAATAAATAACGCCATCACTTATTACAGGTGATGATTTTGTTCTGGCATCTGTTGCAAGACTCCATAAAAAAGCCGGATCAGTCGTGAATTCATGATTTGTATTTCCGGAAAGATCGCTGTTACCTCTGAAAACAGGCCAGTTATTATCCGAAACCTGGCCAAATACAGAGGGATTCAGTATCAATGATAGCAATATTATAACTAAATATTTCATTATCAGAATACTATTTAAGCTTACTCAGTGCGCCTGTCGGACAAACTTCAACACACATATCTGCTTTTGTTTTAAGAATATCCTCAAATCCTTCTGTCAGTGGTTCCGAGATGATTGAGACAAATCCCCTGCTTATGAAACATAATGCGGGTTCATCACTACTATCATCACATACCCTGACACAAAGACCGCATTTTATACATTTTGCATTTTCAAAAATCAGGCCGGTTTTGTGGTTTATCTTTTTCGCAACAGGTGCGTTTACCAGCTTACCGGAAGGATCTTTTATCCCCAATTCGACAGCAATGTCTCTGAGTCTGCAATCCCCTGCTGCCCGACAATCACAGTGCATACAGTTTTCCGCCTCCATCCCGGCTGATTTGAAATTTGTTATTTCCCTGTAGCGTATTCCATTTCCGGTACACTCCTTCAGCCATTCCCTTAACTCAGCATCTTCAAGTCTTCCTGTTCTGGAAGAAAATTTCTTGCGAATTGGGTTTATTATTTTTTCTTTGCCTTGTTCCACGGCATCTTTATTATCCTTATTATCTGATTTATAGAAAATCTTATCTTTATTAATACTACGTGAAACAAATAACATAATGTTACGTATTGATACAGGCTCATCAATTTTCTTTCTGCGACAGGCATTTTCACAATACCCGGGGCAGTCTGTGCAGTGTATTTCAGGCGTTGTTACCTCAGTTCTGGCCAGTTCAATTGCATCCTCAATTCTTCCTGACTGAAGTAACCTGTTCATTAGCGGGATGTTATATCCGGCAGGACAAACTATACGGCATGGAGCTTCACATTCAGCTCTGTGTTCTGAAAGTAGTAATTCTACAGCTTTTTTCCTTAATGTTAAAACATCTTCCCCTGATGCATCTATTTCCATTCCCTCCTGAACCAATGCTGAACATGACGGTATATAACTATCTGTTATAGTATTTTTTACCATACATACCATACATGAAGAAAAATGGTCAATTCCCTCCTTATGACACATGGTGGGAATTTGAATTCCTGCTTTTTTGGCAGCATTCAGTATTGTCTGACCCTCTTCAGCTTCAATTTCAATATTATCTATTCTGATCCTGATCATCATTGATATTTACTATTTCAACAGCATCTTCAGGGCATACTATTCTGCAGTTATCGCATTTTGTACACAGCTCCTGGTCAATCTCATGTTTCTCATAAGGTTTAAATTTTATTGCACCTACCGGGCACTCCTGGAAGCATTTTGTGCATCCGGTACATTCATCATTTATCACATATTTTATAAGATCCCTGCATTTCTTTGCCGGGCAGTATCCTTTTGTATGGGCTTCATATTCCGACCTGAAGTATTCCAGTCCTGTAAGGACAGGATTGGGAGCAGTTTTTCCAAGACCGCACAGGCTGCCATTTTGTACATCGTGACACAATTTTTCCAGCTCATCGATCTCAGCCATTGATGCTTTACCTTCGCTCAGTCTTGTAATGATATTCAGCATCTGTTTTGTCCCTACCCGGCAAAATGTGCATTTCCCGCATGATTGCTTGTGTGTGAATGTCAGAAAATACTTAGCGATATCAATCATACAGTCGGTATTATCGAGGACAACCATCCCGCCTGAGCCCATCATGGCGCCCATCTGTGTAAGCTTCTCATAATCGACTGGAGTGTCGGCCATACTGGCAGGTATGCAACCACCCGAGGGACCACCTATCTGTACTGCTTTAAATGTTCTTCCTTCCGCTACACCGTTTCCGATCTGTTCAACTATTTCTCTTATAGTAATTCCCATCGGGACTTCAATAAGACCACCCTTCGAAACTTTACCTGCCAGTGCAAAGACTTTTGTTCCCTTGCTTTTTTCAGTGCCAATCGCATTGAAGGCCTGGCTTCCGTTGTTTATTATCCATGGAACAAGCGAGAATGTTTCCACATTGTTCACAAGAGTCGGTTTGTCTCTGAAGCCTTTTACTGCAGGATAGGGAGGCCTGAAATGGGGAGAGCCGCGTTTACCTTCAAGTGAAGCTATCAGTGCTGTCTCCTCGCCGCATACGAAAGCTCCCGCACCTTCAAATATTCTTATATCGAATGAAAACGAAGATCCATAAATACTTTCCCCAATGATTCCCTTCTCATAACACTGGCTTATTGCATTTCTGACTCTTGCAACAGCCAGAGGGTATTCTGCTCTTATATAAAATATACCTTCGCGTGCGCCTGTAGCATATCCTGCAATAAGCATTCCTTCAATTATCCTGTATGGAAATGATTCAAGGAGCATCCTGTCCATGAAGGCTCCAGGGTCACCCTCATCTCCGTTGCAGACAATGTATTTCGGGTTCCCTGAAGCTTCTGAAAAGATTTTCCATTTTCTGCCGGTGAGGAATCCGGCACCTCCACGGCCTCTTAATCCGCTGCTGGTAATTGTATCCGTTATTTCTGAAGGATCGGACGATTGAAGCGATTTTCTCAATGCCTCAAAACCTCCCAGCATCAAATATTCTTCAGATGAATCGGGAGAGAGTATACCGCTATGTAAAGTTGCCAGATGCACCTGAAGATGTAGAAAGTTATTAAGATATTTCTCTCTTATCTCACCGGACAGGTTTATAGGGCTTCCTGTCTTTTCATCCGATACGAAGGAATCTGCAAGATCATTTAACCTGTAGAGTATTTTTTTATTAAATGAACGTGGCTTTATGTGTTTCAGTAATATCTCCTCAACCTGCTCTTTTCTGACATTGGTATACCGGTGATGAATGTTTTCCTTTGTAACTATCTCAAGCAGAGGTGTTTGATTGCAAACCCCCACACATCCTACAGGTTTCAGCTTAACATTAAGATCGTAGCCCTCTTTCACTTCTATAAGGCTGGAAAGGATCTCTTTGCTTCCGCCGGCCACACAGCACGAACCGAGTCCTATTCTCACTTCCGCGTCAAGGCTATCCCCGTCATCCTCTTTTTTAATTTGAGGCTCCCTGCTGTGTGTTGTACGGAAATCTTTTATTATGTCTCCTGCACGATTTGGCTTAACATGTCCATAAGTCTTACCATCTATCTGTACCACAGGGGCTAACGTACAGCATCCCAGGCAGGCAACTTCTTCAATTGAAAAGAGATTATCTGGCGACACATTATGTGTATCGTCAATTTTAAGTTCTCTCTGAAATGCCTCAGCAATCAGCTCTGAACCCTTTACATGGCATGCAGTACCTGCACAGATCTTTATTACATGTTTTCCGACGGGAAGATGCCGGAACTGTGAATAGAAGGTTGATACGCCCGACAACTGGCCCGGAGTGATATCGGTTACCCTGCATATATGTCGGAGAGCTTCAGACGAAAGGTAATTAAGCTTCTTCTGGACCTCCTGAAGGATTAGTATCACTTTATCCTTTTCCCGTCCTGTGTGCGCAACTATCTCATCTACAACCGATGTTATCTCATCAATATCGACTGGTTTGCAGTTACAGGTTGAATTCACTTTATTTATCTTGTCTCTTATCACTCCTGTGAAATACAATAAAGGTTTTCTATTCCTCTTATATAGATCTTTTTATCTGAAAATGCCGGAGTACAATCGGATGGTTCACCAAGAAATGATACGGAAATCAGTTCAAATATGCCGGCAGCTTTAATTATATTGGTAGTTCCTCTTCTGTCAAGCAGATATACCATATCATCTGCTATTATCGGGGATGCGAAGTACTGCTCCATAAAGTAATGAGTCCATAGTGTATCACCTTTTTGTGCGTCATAACATGCCACATCTCCATAACCGGTAGCAATGAACAGGTAGCTGTTATTTGCTACCGGACTTGAAACATCTGATGTATAGTAGTTGTCTTCCCAGACTATTGAAGCTCCCGGACCTGGTTTTATTGCTGCCAGCCTGGCATAGTCGGTATTTGCATAAACCATTGTACTGTTAACAGCAAGTGATGGAGCAACATCGCCTGTCAGGCATTCAACAGACCATAACTCCTCTCCGGTTACTGCATCAAAAGAGGTAACATCGGGATTGCCGTTTATTATTACCTGTGGCTTGTCATTAAAAGTGGCTAATACAGGCGATGACCAAACCGGATGACCCCTTCTCGGAGTTTCCCAGATCATTTCACCTGTATTGATATTAAATCCCATCATTGACAGTCTCTCATTCGAATCATGCTGCACAATAAGGGTATTCTCATGAATGATGAGTGAACAGGAATACCCGTAAACATTATCAAGGGCACCCACATTCAGTGCCCACATCTTATTCCCATCCATATCGAGACAGATAAGATTACCGTTTGCAAATATTGCGCAGACTGCCTTACCGTTGGTAGCTGCTGTCGAAACAGCCAGTCCGGCTTCCATATCCATCTCCGGCAACTCCTCTGGTTCTCCTTCTATACCTGTGGATGGAACACTCCATAATATTTCCCCCGAATTCTTGTCAATACAATAAACTTCACCGACTGTTCCTTCAGCTCCGGTAATAAATAGTTTATCGCCCCATATTATCGGTGAGCTTTTTCCAGATTTGGGGATCTTCAGTTTCCATTTAATATTTGTTCCCTGTTCTCCGTCCCATTCTGTGGGATATCCCGATCCACCGGCAATACCACGGCCATCCTGGCCTCTGAAGAACGGGAAATTGAACTCATGAGGTATAAAATCTTCTTCGGGAATACTATAATTCTTACCACCTTGTTCAGAAGATGATCCTGAAGCTCTCTTTTTATTTGTAAATAATCCCGAAACGATCTTATTACCTTGTTTTGATATTCTTATTTCCGGCAAATTGTTCCTGAGCAGGAATGACGATACTATTGCACCGGCAGTGATCACGGAAGCGGAAATAAGCAATAACTGGCGTCCGCGTTTTTGTTTAAGCAAAGGATCAGGTTTTTCACCAGGGACAGAGGGGATTACCTTCTCTTCTCCTGTAATAAGCCTTTGGCAAAAGATAAAGACAACTGCTCCTGCTAATAGCAGGTATGATCCAATTTCTATCTGCCGGCGTGTGGCAAAGTAAGCTTTTCGTGCCATGAGATCCATAGCCCTTATCTGTTCAGCCAAATTGGCATTATCGGGGTCTCTGTCATATTGTTCCTTGAGTTCCAGCAATACCGGATTGTCCAGAGGATCAATTGTCTTTAACTGGAGCAGGCTAAATATCATCGTTATTGCTACGACTAATGTAAAAATCCCTGCTATCTGGCTTATAATCGTAAGGGTAGATATATCTTCTTCTGGCAGCTTCATGATTTATCACTCTTATTTTTTGCTTCAACAGGGCAGTACTTAAAACAGCGTCCACAGCTGTAACATTTTCCCTGGTGTGGCTTATATTCAGTCCGTGTTTTCCTTATTGTCATCCCAAAAAGACTGATTCCCAGGGATAAGCCCAGGAATACTCCTGCCCAGGGCGAGGCTTTTCTAAACCTCGATATTATAGTAATTTCATTAGCAAACAGTTCCTCTTCTGTCTGTCCTGATTCCTTAAATGCAGAAGCTGCCTCTGATACGGCTTCAATACCTCTTTCCTGCTCAGCTCTTATCTCCCGGGCGAGTTGTACATCTCTGTTAATAGTAGCAAGTGCCGGCGCCGCATTATATAAAATAAGTCCTCCTGCAGCAGCAAATACCGGAATTAAAAGAAAATATGCTATAAACCGTTTTCTCGATTTAACAGGTTCCTCAACAGGCTGATCAATATTGGAAGGTAGTATTGCATCATATGGACATGCATCTTCTTCGCAAAGTCTGCAATTAGTACATTCAGCAGGAGTGATGGTCAGGTGTTTTCCTGCAAACCTTGAAAAAATATTGAGAAACACACCATAAGGGCACAGATACCTGCAATATGGCCGGTTTATAAATATCCCTGCAAGAAGAAGAAGTACTCCAAAGATTATCATTGTATACTTGGCATCCAGCCGGAAGATCCCCACAAAAGGATCATACTTGCAGATAATGAACTGGCTTTCCATCGCAGCAAAAAGAACTGCCAGGGCAAGATATATAAAAGGAACTGCTGCCATGACCGATTCAACAGCCTTTGGTAGTTTTACAGGCTTAAATCCTGTAAGTTCCTGAATAGCACCAAGAGGACAAACGCCTGCACAAAAGACCCTTCCGAAAAGAAGTGCAAATATCAATGGTATGAGGAAAAAAAGAAGAGCTGTCAAAGGTATGGCATAACTGTCGTTAAAGAGAGCCAGAGCTACATTTTGCACTGATCCTACAGCACAAATACAACCTTCGCGGAAGAATCCGAAATATGCAAGCGAGAATACCGACATCCAGATGAGACCCTGTCGTGATCTTTTTTTAAGAGCCAACCAGGAAGTAACAGAAAGTGCTGCTATCAAAACCCCGATATCAATGTATTCCCAGGTTTGAGATCGCTGCAAAGGCATCTGATTCTCGGGATAAACATAATCTGTTTGAAATTCAGGACGCGGGAACCTTTCCTGTGCAAACAGAACAGCGTGCCAGAGGAGCATTACCAACAAAAGGATATATGGTAATTTTTTCTTCATAATAAGATCAGATCGTGTTCAGTGTTCAGTGTTCAGTGTTTAGCGTTAATCAGATTCTTTGTCTTTCGGAATATATTGAAAATCAGCAGGTACCCTTGAAACTGCCTGTGCAGGACAGCTTCGGGCAATTGAACATTCGTTGCAGTTAACACAGATATCCTGCCTGATCTGCATATACAGGGACCCGTTCCCAAAGTCCCTGCATCCTTTTACGCACTTTGCACAGCCATCGCACAGATCTTCATTTATTGTATATTCAAAAAAAGGGTCCTCAACAAATTTCCTTGTAATTGCGCCGGTAGGACACAACTGGAGTTCAGCACCGGTGCCAATTTTTTTTGCTCCCTCCTTCAGATATCCACCACAGAGATCACAATAACCACACAGGGCAAATGCATGCACACATTTTGATGCTGAAGGAGTGAGAACACAATTTGTTTTACACTGTCCGCAGGCAATACATTTGAAAGGATCTATCTGCCAGACATACCCTTTGGCCGATGTCTTTCTGGAAAGTATAAGTGGCAGGCTAACAACAGGTGCCACTGCAAGTATCTTTCCGGCTTTCTTTACAAAGTCCCTTCTGGACTCAAACTTGTTTTTTTCTTCTTTCATTTCTTACCCTTTAAATACTTACTGCAATCTACTTCACCCTTACATATACCCTTTCCCGGACAATTATTACAATTCCTGCCTGAAACTGTGCGGTTACCTAATGCCAGTGCAATCACAGCCAGAAAAGAGACTAACAGAAACCTGATCAGTTTCTTCAGAAAATCTGTTCTCGTAATACCCATATTATCATCATATTATAAAACATGTCAGCCCCCAGGGGAGATGGAGTTCATTTTCTCTCAAACACATACAGTTTCGAATCGCCCGGATTTGCACCGTATATTGTCTTCCCGTCTGCCGATGCTATATCAAGCGGGGCTGAAGCAATAAAATCATTTACCGACGATACGTACTCAATAAATCCTCCAAGTGGTCCCAATATCTTTATTCTGTTTATTCCCTTTTCAGCCGTAATAAAACCCTGTGGTACAACAGTAAAATGGGCCGGATTACAACAGCCGCAGAAAGCTTCAGGGGTTGATCCCGGTTCTCCGAGTGATGAAATGAACCGGCCGTCAATCGTCCATGTTTCAATTCTGAACTTTCCGGTATGTGCCATGTAAAGCCTGTTGTCTTCAGTCAGGAATACATCAAAAAAAGGACTCGGAATAAGTAATTTTTCTCCAAAATGGCCGATCATAGAAATTACTTCGCCATCTTTTTTAAGTATAAACACTGTCTTGTTCCCTGCATCAGCAATTGCCAGATAATCTTTATTAGCAGATGCTGAAGTGATTAAGCAGTTTGCCTCATAAGGTCCCCATTCACTGATTATTTCACCACTGGAGTTGACGAGATAAATCACCTCCTCTGAGGCTGCAAAAAGAGTATCACCATTCATTGCAAGAGCCGTGATTCTTGTCGGTGTTTCAATTTGCCATAGTTTATTCAGATGACTGTCGTAACGGGAAATGAACGATTCTCCTCCGGCATATATATTACCATCTGAAGTCGCTGTAACAGCCTTCAATCCTTCATCAACGTCAATCACCGCAGATATGTGCCATTTATCACCGGGCACTGTATCGTTAATGCTGATGACAGTTTCTGCAGGCTTTCTGTCATCTTTTATAGTATCATATACAATATATCCTATAAATGCCAGGATGATCAGCAGAGAAAAAAGAGCCAGAAACTTCTTTTTATCCATAATTATCCGTTTTTACCAATATAAAGTGAAACCATGTTCCGCGCATCCCTCATTATGAGGTAATTACCTGCCAGGGCCATAGGACCCCAGGCTTCAATTCCATCCAGTATCTTATATTCCGAAACAAGCGAAGCACCGGATGATCCCAGTTTAAATATATGCAGGACTGCATCATCATCCAGAAGAAACAACCTGTCGCCACTTATGATATATGGTCCCAGACCACGGCCGTACCTGTTCTCCTTACCGCTTGTCCATACCGGTGTGGTGAGATCTGATATATTGTAGCATACCAGTTGTTTCTTAAGTGCTCCGGCATTTTCCGGCATTACTGACCAGATAAGATCACCGGTAATCACAGGTGTATGCTGATCACTTGAAAGGCCCTCCATAGCCTTATGCATTTCAATTACAGTAACAGAAAAGGATGATCCGTCATAGTTTATTCTTATTCTTGCTCCGCCGGCTCCGTAAGCACCAAAAACAGCTATCTCATTGTTACCAAGAAGAAGGGGAGAGGCGGCAGTTGTTGAAGGATTCCATTCAGTTGTTTTCCAAAGCAGTCTGCCTTTATCATTACCTTCAGCCGATACTCCGCATACTCCGCCTATAGCATTATAAACATACATTTTCTTTCCATGTATGATCATAGGCATTATTGATCCATGCGACATCCTCAGGGTATCGGGATTCGGTGTTCTCCATAATTCCCTTCCCGTGGCGCAATCAATACCTATCATAAGAGCTTTTCCGCCTGGTGCCAGCACTGCAACTCCATCATGTATAAGCGGGCATTGTCCTGTATACCAGTCGGGAGTTATTTTCCCTTTAGTGGTTCCCGGGATACCGAACTCCTTTTCCATATCAAGAGTCCAGAACAAATCACCTGTTACAGGATCGACACACATAACATGCGACCTCGGACCAATAGAAACAAGATATTTGTCAGTTACTGCCGGAACAGTCCTGGAATACCCGTGATTTCGCTTAAGATCAACATAATACCATCGTCGCCACAATTCGGTGCCCGACTTCAGCGAGAAGCATCTGAGCATATCTGCTTTTGTTCTTTCATTATAATCCAGAACATATACCCTTCCGTTATATACTGCAGGCCCTGCATATCCTTCACCTACTGTAATCTTCCATGCCACAGGTGGTCCTGCCGAATCCCATGACTCTGCCAGTGGAATGGTATCATGGTTAATGTTGTCGAACAGGGCTCCCCTGAAGCGTGGCCAGCTTCCCGTGATGTATTCGTCTAAAGGATTCATGTTATTAAAAAACTCCCCTATGACAACAGTATCAGGTCTGGGTTCGATCTTCGGCCTGTCATCCATAGCCGGGATCCGCATGATAATTTCCGCAGGATAATGATTACCGGTAAACCACCAAATAAGGGGCACGGCAAAAAGAACTGCCGTTATCCCTATTATGATATGTCTATTTAATTTCCCGGAAATCATTTCCATGTTGTTATTATCAAAGGTAACTTACTTCTTTATATCAAAGGCTATCAGGGCTTCACCGTGCCTGATATAGAGAACACCATTATTTATTACAGGATGTGCCCAGTACGGACCGGAACCCTCTTTTATCCGGAAGCTACTTATCAAATCAAATTTCTCTGTATCAGGTCTGAGCAAGCCGACATTTCCATGCCGTTCATCATAAATATATAGAAGACCTTCTGCAGAGATTATTGATCCTTTTTTATTCCATTCTTCCTCCCACATCTTCTTGCCGGTATTCCACTCAACGCAGCACCAGTATCCTTCACCATTGTTTATCCAGTTTGCACCGTAAATATATCCGTCAATAAGGACAACACCTCCATGATGAACATCGAGAACCTTATCGGTCCATACAACGGTCACATCAGTTCCATCATCATTCATCGCAAGCATTACAGCTCCTGTATCATATCCTCCGGTAACATAAATCTTTCCATCCTTATAAAGGGGAGTTACACATTTTATTAGTGGCAATGTGGGCCACTGATTATGATATCCCGAATGGTCAACAGTATCTTCATGCCGTATTTTCCACAGAATAGTACCATCTGATGCGTCTACTGCAAAAATATATGACAGTGAAACATTTATGATCATTTTCTTACCGGCGTACTCTATCAATATAGGAGAAACATATCCCGGTTTGGAATCAAGGCTTTCTGATTTCCAGATCAGTTCACCGGTGGTTTTATCAAGTGCAATTGTCATTGTTTCGGGCCCACCGGGAGAAAAATAAATCTTTTCACCGTCAATAATCAGCGATTCCGCTATTCCCCATTGTCCATAGGTTCCTTTATATATCTCACTTGCTTCCAGGGACCATATGATTTCGCCTGAAATACCATCTATGCAAGCCAGATCACCAAACCCACTTGAGACATACACCTTATCTCCTTCAACAGTAGGAGTACAGCGGCTTTCAGGATCCGACTCCATCCAGGGACGGCCGTATGATGTTTGCCATTTTATTTTTCCATAAGAGTCGAGAGCAATAAGGACATCATTCTCACCGTCGAAACCGGTAGTATAGATTGTATTATTACCGAAGGTTACTGATGAATAGCCTCTGGGAAGCTCTGTAGTCATCCATATCAGCTCAGGACCCCCTTCCGGCCATGATGTCAGCAGTCCGGTTTCTGCAGAGACACCGGTCCTGTTCTCTTCCCTCCATTCGCTTATCATCTGCCGGCTGTTATCAATTAATACAGAACCAGATAATTCAGCAACAGAAGGATCAGACTTAAAAACTACAAAAACGACATAGCCTATTACACCAATTATTACCAGTGACAATACAATCAATAATATTTTTTTCATTGAATATCATTTTTATTTTTCGTAAAGCATAAAATATATTTCATCTTAGTAAATAAACAGCGAGGTAATCACCATGTCTTAAAAAGAGCCTTCCTTTGTCTATTACAGGATGAGCCCAGTATGGTCCTGTTCCTTTTTTTACCTGAAATTCGCTTACAACCTCAAGGTTACTGCTGCCAGGTTTAACCAGTCCGACATGTCCCCACCTTTCCTCATATAAATAAAGCATACCGTCAGCGGATATTATTGATCCCTTGTTGTACCATTTTGTTATCCACATCGTTTTTCCTGTAGTCCAGTCTACACATATCCATCTCCCCATAGAATTATTATCATGTGTGGAACTGTACAAATAATTACCAATAAGCACCATCCCTCCGACATGAGGATTGATCTCCGGATTTTTCCAGACCAGTTCAGGATCCCTGCCATCGTCGAATAACTTGATTTTTGCTGCAGTTTGACCGTACCCGTTGGCAGCGAATAAGAAACCATCCTTGTATATCGGTGTTTGAATGTAATTTTGGCCGTTTCCCGGATCATCATTTACCGATTTAAAATTGAATTTCCAAAGTATTTTACCATCTGCTGCATTTACTCCGATTATCAATGTCGGAGTATGTGTTATGATTACCTTCTTGCCATTTCTTTCGATAAGCAGGGGATTTACATACTGTGATCCTTCATTAACCGATTCGGTTTCCCATACTACTTTTCCATTATCAACATTGAATGCCACCATTGCTGCTATATTGCCACCCGGCGTGACAATTACCTTATTGTCTACAACAATCGGAGATTCAGATATACCAAAACGCGGAACCGATGCCTTGTACTTCGTATAATAATCTACCGTCCAGAGTATTTTTCCATTCGTGGAGACGCAGGTAAGTTCGCCTGATCCGCTTACAGCAAAGATTTTGCCGTTTGAAAAAGTAGGAGTACACCGGCTTTCGGGATAATTTTGAACCTCTAACATGGTTCCATATTCCACATCCCACTTTTTCTGTCCCTCCTGTGTAAAAGCCGTAAGTACATCTTTATCTCCTCTGACACCGGTAATGTAGACGGCATCATTAGTAACTGTAGCACTGGAATAACCAATCCCTGTTCCAGATGCTTCCCATAAAAGTGCCGGGCCATCTGCCGGCCATTTCTTCATCAATCCTGTTTCTTTGTAAATACCTGTTCTGTCTTCTCCGCGAAAGCCATACATAGTCTGACTCCATGAAGTGGTAACTGGAAGTGAAACAAATAGAATTACAGGAAATAATCTAAATATTATTCTCTTCATGACTTTTCAGTTTTAAAATGAACCGCAATATAAAAAAACCATTTGTTTTTCAATTTTTCATATGCAGATTCGCTTACCTAAATTTTAAATATTAATAATTTTTAACAACAATTATACTTATAAAGCTCTAAAACGAAAAAAAGAAGCTTATAAACGAAAAACATGCATTTATAATCTTAATAAATGTAACTTTTATTTAAATTTTTATTATCTTTATTAATATATATTTGCTTTTTATTTAATAATATTTATTATAATTGCAATTTTAATTAATATAAATAAAGTTGTATGTGCGGAATTGTAGGAGTATTTGATCTGAAGGTAAATAATCTCGATCTTAAAGCAGGCGTTCTTAAAATGTCAAAAAAAGTCAGGCATCGTGGTCCTGACTGGTCAGGCATATTCTGTTGCGAAAAGGCTATCCTGGCACATGAACGTCTCTCAATAGTTGATCCCCAGTCGGGAAAGCAGCCTTTGAAAAGCAAGGATGGCAATCTTATTCTTGCTGTCAACGGAGAGATATACAACCACAAGGAGATAAGAAAACGGTATGAGGATTCATGGGAATTCCTGACACATTCCGACTGCGAAGTCATACTGCCTCTTTACCACGACAAAGGACCTTTATTCCTTGAAGAGATGAATGGTATTTTTGCCTTTGCTTTATATGATCAGGCAAAAGATTGTTATTTCATTGCCAGGGATCATATTGGGATTATTCCTCTCTATACCGGTCGTGATAAGTTTGGTAACTTCTATGTCGCTTCTGAGCTAAAAGCTTTAGAGGGAGTATGCAACACAATTGAGGAGTTCCTGCCGGGTCATTACCTCTACAGCAGGGATGGAGTAATGAAAAAATGGTACCAGCGCGACTGGATGGAGTATGAAGCTGTTGAAAAAAATACCACATCTATCCCTGATCTGAAGAAGTCACTTGAAGCATCTGTTCACCGCCAGCTTATGTCCGACGTCCCTTACGGGGTACTTCTCTCAGGTGGTCTCGATTCATCTGTAGTATCTGCAATAGCCAAGAAATTTGCCCCGAAACGTATAGAATCGGATGATTTGATTGAAGCATGGTGGCCCCGGCTCCATTCATTTGCTGTTGGACTGCAGGGCTCTCCCGATCTGGCTGCCGCCAGGAAGGTGGCAGATCATATCGATACTGTTCACCATGAAATAAACTTTACAATAGAAGAGGGGCTTGATGCTATCCGTGATGTTATATATCATATTGAAACATACGATGTTACAACTGTTAGGGCCTCTACTCCAATGTACCTGATGGCCAGGGTAATAAAATCAATGGGTGTTAAGATGGTTCTTTCAGGAGAGGGCGCCGATGAGATCTTCGGAGGTTACCTTTACTTCCATAAGGCTCCTGATCCCCGGGCCTTTCATGAAGAAACAGTAAGAAAACTCAGCAAACTGCATCTTTACGACTGCCTCAGGGCAAATAAGTCACTTGCGGCATGGGGTGTTGAAGGACGGGTGCCATTTCTTGATAAAGAGTTCATGGATGTGGCTATGCGGCTTAATCCCGTTGACAAGATGATCACAAAAGAGCGTATCGAAAAATGGGTGGTCAGAAAAGCCTTTGAGGATTATCTGCCGGCAAGCGTGGCATGGCGGCAAAAAGAACAGTTCTCGGATGGCGTGGGTTATAACTGGATCGATACACTGAAGGCCCTTTCAGCAAAAGAGGTTACTGACGAACAACTGGCAAATGCAAAATACCGTTTCCCTGTTAATCCTCCGATTTCAAAAGAAGAATATTTCTACCGATCGATATTTTCAGAACATTTTCCTTCCGACCAGGCTGCAGCATGTGTTCCTTCTGTTCCCTCAGTGGCCTGCAGCACCGCCGAAGCTCTCGCATGGGATGCCTCTTTTAAAACCATGATCGATCCCTCAGGCCGGGCTGTGAAAAATGTCCATGTAGATTCATATAAATAATCCGGCAATTATCTGTTGATATAGTGGAGGCGATGCATGCATCGCCTTTACAATTTTTATACTATTTTTATAGCCACCTAAACCTGTTTTATTATGGAAGAAGAAAAATTTGACACCTTTAAAATCATACTGTGGATAATTCTTTTCCTGGTTTTCGGTATAATAATCATTACATGCAAGCCACAATCCTCAGATTATATAATGACAGTTAATGATCCTGTTGAACCTTCCGTAATAGGACGTTCACTAGTTCATGAGCATATAATGGTCGATTTCATCGGTGCCGACAGCACAGGTTTTTTAAGGTGGAACAGGGACTCTGTGATGCTATGAGTCTCCTCTGTATAACTCTATGTAAAAAAAAAATGAAAATGATTAATCTGAAATCAGCAATCAGCCTTGGAGCAGCGTCAGTATTTACCATAAATGCTGCAGCACAGAAAGCAACCCGGTTTACACAATCCACACCCAATATCATCCTGATCCTTATGGATGATATGGGGTATGGCGATATTGGACGAACGGGAGCCAACCAGTATGAGACACCCAACCTGAACCGCCTTGCCAGTCAGGGTATGCAGTTCACACGGTATTATTGCCCGCAGGCAGTCAGTAGTGCCTCACGGGCGGGACTTCTGACCGGTTGTTATCCTAACCGTATTGGTATTACAGGTGCACTAATGCCATATTCTAACAATGGTATTAATGCTGATGAAACCACTATAGCCGAAATGTTAAAATCAAAAGGATATCATACCGGTATAATAGGGAAATGGCACCTCGGACATCACAAACAATTTCTGCCATTACAGCATGGTTTTGATGAATATTACGGTATTCCCTATTCAAATGATATGTGGCCTGTGGATTTTGACGGCGTTCCGATACATCTTAAAGACAGCACCGACTATAAGAACCGGTATCCTGTTCTTCCTCTGGTTGAGGGCAACGAAAAAGTAGGAGAGGTATTGACCCTTGCCGACCAGGACAAACTCACAACAACATATACTGAGAGAGCTGTGAAATTCATAGAACAGCACAAAGAGGAGCATTTCTTCCTCTATTTTCCTCATTCTATGGTACATATACCTCTTGGTGTATCTGAAAAATTCAGAGGAAAAAGCAAACAGGGTATGTACGGAGATGTAATGATGGAAGTTGACTGGTCGATAGGAGAGATCATGAAAGCTCTTGAAAAGTACGGGCTGGAAGACAATACCCTGATAATTTTCACAAGTGATAACGGCCCCTGGCTCAATTTTGGAAATCATGCCGGATCAACAGGGGGTCTTCGAGAAGGAAAAAGTACAAGCTGGGAAGGAGGTCAGAGGATGCCATGTATAATGAGATGGCCCGGTGTTATACCTGCCGGTGATATTTGCAGCCGGCTTGCAACAGCACTGGATGTTCTTCCGACACTTGCAGAAATAACCGGTGCACCTTTACCTGATCTGAAAATAGACGGCGTGAACATCCTCCCCCTTATGTTAGGCGATAAAACAGCCTCACCGCGGCGCGACTTTTACTATTATTACCAGCAAAACAGCCTCGAAGCCGTACAACGCGATAACTGGAAGCTGGTTCTTCCGCATAAAGGACGTACTTACAGGGGCATGAAACCAGGTGCAGATGGCTGGCCGGGACCTACAGGCATTGAGACAATTGAAGAAGCGGAACTTTATAACCTGCGTCGTGATCCGGGCGAATGGTATGATGTTTCCGCTTATTATCCGGAAAAAGTGAAAGAGCTGGAAGCACTCGCAGAACAAGCAAGAGAAGACCTTGGTGATGACCTGACAAATTCGCCGGGAAAAAACAGAAGAAAAGCAGGATTCATCACTCCATGAACACACCCCAGCCTCCCGCTTCGTTGCTGAATGGCCAGTCATCCAACGACCGGCGATCCAATATAATTTATATCATGAGCGATGATCATGCTTACCAGGCTATAATACTGCAATAACAGGTAAATGGCATCTCGGGTCACAACCTGCATAGCCGCATTAAACAGCACTGCTTCTAACTGAAATAGTGAAGGTATTCTTCCAGGTTGTAATCTTTACATAATCCACGGAACTCTTCAAGAAGCTGTTCATTAAAAGGTACGCCTTTGTTTTGTCTTTCCAGCCAGATATAATATTCTTTTTCACCGGCTGTATAGATCCTGTCCTGGCCCGGTATCTTTTCAGAGCCTCTTAGCTCACGCAGAATATCTCCGGTGGTCTTTTTAAAATAATCCGGATCAGTAAAAGCACTAATATCAACAGCAATGAAGAAATGTCCAATAGAATAAGGGACTTTTTTCCCATCTTTTACACCCAGAATCATCTTCATAAAAGTACCCTGCTGCAATGCTGAAGAGAGTATCTCCACCACAGTGGCATATCCATAACCTTTATACCCTGCAGTATCTTCTCCAATACCACCCAGGGGAGTAAGTGCTGTCCTGCCCGCAATCAGATCATCCAGCACTTCACGGGAATTTGTTTTGCTTTCACCATTTTTATCAATCACCCATCCTTCAGGTAACTCCTTTCCTTCCCGTGCATAAAGCTCTATTTTTCCCCTCTGTGTGATCGAGGTGGCACAGTCAAGTAAAAACGGGAAAGGTTCATCACTGGGCATTCCAAAGGTTAACGGATTGGTTCCCAGCATGTTTTCCACACCAAAAGTTGGAGCGATCGATGGTCTTGCATTTGTACCGGTAATACCGATCATATTTTCACGTATTGCCATCATCGCGTAATAACCTGCAATACCGTAGTGTGATGAATTACGGGCAACTACCATTCCCATTCCGTATTTTTTAGCCTTTTCAATAGCACGGTTCATGGCGTTGTATGCTATAACGTGGCCCATGCCGTCATGACCATCGATCACTGCTGTAGTTAGTCCTTCTTTTACAATAGTATATTTGGTAACCGGATTCAGTATACCGGCTTTAATTCGATCGAGATAAATGCTTTTCAGACGATTTACACCGTGAGAATCAATCCCAAACTTATCAGCCTGGATCAACACATCACTGATTATCTTTGCATCTTCCCGAGGGATGCCTGCCTTTACCATAGCAGCCATACTGAAATTCTCGATCACTTCAAAAGAAATAAATTTACGCTCCATATTTTATTATTTTTTCCGGATTATAATTTTGCTTGTTGAATATAAAATTACTTAAAAACTTCCTGTTAATAAAAGCAAATTTGTAATTACCTGAAAAAAAATCCGGTAAATCAAGTTTACCGGACTATTCCTGCAATAGCGTCCCCCTACGCCAATACACCATTACACCATTACACCATTATACCGCTATACCACTATACCACTATACCGTTATAATGCAAACCAGTAAGAAAATTTCAGCAGAAAAATATTATGTGGTACGATATCGAACAGATCTTTCATATCACTGCCATAAGAAAAAATACCACTGGATGCTGAGCTTGTCCTGCCCTGGGACCAGACAAGATAGAGTACTGAACCGGGAAGATATTCCCATCTCACGACAAGATTTGACCGGAACTGGCGGAAATTAAAATCGGGATTTCCGAATGAATAATCATTAATTCCGTCACTGTTTTCATCAATTGAATATAGTTTATTTTGCTGATCGTAACTTATCTCAGATGGTTCAAAAACGTGGAACCTGTCAGTGTACTCATCTGCTTTTGAGTCTGTTATTACTTTATAATTGTTATATTTTCCTGCAGAAACAAAAGGCTGACCATAATATTCTATTGTCAATTCCGGCGTAATAGTATAATTAACCCGCATAACAAAGCTTAAAGTTTTCATATCCAGATCACTGAAAATATATTTTGAATTACCTCCATAATTTGTTAATGTTACATACTGTAATTCTTTGCTCTGTATGCTGTATTCAGGTTCCAGCATCACCAGCATTGAGTTCATGGGCCTGATTTCAATTCCACTCCAGTAAGACTGGTAACAACTGCTTTTTTCATCACCGAGCCCCAGATAATTTCCAAAGTATAATGTGATCTTTTTAGACTGGTCGGTGGAAACATTCAAGTTAATTTCCCAATCACCCGGACTTATAAATGATGGTCCTCCTCTTAATAGAGTTTTTGAAGTATTTGTTGTCATACGCGTAAATGATCCGTTAAGACGCCAGCGGTTCTTGAACTGTGTGTTAAAATTCATATTAGTAAAGAAAGACGACAGTTCACCTGAAAAATTCCAGTACATCCAGTAATTCGTATTCAGGTAGAAGTTGTTGAATATGGCAAATGGATTTCGGATATAATATGCGGCCCAGCTCCCGTGATAAATAACATCTGAGTATCTCATATAACCTACATCATTAAATTCCAATCCCGGAGAACGAAGTGTAACACTTGATTCAAACTGAAGTTTTTTCTGGCTGCCTCTTCCGAATTTAACAGTACCACCATAACCGCTGAGAGAAGTAGCTGATGAATCTACTGACAGGTAATCCGCATCAGGTCTCTGGTAATATCGCGCTGAAGATCTTTGTAAATTGATGATAGCTTCTTCATCTCCACGTATATGGCTGAATTCTGCATTCCCTGCCAAATACCATGTTCTCTCTTTCCAGTAATGCTGAAAATCTATCCCTCCTGCATATGCACCTGTCGGAAGAGAATTCATTGCCGGATTTGCAATATCCCTGTTTACCGAAGTAATTATCCCTCCAATCACTGTTTCTCCTTTGTTGAAATCCTTCTGCAGCCTTCCAACAAAGTAGTTTGTGAGAGGTTCAACACTCTCTTCTCTCCGTGTTCCTTCATTGTCGATTTCAGCTTTTTCATTGGCTGTGACACTTTCCAGTATTCCGATCGATAATCCTTTCCTTGTCTTTCCTGATAGTTTTGCAGCTCCGAGTATAGTCGTTGCATCCGGTATATCAACATATTCTCCTGAGCTAACCGAGGGATAACCATGCGGGTATCGGCCTATTCTCCTGGAATAGAATAAGTTATCTGATTGCATATTATGTATCGTTATAGACCGGCTGGGAGTGAACTGGTAGATATTCTTTCCCTCGATAAAGAAGGGCCGGCGTTCTGAGAAATATGTTTCAAAAGCAGTGAGGTTTACTTCAGAAGGGTCTGCTTCAACCTGGCCAAAATCAGGATTAATTGTGAAATCAAGCGTAAGATCGTTTGTTATTCCTATTTTTCCGTCAAGACCTGCTGAATATTCGCTTGATTTCCCGTCAAGGAAAGGATTTCCTTCTTCTTTTTCAAACCTCTCAAGTTTTGCCACAGCATAAGGAAGAAGTTCAATATGTCGTTTCGGCCGGATATTCTTTATACCATGCAATTCACCAAAAAGATGGACATAACCCGGTGCTCCTTTTGGGATAAACTGCCATCTTGACCGTTCCTCAAGTCGCCAGATATGCCTCATAACCTGAATACCCCAAACCTGTTCGTCTTTCTTACCGAACCTGAGCTGACTGAAGGGTATTTTCATCTCTGCAGTCCAGCCTTTATCGTCAATCGAAGTCGTAAGGTACCATATCGGATTCCAGCTGTCATCCCAGTTATTTCCATTCTGCGTTATCGCTTCATCACCCTTTGCCCCTGATGCCATGGCGCTGAAAGAGAAAGCAGTCTGCTTATCAAAATAGCTGTCAATATTTATTTCAACCATATCTCCCATAAAATAATCCCTCCGTGACATTATCCTGCTTATCTTATCAGCCTCGGTGTCGAAAGCTCTTATCAGGACGTACAGAAACTCATTATCATACAGGATCTTGAAAGATGTTGCCTGTGAAGGTGGTTTGCCCTCATCAGGATTAACCTGAATAAAATCTCCTGCCCAGTCCACGAGGTTCCAGCATTCATCATCCATAAGACCATCAATTGCCGGAGCTGTTTCAGTCAAAATAGTATTATATATTTTTTTGGTAATTGTATCCTGGGCATCTATACCTGATGCAAATAGCATAATTATCAGGCATATAGCAATTCTTTTAAAATTGTAGATATTCATTTGCAGGTTAAGTCATAAGTTTAGGTTAATACGTCTAAAAGACACACAAAATAAAGGAATGATGCATCAGGATCACCTTTTAATTAATTTAATTTTCATGGCTGCCTGACGGCAATCCTGATCCATTCCGTACATGCCGGTTTTCAGTCTGATTTCCTGAAAAAAATGTCTCCGCTTATCGTTTCCAGAACAACAGGGGAACCTCCGTTATTCAGATCTTCCCTGATCACCGACGGTATTCCACTCGGACGCCATTCGCTGAAAAGTTTATGATCAGTATAGATTGTTCCTGATATTGTTGAGAATTTAATGTCTGCCCTTCTGTCCGACGGAGCAGCCAGATCGATAAATCCGCTTATTGACTTTGCATGGATTTCATCCGTTATACCGTCGATTGTTATATTGGCGTTAATGGTCTCAAGGTTAAAAGCGGTTCTCTCCGGAATATAAACCTCCCAGAAAATATCTGTAACAGTACAACAGTTATTCCTTCCCTTAAAATAATCATCCTTAAACTTACCGTTTATTATTACCGAATTCCCTGTTTCCCTGAAAGTGATTATATAACCCTCATTATCCTCATTATCATTTATATTGACTGATGCTGTAACAAAGACCTCATTCTTATTCCAGGTATGAAGGTTTATTGAATCAGCAATCTGGATATTCAGTTCCACTGATCCTTTGCCTGAAAAGTCGATATGCTTTTCTGTTATCTCCTGTGCTCTCGTTGATGCAAAGGAGATTAATATCAGAAATATAATTGTATTCGTTTTCATGGATGACAAAATTTAGGATTATCCTGATCATTTCCCCTTGCGGAGGTAAATATTCCCGCTTATTGTAACAACACTGAATTTTGAGCCGCCACCGTTAAGTGAATATTTCAGTTCATTTCCTCCGACTCTTTTCAGATCTTTCTGAGTTTCAGTGAAGTCGAAATCCGAGTAAAACCCTCCGCTTATGGTTCGCATTTCAAGATTTACAGCCGCATTTTCCGGGAGAGATATATCAATATCACCACTAACGGAGTTGATCGAAAATGGTGTGTTTGCGGTAATGCTTTTACAGACAATATCAATATCTCCTGATATCGTTGACAGGATAAGCGGCCCTGTGACATTGTCCATCCTGATATCGGCGCAATTCTGTATTTCAATCTCGTTTTTCATGTTCGTGATCGTAATATCATTTGAGTTCTCACAACCGCTGTGAATTTCAAGAGCAAGGTTATCAGGTACCTTCATCCTGTATTCTCCATTTCTTGAAAATGGAAGGAGACAGGAAACCTTCACCTGGTTGTCGTTCTTTTCCATTGCAAGGCCAATTCCTGTGTTGTCTGTACCGCCGGGATATATTGGTTTAAGTCCTTTGGCTCTTTCGGGTGCTACAAGATCCACGGAAGATGTTGTGATAATGATCTCATTTCCGCTGTATCCTTCAATGGGAAGATCTCCGCTGAAGTTACGAAGAATGAGCTTGTTCTCCTTTGTGTTCTGAACCGGAATTTTACATTCCTGGGCCTTTATGGGACCGGTGAACAGGAACACTATCAGAGCTAATAAGCTAATTTTCATTGTTTTCATGGCTTTCATTTTAATGTTTAAAATTTATGAGGCATTTCCGGAAACTGCCCCTGGTTATTTAGATTGAATTCAATTTCTATTTCTTCAGATTAACATTTTGATCCCGTTCTCAGCTATATGCTTTACCTCTTCCATGGTATTTTCGTCAGTCAGTATCTTTTGTATCGGTTTTACTGCACTTTTTTCCCTTCTCTCAACCAGAATATTTATCAAAGTGATCTGTAAGATGGGATCACTCTGCAGGGAGAGGGACTTCACCAGTGAATTACACACCTGCTGCTGATCAGCATATTTTGCCAGTGCATAAGCAGCTGCCATTCTTACATTGACGGTTTTATCCGTGTTAAGTGTCTTTACAAGTACTTCTATGACATTTTGATCAGGAGCATCAAGTTCATCAGCATAATTCAGAGCCTGGAGCCTGTTACTTGAGGACTCTTCTTTCAGCATCGTAAACATTGCTGTTTTTTTCAGGGTTGTCACCTCTGATCTGAGCTGCTCAAGCTGAGCCTGATGAGAATTTCTGACTCCTGATTGAATCATTATACCTATTAATGTTCCGCATATAAGCAGGGCAAATCCAGCTGCAATCCTGAAAATAGTGCGGTTAAACCAGGGAGATGTTGTTTCTGCCGTTCGGCTTCCTTTACTTTTCTTTATCTCGCTATGCAGCATGTGATAGAAATTGATCCGCAGAGAATCATCGGGTTCTACCTCTTCTTTACTGGAAATAAGCTTCATCACCTCTTGCAGATCACGGAATTCATCAAGACATCTCTCACATGTCTCAAGGTGTTTTTCAATTTCAAGATTCTCTTCTTTATCGAGCTTATTATCAAGATAATCTATGATTTTTTCTTCCAGTTCCTCACATTTCATATCTGTAGTTTTTAATTCTGTTTGAAATAAACACATCTAAGCTGCCTGATAGCTCTGTAAATTGCCACTTTAATTGCCGGAACCGACTGTTTGATTATCGGGGAGATCTCTTCATATTTCAGTCCCAGGTACCGGCTCAACACTATCAATTCCCTTTGAGCATCGCTGAGTGTCATAAGCGCTGTCTCCAGTTTTTCAAAGTCCTCTTCCGGATAGCTGTCATCTGTCTGGGCAATATCCGAAGGATATATTCCGCTGCTCACAAACAGGTCTCCCGTTTTTTTCTCTTTGCTGCGGTAATCATTATGCAGGTTCCTGGCTATCTGATAGATCCATGATTTCACACATGAACCGGTCTTATATGTATGCCTGTATCTGATCATCCTGTAAAACAGGTTCTGTGTAAGATCCTGGCTTGCCTCTCTATTGATTCCCATCCTGAAAAAAAAGTTGTAAAGTTTCCGGTGATACCGTTCAAAGAGGATTGACATTTCCGAAAGGTTACCTTCCCTGACATTTTCCATTATCATTTCATCGGGACTATTCTGCACCGCTTTTTGTTTTGTCTTTACTATGGTTACCTGTAAAGTTACAAATGGTTACAAAAAAATCCGGAATTTTTCCCGGATTCATTCGCTGATCCCTTATTCTGTACGCTGTACGCTAGTTAACCCCACACATCAGTGCACTCTCCCGGGTGGGAGCAATTTGATTAAATGATACAGTTCCGGTGATAATATTCAGCAAAGGATCTGCTATACCGGTTCCGGCTTTTATATGTCCCTTCGAACAGAACGGACATCTGTATGATTTCCGGAAAAATTTTGTTCCGGCAACCCTGGCATCATACAATGAATTAAAATTTCCAAGGAAAATTCTTTTGTGTTCTTCAGGTAAAAAAGGACACTCTTCATGGTGGATCATATTATATCCACCCGTTCCCGGCTTAATGCTGATAAAATATTTTTTACACATATCAATTAATTATGACAAATCACATTTTAGGGTTTTATCAGTTTTCTTGTTAAATTGTTACCTGGAATTTTAATTTTTTCCGGCGCAGGCAGGGGAAAATTTCGAAAAATACCCGGAAAAAATATTTTTTTTGATTTTTGTAATCATTTGTTTTACAATGCATTAAAATTCAACAAATGATTGTTTTGCATATTTTTTAATTTTTTTTCAGGTAACAATTTACCGTCAATCAATATTAAACGGCAAAAACCAAATTTAAACTTAGAAATCATGGAAAAAAAAATCAGAACAGAAATGGCAAAAAAAGATTTTGATGAATTAATTTCTAAATTATCCGAAAATGAAATACTTAATCCCGACGCAATGCGCTGCGT
>CAZWZQ010000003.1:12162-102221 GCA_964638955.1 uncultured Rikenellaceae bacterium | reverse complement strand
GTATTCAAAGTGCTTAAACTGGGATATCCGGTAAAAGTACAGGGTCAGTCAACAACACTCAAAAAAGACGCATGCCCTCATGCCCAGATAGTTAAAATGACCTTCCCGGCTCGTCCTAACCTGCCATATATGGCTTTGCCTGAAGTTGAGGTAACATGGTATGATGGCGGCTTCCGCCCCATGATCCCCAATGTGCTTCCTGAAGGAAGAACATGGCAGGGCGAAGGCTGCGCCCTCTTCGGTTCAAAGGACACCCTTATCCTTGGAAGCCATGGATCTGATCCGTATCTTCTCTCAGGCAGGAAACCAACTTCACCTGCTGTCCTGCGGATTGTTCCTGACAACAACCATTATCTCGACTGGGTAGCAGCATGCAAGGAACCTGATCTCCGTGACAAAACAGCATCACATTTCGGAGAAGCAGGTCCATTCAACGAAATGGTACTGATGAGTGTCCTGGCAGTCCGTCTGCAGAAACTGAACAGGATCCTCGAATGGGATGGTGAAAGTATGGAGTTTACGAACATCTCAGAAACTGAAAAAGTATCCACCTGGTCCGAAATGTTTAATATCAACAGAATGATGGCTCAGGCTGCTGCTGCTGCAAAAGCTGCCGGCGGCGCATCAGGGAAAGGCCAGGCTCCTGCCGGATTCGGACAACGCGAAGATCCAAGTTCAAGGAATGTCAGGGAATTCATGACATCACTGGTTAAACATGAATACCTGAATGGATTTAAACTCCCTGATATGCCGGCATAGATTATATTTTATAATTCTTTTTATGGGGCATCCGGAAAACCGGATGCCCTCGTTATTAGATTTTTTTTTGCCAATCACAATTTATTAAATGAAATTGTCTTCTTCATGATGACTCTTACAAGTAAATACTGAATAAAAATCATCAGAAATCCACCTGTAATTAATAAGATTACAAGCATGGATTGTGAAATTTCAAAAGGCAGACGAAACATACCTTTAAGGTCGCTGGTAGTTGACTTGTTCAGAAGGGCTATGGATGCTGAAAATAAATCTATCCGGTTTCATAAAAGTACTGCTACAGTGATCTCGGATTACCAACTTATAGATAAAATCCGAAATCAACAATCCGAGATCCGAAATTTATTTAGTTCTGTTGTATTTCTTAAGTATATCAAGAGTCTTTTCTATCGGCAGTGATTCAATCCTGATATTTCCTTTACCTGTAACTGTTTCTGCCGCAAACAAGGAATTGATTATCGCCTCTTCAGTAGCTTCGATAACAGCTTCAAACAGCAGATCAAGCCTGTCATTCCTCAGGACCCCTGATTCTTCAAACATAGAGTTAGAAGAATAGGGAATCCGTATATCTTCTGCAGTTGAGACAGCAATTGTAAAATCGCCGCTGCCGTTGGAAGCTATACCTCCGGTTCTGGCAATTCCAAACATTGATCTTGCCGCCAGTCTTTTCAGGTTTTTAGGGCTTAACGGGGCATTAGTCATTATGACTATCATACATGATCCGTCCTCAGTGTATTCATTTTTAATATTTCTGAACCTGTAACGACCCAGCTCCTGGCCTACAGGGACACCATTGATCTGCAATATACCTCCAAAGTTGGTCTGAACCAGTACTCCCACAACATATCCGCTCCTTGATTCGGGAAGTATCCTTGAAGAGGTACCTATTCCACCCTTAAATCCAAGACATGAAGTACCTGTCCCGGCACCTACATTACCCTCCTTCACCGGTCCGCCTTCGGCACTGGTAATTGCCTGCAAAACATGTTCTTTGGTAATGTGCCTGCCACGAATGTCATTCAGGCCGCCATCGTTTGTCTCACCAACAACAGGATTAACACTCCTCACATTTCTGTTCTCCGGAAATTGCAGCGTATAATCAATCAAGGCATCTGCAGCTACCGGAACACTGAGCGTATTTGTTAAAATTATCGGGGTTTCAATATTCCCGAGTTCTTCAACCTGTGGATACCCGGTAAGCTTACCGAAACCATTTCCGATATAGATTGCTGCGGGCACTTTATTCTGGAAAATATTTCCCTGATATGCCAATATTGCTGTTACTCCGGTATTTATCGAATCACCTGATTTAAGAGTAACATGACCCACTTTAACACCCGGAACATCTGTAATAGCGTTATTTTCACCTGTTTTGAGTATACCTATTGTTATGCCATAATCCCTTGCCCTGTTTATTTGTGCATTAAGATTTAAAAAGTCCAATAGTATCAGAAAGAGTACAAAATGTTTCATACTAATCAACTTAGATTTGTTAGAACATGAATTTAAAATTACACATTTAAAAAAAATAAACCACGGGATTCACGGATTAACACGGATTGACATGGATTGACCATTAAAAAAAATATCCGATTTCGTACCTTTACATAAATATTTTCCATCAACATCGTAAAAAGGAGGTGAAAAATGAATGATTTTTTATGTCCAAAATGCAAAGGTCATCTACGTGTTGGAGATCATATAATCTTCAAGGTAAAGAATACTGAGAAGAAGGATGCATTGATTCTTCTCAGCCCCCAAATCGGCAATTATACAAGTATAAAGCATCCCACTTTCGAGTTTAAAGAGGGTGAGTTCCTGGAATTTTATTGTCCATTGTGTAACGCCTCACTAAAGTCAGACATTCATAAAAACCTGGCACTGGTGCTGATGAAAGATGAAGAGGAAAAAAGTTTTGCCGTTTATTTCTCGCAGGTAGCCGGGGAGCACAGTACATATGAGACTGATGGTGACTCCGTCCACCTGGCAGGTGAGGATGCCGGACGATATACTTATTTTAAGATAGGCGAAAAATTCAAGAAGTACTTTTAGTGGACAGGAGAGAGTTTATCAGGCGTGCCGGAACCGGGGTGGCTGCAGGGATTATATTCAGTGAACTACCGGCAACAGCCGGGATCCGCAAATATTCAGATCTTCAGCATCATAAGGTAACAGGTATTAAATTCACAGCAGTAAGGCTTGACTATCCCCGCCCCGTTGGTAAGAATTCCACACTATGCATCCATGGAAAGTGGACCGAAGAAGCCATTCACATATTGTATACTGACCAGGGGGCTTCAGGGTGGGGTTTGAATAAAGGATCACAACAAGCAATTGCAGAAAAATTTGAACTGATAAAAGGCAAGTCTGTTTCTGATCTTATCATTCCCTCAAGCGGGGTAACTGTACCGGAAATAAGATGTTTTGATTTTTCTCTTTTCGACCTTGCCGGGAAAATTCTTAAAACCCCTGTTTATAAGCTCCTCGGTAAAAGGAGACCGGAGAGGCGCTCATGTTACAGCGGGATGATCTATTTCGATGATCTTGAACCTGAAGATAATCCTGCAGGACCAGATAAGATACTTGAAGAATGTAGCTATGATTATGACCTGGGCTACAGGCAGCTTAAGCTTAAGATCGGGCGAGGGAACAGGTGGATGGAAAAAGAGAAGGGGTTGAAGAGAGACATTGAGATAACAAAGCTTGTAGCAGAAAGTTTCCCTGATTGCGATATCCTTGTAGACGGGAACAACGGTTTCACCATTGATGAGTTTCTGAGATATATGGAGGGTATTGAAGGAATGCGGCTCTTCTGGATCGAGGAACCCTTTCATGAGACCATTGAAGATTATGTCAAGCTATATTCATGGCTCAGGGTTCATAATATGGATCCTCTCCTGGCCGACGGGGAAGCAAGTCCGGATGAAGCAGTACTGAGACAGCTTGGCGCTCAGAAGATCATTGATGTATTCCTCCATGATATTGTCAACACGGGATTTACCGCATGGATTAAACTTATTCAGGAAATAAAGCTCATGGGACTTCTTGCCTCACCTCATGCCTGGGGTTCTGCAATCAAAACCAATTATATCTCTCATCTTGCAGGAGCCTTTGAAAGCATTGTAACTATTGAAGGAGTTACATGCAGCTCTGATGACGTTGATCTTACCGGTTATAAACTTAAAAAAGGAAAACTCATTCCTTCTTTAAAACCAGGATTCGGGATGAAGTTATTTAAAAAACCATAGATCTTTTTATACACATTCAATTCTCTGTTTGTATTCAGCCAGTGCCTCATCAAGACGCATTCTTTCTTTGCCGTCATCTGTCTTGTTCTGTAATAGATTCTTCATGTATAATTATATCCATATCAGATTCTTCGGCAGCGATATTTTCATCTTTGTAAAGTATATTCCCTATCATCATAAGGAAGATCGAAAGCAATATGACCAGCGTTACCACCTCCTCGTTAATTGGTTCAATCCTTAATGTGGCGGGGATACTCAGAAACAGTAGAATTGTTATAAGTCCCCTCGGTGAAAGAAACAGGAATGGGAAAATTGGTATTTTAAGGAATTTCCAAAGGAAAATAATACGTAACAAATATATACCAACAATAATAGCCAGGGCGGTAAAAATATTATGGAAGTTCAATAAACCTTCTATTTTTGTATAGAATCCGAACATTATAAAGAAAAATGACCTGACAACAAAGGTAAGTTCAGTCAGGATCTTCCTGAATGATACAAGGTCATTTCCGAATTTATTAAAGTCCACATATCTTTTGATTACGCTATTCTGAACAAGTTTGTAGTTAGCCAGGGCTATTCCAAATGCCAGTACAAGTAAAAGTGCAGGAAGGTGTATCATTTTGGCAAGAGCATAAACCAGTACAACTGATGTCAGTATAATAATATAGTTAATATGATATGTTATCTTATGCAGCAGTATGGCAAGGGCTGAAGTGACTATTATCGCTACAAATATTGTCAGTATTGCATTGAGTCCATAATTTATTAATCCGTGTCCGACAGAGCCCTGGTAAATAAGGATAAAGTCGAATACAAGAATTCCGACTATATCCGATAAAGAGCTCTCATAAACAACAAACTCTTTTTGTTCCCTGTTCAGATTTATAGCAGAAGGTATGGCGACAGCACTGCTGATAATTCCAAAAGGCACGGCATTAAGAAGTGAATCAATCAGAGGAAACCCAAGAAGTTTATACAGAATTATAGTCATGATAGCCGCAAAAAATGCAAAAAGTATTATGGCAGCAGATGCGGATTTAAATATTATTCCAACTTTGTTTTTCCCAAGTTTCAGGTCCATACTTGCTTCCATGACAATCAGTATCAGACCAAGTGTTCCGATTACCGGAAGCAGTGGTTCAATATCCGGAATTTCAAAGCCTGTATGGTTAACCAGAAGCCGGAGCGCTATTCCCAATCCTATAAGCAGAATGACCCCTGGTATCTTTGAATACCTGCTCGTGATGTCAAACAGGTATGCAAGCAGGATCATCAGACAGAAAGCAAGAATTATATAATTTGTCATATAATTATCAAATTATTTGTGGTTTTTCATAAATCCTTTTCTTTTTTCCCGGGTATAAATTTAGTATATCTATGTAAAGTAATGATCAGGCTCAGAAAGAATAATGAAGTAATTGAAACTCTATTTGAAATCAAAATCGTTATATTGCATCTGGACCAAAGCCAAAATGGTATTATGGGAACCTATCTGGGTATCTTCGGAACAGAATCAGCCCTGGAGAATACAAGGCAAATTCTGGTAAAAACACCGGGATGATAATATTTAGATTCAATGCAGGATATAAATGTACCGGCTGATGTTTAATATGCAAATGCCAGCTCATTTGTTCACCTAAAATTAAACTCCTGTTACATAATGTTTTGGATACTTAGTTGACTAAGAAGCCAAACACGAAAGTGGTAAAAAGTTGATTTTTTTATTATCTTGCAATCTTACGCGGAAAAAACAAACACTGATTCCATTCAGGATTTATCGCTTACATTCATTAATCGGTTGCAGATAATTAAAAAGGTAAGCGAATGACTCAATAATTCAGATGGTTATTAATTTAATTAAATATTACTATGGAAGATAAAATTAAAAATTGGGGTGATGTAATTTTACCATGGTTGGTATCACATGGAATAAAGATTGTAATAATTGGAATTACAGCCTGGTTGTTGATTGTAATTTTAAGCAAGATCATCAGAAAAGCTGTAAGAGTTGCAGTAGTGCCTGATATAAACATGCCGCCGGAGGCAGAAAAGAAACGGGAGGATACTCTTATTCATATCTTTAACGGGGCTTTGAAAATAGTAATTATTGTACTGGCTTTAATGATGATCCTGCAGGAGATAGGCCTCGAAATAGGTCCGTTACTGGCTGGGGCAGGAATATTAGGACTGGCTTTCGGTTTTGGAGGACAATATCTTATCAGGGATATAATTACAGGATTGTTTATTATCCTTGAGAACCAGTACAGGATCGGAGATGTTGTAAATATTGATGGAACCTCCGGATCAGTAGAGGATATAACCCTAAGGCTGACCACATTACGTGATTTAGACGGGACGATGCATCATATCCCGCATGGCGATATTAAAAGAGCATCAAATCTTTCAAAGAAGTTTGCAAGGATAAATCTCAACATGAGTGTTGCATATAATACCGACCTTGAACATGTTATCAAGGTAATAAACAAGACCGGCAATGAACTGGCTGAGGATCCTCTCTATAAAGAGTCCATTCTCAAACCTCCTCAGTTTCTGCGTGTTAATGATTTTGCAGACTCAGCAATAATTCTAAAGATACTTGGTGATACCAAACCTCTTAAGCAGTGGGAGATAACAGGTGAATTAAGGAAACGCTTAAAGGTCGCATTCGATAAGGAGGGAATTGAAATCCCATTTCCGCAAAGAGTTATACATCAGGCAAAAAAATAAGTGACCAAATAATATGAACAGGTATAATTTTGGAGTAATAGGGAATTGTTCCTACCTGGCCTACATCGATACGCAAGCTAACGTAAACTGGCTCTGCCTGCCAAGATTCGACAGCAGTTTTATCTTTGGCTCCCTGCTCGACAGGAATAAAGGAGGAGAATTCAGTATAATGCCGAATGATAGCGATTACAAGTCAACACAGTATTATATTAAAAACACCAACATCCTGGCAACTGAATTCAAAGTAAAGGAAGGAAAGTTCAGAGTTATCGATTATGCACCACGTTTCAACCAGTATGAAAGATATTTCAAGCCCCTTATGCTGTTCAGAAAAATTGAGCTTCTTGAGGGTGATCCGCTTATCACTGTAAAATGTCATCCTGTTGATAATTACGGGAAACTTACACCGGAAATTTCTGCAGGCAGCAACCATATCCGATATCTTAATTTAAGCAGCCAGATACGACTCACAACCGACATTCCTCTTAATTATATCCGCAATGAAAAAGCATTCCTGCTAAATGAAACACGTTATTTGGTCTTTAGCTATGGAGTTCCTCTTGAAGCACCCCTGGCAGAAACAGCGGAACTATTCCTTAAGAAGACACAAACCTATTGGATAAACTGGGTAAAATCAACTTCCATACCATATATTTACCAGGATGAGGTTATACGATCAGCACTGGTATTAAAACTTCATCAATATGAAGATACCGGTGCAGTTATAGCTTCCGGATCAACAAGCCTGCCCGAAATTGACCAGGCACACCGGAACTGGGACTATCGTTACTGCTGGATGAGAGACACATATTACACTCTGAATGCTTTTAACAATATCGGCCACTTTGAGGAGCTTGAGAAATATTTTGATTTTATACAGAATGTCATCCTTAATGAGAAACAACAGATCAAACCGTTATATACTATAACAGGAGGCAGGGTCCCGGATGAAAAGGTACTGCTTCTCGAAGGTTATTTAAAAAATAAACCTGTCCGAATTGGTAATAATGCCACTTACCAGACACAGAATGACGTTTATGGACAGGTACTTGTTAGTCTTTTACCTCTTTTTATTGATAAAAGGCTGGATTACGTTGAGATGCATAAATCCAAATTTATTACCGAATGGCTTCTTGACCGCATTGAGGAATATATAGATATACCCGATTCAGGTCCCTGGGAATTCGGAACGACAAACCAGTTACACTGCTATACTAATCTTTTTCACTGGGTGGGATGCAAGGCAGCTTTAAAAATAGGATCAATAATCAAAAATAAAAAAATTACAGATAAAGCCAGGATACTGATAGCCCGGGCGGAAAAGTATATCGAAGATTGTTATGATCCCGATAAGGGTGCTTATATGCAATCAGTAGGTAATACTCATATGGATGCAGGCAACCTTCAGCTTATCACAATGAATTATCTGAATCCGAACGGAGGAAGAGCGCTGCAACACCTCAAGGCTTATGAAAAGGTACTTTTTAGTGACCCGGCAGTTTTTTTACGATACAAACAGGATGATCTTGGCAAATCGCATAATACATTTATTATTTGCGGTTTCTGGTATGCAGAAGCTCTTGCGGCAGTTGGAATGATTGATAAAGCCTTCAGTGTAATTGAAACACTTAATAAAAGCGCAAACCATCTTGGCCTGTTCAGTGAAGATGCCGATAAGAATTTTGGTCAGTGGGGTAATTTCCCTCAGACATACAGTCATGTGGGACTGGTAAACGCCGTGTACCGGTTATCGACAAAGTTAAATAAACCAATTTTTCTCTAAGCTGTGAAAACATTTGATAAATTTGAATTTAAGAGGATTATTGTTGCAGCCTACAGGTTGCCATTTAAGCTTTTGAGAAAGAAAGAAGAGTTTTACCCTATTCAGAATTCAGGAGGATTGGTTTCGGCAATTCTTTCCCTGTCTGAAAAAATGAACTTAGATAATAGCGCATCATCAAAAATCCTGTGGGCAGGTACCGGTGATCCTCAGCTCGGAAAAATAAATGTTTATCCAGGTATTGAACTTGTTCCGGTTGAAATGCCTCGGAAGATAAATGACAAATATTACGGAGGCTTCTGCAATGATACTATATGGCCGTTGTTCCATTACTTCCCCACAAGAACTGTATATGACACCGGTTATTATAACGCTTATGTAACTGCAAATAACCTTTTCTTTCAGAAACTGCAAAAAATAATACAACCGGGTGATTTTGTATGGATTCATGATTATCAGCTCTTTTTGCTGCCTGACATGATAAGAAGATCTTTCCCGAAGCTTGATATCGGTTTTTTCCTTCACATTCCGTTTCCGTCATTCGAAATGTTTCGTCTTCTTCCCAGAAACTGGCGTGAAGCTATACTCAAAGGTATGACAGGCGCAGATGTAATTGGATTCCACATAAATGATTATACCCAGTATTTTCTCAAATCAGTAAAAAGGACTCTTGGCTATAAGGTGGATCAGAATTTTGTTTCCATTAACAGCAGATTGTGCAAAGCTGATGCCTTTCCCATAGGAATAGATTTTACAAAATTTCATGATGCATGTTTCTCGCCTAAAACCAACTTTCAGAAAAATAAAATCAGGAAGTATATCGGAGACAGGAAATTGATCTTTTCAGTTGACAGGCTTGATTATTCTAAGGGATTCCTCTTCAGATTAGAGTCATATGAACGGTTCCTTGAGAGATTTCCTGAATGGCATTTCAGAGTAATCTTCAATATGGTGGTAGTGCCTTCAAGAGATAATATCCAGGAATACAGGGTACTTAAAAAGGAAATTGAAGCTACTGTCGGACGCATTAACGGCAAATACAGCACCCTGAACTGGAGGCCCCTGATCTACCAGTACAAATCAATCCCCTTTAACGAGATGATTGCAATCTATAACCTCAGTGATGTGGGGTTTATTACACCTCTGCGTGACGGTATGAACCTGGTTGCTAAGGAGTATGTTGCCTGTCAGACAGAAAAGCATGGAATGTTAGTGTTGAGCGAAATGACAGGAGCTTCTATTGAACTTAATGAGGCAATAATAATTAATCCCACCGATATTGATGAAGCTGCTGAAGCCTTGAATAAGGCTCTTACAATGCCGGAGAAAGAAAAAGAAAAGAGGATAAATAAAATGCAGAACAGGCTGAGACGATATGATGTGTTTACATGGACAAATGATTTCTTTAGCCAGGTTGAAGAGGTGAAAAAAGAAAAGAAGAACCTTCAGGTAAAATATCTGGATGAAAATACCATGAAATCTATCAAGATAAAATATCATGAATCTCAAAGACGCCTGTTTTTGATCGATTACGACGGGACTCTTACTCCAATAGTAAAGCTGCCCGAAATGGCCTTGCTGAGTGAAGAGACTGAAAAAATACTAAAAACCATTATTTCAGATCCCCGCAACATATTAGTAATTATCAGCGGCAGGACACAGGAGTTTTTAGACGAACAGTTTAAAAATCTTGATGTCATTATGGTTGCAGAACATGGCTATTTGATCAAATATTCCGGAATCGGTTGGCAGAAGAATAAGGAAATCGATCTGTCATGGAAAGAAAAATTTTTACCGCTGTTGAATGATTATGTCGACAGGTGTACCGGCTCTATGATAGAAGATAAGAATGCATCACTTGTATGGCATTACCGTAACGCTGATGAGGAGACTGCTTCACTGAGAATTAATGAACTAAGGGATGACCTTTCTGAAATCCTTAAAGGTGATTTAAAACTCCAGATCCTTGAAGGAGATAAAGTACTGGAAATTAAAAGTATATTATATGACAAAGGTACGATAGCAGCCCGGATTATTAACAGCGGGGATTATGATTTCATTCTTGCACTGGGTGATGACAGCACCGACGAAGATCTTTTCAAGGCAGTCCCCGAATCAGGATTTACAATAAGAATAGGATGTAAACCGACAAATGCCAGATTCAACTTAAGGGATCAATCACAGATTGTTGAAATATTGTCACTTTTTATTACCCCTGATGAAATATAACATCCCCCTTTTCTTATTATATTTCCACAATATTTGAAAAATGACAATCAGAAATCATTATGAAACGATTCGGCACTATTCCTGTTTTCCTTACTGCCATTTCCACAATACTGGGTGCAATTCTTTTCTTAAGATTCGGCTTTGCAGTCGGAACTCTCGGATTCTGGGGCACGCTGCTTATCATTATTGTAGGACACTCCCTTACAATCCCGACAGCTTTTGCCCTTTCGGAACTTGCTACAAATAAACGTGTTGAGGGCGGAGGAGAATATTTTGTTATTTCACGTTCATTCGGGCTAAACATTGGAGCTACTATTGGAATAGCACTATATTTGTCACAGGCAATAAGTGTCGCATTTTATGTTATTGCTTTTACTGAAGCATTCGAGTTCGTTTTTAATTATTTCTCCCAATCTCTTAATATCATCATTCCCAGACAGGTCATCAGCATTCCTGTAATGCTTATCCTGGGTTTTGTTATTCTGCGAAAAGGTGCAAATATGGGAGTTAAAATGCTCTATATTGTAGTAGGTATCCTGTTCATCTCTTTACTTTGTTTTTTCCTGGGAAAAACCGAATTTGGAGCGGCCTCAGGAGGAAATATCCCCACCGGTGATATAAGAAATCTGAAGGATTTCTTCATGGTATTTGCAATAGTATTCCCGGCATTTACCGGAATGACAGCTGGAGTAGGCCTTTCGGGAGATCTTAAAAATCCGGCAAAATCTATCCCTCGCGGTACTATAATGGCAACTATTTCCGGATTCCTTATCTATATAGCAATCATTTATAAACTATCAACATCGGTAAACGTTGAGGATATGTTATCCAACCAGCTGATTATGGGTAAGATAGCGATTCTTGGAATCATTATTATTCCTTTAGGTCTTGCTGCTTCCACAATATCTTCGGCCATTGGTTCAGTGATGGTAGCTCCAAGGACTCTTCAGGCACTCGCCCATGACTCATCTTTCCCCTCGGTAAAGATGAACAAATGGCTGGCAGCGGGAAGAAAAACTGATAATGAACCTGCAAATGCAACATTGATAACAGTAATTATTGCCCTGGTTTTTGTTGCACTGGGCAGCGTCAACGCAGTCGCTGAGATTATTTCCATGTTCTTCCTGGTAACATATGGATCACTATGTCTTATATCATTCCTCAATCACTTCGGATCCTCCCCCTCCTACAGGCCCTCATTCAGGTCAAAGTGGTACCTTTCACTCACAGGCTTCCTGATCGCCTTATGGGTCATGTTTAAAATTAATGCTCCATATGCCCTTGTTGCTCTTGTGCTTATGACATTGATCTATTCATACATTAAGATGTACCATCGTGAAAGAGACGGACTGGAGTCTTTATTTGCCAATGCTCTTTTCCAGGTAAACAGGAACATACAGGTTTATCTTCAGAGATCAGAAAATAAGAAAAAAGCCAAAGAATGGAGGCCGAGTGCAATATGTATTTCGAAACATTCATTTGTACGTGCAAGAGCATTTCAGCTTCTGAACTGGATTTCCTACAGGTACGGATTCGGGACATATCTTCACCGGATAGACGGATACTATTCAAGGGCAACCAGTCAGCAGGCTGCCGAAGAACTTTCAAGGCTGATCGAACTATATGATACAACCAATAATCATGTGTATGTCGACACATTAATCTCTCCATCATATACTTCAGCCCTTGCCCAGGCCATACAGGTACCCGGAATTTCAGGAATGGAAAATAACATGGTGATTTTTGAATATGACAAGGAAAATCCCGAGAACCTTGGTGAGATAATAGAGAATATGGGACTTATAAAAGCAGGAAACTTTGACATTTGTCTTCTTGCTACAAGCAGGAAAGAGATAAATTTCAAAAATGGCATACATGTCTGGATAAATAACGAGGAACCTGAAAACTCAAGCCTGCAAATTCTTATGAGCTTTATTATTTCAGGACATCCCGACTGGAGAAAATCAAATATCAAGGTTTTTGAAACTTGTCAGCCGGGACAATATGAAGAAATCCGTATGAAGCTTATGGAACTGGTAAAAACAGGCAGACTCCCCATAACAGAAAAGAATATTGAAATCATCACTGAGGAACCGGATATGACCCTGAAAGGCCTGATAAATCAAAAATCATCTTCTGCAGCCCTGGTCATGACAGGTTTAAGTGTCAAGGGCCTGAAACATAACTGGGAAGCTGTATTGAACGGATATGATGAAACAGGAACTATTTTGTTCGTTAATTCACATAACCGGAAAGAAATAGTATGATTCCTGCGGGATTATTCTACCGGGCTCCCCTTGGTCCTTCCCATCCATTTAAGATTATGATCAGATCCGAAATGGTCCTTAAAGATCCTGTAATAGAACAACTCTTCTTTTGTATTGATATTCAACCCATTAGACGTAATCCGCTCAGTCCGGAAATCCCTGTCGGTAATCATTTTAGAAGCATACTCTGAAAGTACATTTTCGACCCCTGCACCCTCCCAGAATTTCGCTTTTGGTCTTTGCAGTATGGAATCGGGAAGTAATTCTTCCATTGCCTTTCTGAGTATCCACTTCTCCTGATTATTGAAGATCTTGTATTTAACAGGAATTGTAAGTGCGAACCTGACCACTTCAGGATTAGCAAAAACAACGTGAGCCCTTGTACCGTGAGCGGATGCACTTCGGTCAACTCTTTGAAGAGCAGTATTATGCAAACTGCCTGTGATTTTAATAAGTTCTTTCTCCAGTTGTTCCGGAGGTATTGACTTAAGGTAATCGTAACCTGCAAATAATTCATCACCTCCCTCTCCTGAGAAGACCTCGGATACATGTTCAGATGCCAGCTTTGCAACCAGATAATTGGTGATGCTTGATCTTACGAGCAGTGCATCAAATGATTCCAGATGATAAATAACATCCGGTAAAACACGGATCATATCATCCAGAGTTACAATAACCTCGTGATGATCTGATTTAATAAATTCTGCTGTTTCTCTTGCAAATTCAAGATCGGGCGCACCTTTCAGCCCTGCGGCAAAAGTTTTTAATTGTCTTACATGTTTTGCAGCAAGGGCACATATAGTACTTGAATCTAGTCCCCCTGACAGCCATGATCCGACAGGCTCTGAATTTATACAATCCGATACTGCATCATCGAGAAGATTCCGTAAACGGACAGCTATCAGTTCCGGGTTATCTTCCAGGGTAGTACCGGTTTCCAATTTAAAATATGATTTTAGATTTCCCCCGTCAAAAGTATGACCGGGAGGTATTTCTGAAATATCTTCAGCTATTTCCTGCAATGCTTTCACCTCTGAGGCAAAACAAATATTTCCGGCATGGTCCTTACCATGATAAAGCGGGGCAACGCCCAGTTCATCGCGGTACATTTTGAAATTTCCGTTTTCAGGTTTTACCCAGGCATAATGACCTGATCCATTATTGTCACCAACGGCTCCGTCAGCCAGAAACTTTTTTACAATTTCATCTTCCGATTCGTTCCACACCAGTCCAAGAGTGGTTCCATTCTTTTCAAAAATTGAAATACTCTCTTTACCCCTGTGACGGATAGTGTTAAGCATTTCCTCAACTTCTGCCTCTGCATTTTCCGAGGCTATTCCTGCAATACCTGCCATAATTTTATTGTTTTGGTTATTATTAATTTATTATTCTATGGTAAAAATTTTTTATTGTCCTTTTCAGTGTACTAAAACATTTTATATTCCAGATAATATCCGGAAATCATGTTTCCCCTCACCTGAGGGTATGATCAATATTTATTCGATAACGGAAACCGTTATCCTGATGAACCTATCCTGAAACAAAAGTCCAGGCAAGCTGATCATTTTGATGGTTCACCAATTGCAAGCAGCCTCAGATCGCGGACGCTCATGCCTGCAATACCTAAATTCTCCATGGTCCGTCCGTTTGACCAGTAATCAGTGTCATTCATCTGGGATCCCATATGAATAACAGCATCTATAGTAGGTGTATCTACTTTAAGCATCTTACCTGTTGAGGCCATCGGCACAAGGCTGCATGGAATATCCTCTTCCATATATCTGACTTTCAGCGATCTGGGTGCAAGTATCCCTCTGTATCCGATATTCTTTTTCATTGCCTCATAAAGCGTATCACCTGTCGAACTGTATGCCATATAGAGCCATTGCCTGGCAGAAATAGCTCTAATACCGAGGGCTTCAGCCACTTTTACCCGTTCCTCATCTATTTTCACAAGTACTTTTGTGACAGAAGGAGTTGCTCCTTCATGATAGAACTGGAAATCTACATCATGCTCAATCCAGCCGGAATTGAGAATACATAAAGCCGGATGGAAGACACTTCCTATATTTTCAAAGCTTGTTTTAAAGACATTGTCGCCGGGAACAAACTGAGGATAAAACTGGCGTATTTTGCTGATTACATGAGGAATAAGATGTGCTCTTATTGACGCAACGGGTATTGAATGTTTAATTCTGAAGATATGAACCTGTGAGGGTCCTGTTGCACGGGATGCATATATAAAGGTCTGCGCTTCCGAAATAATAACATTGGCACTGACATTCATCCTGTTAAGAACCTGTTTGAATTCAATTGCACCGTATGTTCTACCCGGATGAAGGATAATTATCTGATCATCAACCAGATGTGGTGCCATTTGTTCAGCCATCCATCGGTGAGCATTTGCCGGTACCACAACCATTATGAGTTCAACTCCGTTTATTGCCTCCTTCATCGAGGTTGTCGCCAGATTTATTTTGCCAAAACCTTCCACTTCACCTGTTATCTCGATAGTACCTGACGATTTGACACCCCATAATCTCTCTTCTCCCCTGTTAAACAGGTTCACCTTGTGCCCCATAAGCGCCAGATGACCAGCCATTGCCAGTCCGCCATGTCCTGCCCCGAGTACAGCTATCTTCAGCTTGGTTTTAGTACTTGATTGTGGCATTTGTCAAATATTTCTAAAAACTCACGAATATACCATTTTTTCCGGAGAAATTTGACTATTTCAGAAGCTTTTTAATATTATAGAGCTTATTCAAAGCCTCAACAGGTGTAAGATTATCAATGTCTATCTCGAGTAATTCATCGCGGATTTGCTTGAGGACAGGGTCATCAAGCTGAAATATACTTAACTGTAAGCCTTCCCTGTGTTCTGCCAGGTCAGCAATTGGTTTTGCCAGCTCCTGTTTTGTGTGGCTTTGCTCCAGTTCTTTCAGTATTTTATCTGCCCTGTTCACAACACTTCTGGGTATACCTGCCATTTTTGCCACATGAATTCCGAAACTATGCTCACTCCCTCCTCTTTTGAGTTTACGTAAAAATATTACTTTGTTATTCATCTCTTTGATGGAAACATTATAATTCTTTACTCGCGAGAATGAATTTTCCATTTCGTTAAGTTCGTGATAATGAGTGGCAAACAGAGTCTTTGCTCTCATCCTGTTTTCGTGCAGATATTCAACCATAGCCCATGCTATCGAAATACCATCGTAAGTACTTGTTCCACGGCCTATTTCATCAAGAAGGATGAGACTCCTCTCCGACAGGTTATTCAGGATGCTTGCTGTTTCATTCATTTCCACCATGAAGGTTGACTCTCCGAGACTTATATTATCGGATGCGCCTACTCTTGTAAATATCTTATCTACAATCCCGATCTTTGCCGATTTTGCCGGAACAAAACAACCTGTTTGTGCCATAAGCACAATAAGGGCTGTTTGCCTCAGCAATGCTGATTTCCCCGACATGTTAGGACCTGTGAGTATTATTATCTGCTGGTCTTCTGTATTTAAAACCACATCGTTAGGGACATAAGATTCTCCGGGAGGCAGTTGTCTCTCAATCACCGGATGACGACCATCAGTTATTTCCAGTTTTAGTGAATCGTTAAGAAACGGCCTTGTATAATCATTTTCATTTGCGAGAAGAGCAAATGAGTGCAGGCAATCAAGTTTTCCGATAAGTGATGAGTTCAGCTGGACAGGAGCTATGTATTCGATAATTGCCAGTACAAGATCATTGAATAGTGTTGTTTCCAGCTCAAAAATTTTCTCTTCTGCTCCCAGAATCTTGCTTTCATATTCCTTAAGTTCTTCCGTGATATAGCGTTCCGCATTCACCAGTGTCTGTTTTCTGATCCATTCAGATGGCACTTTATCCTTGTGTGTATTCCTGACTTCAATGTAATATCCGAATACATTGTTATAACTTACTTTTAATGAATTAATTCCGGTGCGCTTGCTCTCCCTGTTCTGAAGATCAGCAAGGTAATCCTTCCCACTATAAAGGATTGTTCGCAGCTCATCCAGTTCAGCCGATACACCCTTCGCAATAACATTCCCCCTGTTTATTTGAACAGGAGGGTCGCTGTTAAGATCGTGTTCAATTCTGTCTGCCAGCGATTTGCATGGATTAAGCTGTTCAGCCAGTTTCACGAGAGGCATGCAATTGCTCTGACTGCAAAGTGTCTTAAGAGGATCAATTGCTTTCAATGCTTTTTTAAGGTGAACAACCTCCCTTGGATTGATCCTGTTCACTGCAACTTTTGAAATCAGCCTCTCAAGGTCTCCAATTTGTCTTATCAATCCTGAGATCTTTTCCATCAGATCACCGTCTTCGACCAGGCGCTGCACTATATCAAGCCGTTCATTCACAGGCTGAATATCTTTCAGCGGCAATGATATCCATCTTTTCAGAAGTCTTCCCCCCATTGGTGAAATGGTGTGGTCCATCACATCTATAAGTGTCCTGGCTCCTTCGTAAGGTGAATGAAACAATTCAAGGTTTTTTATTGTGAACTTATCGAGCCACATATATCTCTCTTCTTCAATCCGCGACAAACTCGTAATATGTCCAAGCTGTTCATGTTGTGTCAGGTCTAGATAATGAAGTATAGCTCCTGCAGCTATTATTCCGTATGAAAGGTTTTCAATTCCGAATCCCTTTAAAGAGCTGGTCTCAAACTGTTTGAGAAGCCTGTCATTGGCTGCTTCCGGTGTAAATATCCAATCATCCAGCTTGAAAGTATAAAACTTCGTGCCGAAACTTTCGAGAAACAGATCCTTTTTCCTTTTTTCGTAAAGCACCTCCTTGGGCTGCAAGTTATTGAGCATCTGATCTATATATTCAAAAGTTCCTTCCGAAACAAGGAATTCACCGGTGGATATATCAAGAAAGGCGGCTCCTGCAATTCTCTTTTCAATATGTACGGCCGCAAGGAAATTATTCTCTTTATGATTAAGTACATTGTCGTTAAGGGATACCCCGGGGGTTACAAGCTCTGTGATCCCCCTTTTAACGATCTTTTTTGCCAGCTTAGGGTCCTCCAGCTGCTCACATATAGCAACTCTCTGCCCTGCCCTTACCAGCTTTGGCAAATAGGTGTCGAGTGCATGATATGGAAATCCCGCCAGCTCCACAAACGAAGCTGAACCATTGGCTCTTCTTGTAAGGGTAATACCCAGAATTTCAGACGCACGTATGGCATCGTCTCCGAATGTCTCGTAAAAATCACCAACCCTGAAGAGCAGTATCGCATCAGGATGCTTCGCCTTGACACTGTAATACTGCTTCATCAGCGGTGTTTCGACATATTTCTGGTTACCGGACATTGAAGTTATGATGGTGGAGACAATTACTGTTTTTGATCATCAACAAAGATACAATTTTATGTCAAATCTCTCTGCGAAACTCTGTGCTCCTTTGTGTCCCGATAGCTATCGGGACACAAAGGAGCACAGAGAAAAGTCATGTTTTTATAATCTGGTTTTGTTAACTTGCTGCAATTAAAAGTATAAAAATCTCATATGAATAAAGTATTGATTCTTGGTGCCGGGCTCGTCGTTAAACCCATGGTAGAATTCCTTCTGGAAAGGGATTACAGAGTAATGATCGCGACAACAACAAAGGAGAAGGCTGAAAGGATGATTAAAGGCCATCCGCACGGTTCTTCCATGACGTGGTCGGCAGATAATGTAAGTACACTTGAAAAACTTGTAAATGAGCATAATATAGTAGTATCATTTTTACCATACAGGTATCATGTCAGGATTGCAAAAACCTGTATCAGATTTTCAAAACCCCTGATAACAACCTCATATGTTCAGGATGAAATGCAGGCTCTTGATGAGGAGGCAAAAAAAGCCGGAGTACTCTTGCTTAATGAAATGGGACTTGATCCGGGCATAGATCATATGACAGCCATGAAGATAATTGACCATATCCACAACAGGAACGGCAAGGTTGAGCAATTTTATTCCCTTTGCGGTGCCCTGCCGGCTCCTGAAGCTGCAGATAATCCGTTGAAATATAAGTTTTCGTGGAGCCCTAAAGGAGTTATAATGGCGGGGACAAACAACGCTCTTTATTTGAAAAAGGGTAAAAAGGTCTTTATAGAACCAGTTAATCTTTTTAAAGACAGGTACGGTTATAATTTTCCGGGTGTTGGAGAACTTGAAGTTTATCCTAACAGGGATTCCATAAGTTATATCAATATTTACGGGATACCCGAAGCTGTTACTATGTACAGGGGAACATTCCGATATAAAGGGTGGTGTGAGACTCTTGATGCTATGAAGATGCTTAATATGATAGATGATACACCAAAAAAGGATTACAGTGGAATGAGCTATGCCGGATTCCTAGCTAAACAGGCAGGAATATTAACCAGTGACCTGAAAAAAGCAGTGGCGGCAAAGCTTGGCATAAGCGAAAACGCCATCCCTGTTAAATCACTTGAATTTCTGGGTTTTTTCAGCGATGAACTCCTTGAATATTCCATAACGACCCCATTTGAAATAACCTCAAACAGGATGATAAGCCGTATGTCTTTATCAGCCAATGAGAGGGATATGGTGGTAATACAGCATATTTTCCTTGCTTCACGGGCTGATGGGAAAAAAGAGGTTATCAAATCGTCCATGCTTTACTTCGGATCACCATCCACTAACACTGCAATTGCAAGAACTGTTGCACTGCCGGCATCTATTGCCGTTAAGATGATCCTTGAGAAAAAGATAAATCTCAGCGGTGTTTACAGGCCGGTTGTACCTGAGATCTATAATCCTGTCATAAACGAACTGAAAACCCTCGGTATAGAAATGAAGGAGCAATTCGGGCTTCCGGAAAGCGAGGAAATAGATAAATTTCTAAAGGTTTAAAACAGCTCTGCACAATTTAATTTCATCTGGATTACCGGTCTCTTTTTCCGGATCATCAGATAATTTGATTACCGGATGGAAATCTCCACCTTTATATGGTTTGGATCCGGTAATCTTAATAACTATGTTCAAGGATTTAACGCCAACATCATTTGTAAGATATGTGCCTATACCATATACATCATGTATTCTGCCTCTTATATGTTTTCTGATTCTTGATATTCTGTCAAGGTTAAGTGCATCGCTGAAGACAATTGTTTTTGTTGAAGGATCGATTCGTTTGTCTTTATAAAACTCTATCACTTTTTCTGTGAATTCCAACGGATCACCGCTATCATGTCTTATACCGTCAAACAGTTTTGCATGCAGAGTTGAAAAACTATCAAAAAAATTATCTGATGTGAAAGTATCACTGAGGGCAATTCCGAGATCTCCCTTATAGATGTTCACCCACGCATCAAGCGCCCTGGCATTGGCCGAACGATAACCATATCGGGAGGCATGGAACATAAACCATTCATGAGGATGCGTACCTATAGGAGTAATATTGTGTTTCATGGCAAGAAACACATTACTTGTTCCTTTGAAAAACTCCTTTGAATTATTTTTCAGGGATTTGATCACACGGTCATGCACATCAAATGAGAATCGACGTCTTGTACCAAAGTCGGAATATTCAGCTTTCATTTCAGCTAACCTTACTGCTTTTTCTGCAGCTATTGTATCCGTATCACATGGCTTCTTTCCTGCCATTATAAAGAAAAGCTCTGATATCAAAGCCAGCAAAGGGACCTCCCATAGTACAGTCCGGTACCATAAGCCCTCAATTTCAACCTTGAGGCTGCCCCCCTGCTGCTCTATTGTTACCTCTCCGGGATCATATCGATACCCTTTTAGCAGATCAATGAATACACGATCGAAGTAATAACAGCGTGATATCAGGAATTGTTCCTCATCTTTACTCAGTGTAATTTCTGCAAACCTATCGACCTCTTTTCGCAGTTCACGGGCAAAACCATCCGGGAATTCTGTTTGTCCCCGGTCTATGAAACTGTATCTGACCATTGCCTCAGGATATAACTTCTGAATGGCATTCATTGTGGTGAACTTGTACAGGTCATTGTCGGTGAAATGATTCAGGATCATAATGCAGGTATAAATGAAAGCTTAAGAAATCTTTATCTAAACCACTCTGTACTTAAAGTGAATCTTACACCCTCCCTCCTTGCCTTTTCATAAATCGGCTGAGCAAGAGTCTCAAACCCCGTTACATCCGACATACAGTCTTCCAGGATAACTAGTTTTTGGGCAATACCATCATTATTCAGCATCTGTTTGACAGTGGTTGCCACACAGTGGCTTTTGGCCTCACCGGCTATCAGGATGGTATCAAAAAGCCGGAGATTCCTGACCAGCTCCTTATTTAACTGAGTATCAGGACTATCTTCTATCGGAACATTTGCCATCAGCGCTCCAAAATGTTCTGTAAGAGGATTTGTGCCTTTTATTACCACATCAAAATATCTTCCTGCCCGGGCCCAGATCCTTACCGGTTCCATAATCTCATCAACGATTGCAGCGCCATAAGATCCGATAATACAGTGTTCAGGCCATACAACATGCGGAAATTCCCCCTGATTTTCAAGTTTTTTGATATATTCAACAGCTTTTTCTTTTTCAAAACGAGGTCTCCATGTGCCTTTTTCAATGTCATCTGTATTTATTTCAGTGAAAGCTGCCGGTTGATTTCCTTTACTGTCTTCCCAGAAAACAGGATGAGAAATGTCAATGACATGATGATTATCCTGTGTCATGATGATATGATCAAGTCTGTCACGATATCTCATAATAAAAGTTTCTAACCTTGACACGTCCTTTTCTGCACCCTTCACATACAAACTCCCATTGGGTCTGCAGAAATCATTCTGCATATCGATGATCAATAATAGTGTCATAAACCTTAATGTATGTTATCTGCTAAACAAAAGAAGCGCATTTTTGTTAATAGCTGATCCAAAGTTACAATTTAAAAGCAGATCATGCTCCCTGTTGGTACTATCCAACCGGTTAATATGATTATACGGGCATCCGGGCGGGAGATTTGTCAAAGTATATCAATTTCCTTATTTTTAGCGGTCAAAAAATACAACTTATAGTATGATCAATGAAGGCTTTAAGATTTTGGATTGTGCGCTAATAGCAATTGCAACAGGAGAAAAAGCACAAAACCTGAGAGAATTCAGGGACCGTTTAAAAACTGTCCATCCCGGCTGTCTTTATTATCATTTTTGGGGAGGTCTTTTGCATCCTCATTTTGATGATCCGGAATTCCAGAATGATTTTGCCGTATGGGCATCCCGTTACCTGCATGATTTAAAGATTTCTGAACAACTTTCGATAATCGATCCTAACGTTTTCGACAATATCGAAGATCTTCGCAATGAGATTATTGAAATTGTTGAAGAACATCTGTTCGAATCGGAGCATGTCCCCTGGGTAAAAACCGGGCATGAATTTCATTTTATCCGTTCGCAGATAGTGATTTTTGATACAGGTGTAACCTATGCTGATCCCCGGGATTTGCTTGAGGTAATTCCAAAAATGTCGCTTGGAAGTATTTTTTTTCATTTCATCGATTCGCGGCGCAGAACTCCGGGAAACAGAAATGATTTTTCGGTCTGGCTTGCCGGATTTGGTGATAAATATGAAAGACTTATAGAAGCTCTCGATAATATTGATCCCTCTTTTACAACTTTACATGAGCTTCGTCAGGAAATAAATAATGCTTTTACTAATTATTTTAAGGAGGTATCTGATGGAAAGTCTGCTTGAACAATACGCTAACGTAGTAGGAAATGAGGTGATTGATCACCTGAAACAATTGGCAAATCCCTTGAAAGGGATGAAGATCCTCCATATTAATTCGACAAAAGAAGGCGGCGGAGTGGCAGAAATATTGAACCGTCTTATTCCTTTGAAAAAGGAGCTGGGAATAGATGCCGAATGGGAAATTATTACAGGTGAAAAAGATTTTTACCAGTGTACCAAGAAAATGCATAATTCCCTGCAAGGCAATCGCGATGATATTTCTTCTTCGCTTCTAGCTGTTTATGAGAGTACTAACCTTCAGAATTTTGAAAGACTCGGGAAGAAACTGGAAGAAGCAGATATTGTATTTATACATGATCCGCAACCGGCTGCTTTGCTTAATTTCTGTGCAAAAAGGAAAGGCAAATGGCTTTGGCGGTGTCATATAGATGTAAGCCACCCCTATCGTCCGGTATGGAAGTATTTACGGGAATATTTAAAAAATTACGATGCCAGTATATGGTCGCTTTCAGGATTTGTACAGCCACTTTCACATCCTCAGTACTTAATACCTCCAAGTATAGACCCCTTAAGTGAGAAAAATATTGAGCTTCCGAAAAAGGAAATATCAGATTTTCTTGATTCCCGGGGAATACGCAGAAATACTCCTATAATAACACAGGTTTCCCGTTTCGACCGTTTTAAGGACCCCGTTGGTGTTATACAAAGCTACCGGTTAATTAAAAAATATGTTCGGGTACAGTTAGTTTTAGCCGGAGGTGGTGCTTCAGACGACCCTGAAGGTCAGGAAGTTCTGGAAGAAGTAAAAGCTTATGCAGGAAACGATCCCGATATACATATCCTTGAACTGCCGCCAGATGCCCACAGAGCAATTAATGCTCTACAGAGAGGATCTGATATAATTATACAAAAATCTCTTAAAGAAGGTTTCGGACTCACAGTTACCGAAGGATTATGGAAAGGCAAACCGGTAATCGGTGGTGATACGGGAGGTATTAAACTGCAGGTTATTGATCATTTTTGCGGATTTAGAGTCAGTACACCGGAAGGAGCTGCAATGCGTGTTCGTTATCTCCTGAAGCATCCTGGCACAATGAAGAGAATGGGAAGAAATGCACGACAATTTGTATTGGATAATTATCTGATTACCCGTCAACTCAGAGAATATCTTACACTTGTTGTAGGTTTATTATTTGGCTCCAAAGAAAAGATCGAACTTAAATTAAACCCTCATTAACGACCTGTAAATGAGAGGTTCACTTAATATACTTCTGGTATCCTCAGAATGTGTCCCATTTGCAAAAACCGGCGGATTAGGTGATGTTGCCGGTGCATTGCCACAATTCTTGCAGAAACTCGGACATAATATCATTGTTGTTATTCCATTCTATTCATTTATTGATAAGAAAAAACATGTTTTCAATGTAACTATCGATAAAATGAGTGTAAAAATGGGTTATGAAAATATTAACTGCAGCGTGCATAAAACAACTATTCCCGAAAATGTGCCTGTTTATTTTATTGATTATGAGCCATTTTTTGCGAGGCCTAATATCTATCATGACAATAATTTCAATGATTATCCTGATAATCCAAAGCGTTTTTCCTTCCTGTCCAAAGCAGCACTTCAATTGTGCCATGAATTAAATTTTATCCCGGATATTGTTCATGCAAACGACTGGCATACTGCAATATTACCGGCCTATTTAAAAAAGATATATAAGGATGATCCGGTATTCAGTAATACGGCGAGCGTTTTAACAATTCATAACATAGCATACCAGGGACGATATGACCGATATTATTACGGTTATACAGGATTGGGAGAAGAAGATTTTACACCGGATAAATTTGAATGCTTTAATGCAGTTAATTTCCTGAAAGGGGGTATTCACTTTGCTGATATGGTTAATACTGTCAGCAAAGGGTATGCTGCAGAGACTAAAACATCATCAGGAGGATATGGTCTGGATCCTTTTTTAATCAGAAAAAGTGATAATTATGTGGGGATACTCAATGGTGTTGATTATTCGGAGTGGGATCCCGTAAAAGACTCATTGATTCCCGCTAATTATTCTTACTATAATATAAAGGGGAAATCTGTATGTAAAAGTGTGTTGCAAAAACAATTAGGTCTGAAACAGACCAATAAAACACCGGTCATTGGTATAATCAGCAGACTGGTAGAACAGAAAGGATTATATATTCTTTCGGAATGTATTGAAGATATATTAAAAAATATGGATGTTCAGTTTGCAATTCTGGGTGCCGGGGATAATCAGCTGGAAACCTTTTACGGCAATTTACAAAAGCGATTCCCCGGTAAAACGGGATCATTTATAGGTTACGACAATAAACTGGCTCATCTGATTGAATCAGGCAGCGATTTCTTTTTAATGCCTTCATTATCTGAACCATGCGGATTAAACCAGATCTATTCTCTGAAATACGGGACACTTCCTATTGTAAGAGCTACAGGAGGATTAAATGATACTATTGAAAATTATAACCAGGATACCGGTGAAGGTACAGGTTTCAAATTCCGGGAACCCAGTGGCAAGGCAATCTATAATACTGTCAATTGGGCCCTGGAAACTTTCCATGACAGGAAACCTCACTTACAGAAACTCATTAAAAAAGCCATGGAACAAAATTTTTCATGGGAAAAGAGTGCAGTTGAATATGTTAACCTGTATACCAGGGCTATAGAAAATAAAAATACACCGGTCTGACGCAATGATAATCACTGATCCCTGTTAATATAATTGCTTGTCTTTCTGTGCTGCAGGGCTTAGAACTCCTCATATATACCTGTTCCAAACAGAGCAAAGTCATATTTTACAGGATCAGCCGGGTCGAATTCCCGCAAAACAGCTGTTAATTCCTCCACTGCTTTCCAGTCATTTAACTTTCTTTTAAGAAGTCCGAGTCTCCTTGCCGTATTTCCTGAATGAAGATCCAGGGGAATAAAAAGCATTGAAGGATCAATTCTGTCCCATATTCCAAAATCAACACCATGTTTATCTTTTCTGACCATCCACCGAAGGAACATATTCAGCCTTTTTCCGGCTGCTCCTCTGTTAATATCTGCAAAATGTTTTTCTGTTCTGGCAGGATGCGGCAATTCAAAAAACTTATAGCGAAGATGTGTGAGACCATCTTTCAGGGATTTACCTGATTTCATTCCCTCGAGTAACACATCCTCCATGCTGTGATATGTTGTATATATATTTCTCAGCCCTTTGATGAAATAGCTGCAATCGGTTCCGTTGAAGGTCCTGTGCACAAATTTATTAAACCTTCCTAAGTCTTTTTCACCTGGTGATATAATGAATTCATAAGGATCATTATGCATCAGGTTAACCAGGGACCGGGCGCTTTTAAGTATCAGGTCCCGGTGACCCCAGGCAATGGAAGCGGTAAGAAATCCTGATATTTCTCTGTCACGCCTCTCTGTAAATAAATGTGGAACAGAAACAGGATCGCATTCAATAAATGATGGATTATTATATTGAAGATATTTCTCTTCAAGGAATAATTTCATTTCATCGGCAGTAATGTCGTTATATGCCTTTCTATGACTCATTTATAATAAGCCCGTCCTTGATCTGTAAAATACGATCCGACATATTTGCCAGCTGCCTGTCGTGAGTTACAATGACGATTGTCTGTCCGAAGGTATCACGGAGCCTGAAAAAGAGTTTGTGTAATTCGTTTTTATTTTCCGAATCAAGATTTCCGGAAGGTTCGTCAGCCAGTATGACTGATGGATTATTTATCAGAGCACGTGCCACAGCTACTCGTTGCTGTTCTCCTCCGCTTAGTTCTGAAGGTTTATGTTCAAGTCTGTCTGCCAGATTCAGAAAACTCAATAGTTCTGCGGCTTTTGTTTCTGCCTCTGTTTTACTTTTACCTGCAATGTATGCAGGTATACAGACATTTTCAAGCGCTGTGAATTCCGGGAGAAGCTGGTGAAACTGAAAAACAAAACCGATATTGTTGTTTCTGAATGAGGCGAGTGTCCGGCCTTTTAACCGGCTTATATCTGAGCCGTTATAAAATATTATACCGCTGTCAGGTCTATCAAGGGTTCCTATTATCTGCAGCAATGTTGTTTTCCCGGCCCCGCTTGCGCCAACAATAGCGATAACCTCTTTATCCTTAACCTCAATATCTATCCCTTTCAGGACCTTCAGATTCCCGTATGACTTTTTTATGCCTGTTGTCTTTATCATTATGTGTCCTGGGTGATTTACCCTGAAACGGCAGACAGAAAAATATTATGTTAGCAGGAACAAAGAAAACCTAATCATTATTGACCTGGTTCCGGATATTGTCAGCAATCTCATCAGTATCTTTTTTGATATCATCAGAAACCTCATTCAGATCTTTTTCAATATTTTCTGATACTTCATTCACATCTTTATTGATATTATCCGCAACCTCATCCATATCCTTCCGGATATTCTCCGACACCTCATTAATGTCTTTACTTATATCGGTAGCAACCTCATTCACTTCTTTTGACAGGTTTTCCGAAAAATCTGTTACATCTTTAGCTATCGATTGTGAAACATCATTCAGATCTTCCCTTATCTCTTTTGTACTTTCTTCAAATTCCCGCTTAATATCGTCTGTTGCTTTTTTGAATTCGCGCATACTTTTTCCAAATCCTTTTGCCAGGTCAGGAAGCTTTTCAGCTCCAAACAGAATAAGGACAACAATAATGATAACAAATATCTCCTGTCCGCTCATAAATCCTGCAGATCTGATTTTAAAATACAAAGTTAATAAAAATGGTAATAATACGATACAAATATTTACTGTCTGAAAAAATACAGGGGCGTTGCTCGCAACGCCCCTAATAAACAGAATATCAAATATTTATATATTATACTCTATACTTTCAGCCCCTTCTTTGAGGAAGTATCGTAAACAACAGCTGTTGCAACGAAAATTGAAGAATATGTTCCGACTATTATTCCGATTATCATTGCGAAAAGAAATCCTCTGATTGTGGCACCTCCAAAGAAGAACATTGCTGTCAGGACAAGAATAGAGGTTATACCAGTATTGATTGTACGGCTGAGGGTATCATTAAGTGCCATATTCAGTACCTCATTTGTAGGACGCTTACGGTGAAGCGGCAAAAATTCCCTCACCCTGTCGAAAACAACAACCGAGTCGTTGACTGAATATCCGATAACCGTCAGGATTGCGGCAATAAATGACTGGTTTATCTCCATTGTGAAAGGCAGGATACCCCATAATAATGAATAAATCCCGACAACTATCAAAACATCATGCGCAACGGCAATTAACGCACCTAATCCATACTGCCAGTTTCTGAAGCGGATAAATATATACAGGAACATTATCATCAGTGCTATCGACACAGCCCAGACTGCTTTGTTTTTTATATCGCTTGCCACTGTCGGACCGACAGTTTCGGAGCTTACCCTGTAGTCTGAAAGGAATTCCTCCCTGGTAATATCCGGATTCAGCATTACCTTAAGTCCTTCATAAAGAGCTGTCTCAATCTCATCATCCACATCAGGTTCATCTATCATATACTTGGTAGTTATTCTTACCTGGTTGTCACTGCCAAAGGTTACTACCTGCGGTGCACCGTCAAAACGATCCGCGAGACGTTCTGCCACATCTGCTGTTGATACAGTATTATCAAATCTCACAATATATGTTCTTCCGCCTGTGAAATCAATACCCTGATTCAATCCACGAACAAAGAGGGATACGATGCCAATAACAATAATAATTATTGAAATTGCATAAAATATTTTCCTTTTACTTATGAAGTCAACATGAACATCCTTTAGAATATTTGCAGTAATCTTTATTGAGAAAGTTAATTTAGCATTTCTCTTCAGGCGCCATTCATATATAAGTCGTGTTATAAATATAGAAGTGAAAAGTGAAGTAAATATCCCTATAACCAGTGTGGTAGCAAATCCCTTTATCGGGCCAGTTCCGAAAATATAAAGTACAACACCTGTAAGCAGGGTGGTAATATTTGAGTCGAGAATTGCGGAGAGGGCTCCTTTATAGCCATCGGCAATAGCAAGCTTAGTACCCTTTCCTGCTCTCAGCTCTTCACGGATACGTTCATAGATAAGTACGTTAGCATCCACTGCCATACCCATAGTGAGAACTATACCTGCAATACCCGGAAGAGTAAGAACTGCACCTAACGATGCTGATACACCAAAAATCAGGAAGACGTTGGTAAAGAGTGCAACATCAGCAATACTTCCTGCACTGTGGCTGTAGTAGAAAAGCATATATGCAAGGACAATGACAAATGCAATGATAAAGGATACCATACCGGCATTAATCGCCTCCTTACCCAGTGTAGGACCAATGATCGTATCTGAAATAATTTTTGCAGGAGCTGGCAGCTTACCTGATTTCAATATATTTGCAAGGTCATCAGCTTCCTCTATAGTAAAATCACCCGTTATTTCAGTACTGCCTCCGGTAATTTCATTCTGCACCCTGGGGTAAGAACGCACATAGCCGTCAAGTACCACTGCGATACAGCGGTTAATATTCTCCCTTGTCATCCTCTGCCAGGTTTTGGCTCCTTCGGCATTCATCGTGAAATCTACTTTTACTTCTGATCCGGTAATCCCTGAAGATGGTCTGGCACCGGTAATCACGTCACCACTAAGAGGCGGGCGACCATCACGGGTTGTAATCTTGATTGCGTGTAGCTCGTAAAGTGTTTGTGACTCGTCATATTTATAAGGATTCTGGCTCCATAAAAATCTCACATCGCGGGGAAAGAGAGCTTTTATCTGATTCATATTCAGATAGCTGTTAACCTTGGCTGTATCTTTTCCGCTTGCCAGTCCTACCATACTGGATGGTAATGCCTCTCCCTGTGCGGTTACACGTGGATTCAGAATTCCAAATAACGGATTCTGTAATGTAAATTCCTCAATTGTTGTTGCAGCAGCCGACTGCATGGTATCCTGTTCTATAAGATCGAGCAGGGACTGATCTTCTTTCTTTATTGTATCAGCGGCAACAACCTCCTCAACAGGTTGTTCTTCAGCTGTTTCAATTTTCTTTTGGCTGTCGAGGATCTCTTTCAGCAGACTATTTGCCTGTGAAAGATAGCCTATTATCTCACCATTTTCATAGGTCTCCCAGAATTCAAGGTTAGCAGTCCCCTGCAGCAACTCACGGACCCTCTGCGGATCTGTCTGGCCGGGAAGCTCAATAAGGATCTGCCCTTTGGTAGCCAGCTGGGTTATATTAGGCTGTACTACCCCAAAACGGTCGATCCTGGTTCTCAGAATATTAAAGGCGTTAGAGATGGCAGTGGATACTTCTTCGTCAAGAACTGAAAGTACATCCTCGTTTGTAGAATTGAAATTGATCCTGTCTCTGAGATCAACAGTACCAAATATCGCTGCCAGTTTGGCATCAGGATCAATATCCTGAAAAGCTCTTCCGAAAAGAGTAAGATAATCAGCCGGACTCTCCTTCTGATATTGTTTTGCCAGGGCGAGTGCCTCAGCAAATGTTTTATCCGTACTGTAATTTGAGAGTGCTTTCAGAATATCTTCAACAGAAACCTCAAGGATTACATTCATTCCCCCTTTAAGGTCAAGACCAAGGTTGAGTTCTCTCTGCTGACACTCCTTGAAAGTGTAACCCAGAAAGCTCCATTCATCTTTTGTAAGTGTTGAGATTGAATCTATATACTTATTCTGCATGACCAGGCTGCCCTGGGCAAATTCCTTTGCATCTTTTTTTACTTTACTGGTTGCTATTGTAAAGGAAAGCTGGTAAACAGACACCAGCGCCAATGCAACTGCCAGAATGATGATGACTGTTTTGTTTTGCATTATATCTCTTTTGAATTATTCTGTAACCTGATTATTGAGGCGCAAATATATTAATTTTTTATATAAAAAAAGGCTGAATATTCAATATCCAGCCTTGTTATCAGAATTTTCTGGAGTATTAATCAAGAAGCATCTCGTAGTCTGTTCCCAGTGGTTTATCGTTCAAAAAATCATAAAGTGCCATTTTTCTTATATTAAAGAAATAATTCCAGTAGTTCTGCAGAGCCATCACATATGCTCTTCTGTTCTCATCTTTTTTTGTATCGGCATTATTCAGTTCGAGTACAGCTATTTTGCCAATGAGGAATCTCTGTTTGGTAACCTCGTACATTTTTGCAGCTACAGTATCCGATTTTGCTGCAATAGCAACCTGTTCGGACTGAAGGTTGAATTGTTCAACATCGAGATAGAGGTTCTGATCAAAATCAATAAGTGTCTGCTCTGCCTGCACCTGTGCCAGCTGAAGGCTTGACTGTGCCATCTTATATCTGCCGCGGCCCAGTCCCCAGTCAAGTATCGGTAAAGTTATGCCTACCCTGACAGTTTGCTGCTGATTGGATTGTTCATACGCTTTGATAAAAATGGGATCCTGGTCCCTCATACCAAATGAAGCAGTAAGGTTGGCGTTAAGACCTTTTTCAGCCTTGGCCTGAGCAACATTGCTCTGTGCAGTAAGAAGGGTAAGCTGCTGATCAAGTATTTCGGGATTATTTGCGTGAGCGAGGTCACGAACTTCTTCGACATCGACCTGGAGATCAGGAATTTCGTTGGGAAGAATAAGTTCTATCCTTACATTCTCGTTGAATCCGAGAAATGATCTGAGTCGTATTTCCCTGTCTCTCAGATTCATCTCAGCCTGTTTTCTTGATGTCTCTGAATTAAGCCAGGAAAGTTGCATCTGCAGAAGTTCATCTTCTGCAATAGTACCCAGGTTATAACGTCCCTGTGCCATTCTCCACAAAGTATCTGCATTCAGATAGTTCATTTCAGCAATCTGTTTGTTTATCTGGGCAAGAGCAAGGGAAAAGAATATCTGTACAGCCTGAATATGAACATCTTCCATATTTTCCAGATAGGTCTTTTTAGAAGACTCATATTTCAATGGTTCTGTTTTCTTCTGCCATTTGAGCTCGTTGTATCTGAAAATAGGCTGAACCAGTCTGATACTCACGGGGGCAGTGATATAGTTATTCTCATTTGACTCAAAATCATTTTCCAACGTAAGATCTGATTGCAATGAGATAGAACCACCTGTCAGTCCTATATTTTGAGTTAGAGACAAAGAACCTATTGTTTGCAGTATGTTGGTGGAAATATAATCATACTGGTTTGTCACTGCATTCCATACCCTGCTGAATGCTGTACTGTAATCGGGTGTCGATCCTGTGAGTGTCAGCGATGGACGGTATTGTGCAACAAATGTTCTGTACTGCCAGTAGCTTGCCCTGAACCTGTGTTTCGCTATTAATGCATATGGAGATTGTTCTTCTGCAAGTTGGATCACCTGATCAAATGTAAGCCTTTTATATTCCTGTGCAGAAGCTTTCTGCACCGGTAAAAGGTATAATAAGATAATCGAAAGTAATAGTAATTTCTTCATTATTAATATTTTATTCATATCTTAATGATTCAATGGGGTCTTTTTCTGATGCGCGTTTTGCCGGAGAATAGCCAAAAATCACACCTACAGCCGCTGATACTCCAAAAGCAACAAAAACGGAGAAGAATGAAACAATAGTCATAATTCCGGCAATCTGCTCAATGAGCTTTGCCATGATAACTCCCAGAAATATGCCTATAAAACCTCCTGTTACACTTATCAGTACTGCTTCAGAAAGGAACTGTACAACTATATCCATTTTCTTGGCACCAATGGCCATTCTTGTTCCTATCTCCTTTATTCTTTCCATAACTGAGGCGAACATGATATTCATGATACCAATCCCTCCGACGATAAGTGATATACTGGCAATAGCGCCGAGCACAATGTTGAAAATATCCTTTGTTCTCTGCTGCTGCTTAAGGAGCAATTCAGGCACCGTTATTTCAAAATCCTTTACATTCGAATGACGGCGTGTAAGCATACGGCTTAAAATCTCAGTTGTTGGATTGATCTGTTCAGTCTCAGTAACCTGAACAACTATTCTGTCGAGCTGATTATAGTTTGTTTCGGCTTCGGTACTTGCATCTGAACTGCTTACAATTATCCTTCCCATCATACCTCCTCCGCGACCGCCCATAACCATTACATTTGATGAAGCTTCAGATGCCAGTTTGGTGTTTACCAGTGCTCTGTTCTGATATCTCAGGAGCATTGTCTGTATCGGGATATAAATATTGTCATTATATACATTGACTCCCTTTTCCTCAAAACCTGTAAGGCTGACGGTTGTTTTCTGAAGGACTCCTATCACCTTGAGCCATATACCGTTAAACTTTATATATTGCCCTATTGGATCAACCTGGCTGAAAAATTTCGCTCTGATATTGGCTCCTATTATACAAACCTGTATCCCATTCTCTTCCTGGTAGTAGTTAAAGAAGGCTCCTGAGGTCAGTGGCAGGTTATACAGATGAAAGTAGTCATTTGATACCCCGACCAGCTTGGCGGTGTATTTCACGCCGCTCATCATTGCTGTTGAGTTAAATGAGATCTCGGGGCTGATTCTTTTTACCGATGGAATAGTTTCGTGTATCGCATCAACATCGAGCATACTCAGGCCTCTCGAAAACTTCTTTGTTTGCTTCTCGCCCTCATCACTTGACGAGGTTTGTTCCTGGACTATCGGGTTTATCAGAATGTTGTTAACACCAACCATTTTCATCTGTTCCATGATCTCCTGCTTTGCTCCCTTTCCTATTGCAAGCATGGCAATAACAGCAGCAACACCGAAGATGATACCGAGAGCCGTAAGCATTGATTTCAGCTTGTTGGACACTATCGATTCAACAGCTATCTCCATGTCGTGGAAATATCTTAATATAAACTTGAACATTGTATTTCCTGTTTAAAATATCCGTTTAATGTGGTTTGTTTTATTACCATTAATTTTGCTGGCCTCCCGGGGGCGGGCCTTCCTGGTTTTGGAAACGACGTATCATTGTGGAGTCTCTTTGTCCGCCCTGAGGCATATTGCCGCGCATTTGCATGAAGCGCCGCATTGCAGCGGTATCCATATTTCTGCCTCCCTCTCCCGGCGGCATATTACCTCTCATATTCTGTAACTGTTGCATCATTTCAGGCGTCATTTCCCTCATTCCGCCTCTTCCTGCAAATCCTCTTTGAGCTTCCTGGTTTTCTCTCTGCTCAGCTTCTCTCTTCTCTTTTTCTTTTTGCTTTATAATATCTATCAATTCAACTCCTGCCAGCTTTGTAAATTTTTCAGGTTCTTCAGGTATATTAAGAAATATCCTGGTGCCGGGATTAAGACCCTGCTCAACAACCACATTATTCTCATTTGATTCACCAAGAACAACGATTTGTTTTGTTCCATTCTTCAGATAAACGAATGGAATACTGTCTGAACCTGTCAGAACACTCTCAAGAGGGATATAGGTCACATCGGGTATACTTTTAGTGATGATCTTATTTCCTGTTGTCATTGATGGCTTTAATATCAGGTCAGTGCCATCGAGTTTGATAACTACTTCGAATACTTTAGCATCAGCATTCGGGAGCTGTTCGCCTATATTGGCAACACTTATCACTGTACCGGCGTATTGTTTATCAGGAAATGCATCTACTGCAATATCAACTCTTTGCCTCTCCTTGACTTTACTTACATCAATCTCATTCACATAAGTTTTTGATATCATGCTTGTCATATCCGGGAGAGTGGCAACGACGTTATCCCAGGGGCTTATCGATGATCCTACTTTTCTTTTAGATCCCGACCTGTCTCTATAATAGATCACCATTCCTGAAGAGGGTGCATTAATCACAAATTTCGAAAGTACCGTCTGCAGATCAGCAACTCTCTGGCGCTGTTCTGCCAGTTGGGTTTGAATGGTCCGCATATCGGAACGTGCCTGTTCAACCTTCAGCTCATAGCCTCTAATAGATTGTTCAAGAGAACGCTTAGCCTTATCAAGAGATATTTCGGCCTGGCGTATAGTTGTAGGAGGTTCATATTTCGACTCCTGGAGAGTAATTTCTGCCTCTTCAACGGCAAATCGCAGGTTTTTTATGTTATCACGAAGGTTACTGAGTGTAACTGCCGTATCAAGAATCTTAACCTCCAGATTGGTTTCGTAAGTATCCAGTCTCTCCAGTTCATCTTTTAAAGTGTTGTCAAATGAGGTTCTGTCAAGAGTAGCTACATAATCACCCTCTCTCACTTCAGTGCCCTCAGGTACAAGGTCTGTGATCTTAATATCCATTGCCCTGATGCGCCTGCTTTGTGCAAAATCAGGTCCGGTTATATCAGTTGAATTCTCAGCCTGTAACTCACCTGTGGTTGTTACTATGATATCAAACTGACCTCTTTGTGCTTCTACATAAAGATTTTCAAGGTCTTTCCTTGAGGTAAGCTTATTGATCAAAATAACAGCAACTATTGCCACAACTGCAACAATCGCTGTAATGATAAGTGTTTTCTTCATGATATGATTTACTTATATAAAATTTCAAATAATTGCCACAAAAGTATTAAAAGGGCATTCTATCTGATTTTACATTAACAATATTTAACATCATTTTTTTAATGCTTTTACCCCTAAAGACACTCTTCAACCAAATTTTATTCCACATTCTTGTGGAAAATAAAAGAGTTTTAGATTTTATTAACAATTAATATAATTTTCTCAGCGAGTTCCTCGGCTTCCTGAATTGTGCTGCCTTCAGCATATATCCTCATTATTGGCTCTGTGTTCGATTTACGTAATTGTACCCACCCCGACAATAATTCTATTTTCAAACCATCTTTCTCATCAATCTTGCTGCTATGGAATTCTTTTTTAACAGCTTTCATAATCATATTAAAATCGGTTTCCGGATCAAGTGCCAGTTTTTTCTTTGCAATGACATAATCGGGATATTGTCTGCGAAGTTCAGAGCACTTTATTCTGCTTTTTGCCAGGTGTGTCAGGAATAGTGCTACACCAGCAAGTGCATCACGTCCATAATGAAGTTCAGGGTAGATAACGCCTCCGCTTCCTTCTCCCCCGATAACTGCCTTTCGCCTTTTCATCTCTATAACCACATTTACCTCTCCCACGGGTGAAGAAAAATAAGAACAGCCATGTTTTTCCGTCACATCCTTTAAAGCTCTTGTTGATGACATATTTGAGACAGTGTTTCCGGGAGTATGCTGCAAGACATAATCTGATACTGCAACAAGCGTATATTCCTCACCGAACATTGTTCCATCCTCACTGATCACTGCCAGTCTGTCTACATCAGGGTCAACTACAAAACCAATGTCGGCATTTTCTCTCGCAACAAGGTCAGATATTTCCTTAAGATTCTCCGGAAGGGGTTCCGGATTATGTGCGAATTTCCCGTTGGGAACCATATTGAGCCCTATAACCTTCTTAACACCCAGGGAATTCAGTAATGCAGGTAATACTATTATGCCAACAGAATTGATACAATCGATGGCTACAGTAAATTCTGCATTTCTTATTGCTTCTACATCAACCAGATCAAGTTTAAGTATCTTGTCAATATGTTTCTTTCTCCATGTGTTGTCACTACCAAGAGAGCCTTCATGTTCCGTAGCAGCAAATTCAAATTGTTCTTTATCTGCCAGTTCCAGTAATTTTCCACCATCGGCAGCCGAAAGGTATTCCCCATTTTCATTTAAAAGCTTAAGTGCATTCCATTGTTCGGGATTATGACTGGCTGTCACAATTATACCACCCTGGGCTTTTGTTCCCGTAACGGCTATTTCAACCGTTGGGGTCGTTGCCATGCCAAGGTCCGTAACATTGATCCCCATACTGCGTAACGTGGTTATTACCAGGCTGCTGACCATATCTCCTGATCTGCGGGCATCCCTGCCAATGATGATTGTTACAGATTTCCCTATATGCCCGTTTTTTACCCATGTACCATAAGCAGCAGTGAACTTAACAATATCAATCGGAGTCAGGTTTTCGCCCGGTATACCCCCGATTGTTCCCCTTATGCCTGAAATTGATTTTATTAATGTCATGCAATTCTTTTTAAGAACAACAAAGGTGCAAAAAATTCATCAAATCGTAAATTGACAAATAATTGTACCTTTGCAGCCTGATAAATCGGTGCTATGAACCGCAGCAGGAAAGCAAGAAAATCCTTCACAAAATTTGAGGGGAAACTGTCACAAGAAGGGTCCGAATTGATAAGGCTTAACAGGTTTATTGCCAACAGCGGGCTTTGTTCCCGCCGTGAAGCTGATGAGATTATCCTTAAAGGACATATTTCAGTGAACGGGAAAAAGATTACTGATCTTGGAATAAAGGTCAGCAACAAGGATGATGTAAGGTATAAAGGCAAAAAACTATCAGCACAGAAGAAGGTATATATTCTTATGAATAAGCCCAAAGGTTATGTTACAACTGTTGAGGACCCGCATGCTGAATTTACCGTTCTGGATCTGCTTGGAGATGCCTGTCCTGAAAGAGTATATCCTGTAGGGAGGCTGGATAAGGCAACTACCGGTGTTCTTCTCCTCACAAACGACGGAGATCTGACCGGTAAACTTACTCATCCAAAGTATAACAGGAAGAAAATCTATCATGTCTTTCTTGATAAACCTGTTCAGAAAAATGATCTGTTCCGGCTAACAGAAGGGATGGATCTTGAGGGAGAGCTTGTTATAGCAGATGCAGTGTCTTATGCTGATCCTGACGACGGGAGTCAGATCGGGATAGAGCTTCATTCAGGACAGAACAAAGTAGTAAGAAGAATGTTTGAATCTCTTGGATATAAGGTTAAAAGACTCGACAGGGTATATTTCGCCGGGCTGACAAAAAAGAACCTGCGGCGTGGAAAATGGAGATTTCTCACAGTGAAAGAGATCAATATGATCAAACGCGGCATTTATTAATTAATAACAATGAATCACAGAGCAGGCTTTGTTAATATACTTGGGAATCCCAATGTCGGTAAATCGACTATCATGAATGCTCTTGTGGGAGAGAAGCTTTCAATAATTACCTCGAAAGCACAGACCACACGCCACCGTATTATGGGCATAGTCAACGGGGATGATTTCCAGATTGTATATTCCGACACACCGGGAATACTGAAGCCGCAATATAAGCTCCAGGCAGCAATGATGAGCTTTGTGAAAACTGCCCTGGCTGATGCCGATGTGATCCTTTATGTTACAGATGTTAACGAGAATCCCTGCACAGAAAAAGAATACACAACAAAAATCAGGGAGTCGGGAATACCCATTATAACTGTCATAAATAAAATAGATCTGTCAAACCAGAAGGAGCTTGAAAGAATTACCATTTCATGGATAGAGATCTTCCCGGATTCACCGGTAATACCTGTGTCGGCAATCAATAAATTCAACCTGGATACACTTTTAAATGCTGTTACCAGCAAACTACCCGAAGGAGAACCCTTTTTCCCGAAAGACCAGCTGACAGATAAATATGAGCGTTTTTTTGCATCAGAGATCCTGCGGGAAAAAATCCTGCTAAACTATAAGAAAGAGATCCCTTATTCCGTTGAGATAGAAATAGAAAGCTTTAAAGAGGAGACGGATATCATAAGAATCAGAACGCTGATTCATGTCGCCCGTGAAAGCCAGAAAGGAATTCTGATAGGTCATAGGGGAGCAATGCTTAAGAAAGTCGGCACGCAAGCAAGACATGACATGGAGGCGTTCTTTGGCAAAAAGATATTTCTTGAGCTGTTTGTGAAGGTGACAAGAGACTGGAGGGATAAGCCTTCAATGCTAAAAAGATTCGGATACCGGTAATCTGACATAAAAATGATGAGCAGAATAGTCGCTATAATAGGCAGACCCAATGTTGGAAAATCAACATTGTTCAACAGACTTACCGAATCAAGGGAAGCTATCGTGGACGAGATAAGCGGTGTTACACGTGATCGCAACTACGGGATATGTAACTGGAATGGTATCGATTTCTCAGTAATCGATACCGGTGGTTATGTTGAGAATTCTGATGATATTTTTGAGGAGGAGATCAACAAGCAAGTTATTCTTGCAGTCGAAGAATCTGACCTTATAATGTTCATGGTAGATGTAACAACCGGCATTCACGAACTCGACATCTCGGTTGCCGGCCTGTTAAGGAAATCAGGGAAAAAGGTTATCCTGATTGTAAATAAGGTTGATAATACAGCCAGACTCCTGGAGGCGAATGAATTTTATAATCTTGGCCTTGGTGATTATTTCCCTGTAAGTTCTATTAACGGCAGCGGTACGGGCGATCTTCTTGATGCTGTTGTAAAAGAACTCAAAGAAGAGTTACCTGTAACTATGTATAAACTGCCCCGCATAGCTGTTGTGGGACGTCCCAATGTGGGGAAATCATCACTCATTAATTCTTTTTTGGGGGAAGAAAGGAATATAGTAACCCCCGTGCCGGGGACAACCCGCGATTCAATATTCACAAGATATAATAAATATAATCACAACTTCTTTCTCGTTGATACTGCGGGCTTAAGAAAAAAATCGAAGGTAAGTGAGAATATAGAGTTTTATTCGGTCATGAGAGCTGTCAGGGCAATAGAAAATTCAGATATCTGCCTTCTCATGATTGATGCCGAGAGGGGACTTGAAGCCCAGGACCTTAACATAATGTCGCTCATCCTTAAAAACAGTAAGGGGTTGATCATACTTGTTAACAAGTGGGATCTCATTGAAAAAGAAAGCAATACAGCAAAACTATTCAAAAAGAAAATAAGAGAAAAAACAGCTCCCTTCACTGATTATCATATTCTTTTCATTTCAGCAATAAACAAACAAAGGATCCATAAGGTACTTGAAGTTATCGAAAGCGTTAACAGTAATCTGAAAAGGAAGATCCCTACATCTGAGCTTAATGAAGTCATGTTAGAAATAATAAAGAATAATCCTCCTCCTTCGCTGAAGGGCAAACATGTCAGGATAAAATATGTAACCCAGCTTCCATCTGCCGTTCCCTCATTTGCGTTTTTCTGCAACCTGCCCCAGTATATAAAGGAATCCTACAGACGATTTATTGAAAACAGGCTAAGAGAGCGTTTTGAATTTACAGGTATACCTTTAAGAGTATATTTCAGAAAAAAATGAACATATTTGGTGTGGTTTTTGTGCATAAACAGAGTATTACCATGAAAATGATGAGAGCGATCAGGTGTCTTTTGATAATATTTATTGCCGTCATTTACGGATCATGCACAAAGATCCGGCAACTGCCGTCAGAACCATATATTGAATATAAAAATTTTTCTGTTTTTGATACAACGGATATCCTGGGTAATTACTGCAAGGGAGGAAAACTTAAGTTTTATTTTGAGGATGGAGACGGGAATGTAGGTCTCGAACCACCGGAGGCAACTGAAGGTGATACAACAAATCTCTTTTTTACACTTTTCAGGAAAATAGATGGTGAAATGGAACAGGTGGATGATGATGACCCGATGAAGCCCTCATCGTACCGCATACCCTATATGGAAAGAGAGGGACAAAACAAGATCCTGAAAGGGACCATATATATTACCTTTATTTACCTGTTTTATGAGGTGAATGACAATGACACGATCAGGTATGATTTTTATCTCAAGGACAGGGCCGATAATCTCAGCAATACAGTATCTACAAACGAGATCCCGCTTTCATTCAACGGAATATATTAAATATTTTTGATCTACATCCTTAAACCTATCAGCAGAATATCATCCACCTGGTCATGTATTCCTTTCCATTCGTCATAGAACTTTGTAATTACCTCTTTCTGTCCATCCATCGGCAGATCATTAACATCCTCAATAAGCTTCTTGAGTCTTGCAATTTTCATCTTTTTGCCGTCAGATCCTCCAAACTGGTCGGGAAGACCATCTGAAAACATATAGATCGCATCACCCTCGCTGAGATAATACTCCTGGTCGTCAAAATATTTTTCAATCACTGATTCTCCGCCAACTGATGACCTGTTACCTTTGATATAATATGATTCTCCTCCCATAACGATGATCACAGGACGCATTGCGGATGCGAACCTTATATGCCTTTTACCCGGGTTTATCTCACACACTACCAGGTCCATACCATCATTGGAGACACCAAGCTCAAGGTTCCTGTTAAGTGTTGAAAAAATCTGCTTGTCAAGCATGGTAAGCACTTCTGATGGCTTTGATATACCCTGCCGTGAGACAATATCCTGGAGAAGCGTTGATCCTATCATTGACATGAAGGCACCCGGCACACCATGACCTGTTGAATCGGCACAGACAAGTATATGCCTCTCATCATCCAGTCTGTCGAACCAGTAGAAATCACCACTTACAATATCACGCGGACGGAAGAAGATAAATGCATCTTTAAATGATTCTTTCAGATTGTTATAATCAGGAAGGATACTTGTCTGAATTCTCTTTGCATAATTTATGCTGTCAGTTATTTCAATATTCTGGAATTCGATTTCGGCCTTTTGCTTCCTCACCACACTTGTTCTTGCTTCAAGCTCCTTCTCGAGATAGGCCTGGGTTTTCTTCTGAACTTTTTCCCTTTCTTTTATTATAAGGATAATAATACCTGTTATTAAAGCTACGGATGATAGGATAAAATACCAGGTTCTCCAGAGTGGTTTTTTAATGATAATATTAAAAGTTACGGGCGTTTCCTGTGTCAGGCCGCTTTCATTCATTGAGACCAGGTTAAACTGGTAGCGGCCATCACTTAGTGAATACTGCACTTCACGCTCTGTGGTGACTTTCGACCAATCCTCATCATAATTAACAAGCAAAGTCTGGTAATAAACCTTTTCAGGATCACTGAAATTAATGCCGACATAATTTACCCGCACATTATATCTCTTGCTGTAGGGAAGGGTAAATACCCGCTGAACCGGATATTCCACCTCATTTATCGTTATATAATTAATGTTATTAAGGGGTGCTGTATTTATCCTTCTGTCCCTGTATCTGTCGTATACTATCAATCCCTGCGTTGTTCCTATAATAACTTTCCCGTCGGGAGACTCGTACATTCCGTCAGAATTACATACACCACCTTTGGCAAATTCAGTTCCATAGGTTCTCATTATCCCGTTGTTACGGTTATATCTTGAAAATCCTCTCTCATGTCCCACCCATATCCTGTCTATTGAATCAACCAGTATGCTGTAACAGTAATTCGACATCAGCATATCCGACCGTGAAAATGATTTTACTGAATCGCCGATAAATTCAAAAACCCCGTTCCCTTTTGTTGCCATCCAAAGGTTTCCGTCCATAGTCTGACAGAATGATGAGATCTCATTCATTGTTATACCGAATAAAATTGCTCCTTTTGAGCTTACTCCTGTTTCAGGATCAATAAGATACAACCTGTCCGATTTAGTTGCCACTACCACCTTACCTTCGCTGGTAAGGTAGAGCTGATTAATATTGTTATGGGGCAATCCTTCATTAATGGTATACCTGCTTTTAACCGTCCCTGTACTCCTGTTAAGAATAATAATCCCGTTGAGAGTTCCCAGCCAGACATACTTATTATCAACCAGTATATCTTTTACATAATCCACTCCTGAATCGCCTGAACGGTAAAATTGTTTTATTGTGCCGCCGGCATTTCTAACAAAAAGGCCTTCTCCTTTTGTACCAACCCAGATATTACCATTATTATCAACAAAATATGATGAGATTTCAATTTTGCCGGTTCTCTGCATCATATTGATAAATGATTTTGTCCTGTTATTTTCAAGGTCAAACAGATAGAATCCGGTTGGCGTTCCTAAAAAATAATCCTCTCCCAGTTTATTTACATAAATTATATTATTTGTTTCCGGAGTAAGGCCCGGGGAATAGAAGCTGAAAGCATAAGAATAAAGAAGGGAGAGTCCGTCACCAAACAATCCGATCCAAAAATTACCTTCAATATCCTGGAATACTTTCCTGACATTGGCCCCCGTGAGGCCTGAAGCCTTATCGAAGAATACGGCAGATTCTATTGTTTCATAATCCGGTGAAAGATTCATACGCAGCATTCCCGATTCATTGGTTGCAATCCACAGGTAATTATCCGAATCCTCAATGATTGATTGTATGCTCAGATAATCAAGTTCGGGATTGCCAGCGAAACGCGACAGGTTGGTCCTGTTAACGGATAATTCAAGACGGAAAAGTCCGTTGCCGTTTGTACCAATCAGGTAAGTGTCTTTGTTTTTAAGTTTAAATATTTCTAGAATGCTGTAGTAATCAAATCCATCAATCTTATTTAGCAGAGTTAAGGATTCTCCTTCAAACCTGCATAATTTTATATCTTCTTGTGTACCAAGCAATATGTCCCCCGATTGTGTAAAGCATGCCGAAAAAAGCACAATGTTTCTGTCAATATCAAAAGTCCTTAGATCATTTATGTTTAACGGATTTACCCGGCTTATTGACTGACCCTGTGGTATAATATAAATGTATCTGTCAGGTCCCTCAAGGAGAACGCTTATTGATTTTGTATTTGACAGTTGAAGCTCTTTCAATTCACTGCCATCGGAATAGAATACTGTTCCATCATTGCAGCCAAACCACAGTGTACCATTCCGGTCTTTCAGGCTCGCTGTCGGATAACGACCTACAGCAGAATCGGGGAATATAACACTATAAAAGTTGAATCCGTCAAATTTTGCCAGTCCGCTGCCTGTACCCACCCACAGATAACCATTGTTATCCTGATTAATTGTATAAATAAATGTATTTGGAATATTGCTTTCGACCCCATAGTTTTTGAAATTATATGTCTGTCCGTTAACCAGACATGAAAAAAGTAAAAAGCACCCGAGTGTAATTAATATTTCCCTCTTTGTTCCGAAACTCATGCCGGTTTTAGTTTTTATTTAGGCTTCGCTTTTCTGACCAGAATACTTGCTTGATAGACGGGAACTCCTCCAATTGGAGAGCTGAAGAACTGCAGAGCATCACCTCTCTGGTTTTCAAGTGTAACAACTACATTATTATTTTTAACCAGTTCTCCCTGTCTCTTATGAAACTGAAAATCGAGGGAAGATCCTACTTCAGGAGGTTCAATTGCTATCCTGGATTCAGCCCAGTCATCTTCACCGGAAATAGGTGCATCAATTCCCTGTTTATATCTTGAAACAACAAGTATATTGCCGTCACTATCCCAGTCAAAATTCCTCAGCCTTATATAGATCACGCCTGTATCAACATATGGATAGATATGTGCAACGCTTTTAAAATCATTCCACATCCTGAAAGTATATTCATAAGTAAATGCGTTGGCTCCTTCAATCGGCACATTATTTTCAGGATCGCGGCTCAGGAAATAACGGTAAAGGTTGCCGTCATCCCCTTTGATTCCTTCGCATACAATTTTAAAGATATAAGAGTTCCACTTAGTGTTGAAATCGCCTGCTGTCGGGTTGAACGGTCCGAAAGAAAAATATTTGTTGTCATACCTTGGCTCATCGCCAAAAACCCTGGATGCCAATAAGTTTCCTCCTTTATAATTGAGCCCGTTGTTTAATCCTTTTGATTCCTCGTTTCTATCCGGATCGACCCCCTGTCCCCCATAGACAGAAAAGAGAGTTCTTGTGTTGAAATCACCCTGTATTTCATCATGTTCCCCCCCGACATCGGGATCAAATATCCTTATATAAAACTGCTGGTTAAAATCCCTTGGTATGGCAAAAAAGAAAACCTGGTAAAAATCATCATCGCCCCATGAGGTTTCGCCTTCTCTCCCGAAAGTCACAAGGAAGGTAATATTTTCATCTCTGCCAGGAACTTCCTGCCCAAGCGTGTCCGTCCACTGAAGCAATCCCGACAGGCTTAGAGATAATAATATCGTATATATTGTTCTTTTCAATTTCATAAAACTGCAAAATTACTATTTTCATTTTCAGGGCCGGCTTGTTATTGTAATATTTTTACAAACACATGCTTCGCTGACAATACCGCCCGGATCCGGTTCAGTTGATACTATCATCTGAATAGTATAAGTTCCGGGTCTGTTATATGTTTTATCAACTTCCTTGCCAATTGCAATTGTCTCATCATCAAAATTCCAGTAATAGCTGTCGATATTCCACCCGGGCAGGTTTGTATTTTCGGCGCTGAACCTGATCCTCTGTCCGGTGGTTCCCATGTCTGGTGATGAAATATATGGTTGTTCAATATCAGTTATTTCCAGGCTGTACGTTTTTTCATTATACATTACCTCTTTGGTAACAAGGTTTACCACATCAAGCTGTATAAGGTACTTGCCGGGGCCGGGATAGCAGTGCTCGACTATGGAACCTGTGCCCCTGGTTCCATCTCCGAATTTCCATTCATACCGGAATGGGAGTGTATCCCATTTCACCGCATTTTCTTCAAGGAATTCGTAGCAATAATTGTTTTCAACCAGGGTGTCACAGGATGCTTTTCGCATGATCGTTGATGAAAAACTGTAAATATCATCACTCCTGCTCCTGTTTGATGAGAAATAGCCTGTTTGCATGGCTTCATCTGCCACAAATGCAAAATCATCATACCGGGAATTAATAGGTTCCGGCACAATGGAAGGGATTTCCCAGCTTCCCAGGGTCAGCATGGTGTAGTATACATCCAGTTTCCCCTTTCCTCCCGGTCTGTCTGATGAAAAATATAATCTTCCGGAAGGATGCATGAAAGGATAATTCTCAGAATCAGGTGAATTGACTTTGGGTCCAAGGTTTTCAGGGGTACTCCACTGATCGTTGACCCATTCGCAATAATAAATATCCGATCCCCCCTGTCCGCCCGGCATGTCAGAAGCAAAAAAGAGATATTTACCATCGTCGCTCAATGAGGGATGTCCGACTTCATACTGTGTGCTGTTGTAAGGGAAGGGTCGTATGGAAAGAATATCTGTCCCCGAAAGCTCTCCTATAAAGATACCAAGGTGATTTTTAAAATTCTTTTTACTTGCTATTTTACCTGTCTCTACTTCGCTTGTAAAATAGACCGTTTTGCCGTCGTGAAAAAAACATAAGGGTCCGCTGTTAAAGAGAGTGCTTCTTTCGCTGTTTATTTCTTTTGGTTTTTCCCATCGGGTACTGTCCCTGCGTTCTGTAATATAAAGGTTATAGAGCCGCCTGCCTTCAAATGTTTTCCGGTCTCTGAAGGCACTGAAGCGCCTGTCGGAGCAAAATACAATTCCGTCCTGTACCATAACCGGTGATATTTCGCTGAAAACCCCTGTATTAAACGGCATTCTTGAGACCTTGTAAACAGAAGGCTGTTGTGCCCTGAGAGTGAAAGGAGCCATGACAAGAGTTAAAACGATAAAATAAAGATTCTTCCTTAACATAGGATTAGAAATATCTTGGATTTGCCGCACTCACTTTATATCCGAATTCATATCTTAAAATAATTTCACTTGATCCTTTTGAATAAGTATTCATCCTGCCTATAGAGTAATCGTATGATAACCCTATCATAAGCTGTGGTGTGGGCTGTACCTGAAGCAACCCGATAATTACTTCTTCGGATGTTCTCCATGATGCGCCAATCCACACCAGGTCGGCAATAATAAAGTTACCGTTGATATCAAGCCGGTTAAGCTTTTTCGTTTCCTGTAATGAGTAATCGACCAGTACTGATGGTTTAAATTTGAAGGTCTGCGAGATTGTTATAAGACCTCCGGCAGAAAATATTATATCATACTCATTGAATGAATGATACGCTTGTGTTGATCCCTTGTCAGTTCTGTTATAACTGAGGAAAGAGGGAACTGAGAAACCAGCAAATAACCTCTTGCTGAAGTAATAGATGCCAGCTCCAACATTGGGAAGGATGTAAGGTTTTTCATCATTCGTAAAGACCGGATCTCCCATGTTTGTAAGCAATAAGCCGGTATAATCGGTATTAGACATATCAACACCCGCCTTAAGCCCGAATGAGAGCTTTCCGTTTCCCACCCTGATATGATAAGCATAAACAGCATAAACACTTGTTGACCTGGTAACTCCATACTGCATGAATTGAGCTTTCAGGCCAAGGGCCACCCTGTCGTTTTTCATCGGTGAATGTAATGAAACAGACTGCAGTACAGGTGCTCCCGGTGTTCCCATCCATTGCATCCTGTACGATAAAACCGCACTCAGAGCCTCACGCGAACCTGCATAGGCGGGATTTATCATCAATCCGTTATGAAGATACTGACTATATACAGGATAACCCAGACTTATTCTGTCTGAATCAGGTACAGTCTGCCCGTGTAATCCGCCGGGGATAAGAAAACGCAATGCAACAAAAAAATATGTCAGTCTGCTCATACTTTATCTAACGTAATAACCCAAAAGCTTTCCCTGCATACTATCTCAATATCTTTTAAGAATTATAAATCCGCTCTTCTTAAATACCTCGCCCGGAACCTCTATCGATGTTATCTTAAGCAGGTAATAATAGGTCCCTTCAGGCATTTCTATCCCGTCATTATTCCTGCCATCCCAGTTTTTCCATTTGTTGCCGTTTTTGTTGCATGTCGTAAATACCTGATTTCCGGCGCCATTCACAATAGTCAGCTCCGCAATCTGATATGCTGGAACCGAATCCTGCCCCTGTAATTTTTTACGAAGATCCAATCCGCTGATAATAAATGTATTATTATAATTCTCCGGATCATTATTTGGTGAAAAACCTTCAGGAATCATAAGATTATAAACAGTCACATCTATCATATCTTCAAGCATGCATTCACCATTGGTGACAACCCACTTGAAGGTGTTTTTTCCCATCGATATATTCCTGACATTCGTTGAACATAAAGTATCATTATCAAAATCACCGGTACCAGCTATCACGCTCCATTTGCCTGTTTCGAAAGACTCGATGGGAGCCGCATTTAACTGCATTATATAATCGAACGAGAATAATGAGGTGTCATTCCCTGCTTCTATATTGTCAATGCGGTTATAAAATGTTATGGTCACCGAGTCTTTATCTTTGCATTCCCAGTTTGTTTCTTCCCAGTAAAATTTATATGCAACATATGCATCAGTAAATGATGAATCAATTATTATGATTGTCTCAGGATCATTTATATCTGATTCCAGTACCTGTGAAGGGAATAACCATCTACCTGTTCCGTCGCTGGGAACAGCCGTAAGAGTATATTCAGGGCCACAAACCCCATCATCAGGACCGGCCTCAGCTACCGGGACCCTGTAGACATCGGCCTCCCTTGTCCCTGTCAGTGATGTGGCAATACAGCCGTTATCATCCTCAACCGATACAAGTGAGTAGCTGAATGACGACATGGCAGCAGTTGCTTCAGGCTCCCTGCTGATAACCGTACTTGAAGCTGAAATATTATCCACTGTGATATCTGTCGAATTCTCCCTGTAAACCAGCTTCCATGGAGAGGCACCGGTAAGATTGACATGTAAAAGAATTTTAGAACCATTGCAGATGGTTGTCTCGTTAATTGAAGTTATCTCACCGGTTGGTAATGGGTGTATGCCGATCTCCAGTATCTCTGAAGTATCAGCACAACAATCATACGGACCTGAAAGAATGACACGTCTGTATTTTATCGGATCCGTAAGTGCGGGCGGCGAATAGTACTGCCCATCACCTGCCCCTTCAGCAGCCGCCCAGTTAATTCCGTCATCGCTCTCTTCCCATATCCATGTGGGTGTTCCTTCTGCACCGCCTGTCAGGCCGGGTCCTGTAAGCTGTGCAGGAGTAGTGCCATAGCAGACCGTCTGGTCACTTGAAATAACATTGTTGGATATATCAGAAAGCACTATAATTTTGATACTATTGCTTTCAGAAAAGCATTTTCCGGAAATGACTTTACGTTTAAACCAGGTCGTATCCGTTAATGCCTCAGGCTGATAGTCAATATTATTTGCTCCCGAAACATCAGTAAATGTACTGTTATCTGTTGAGGAGTACCATTGGTATGCATAGTCTCCCGGTATATCTGTTCCGCCGGTCGGCACACTACCTTTGATTTTGTTCGGAACTGCTCCATTGCAGATTGTTGTATCGCTTCCCGATACGGAAATCAATGATGCAATATTGTTTTCTATCGGCTTATGAACATTAATTACGAGTATGTTGCTCGTATCGGCACATTTTGATGAATTTACTATTCTCCTGTACCAGGTGGTATCTGTAAGTGCAGGCGGTGAGTACGGCGTTATTGAGGTTCCCTGTGTCGTCCATGAAGCTGCCTTTGAGCTGTCCTGCCACATATAGGAGTACAGGCCTGATCCTGCTGTCGGTGTGGTTCCCGAGAAAGGAGGAGGCACTGTACCTGAACATATTGTGTCATCTTTTGAAATCGTATTATTCTCAATGTAGTGATACCTGGTCATAAGTATGGGGGAGCCATTGTCCCTGCAAACATTGTAAGGACCGGAGAAAACGACTCTCCTGTAATATCTATGTTCAATAGTTGTAAATTCGAGTGTATCAGGAGTATAGGTTGGATTACTGTTTATATTTGGTGAATCCTTCCATGTTCCTGCAGGTATACCATCCTGTGCAGGTATACTATCCTGCCACAGGTAAACATAACTGCCTGATCCTCCTCCCGGGATAGAAGCTTCAAGTAAATTAAAAAGTGATCCTTCACAAATTTCCATGTCGGGACTTGTAATATTGTTATCCGTAATCGAAGGAAGGACAGTTACCGTGACTGTTGAACTCTGATCGACACAGCGACCCGATGTCACTACTCTTTTAAAATATGTAGTATCTGTAAGTGCCGGGGGGTCATAGGATGCCTGGTCAGATGTATTCGGTGATGACACTGCTCCGGACATATCGGCATTAAGACTCTGTATCCACTGGTACTGGTAAATCCCGTTCCCTTCTGAAGGGCCTGCATTAAGAGGTTCCAGGCTCAGAGTATCCTGGTTGCAACATATTGTTGTGTCTTTCCCCACCAGGTTACCTGTTATTTCCGGCTGGACAATAATCTTGACCCACTTGCTTGTATCGGTAATAATAGGAAAAGAACCATTATCTGTTACAATTCTTCTTATCCAGAAAGTGTCTTCTTCCTTGACAGTGAATTCATATTCTTTTGATTCTGCATCGGCAATGAGAGATGGAGCTCCTGCCAGATCATAGCTTTTCTGCCATTCGAATGTAAAGGGGCCCGTACCGGCGGGAATTGTACCCGAGATTGTCGGAGGGAAAACATTTGAGCAGACAGAATCAACCTGGTTGCCAGTAACTGATGATATTATTGAATTGAAGAGAAATCCATTAAGGATAGGTGTAAATGTCGTAATATTTCTTCCTATAAATCCACCCGTTCCGGTAATTGAACCAAGTCGTGTGCCCACTGCTCCTCCAGCAACAGTTTTTGTTACATTTGCCGGCTGAGTTATACTGTCTGTAGTAATAAGACCTCCGCCTCCGCCTCCACCTTCTCCGAAGTATCCTGCATTGCTGCCACCCTTGCCACCATTGGCAGATATAGTTATAGCCGATGTTGCCGTATTGGCAGAGTAACTCTGAATGTAAAGTGCTATTGATCCTCCGCCTCCTCCGCCTCCTGCGCCGGCATCTCCTGTTGCTGTGCCAGGTGTTCCGCCATTAGCAAGGATACTATAGCCGTTACCCTTCAATGTATCGGCTACCAGAATTACTATCCCTCCACCACTGCCGCCAGGTACAGGAGTTCCTGAAGTATAAGTTGAGGAGCCTCCTCCTCCTCCCATAAACATCCCTCCATCCATACCAGGACCCGTAATCTCTTTACCCTCAAGACCACCGGGAGATGGTACCCCACAAGTGTTCCACTCCCTTCCTCCTTTTCCTCCAGCGCCATAGTTGGATCCGCCTCCACCGCCTGAGAATTTCCCGTTGCCGCCTCCGCCACCTGTAAAGTTTGCTCCTTTGCCTTGTGCAAAGCCTGGATAAACCGGGGGATATGGAGCGTCGTCATAAATATCAACATTAACGGTAAGCCCTTCTCCCTTGTTACCTGCACTGTCGGTGCTGGCATCATAAGCATATTTATCCCATTTTACTGGATTCGTTTCAATACATATTCCCTGCCCCGGAACAGCCTCTCCACCTTTTAGACCCTTACCGGTAACATCAATATTTGCATTCAAAGAGAGTGTCCTTCCGATAATCAATGCCAGTACACCTCCTGTTTTGGCAGCGCTGTCCCATGGCTCGCAGGAAAGTACACTATCCACCACAGCATAGTTATAAAAAGGGATTTTTACCAATTGAAGATCCCCGAATATATCAAATCCGGTATTCACAATGTTATTTCTGAAGACAATACTATCTGTTCCATCATCAAGAAATAATATTGTAAGAAACTCATGTCGCCCCGGTTGTCCGTAAAGAGCATAACCATATCCGTATGAATTATCTTCTTTTGCATATATCCTGGCTCCCTTCATCTGTATAAGCAGCACGGTATCGCCCACAACAAACTGATCGAACTGGTCGTCATCAATAATAACATAGTCAGCGCCAATGGAGTTGACTCTTGCATACTGATTAATAATGCCGTTAATTTTAGTTTGGGCAGACAGGTAATTATTAAATCCTGCAATTATTAACAGACTTAATATTAACCACTTGATATGGTGTGACAAACTTGCTGTCATTAAAGCCAAAAATGAACTGCTAATATAACTAAATAATTATATTTATAGTTGCCTATTATCAGACTTTAGGAGTCTCACCGGGTTTTTCAACAGTGTACATCAGGGGTAATTCAATATAAAAAGTTGTTCCTTTTTCTGCCTCCGATTCAAACCATATTCTTCCATTGGCGCCCTCAACATATTTCTTTGCAATTGAGAGGCCCAGGCCTGTTCCTGATGATTTTGTGGTGAAGTTGGGAGTGAACAGCTTTTGTTGCAAGGAATCAGGGATCCCGGCACCATTGTCAGCTACTGCTACAACTACTTTGCTGCCGCTGATTTCAAGCGACACTTTTACAAGTCCCTGCCTGTCCGGTGGAATTGCCTGTATGCTATTCTTGAACAGATTTGAGAAGATCCCGTTCAGGTGCTCTTTGTCGGCATAAATAAAGACCTTGCTCTCATGGGGCCACCGGACCCAGAATGTTACATTGGCAGTATTTCTGAAAAGCTCGAGTGTTGTCTGTATCTGTTCAATCAGATTTACCAGTCCCGGTTTACTGCCTGGCATCTTTGCAAAAGATGAAAATGCCGACGCTATTGAAGAGAGGGTTTCAATATATTCGATCTGGTTCCTTGAGAATTTTTGCAGTTTCTTTTCAAAGCCGGGGACACCATCCTTCCATGATTTTACCAGCTGTTGCACATTAAGCTTCATTGGTGTGAGAGGATTTTTGATCTCGTGGGCAATTTGTTTTGCCATTTCTCTCCATGCATATTCCCGTTCAGAATTTGCAAGCTTATCAGCACTTTCTTCAAGCTCATCCACCATCCTGTTGTACTGCTTAACCAGCTCCCCTATCTCATCATTGTCCTTGTATGTAAGATGTTCGGTTTTTTTCCCAAGTTCAACGCTGGCAATACCTTCACCGAGCATTGCAAGAGGAGAGGTCAGCCTGTCACTTATGAATACCGCAAAGCTCATTGTGATCAATATCAGAAGAAGTGTGAAATTAATAACTGCAACCGCCATGTTGGAAATGTCCCTCGCCAGCAGACTCTGCATCCTGAAATAGGGAAGGTTTACATATGTCAATACTTTCCCCGCAGCATTATAGAAAGGCACATAAACTGAGAGATACCTGAGGCTGCCAATCGACTCTGTCTGAATATACTCATTTTTTGTAAGGTCCTTAAGGTTAATAAAAGCCAGATTGTTCATCCTCATACTTTTAAGGTTGCGGTAAAATATTTCAGGCCGTGAGGTAGCCATCATTAATCCGTTCAGATCATAAAGGTTTATATCGGTGATTAAAATATTCGAAAGGTTAATCAGCAGTTCATTTAATGACGAATTGGCATTATTACTCCAGTCAGCTGACAGTTGATCAACATTTGAGAAATTGTTATCAAGTTCAGTATAAACAGAATTCATCTTCTCCTTTATGTTTTCATTTTGCTTTGCCCTGTATTGCCTTATTGTAAGAAAAGTGACAACAATGCCTACCAGTATAAAGGAGAACAACAATATTCCTATAAATGACATCTGGAGTTTCTGACGGAAGTTCAGGTTCTGCAGACTTCTTAATGCAGGAGGTCTTATCATCATCATAATAAGGTTGGTAAAGATGAAAATGAAAGCAAACAAATAGGCAAAGGAGACGACAATATCCCGTATTGTTATTTCCGGCCGGCTTATCACAACCGTGGCATTGCCGTTCCTGTAAGCTATATGTCTGAATCCTCCACTGTTAAAAATCCGGTATTCGGAATCCTTTTCCACATAGTTGTCATCAGCCGTATCAAATACAAATTCTCCATATTTAAGAACAATTCCCCCGTTAATATATTTAGCGAATGAGTAGTCTTTCAGTCCTGAATATCCGCGGAATTTTTTGTCGAGCAGCAATTCAGAATAACCCGGCTGAGAGACATTTACGTTGCTGTAAAGTTCTATGAATAAGCCATTTGTAAAATCAGAATCCTGCCCGAATAATAACTTTCCAAGGTAATATGATCTTCCTCCCTGGTTATCAATAAAATAAAACCCGGTACCTGTAAGCTGTTGGCCGTATTTACTGATCCGTTCATCAAAAAAACCGAAGCAGTTCTCATAATACTCATTTTCCGAAGCAACAAGAAGAGAATCGTCATTCCTGCATGGGACAATACTGAAATTGTAATTTCCCCAGTAGCCGTCAAAATATGTATCGTGAAGGTAATCATTAAGCCTGTCTACGTCATCCTTCCAGAACAGATCTGCATTCATTATCTTTTTGAGCAGAGTATCGCCGGTAATCACGGGCCACATATCAAGAAGAAGATGCTCAGCCTCGGGATCATTATCGGTCGAAAAGGAGAGTGCCTGGATCTTAACCTCTTCTGTGGTTTTCTTTTCCGAACAAATTGTTATCTGAACCACCGAATAGATACTGAAGACCAGAGATAAGAGAATTAAGATCCTGAATAAGCTTGTTTTATGTTTTTGTGAATACATGATAACAGCTATCATCAATAAAAAAAGGATAGCGGTTGATAATAGCGATACCGGATCTTTATAAAAGAATGCCGCAAAAACGGCAAGAGAGGTAAAAGCAGGAATAATAACGGTTTTACTGCCCGGTTGGCCTGCCATCCGCAAGGTTTTAAGAAGAAACAATACGGGAACAAACAGAAGCAGGATGATTGAAGAGAAACCGGCTAAACTGAAGAAGCTCAGATTCAATACTTTATATGTCTCAAAGCTTATGTTTGAATCAGAAACCATCTGGCTGAAGATAAGCTGAATGAGACTTATCAGGCAGGCTCCGGCAATGAGCATAAAAGTTAAAAAGAGATATTTCGATGCCGGATTTTCTTTTACGAGGATCTCAGCAGGAAAATAAAGCTTGAAAAAATATGCCGGCACCACGGCCAGTATGCTTATTATCAGCAGATGTCCCAGAGAAGGTATTATGCCGTTCAGTGAAAAATTGTAAGGGGAGAACAAACCTGTCCTCATCACAACCTCAGGTTTGCCTGAAATCAGTACAATTGCATACAGGATGATAAATATTAACAGTGAAAAAAAGATGCCGGTAATATTCTTTCCCCTTTCTGCCATGAATTTCACAAGCAAGAAGGTCAGCAGAACAATAAGAATGAAAAATGATGTCCAAAAAATCAGCGGAATGATTATCAGGATGGAATTGCTTTTAACTTCAGGAAAAATAAGGGAAAAAAGAAAAGTACCATTGTTATTTACAATATTAAATCCCGAGCTGTCCCGGACTGTTGTAAATTCCACATCATCCGGGATCCGGAAGTCTTTTACAAATCCGTTCTTAATTATGTCATTTTCAAAACCGTAATCTGTCCTTACCCTGAGCAGTCCTACAATTTTTTCATTTCCTGATTCTATTGTTCCGGGCACAAACCATCCGTTCTGAAGAAAAATAAAGGATTTTGCAAATAATGAATCATCAATTACCAGTGGCACATCAAAATCATTATCCGACCAGTAAACAAGGTTATCATCAAAATACTCCAGGATAGTAATATTATTCACTTCGGCAACAGAAAAGAAGCCCTTTTCGGCTGTTGATCCACGCGGCTCTCCAATAAGTTTCAATCCTTTCAGGCAATCCTCCATGATCTTCTCCTTTTCGCCAAGAACCCTGTTGAACCTCCCGGTTCTGTACCTGCATTCGAAATCACTCAGGTAAACCGATTCAGCCAGCAAGGCGAGCAGGAAAATGACAAAAGTAAATGTCAGAAGAATTATGCCGCGCCGTTTGTTGTTCATAATCAAAATATTATTAATTATTCGTGGTGGTATGATTCACCTTTAATTACTGTAAGAGCCCTGTAAAGCTGTTCCAGGAACAATATCCTGACAAGCTGATGAGGAAATGTCATCCTTGACAGTGAGAGCGTGAAGCCGGCGATTTCTCTTACCTCCTGCGAGAATCCCCATGGGCCACCTATTATAAAAAGTATCCGTTTCCCTGAAAGTATTGATTGTTTTTCGATCCATCGGGCAAACTCAACCGTTCTGAGCTCTTTCCCTTTTTCATCCAGCAGCACAACAAAATCATTCCTGTTTATCGATTTCAACACCCTCTTTCCCTCTCTGATCTTCACCTCTTCAGTCGGCATATTACTTATATTCTTCATATCAGGAATAGTGATGATCTCAAATCCTGAATATTTTCTGATGCGTGCAGAATATAATTCAACACCTTCATTTACATACTTTTCAGTTGTCTTACCTGTCTGCAATAATGCAATCTTCATAAATATTGGCGCGACTTTTGTGCACGTCTTAAAGCATTCTGTTACATGCAAAAATATAATTAAAAACGAGTACCTGCAATTATAATTATATTGATGCGGCAGAACTGGTTTTCTTAAATGAAATTAGTTAAATTTGTGATGCGTAGAATTTGGAAATCGGAAAAATTGAATCAAATGCAATTCATTAATATTATTCCGGCCATAATTATTGTATTAAACGCTCTTGCCTTTAATATACAGGAACAGACAAAGATTCCCGCTGGTATTTCCATCGCTTTTAAGGCGGGTAATTCATCGGAATTATCCAAATACATGAATTCAACGGTAGAGGTACTGCTTCTCGATAAGGAAGATTTCTATAAAAAGAATGTTGCAGAGGCCATACTGAAGGATTTTTTCAATACCTATCCAACCAGAGACTTTATTATTCGTCACCAGGGTGCAAAAAGCGATGCACAATATGCCATTGGCATTCTGAAAACAGAGAAGGGTGATTTCAGGGTCTATATATTACTTAAGAAAGTAGGTTCTGAGCTTCTTATTCATACGGTACGTATTGAACCTGAAAATGGAAAATAGGAGCCTCAGGGAGTTTATTTCAAAAAGTATTGATGAGGACCTGGGGGATGGTGATCATTCCTCACTCGCATGTATTCCCGGTGATTCAATGGGCAAAGCTCAGCTTAATATAAAGGAGGAGGGAATACTTGCCGGAGTCGAAATTGCCGCAAAGGTCTTCACAGTTATTGATGAAACCCTGAAATGTGATATACTTTTAAAAGACGGAAGCCATGTCAAACCAGGTGATATTGCATTGGTTGTATCCGGAAGACAACAATCAATCCTGAAGGCTGAACGCCTGGTACTCAATATAATGCAGAGGATGAGCGGAATTGCAACAAATACCAGCCATTATGTTGCCCGGATTGCCGGCCTGAAAACAAAGATCGTTGACACTCGTAAAACAACACCCGGCTTCAGGTTCTTCGAAAAGGAAGCTGTGCGGATCGGAGGCGGAATGAACCACAGGATGGGATTATTTGATATGATAATGCTGAAGGATAATCACATCCGGTATGCAGGAGGTATAGGGACAGCGATAAAAAAGACAAGGGAATATCTTAAGAGAAATAAAAGAAAGCTCAAAATTGAAATAGAAGCCGGAAATATTAATGATGTAAAAGAGATATTGGCAATCGGAGGTGTTGACCGGATCATGCTTGACAACTTCAGCATTAAAGATACCCTCACCGCGGTAAAGCTTATTAATGGCAGGTATGAGACAGAATCCTCGGGAGGTATCACTATCGATACTGTCAGAGTTTATGCTGAATGCGGTGTTGATTTCATCTCAGTAGGTGCTCTGACTCATCATATCAAAAATCTCGACATGAGTTTAAAAGCCATTTAATATATGCAATTCACAGACGGGACAAACGGGAAGAGGGAAAAGATAAGAAGACTGGTTCTTCCCGGTTTTGACGGTGTCCCCATAGGCGATGTATTAAGATTTGTAATTAAAGGATTCAGAAAAGGAGTACTTGTAACCAGGGCTTCTTCAATTGCTTTTAACCTCCTGTTGGCCCTTCTGCCCGCATCAATTTTCATCTTTACTCTGATACCCTTTGTACCCATACCTAATTTTCAGAAAGAGCTTATTGATCTTTTTGAAAACATACTCCCCGTGAATGCTTTCAATTTTCTTGAAACCACCATTGTAGATACCGTAACAAATAAAAGCGGAGCCCTGCTGCTGGTAATGTTTTTAGCTACTGCCATTTTTTCAACCAATGGTATTCATGCAATAATTCATGCTTTTGTGGTATCGGCCCATAATTTTAAATCCAGGTCATGGATCCATCAAAGAAAGATCTCCATTATCCTTCTTCTTATTGTGGTGATGATGATAGCTCTTGCCGGTTTCCTTGTTATCTTCGGGAAATCAGTTGTTAATTACCTTGTTGAACTGGATATCCTTGAGAGAAGTCTTGTGATCAGTATTATTGTAATTATCAAATGGATACTGGTAGTCCTGCTACTTTTCATGGCAATCTCTTTTCTTTATTACTTAGCCCCTGCTAAAAGAACCGATTTCAGGTTCATCTCACCGGGATCAATGCTGGCTACAATTCTTTTTATAATTACATCTCTCGGGTTTTCCTTTTATGTCAATCACTTCGGACAGTATAATAAGCTGTATGGGTGGATCGGGACCCTCATGGTAATACTTATCTGGCTCTATCTTAATGCAATAGCTCTACTCATCGGCTTTGAGCTGAATGTAAGTATTAAAGAGGCACGTGAGGAGGATGAGAAGAAGAATCAAACCATCAGCTGCAATGAAGAAACTGTTTGACCAGCTTGCTTATCTCTTCAGGTTTATTATTGATTCTTTCGCTCAGATCTTTATCATTGAATGATTTCAGTTTTGCGGCTATATTGTCGATCACCCCTGCCGGAGATGTTTGATCCGTCAACTCTCTCACCTGCTGAATGATAAATGTCTCTATCTGTTTAGGTGACTCAGCCATTTTGATAAATTGAAAGAATTTTGATTATTTTTATCCAGCTAAAACTCCGTCCGCCATGACAAGATGGATAATTTTTCTTCTTTTGCTTTGTCTCACTGGATGTAAGACTGAAGAAGATGACTCATATCTCACGCCTGAAATTGCAATTCAATATTTTAAAAAAATCGAAGAGGTCTGTAATAAGGATGATGGCAGTCTCTGGGGAAAAAATCTTTACGGTCCGATGATGTTTATTGACCGTTCAACGCGGAGAATAACAGCCAATGAGCCTGACAGAGAGGGTATCCTGAAACAAAGAGATGGCATTTATACCGGTACTTATCCCAAAGAACAAATTATCAACAACAGGGCAATTATATTCGGAGGAACTCTGTTTGCACTTGTACCGTTACCAGGCAAAGAGGATGAGTTCAGAATTATCTCGCGGTCTGTCCACAGCCTTTTCCACCTTTTCCAGGAATCAACCGGCTATACTTCTTCAAGCTTCAACACCACGATCATGGATGAAAAGAATGCCAGGATCTGGCTAAAACTTGAATGGAAAGCACTGCGTAAGGCAATAAACACCGAAGGTCCGGAAAAACAGCTTGCCATAAGAGATGCACTTATATTCAGAGGTTCGAACCATGAAAGCTACCAGAATTATATTGGTGACAAGATCAGGTTTGAGAACTACGAGGGGCTTGCTACATTTACCAATATCCTTTTATCCACAAACTCGCAGGAAGAATTCAAGAAAAGGCTTTTTGAATCTCTCGACATGATATATTCATTTCAGTCGTATGCCCGATCATACGGCTTTATCCATGGAGCATTATATGCCACTCTGATGTACCAGAAAGGATTTGATTTCTCTACTATACATTCTGAGAATGTTGATCTTGCAAAAATTGTAAAGGAACTTTATGATATCCAGTGTCCTGAAGTATGCCGCGATGTAGCAGGAAGCATCGCACTGAATTATGACCTTGAAACTATCGTGGCAGAGGAGGCTGAAAGGGACAGTGAGATAAGTGAAAGAATCCATCGCCGGATAGCAAAATTTGTCGACAAGCCCGTTGTTCTGCTTGAGCTTGAAAGTCCCTATTTTGATTATGAGCTTGAAGATATCAGGTCATTAGATACCCTGGGAACAATTTACAATAAAATAAGGATATCGGATAACTGGGGAAAACTTACTGTCGACAAGGGAGGCTGTCTTTTATCAAATAACTTAAGGTATCTTCGCATAACAGCCAAAGGATTCAGTGAGGACAGAAACAGGATAGAAGGAGAGGGATGGCATCTGATACTAAACAATAACTGGAAAATTGTACAGATCGAACAGAATTATTTTGTCAGGGAGGTAATGCAGTAACCCCCGTCATTTCTTCAACTCTTTAAGTCTCTCCTCAAGCGACTTTATTTTAGTCTCTGCATCGCTTTTCTTTTTCTTTTCCAGTTCAAGTACACTGACCGGGGCATTCTTTATAAAACTCTCATTATCAAGTTTTTCCATAACCGTAGCAAGAAATCCCTTATAGTAATCAATATCTTCAACTATCTTTGAAAGCTCTGTATCTATATTGAACTTGTCGCCCACAGGAATATAGAATTCGACCGTTTTAACCATAAAGGAGACAGCTCCTGTCTGTTTTTCCGTAACGAATTTTATACCCGACAGGTTACAGAGTCTTGAAAGTACCGGCAGGAATTCAAGGTTAAAATCAGTTTCATCTGCTCTTATAAAAAGAGTTAGTTTTTCCTTATTAGGTATCTTTTTTTCTCTTCTGACTGTTCTTACAGCACTCACACATTCCTTAATAAGTTCAAATCTGATGGTCAGTTCTTTGTCATATTTTTTTATTTCAGGCATACTGCTTATCATGATGCTTTCTCCCTCTTTCCTCTCAATGAGAAGCTGCCATATCTCCTCAGTAATAAAGGGCATGAAAGGATGTATAAGTCTCAGCAGCCTGTCAAAGAGAATTAAAGAGGCATCATATGTGATCCTGTCGACCGGTTTTTCATAATCAGGTTTTATTGTTTCAAGGTACCATGATGAGAATTCATCCCAGAAAAGCTTATATGCAGTCATCAGTGCTTCCGAAATACGGAATCTCCTGAAGTGAGTATCAATTTCTGCAGTTGCTCTCTTCAGTACCTCATTCATCCACTTTACTGCTGCCCCTGAAGAAGCAGGCTGTACTATGCCATCATCAACTTTCCACCCCTTTATCAGCCTGAAAGCATTCCATATCTTGTTTGCAAAATTACGTCCCTGCTCCGGCAGAGAATCATCATAAAGCAGGTCATTGCCGGCTGGTGAGCATAAAAGCATGCCTACCCTTACACCATCTGCACCATATTTGTCAATAAGCTCAAGCGGTTCAGGTGAATTACCCAGTGATTTTGACATTTTTCTTCTTTGCTGGTCACGTACAAGACCTGTCAGGTATACATTGTTAAATGGTTTCTGATCCATATACTCGTAACCGGCAATTATCATTCTGGCAACCCAGAAGAAGAGTATCTCCGGTGCAGTGATCAGGTCATTTGTAGGGTAATAATATTTAATGTCGGGATTATCGGGTTTATTTATACCATCAAATGATGTTATCGGCCAGAGCCATGAGGAGAACCATGTGTCAAGTACATCCTCATCCTGCTGAAGGTCAGCCTCATTGAGAGAATCATTACCACTTTTTGTCTTTGCCAGGGCCAGGGCTTCTGTAACGTTCTCAGCAACAACAAATTCATTATTATCATAGTACCATGCCGGTATTCTATGTCCCCACCACAACTGCCGACTGATGCACCAATCGTGTACATTCTCCATCCAGCGTCTGTAGAGGTTCCTGAATTTTGACGGATGAAGATGTACTTCTCCGTTCATAACAGCATTAAGTGCGGGATGGGAAATTTTTTCCATTTTCAGGAACCACTGCATTGAGAGCTTTGGTTCTATTATTGCATGTGTCCGTTCTGACCGTCCTATCTTGTTATTATAAGGAACAACCTTAATAAGATTGCCGGTTCGTTTAAGCTCTTCTTCAGCCATATCTTTTGCCGCAAACCTGTCGGCCCCGACAAACATTGCGGCCTCAGAACTAATGGTACCATCATCATTAAAAATATCTATCGACGGAAGATTATGCTTCTGACCAATAAGGTAATCGTTGACATCATGTGCCGGTGTTATTTTGAGGCAGCCGGTACCAAATTCCATATCCACATATTCATCAAAAATGAAAGGCACCTCCCTGTTTGCCATAGGAACAATAACATTTTTCCCCTTTAAATGCTTATATCTGGTGTCGTTGGGGTTGGCACATACCGCAGTATCACCCAATATAGTCTCGGGACGTGTTGTTGCAACAGTAATATAATCATTCCAGCCTGCAATTTTATACCTTACATAATAGAGCTTGGATCGCTCTTCAGTATATATGACCTCCTCATCCGAAACGGCTGTTCTTGCCTGCGGATCCCAGTTGACCATACGTACTCCCCTATAGATCAGGCCCTTATTAAAAAGATCCACAAATACCTTAATAACAGAATCATACCTCTCCTTGTCCATGGTAAAAAGAGTTCTGTCCCAGTCGCATGAGGCACCAAGCCTCTTTAGCTGCTCAAGAATTATTCCTCCATGCTTACGGGTCCATTCCCACGCATGTTCAAGGAATTCCTCCCTCGAAATATTCCGCTTATCAATTCCTTCGTTTTTCAGCTTGGCAACGACTTTAGCCTCAGTAGCTATGGATGCATGATCTGTTCCGGGAACCCAGCAGGCATTTTTCCCCAGCATCCTTGCCCTGCGTACAAGTACATCCTGAATGGTATTGTTCAGCATGTGACCCATGTGTAGAACGCCTGTTACATTCGGCGGAGGAATCACAATAGTATAGGGTTCGCTGTCATCAGGAGTGCTTTTGAAAAAGCCCTGCCTCATCCAGTAGTCGTACCATTTGCTCTCGGTTTTTCCAGGTTCGTATTTTGAGGGTATTTCCATTGGTCGGTCAGGTCTATTGATCTGCAAAAATAGAAATAATTATGTATTCAACATTTCAACGTTTCAACTTTCAGTCATACGGTTTATTTTATAGAAGAACTACTGATATCTTTTAGTAAAATAATGATTCAGAAAAAGATGAAAATCATTCTTTCAGTCGGTCATTTTATTTATTTTTGTAACCCTTTGAAGTGAGAAAAAAATTTAATTATCATGCCGTCAATATCCGAAAAAGGCAAGGCAATGCCGGCTTCCCCGATAAGAAAGCTTGTTCCATATTCGGAAGAGGCAAAACGAAAAGGAATAAAGGTGTATCATCTTAATATCGGGCAGCCCGATATTCCTACTCCTGAAGTTGCACTAAATGCCATACGGAACCTTGATCAGAAAGTAATCGAGTACAGCCACTCCGCAGGTAATGAATCGTACCGCCGTAAATTAGCAGGTTACTATCAGAATATAGGTATCAATGTCGATCATACCGAATTACTTATAACCACAGGTGGATCAGAGGCTATAATGTTTGCATTCAATTCGTGTATTAATGCAGGTGATGAAGTGATTACACCTGAGCCTTTCTATGCTAATTACAGCGGTTTTGCAACCTCGTCAGGTATTAAAATCATTCCTGTCACGTCGTATATAAAAGATGATTTTGCGCTTCCTCCGATAGTTGAAATAGAAAAAAAGATAACAGCCAGGACAAGAGGCATTATTATTGCCAACCCGAATAATCCTACCGGATATCTTTATTCAAAAGAGGAGCTTCTTCAGCTAAGGAATATCATAAAGAAATATGATCTATGGCTCTTTTCTGATGAAGCTTACAGGGAATTCTGTTATGATGGAGCTGAACATTTTTCAGCCATGAAGCTTGCCGGTATAGAAAATAATGTTGTACTGCTTGATTCTGTATCAAAACGTTACAGTGAATGTGGTGTACGTATCGGCGCACTTGTAACAAAAAACAGGGAGGTGCTTACCACTGCCCTCAAATTTGCACAGGCACGTCTTTCTCCTCCCGGACTGGGACAGATTGCCGGTGAAGCTTCGACAGATACACCTCCCGAATACTTCAGTGAGGTCAACAGGGAATATACTGCCCGCCGTAATTTTATGGTCGATGCTCTGAATAAAATACCCGGTGTTTACTGCCCTAAGCCAAAGGGAGCTTTTTATACTGTTGTAAAACTTCCTGTTGATGATTCCGATAAATTTGCACAATGGCTGCTGGAGGAATTCGAATATAATAACCAGACCGTAATGATTGCCCCGGCATCAGGTTTCTATTCCACACCCGGATTAGGAAAGAATGAAGCACGTATTGCTTATGTTCTTAAGATTGATGACCTCAGTAATGCCATGGAGACACTTGCAGAGGCATTAAAGGTATATCCCGGAAGGAAATAACCCCGTGGGGTTATTTATACAGCAAATATTTCTCCCTTATCTTTCCAAATTCTGCCAGTCCATCTTTCCATGATTCGTGGATTTCATCAGCTGTCATACCTTTTTCGATCTGTTCACGGAGTGTTGGTCCTGCAGCCAGACTGTCAAAATATGGAGTGAAGAAATTATCCTTGTCAGTATATTCATTATAAGCATCAATAAGCCACTTAAGATTAATACCGGGTGACGGTACGATTTTATCATTTATTGCATTGCGGAGATCCACTCCGTAGCATTTCTCACCCAGAAGAGGCGGATTTGTTGATTCCGGCAGGCTCCCGGGTGTAAAGCTGAATCCTTTATCAGGGAAAAGCGGTGAACCGAACACCTGGAAAGGAAATGGGGTTCCCCTGCCAGGCGATATTCTTGTTCCTTCAAATAAACATATCGATGGATACAGATATATGGATGTCTGGTTTGGCAAATTCGGTGAGGGCCTTACCGGCAGTTCATAAAGGGTTTTATGAGTGTAATTTTTACACTTAATAACGGAAAGATCACATTTAATGCCATTGTTAAGCCATCCCTCACCGTTTATCATCATTGCATATTCTCCGACAGTCATTCCATGAACAACAGGTACCGGATGCATGGCTACAAAAGAGCGGTATGCAGTATCGGCAATATTTCCGTCGAAATAAAATCCATTCGGATTCGGCCTGTCGAGAACAATACATTTTACATTGTTTTCGGCGCATGCTTCCATAACATAATGAAGCGTTGAGATATAAGTAAAGAACCTTACACCGACATCCTGTATGTCGAATATGATTACATCAATACCTTCCAGATCTTCGGGTGACGGTTTCAGGCGGTTACCATAAAGGCTTTTAAGAGGGATGCCGGTAGCAGGATCATTTTCATCCTGTATTGTGTCACCATCAGGAGCCAGTTCTCTGAAACCATGTTCAGGTGCAAATATCACTTTAATATTAATCCCTATGTTCAGCAGATTATCTATAAGATGGGTCTGCCCGGTCATGGAAGTCTGGTTTGCTACTACTGCAACTCCTTTATCTTCAATAAGATGCCTGTATTGATCTATCTGGTTAGCACCCGGGACAGGAACCTTTTTAACGCTGAAGCATGAACATACAAATAATCCGACTAATAAAAAAGCAAATAGTTTCTTCATTTCAATAATACTTTACTACAAATCTACAGTTTTTTGTCCGTGTGCCTCTGTGTAAGAAAAAATAAGAACTTACACAGTTCCACAGAGGATACACAGAGAAATTGTTAAATTTGAATCCAGTTTAAAATGAATCTGCCATATTTCATAGCACAGCGCCTTATAAAAGGCCGGAGAGAAGGAACCTCCTTTTCACGGCCGATAAATGTTATTGCCATAATCGGCATTGCAATGGGTCTTGCCGTGATGATCGTTGCTGTTGCCATACTTACCGGTTTTAAACAACAGATCAGGGAAAAGATAGTCGGATTCGGATCAAATATCCAGATATCAAATTTTGACTCCAATATCTCGTTTGAGACTGCACCTATACGCCAGAACCAGGAGTTTATCCCCAAAATAAAAAATATACCTGGAATAAGTCATGTACAGGTATATGCAACAAAAGCCGGTATAATAAAGACAGATGCAGATTTTCAGGGTGTGATCCTGAAAGGAGTGGGCAGTGATTTTGACTGGAGCTACTTCAGCAAAAATATGATTGACGGTTCGGCATTTACAGTAACTGATACAGCCAGGACAAATAATGTAATCATATCAAAAAAAATCTCTGATATGCTCCTGCTGAAGACCGGCGATTCTTTTGCCATGCACTTTGTACAGGATCCTCCAAGAATGAGAAAATTCACTGTCAGCGGTATCTATGAGACCAGTCTCGAGGAGTTTGATAAGATTTATGTTTTTTGCGATATAGGTCACATTAAAAGGCTAAATGGATGGGATGATGATCAGATCAGCGGATTTGAAATATTTATTAAGGATTTTGATCGTCTGGATGAGATGACCATGTCTGTAAGGGATGCCATTGGCTACCAGGTACTGGAAGATGAGGAAAAATTTAAGGTCACCAACATCAAGATGAAATATCCTCAGATCTTTGACTGGCTCAATTTCCAGGATGTCAACGTAATCATCATCATATTCCTCATGCTTGTTGTAGCCGGATTCAATATGATCTCAGGTCTGCTTATTTTGATACTTGAGAAGACAAATATGATAGGAATACTTAAAGCACTTGGTTCCGAGGATGTTACAATACGAAAAGTATTTCTCTACCAGGCTGCCTATCTTATAAGCAAAGGATTGCTATGGGGTAACCTTATAGGTATAGGAATAGCATTTATCCAGCTTAAAACAGGTCTGGTGACCCTTGATCCTTCTTCATACTACATAAAGACTGTTCCGGTAAATCTTGATTTGATCCACATCCTCATTCTCAATGCAGGGACCCTGGCAGCAATACTTGTCATGCTGCTGGTCCCTTCAAATCTGATAAGCAGGATCACTCCCGTGAAGGCAATAAGATACGATTAAGAGATCGTCTGTCGTAAACTTACAGCTAAAGAAATTGTACCTGTCTCAATTGTAATTCTGACTTAAATGCTCGGGAATGAAATTCTTGTAATGTTCAAAGCGGTCAATTATCTCACTTACAAAATTAATTGATTCAGTACCTTTGAAATATCCGCTTTTCACTACGGGATCATTGTAATATATGGGCTCCGACTTTTTGGTCAGCCATAATTCAACATTTCTATCCCATTTCTGAGGGTCCATTCCATATTTCTCTGCCAGTCTCATGGCATCCAGAACATGTCCCGGACCTGCATTATATGATGCAAGGATGAATTTCATTCTCTCATTCTCATCTTCGATTTTTGTATCAAAAACAGATTGAAGGCTGCTTATGTAGAGAGTCCCTGCCCTGATGTTGTTTGAAGGCGATGAGGTTATATCAATACCAAGCCTTTTCCCTGTGCCAGGCATCACCTGCATGAGGCCGTAAGCTCCTGCCCATGACCTGACACTAGGATTAAAGCGCGATTCCTGGTATATAAGTGATGCAAGCAAACGCCAGTCCCAGTTTATATCATTGCTCGCAGATTTTATCATATCATCCCATCGTGATATCTTTCCTGTATAGGGTGCATAATAATCACTTTTGACTATTCTGCTGGACCTTGTGTTTTTAAAATATTTTGCATATAACAGGGCATAATCGCCTGTTCTCTTGTAAGCAGCAAGCCAGTGATTCAGCTCTCTTGCGAGCATACCCGCATTCTCCTTTCTCAGACCCCATGCTATGTTCTGGGGAAAGCTTACAGGTGTTTTAATATCAATATCGGGGTAATATGTAGAATTTACCTGCGCAATATTCTCATCACATACCGTATATTCAATAAGTCCTTCTTCCACATTCTGTATCAGCTCCTCCGCATCAGAGGGGACTTCAACAATAATAATTGAATCACCTATTTCACGTGCAAGAGAATGAAGGCGCTCAGAGTGAGAAGATCTTTCCTGGACAAAAACTGTCTTATTTGCCAGGTCGAGCTGGTTTCTAATAAGCTTTTTGTTTATTTTATCCTGCGTCATTGACTGCCAATGTTGTGGTTTTCTCTGCACAAGAACCTGCCTGGTCTCATAGATTGGATCACTAAAAAGGATCTCATTCCTTCGTGTTGTGTTAACAGTGAGGCCGATAGCCAGCAGATCAGCTTTCCCGTCGTTCAGAAGATCAAATGCATTTTCAAGCTGATTTTCCGTAACCATCTCAAGGTCGACTCCTATGTGATCTGCAAATGCTGTAAGTAGTTCATAATGAAACCCCATTGGCTCTCCCCTGTAAATAAAATAATTCGTGGAATTATAGTCTGTAACTGCAATAAGCCTGCCCCTGCTCCTGATAGAATCAAGATCAATATTCACCGGGGCGGTATTGCCCGGGGAGGAGTACGGTTTCTTGTTTACGGAGCCTGAAATTGACTCCAGAAATATTAATATTATAATTATAACCTTTTCCAAAATAATTGTATTAGTTTAACATCCGTTTCCGGTCTTTTAAAAACGGGTGCAAAGATACAACTATTTTTTAATTATAAAAGGTCCAGGCAAGTCCATACCTCAACATTCTGATATTCAGCGGATAATGGGGTGTTAATAAGTAATTATAACTCATTAATCCTGAGTTTACATGGTCAAACATTATGAAAATCCGCGTTCTTTTGAGTTTGAGGTTAAGAAATACGTTAATAAAAGGGTAATTTCCGGTCTTTACCAGCGACTGGTTGTAGAACCTTCCGGTTGCAGGCATATAAGCATACGCATGATAAAGGGTATGATATATAACATCTACTCCCAGCTGGGTATTAAGCCTTCCATTGGTCTGCTTGAAACGGAAAAGATGCTCGAAAAACCCGGCCGAGCGTGTAGTAAGAAGGGGAAGGTCAAGAATCTCAGTATTACTGCTTTGCTGTATAAGAATGTCAGTGGCGAGATGGAATTTCCAGGCTTTAAACTCTTTTTTTACCATAAGGGCAGCAACCGATAATCCTCCTTGATGCTGGAAAGGAATCGCATATTCATCGAATCCTGTATAATTATCAATAATTGCATAGTTCAGTTTCAGTTCAGTTTTAAAGGCAGGATAAATAAAGGATGTTCCAACATCTATCCGGAACTCTTTATCCAGGTCATTATGCCACTCAAAATGATTTCCTCCCCATTGTTCATACCAGAATGAGGGCCCTCTGTTGATGATACTGCCTGTAATGAGCCATGATGCAGTTCCCTTTTCCCATCCGAATGATTTTCTTATTTCACCTGAAAGATTGAAATCTCCTGCTCTGTAACCTGTAATATAAAGCTCTCCGTTTGCCATCCATCTGAACTTTTCTCCTACATTGTTGTAAAGTCTGCCAACCAGTACATTATTGTTCTTGTTCCAGCTTGAAGTGTCGGCAATTGTTGTATCATGAGTGGGGACTATCTGGCTGAACCGGAAAAGCTCATTTCGTACTCCCACTCCTCCTCCGAGGCTGAATTTTCTTGTCTCATCCGTGGCAAAATCAAACCTCAGTGTGTTTTTTATGCTGCGTGAATACAGAGAATCAAATGTTTCAGAAGCGCTGATGAATATTGTATCATAAAATCCCGATTCCGGGTAATCATCAATATATGTTCGCCTGTTATTCTCCCATGTGAATATATGTGAAAATGTCCCGCTTAATCCTGTAAAGCTTTCCCGTTCATTTTTTACAGTATCTCCCTTTTGTGTCTGTTTTCCGACAGTATAGCGCTGCTCCAGGAGTATGTTTCTGTTTTTCAGTATGCTGGTTGCTGTATTGAGGCTCCCCAGGTTTACCGGCACTTCCCGGGGGGTTGTTTTGAACAGTGGCAGTTGATCGGTTCCGGTTATTCCTCCATTTTCATAGGACGTTATATTATTAACACCAGCAGAAAAATAGATTTTGTATTTAGTTCCGGTATATGAAGAGAAAAAGGTAAAGGTTTTATCTTCTGCCCTCTGGTAATTATACTGACCAAGATTGTAGATAATATCGTAAATAAGACCAAAATTTAAGAACCTGTTCACATTCTGTGAGTGACGCACCCTGAAGGTCTGTTCTGAAGTCTCCCTGGGAGCTCCGTATGTCCATACCATTTCCGTAAACGGGACCTGGGTATTCATGAAAACAGCATTGTCGGGCTGAAAAATAAACGGATAATAGTAAGCATAGAGGAATTTATCAGGATCAAAAACGCGATCAAAGAAATTTATCTGGTAAAAGGGTAGACCATAATTACCGAGTGTGGCATTTAACGGGGAGTATTTGTCAGCGATACGGTGGCGGTGAAACAATGAGAATACCGTATCGAACGGGATTGTAACCTCATCTGCATAATCAGATGAAAGAACAAATTGTTTCACCATCCTCTTTCCGGCAGGTTCTTTATTTTGCGCAAACAGACCGGTCGATACCAGAAGGAGAAACAATATTGAAACATTTCTTGTCATCTGCGCAAATATAGAAAATTAAATCAGTAGGGACGTTGCATGCAACGTCCCTGCCAGGTGTTATATATTGCAAAATAATAAGTATCAATCCACATTATCATTGAGGTAGGCATTGTTTTCCCTCAACACAGGTCCCTCCTCCTCATCGTTAGTGAGTGTAAACTTTGATAATTTACTTTCCGATGGCTTTTCCGTATCTTCAGGAAGCAGGTTTCTCCGCACATAGGCCGGGACATCTTCAAATGTCTCAATATTCTCCTTCATTGTTTTATTTGAGATGCCCTCTTTCTTCATAATATTTTGCATATGTTTTACTTTTCGCAGTGTAGCATCAGATTTATCCTGCTCATCCTCATATTTCTTATTTCCTTTTGTTACATTTTCGTCATCAGTGTTGCCTGATAATCCGAAATCAAACTCACCCTGTGATTCCTCCTCAAAATCGGTTATTATTGATTCCATGCCCTTTTTATGGACCGTGAAGGATTCATCATTTCTCTGCTGATTTATTACAGGAGGTACTACATTTCTATTTGACAATATCTCAACCTGTCTGGATTTTTTGGTTTTATAGGGCTGGAAGATACTGTTTGCCTCAAATCCTGTAGCAATCACAATGACGCTTATATTTTCTCCAAGGTTTTCATCCTGAGATAATCCTCTGATTATCAACGCATCCTCTGATGCTGCCTCATACATGTAGTCAGTTATTTCACCCAGTTCATCCATGGTAAGTTCATGTTCTCCTTTTCCTGAAGAAATATTAATAAGGATGCTTTTCGCCCCTGTGATGTCGTTTGAATTGAGAAGAGGTGATGCAAGTGCATTCTCAATGGCACGTATGGCTCTGTTTTCGCCGGCAGCTTCTCCCATACCCATAATAGCAACACCAGAATCCTTCATAACTGTTTCCACATCAGCGAAGTCAACATTGATATAACCTGCCACAGTGATTATTTCAGCTATTCCTTTAACTGCGGTAGTGAGAACATCATCAGCTTTTGAAAATGCGGTTGAGACTCCCTGGTTACCATATATCTCCCGCAGTTTCTCATTATTTATCACCAGGAGAGAATCTACATAGTCTTTCAACTCTGTAATACCGTCGATTGCATACCTGATACGGACTTTGCCCTCTGATTTGAAAGGAATTGTGACCACCGCAATGGTCAGCAAGCCCGCGTCCTTGCAGGCTTTTGCCACAACCGGAATCGCACCTGTGCCGGTACCTCCCCCCAGGCCTGTTGTTATGAATACCATCCTGGTATTTCCGCTCAGGGCATCCATTACATCAGCAATATTCTCCTGTGCTGCTTTTTTACCCTTTTCAGGCTGACTACCCGCACCCATCCCTTCGGTAAGTGCCTCGCCTATCTGTATCTTGACCGGGACAGGACTGCTTGTGAGTGCCTGGTGGTCGGTATTGCAAACCACAAAATTAACGTCCCTTATTCCTCTTTCAAACATATGATTGACAGCGTTATTACCTCCGCCGCCAATACCAAGGACCTTGATTATCGACGATCTTTCAACAGGCAGATCAAAGTTCATTATATCGTCTGACATAGCTTTATTTTTTATTGTTTTATGAACAGTAAATTTCAAGATAACACAACCATATTTAAATCTTATCAATTAATTGACTGATCCTCAACCTCAAACATACTTTGCATCATCATTCTGATCTTTTCGGCCAGGGTAGTTTTTGGTTCTTTCCGGTATTCAGAATGTTCGTTGCCCTGTCCCATTTCCGTTACTTCCGCAGGTTCTGTTTTTGGCCTCATGTATTCACTTTTCGGTCCTATATTGAATGATTGTTTGTATGTTTCCAGATATTCGAAGCCACGCATAATCAATCCCACACTGGTGGCATACATAGGTTGATTTATCTCATTCTTGCTTGTTCCGGCAAGGTGTTCATTCGGTAACCCTATCCTTACATCCATGGCTGTCTTGAATTTCATTAGCTGCGGCAGATGTCTCAGCATCGATCCGCCGCCTGTTATAACAACACCGGCTGCAAGTTTGTCAGCATATCCCGAATTCTGGATCTCGAAATTTATAAAGTCGATTATCTCTTCCATTCTCGACTGAATAATATAGGCGAGGCTTTTGAATGATATCTCCTTGGGTTCTCTGCCGCTGATGCCAGGTATAGACACCACCTTATCCTCGGGAGCTATGTCACCAAGAGCCGATCCATACTGTATTTTAAGCTGTTCGGCGTGCCTTTGCAGGATTGCACATCCTTCTTTGATATCCTTTGTCACAACATTTCCGCCTAGAGGTATTACTGCCGTATGCCGGATAATGTTATCGTAGTAGACCGCAAGATCAGTGGTCCCGCCTCCGATATCTACCAGAACCACGCCTGCCTCTTTTTCATCCTCTGTAAGAACGGCATCGGATGATGCCAGGGGTTCAAGTATCATATCCTTCACATTAAGATTAACCTTCCGGATGCATTTTTCTATATTCTTTGCTGCAGCCACCTGTCCTATAACGATGTGGAAATTGGCTTCCAGCCTTCTGCCGCACATTCCTATCGGATTCTTCACTCCTGTTTCATTGTCAACGATGAAATTCTGAGGGATGACATGTATAATCTCCTCACCGATATCAATGTGGATCTTATGCATATCCTCTATGAGCCTGAAAACCTCATCTTTCTTTATTTCGTCCTCATAGGAGTCACGCATAATATACCCGCGGCTCTTCATGCTTTTAATGTGCTGACCGGCTATTCCTGCAAAAACCTCCGAGAAGAGGATGCCTGATCGTTTCTGAACATCCTCCACGGTTGTTCGTATTGCATTTACCGTCTCTTCGATGTTCATTACCACACCTCTTTTAACTCCTTTTGAAAGAGCCTTGCTTAACCCGAGAATCTCAATCTTGTTGTTCTCGTTTTTCTTACCGACAATAGCCACAATTTTTGTGGTTCCTATGTCGATAGCTGCTACATACTGTTCCTTGTTGTTCATATGATTTAAATATGGTTTCTCATTATCGTCTTCTGCATACTATCTGGTCCCTGAATTCAAGGTTTATCAATGAGTATTTTCCCCATCCGACTTCAGGGAGTACTTTTTCATAAAAAGCTTCGAGGTTTCTCATCTTATCTTTATAGTTTTCAAATGTCCCCAGGTGTACTTTGTGATTTCCTACACGTGGAATAAGGTCAATCTTATTTTTTCCGCTTACATAAATCTGGTCAATCTGGGCCGACCAGAAACTGTCGCCTCTTATATAATCTACAAAATGATAAATATCTTTCAGAATTGTGTTTTTTATGGTTGTATCGAATATACTTACACTATCGAGCATTGCCGGAGTAATATCAATATTTCCCTGAATGATATGGAGACGAGGATTGTACAGGTTCCTTCTCCTGAATATATAACCATCTTCATCAACAAAAAAATCGCCTCCCTCATCAGGTATCACTCTCATAATAGGGTTCCGCTGATTAATATACACATGCAAAGTACCGTCAATTGCAGTATAAACCTCGGCCTCCTTCAGTTCCTTAAGGGTTTTTATCCTTCCCTCAATATCAGTGATCGGCACATCTCTTAGCGGACGGCCAAGTATCTTGCTGCTGCTCCCATAAACCAGATTCATCAGGTGTCTCTTTGTAACAAAATGATAATCAGATGAGTCTATAATATTTATCAATATCCTTGTGCAGGGTTTGGAATTCGCCGAGGCAGCAAAGAAGAATGGTATTATTATCATGTATAATACCGGTATAATCAATAATATCTTTGCAATCTTCCAGATCATCTCATCGCCTCCCTTTTTAATTTCTCCTCAATGGGATCTGCCAGTCTGTCAATATCGCCTGCACCGATTGTTGCAAGTACATCAAGCATTTTTACATCCAGTTTCCCCGGTATTTCATCCATTGCAAGGAGTCTTTTCTTTTCAAGCTTCATTTTATTAAGTATCAGTTCGGATGAGACTCCGGGGATGGGCTTTTCGCGAGCAGGATAAACCGGGAGCAGGATAGCCTCATCCAGTTCATCAAGGGCAGCTGCGAAACCATCGGCATGATCCAGAGTACGTGAGAAGAGATGGGGTTGGAATATTCCGGTTATTTTCCTTCCGCTGAAATATTCACGCAGCGACGTTATACAGGCCCTTATCTCCTCGGGATGATGTGCATAATCGTCAACATAGGCCAGTCCCGGAAGGTCGACCCTTATATCGAATCTACGCCTGACACCCCGGAAAATGGTCATCCCTTTCCGTATCTCATCTTCTGATACACCGCAAAAAAGTGCAATTACAATAGAGACTGTCATATTTTCAATATTTATGATGCCGGGAAACGGAAAGATCAGATCCTTTATTAACCTGTCGGGTGTTTTCAGGCTGAAGAGGTAATAATCTCCCTTATGCTTAACATCAAAGTACCTGAAATCGGCATCCTGATCATGTCCGTAGGTGTAACATCTTACTCCCTCCGGACAGATTATTTTATTCTTTATAGCATTGTTAATGATAATAAGTCCCTTCTTCCTTATCTTACCGCAGAATTCATTGTATGCAGCAATCATTGTCTTGTGATCACCATATATGTCAAGATGGTCGGCATCCAAAGAAGTAACGACTGCCATCAGAGGACTCAGCCGATGAAAAGATCTGTCAAATTCATCAGCTTCCATAACGGTATATTTTCCTTTACCGGTCAGGAGATTTGAATCATAGTTTTTTGATATTCCCCCAAGAAAGGCAGAGCAATCGATTTTTGACTGTTTCAGGAGGTGTGCGATCATTGTCGACACTGTTGTTTTTCCATGGGTACCTGCAACTGCTATTGTATCAGTTTTTAAAGATATCTCTCCCAGAATCTCTGATCTCTTATAAAGCCTGTAGCCATTGTTCCTGAAGTGGCTCAATATGTTACTTTCCGCAGGTATTGCGGGAGTGTATATGACAAGAACCCTCTCTTTTGCGGTTATTTCCCTGAAGAGTGGAGGTATTTGGTTTATTTCATCCTTATATGAAATATCGCAGCCTGATACAGTAAGTTTATCAGTTATACTTCCCGATGTTCTGTCATAACCTGCAATGGTAAATCCTCCCTTTCTGAAATATAAAGCAAGGGCACTCATTCCTATCCCTCCTATACCGACAAAATATAATCCCTCTATGTTTCTGAAATCAATCATTTACCTGCCAGTTTAAGTATTTCCTGTGCTATCCTGACATCCGCATCCCTGTCGGCCATCGTTCTGATATTCATTGACAAAGCTGATCTGCGGTCTTCATCCTTAACCAGTTTAACTATCTCATCCATGAGGCATTTCACTGCTTCACCATCAGTAACTATAACTGCCGCATTTCTCTGGTACAGGGCCTGTGCATTCCGTGTCTGATGATCTTCAGCTACATTGGGTGAAGGGACCAGTACCACCGGTTTTCCTACAAGGCATAATTCTGAAATAGTCCCTGCTCCTGCTCTTGAGACAATGATATCCGCGGCAGCAAAAGCATAGTCCATCCTTATTATGAAATCATGCACTTTGATGGTATCACCTCCGGAAAGATTTACAAGTGCATTTACGTCTTCATAATATAACTTGCCGGTCTGCCACAGCCACTGGTACCCTGAATCTTTCATTCTGTCGATATTTCCCGAAAAGCTTTTGTTGATTGTTCCTGCCCCGAGAGATCCACCCAGAATAAGTATCACCGGTTTATTCTTATCGAGATTAAAAAATGATTTAGCCTCATCACTCATAGCTTCAAGACTATCGAAGTTGTGCCTCACGGGATTTCCTGTTTTGATTATTTTTTTTGCAGGAAAGTATTTTTCCATACCGTCATATGCAACACAGATGACTGAAGCATTTTTTGCAAGCAGCTTGTTGGTAATACCGGCATAGCTGTTTTGTTCCTGTATAAGGGTAGGTATTCCCATTCTCCCCGCCTTCCTCAGTACCGGACCGCTCGCATAGCCTCCAACGCCCACTACCACATCAGGATTAAATTCTCTGATCAGTTTTCTGGCGAGAAACATGCTTTTGACAAGCTTATAGAGTACTATAAAATTCTTTGGCGTCAGACTTCTGTAAAAACCTGCAACCGGTAATCCAATTATTTTGTATCCGGCGGCAGGAACCTTTTCCATCTCCATTCTTCCTTCAGCGCCGACAAAAAGTATCTCAGCCCCGGGTTCTATCCTCGTCAGGGCGTTTGCTATTGAGATAGCCGGAAATATATGTCCCCCGGTACCTCCGCCGCTTATTACGATCCTTTTATGACTTTGCCGGTTCATATATCCTTTCTCCTTCATCAATTATCTCTTCTTCAGGAAGCTCTTCTTTTCTGATCCGGGCATTTACCACCCTGCTGACACTCAATATAGCCCCTATAGAAAAACTCATAACAAGAACTGATGTTCTTCCCCAGCTTACCATGGGAAGCGTCTGTCCGGTAACAGGGAAAAGGCCTACTGCCACCAGCATATTAATCATTGCCTGGATCACTATCATCACGGTAAGTCCCAGCACCATATATGCCGGGAATGCCGTCTCACACTTTTTTGCAATTGTTATTGCCCTGAACAGCAGTATCATATATGCAAGTACCAGCGGGATTGCTCCAAGGATAAGTCCATATTCTTCAATTATTATTGCAAAAATGAAATCGGAATTTGATTGCGGTAACATATTGCGCTGGGTGCTTCTGCCGGGTGCTTTCCCGAAGAGACCTCCGGTTGATATAGCTATTTTTGCCTGGTTCGACTGGTAATTACTGTCCTCACTGGCATCAGCCGAAAAGAAATTCTCAATCCTGTTTCTCCATATCTCCACCCTGTTGTCCTTCGTTACTGCAGTAAGTACAAGGGCAAATAGTACAACTCCCGCTGCTGCCATCCCGATATATGCCAGCAGGAATTTAAAGGGCACTCTTCCTATATACATTATTATAATGCTTATCCCAAAGATTATCATTGCTGTTGAAAGGTTCTCGGGCATAATGAGAGCACATATCACAGCAACAGGTACCATAAAATATTTTGTCACCAGGATAAAATCACTCAGTTCATTCTGGTATTTTGCCAGTGTTCTTGCGAGATAGAGTACCAGGGCGACTTTTGCAATGTCGGAGGTCTGAAGCCTGAAGCCGGTACCCGGAATTACCAGCCAGCGTGTTGCTTCGTTAATTCTGGCGCCAAAGATAAGTGTCAGGACAAGCAATCCTGAAGCCACTATAAGTATCAACCCGGCCATAGCAGAATAGATCCTGTAAGGAAGGTAATGTACCACCACTATAATTACCAGTCCTAGCAGGAGCATGATAAACTGGCTTCTGAGAAAATAGGTTGTATTACCCCCATAGTTTCTAAATGCTATTCCCACTGATGAACTGTATACCGAAAGCAGGGAATAAACCATAAAAAGGGCTACAAGGCCCCAAATGACCCTGTCACCTTTAAATGTTCTTGTCAGCCAGCCTTTTTGCATTTCAAAACCTCTTAAAGATTACGTACTGCCGCCTTAAACTGACGGCCGCGATCCTCATAATTATTAAACAGGTCAAAACTTGCACATGCAGGTGAAAGCAAAACAGTATCACCTTTTTTTGCCAGGTAATAAGCTGATCTGACAGCCTCCTCCATTGACGCAGTTTCAACGATTGTCGGCACGGCATCAGTGAATGCTTCAAGGATCTTTTTGTTTTCCTTCCCGAGGCATACCACGGCCTTTACTTTTTCTTTCACTATTGGCAATAACTCGGAATAATCATTCCCCTTGTCTATACCTCCCACTATCCAGACGATATTTGTTTCCACACATTCAAGAGCATACCAGGTCGAGTTTACATTTGTTGCTTTTGAATCATTAATGAAATTAATGCCGCTCACCTTGATTACCGGTTCAAGGCGATGTTCAACTCCCTGAAAATCAGCGAGGCTTTCTCTGATGGTATCCTTCCGGATACTCAGCACTTTTGCTGCAATTGCAGCTGCCATCGAATTATAGGTGTTGTGACGGCCTTTTAGCGCCAGTTCATGAATAGTCATAAGGTTGGTTTTATATTGGTAATCAATTATTATTTCATTGTTTTCTATGTATGAAGTCATGTTTTTCTTTGAGGTAGTCGAAAATGGAAGAAGTATCATTCCCGGATTTCTTTTTGACAATTCTTTCCTGATTATGGGATCATCGGCCCAGTAAATCAGGAAATCAGATTTTGTCTGGTTCTGTATGATCCTGAATTTTGAGTCAATATATTTCTGTAGAGTGTATCCGTACCTGTCGAGATGATCGGGAGTAATATTCATCAACACTGCTATTTCCGCCCTGAATTTGAACATTCCGTCAAGCTGGAAGCTGCTCAGTTCTATTACATAAAAGTCGTAATCTTCTTCAGCCACAGCCATTGCAAAACTGTTTCCCACATTTCCTGCCATTGCCGCATTTTTACCTGCCTTCGTGAGTATATGGTAAATAAGGTTTGTGACTGTTGTTTTTCCGTTACTACCTGTCACACAAATTTTTACGCCTCGCGCATATCTGCCTGCAAATTCAATCTCTGAAATCACGGATATCCCTTTTTCGTGAATCTTTCTGATCAGTGGCATATCTTCCGGGATACCCGGACTTTTTATCACCTCACTGGCTGTCAGTATCTCATTTTCTGTATGTTTACCCTCTTCCCACCTTATCTTATGCTCCTCAAGGATATCCCTGTATTTCCCCTTTATGGTGCCGTTGTCGGAAACAAAAACATCAAATCCCTGTTTCTGTGCAAGAACTGCCGAACCTGCACCACTTTCCCCTGCTCCCAGTATTATTATCTTCTTCTTCATTCAACTATCTTATCTTCAAAGTAACTATGCTGAACACTGCCAGTATTATTGCTACAATCCAGAAGCGTGTCACAATTTTAGGCTCCGGGTATCCTTTTTTCTGATAATGGTGATGAAGCGGGGCCATCAGGAATATTCTCCTTCCCACTCCGTGTTTTTTCCTGGTTCTTTTAAACCACGAAACCTGTAATACAACTGACAGGTTTTCAACCAGAAATATCCCGCACAGGATTGGGATCAGCAGCTCTTTTCTTATTACAATTGCAAAAACTGCGATTATACCACCAAGGGCAAGACTGCCTGTATCACCCATAAAAACCTGTGCCGGATAGGAGTTATACCACAGGAAGCCTATAGTGGCTCCCATAAATGCACTGGCAAAAATCACCAGCTCCTCAGTCTGAGGGATGAACATTATATTGAGGTAATCGGCATAAATGATGTTACTGGAAACATATGCCAGTATTCCAAGTGCCGCGCCTATAATTGCAGAAGTGCCGGTAGCGAGTCCATCAAGACCATCAGTCAGGTTGGCCCCGTTAGAAACGGCTGTAAGAATAAAAACAATTATTGCGATAAAAACCAGCCATGTCCAGGGCTGTCTGTGATCTTTGTCAATAAAGGCTACAAGCCATGCATAATCGAACTCATTATTTTTCACAAATGGTATCGTCGTCTTTGTAGATTTCCTTTCCATGGGAATCTCAGCCTTTAAGGATTCAGGCACTGAAGAGTCGACCATTTCTGTTCTTTCCCTTGACGTAAGCTCTGATATATTAACCTTTTCACTTATCCTGACATCATCACTGAAAAAAAGTGTAAGGCCTACAATTATTCCCAGTCCGATCTGACCTGCTATTTTGAATTTACCGGCGAGCCCCCCCTTGTTCTTTTTAAATATTTTTATATAGTCATCCAGGAAACCTATTGATCCGAGCCAAACTGTTGTCAGCAGCATAAGCAGTACATAAACATTATCGAGTTTTGCAAAAAGAAGGGTGGGGATCAGTATTGATGCCAATATTATAAGTCCGCCCATCGAAGGGGTTCCTTTTTTCCGATACTGTTCTTCCAGTCCGAGATCCCTGACAACCTCCCCAACCTGTTTCTTCTTAAGTAACATGATTATCCTTTTCCCTATCATCATTGAGATGAACAGGGATGTAATAACTGCAGCGGCTGATCTGAATGATATATATGCAAATACCCCTGCTCCCGGGACATTCAGTTTTTCAAGATATTCAAACAAATAATAGAGCATCGTAAAATATTTTTATTTCTGCAACAGGGTCTTTTTAAGTTCCACCCTGTCGTCAAAATGATGTTTCACTCCGTTTATCTCCTGGTAAGGTTCATGTCCTTTGCCTGCCACAAGTATCACATCACCCGGAGAGGCGAGCAGTACTGCAGTTTTAATTGCTTCGCGCCTGTCGGCAATCCTCACTGTTTTCTTCTTCAGCTCAGGTGTTAAACCCTCTTCCATATCGTCAAGTATCCTTTCCGGATCTTCTGTCCGTGGATTATCAGAAGTAAGTATCAGTTTTGTACTTCCTTCGGCTGAGATGAATGCCATTTTCGGTCTTTTACTTTTATCGCGATCGCCTCCTGCACCTACTACGGTGATCAGCTTAACATTACTTCCCCTGATCTTATTGATTGTCCCGATAATATTAATAAGAGCATCAGGTGTATGGGCATAATCAACAATCCCGGTAATGCCTCCGGGCGACCTGATCACTTCAAGCCGGCCCGGCACAGTTTTAAGATTACTCAGTATCTTCAGTATCTCTTTCCTCTGTTCTCCCAGGAGCTCCGATGCAGCACATACGGCAAGAAGATTCGAGGCATTATAATCACCAATAAACCTTGTCCAGACCTCCTCTCCCATTATTCTGAGCTCCATTCCTTCAAAACTTTGTTCAATTATGGCACACCTGAAGTCTGCCATGCCCTTCATGGAAAATGTATATGGGCGAGCCCTGCAGTTCTGAAGCATTACATTGCCATTTTTATCATCTGCGTTAACGAGGGCAAATGCCTTTGGTGTCAGAGAATCGAACCAGCTCTTTTTTGCTGCCAGGTAATTGGCGAAGGTTTTATGATAGTCAAGATGATCGTGTGTCAGGTTCGTGAATATTGCCCCGGCAAATTCCAGTCCCGCAACCCGCTGCTGGTCAGCAGAATGGGAGCTTACTTCCATAAATGCATAATCACATCCTGCTTCTGTCATCTCCCATAACAACCTGTTTAACTGTACAGGATCGGGGGTGGTATGTGTTGCCGGAAGTACCCGGTCAATTATATAATTACATATTGTGGAGAAGAGACCGCATTTATAGCCAAGCCCGCTAAACATCCTGTAGAGAAGGGTGGCAATGGTGGTCTTGCCGTTAGTGCCTGTTACACCTATCAGTTTTAAATCGGATGAAGGTCTCCCATAGAAATTCGAGGAGGCCTGCCCCAGGGCTCTCGCTGAACTGGAAACCTGTATCCAGCAAACATTTTTATCGCAAGTACCGGGAAGCTTCTCGCAAATAACTGCCAATGCACCTGATTTTGCGGCATCTGTAATAAAATTATGTCCGTCAGTTTTTGTACCTTTTACCGCAACGAACAACGAACCCTTCCTCACATTACGGGAGTCAAACACGATATTATCAATTTCTCTCATCAAGTCTCCCTTGAAGGACACAACCTCTATTCCCGATAATATTTTTTCAAGCCGTACCATTTCACATATTAAGTTCCAGTGAGACTATCTGTCCCTCAAAATATCTTGCACCGTGGGAAGGTGATTGTCTGAGTACTTTCCCCTTCCCTCTGTATCTAACCCTGTAACCCGAGTTCTCAAGCAGGAATATTGCATCCCTGAGGCTCATTCCGCGGACGTCAGGAACCAGTCCCTGTTTTATACTCAACCCTACAAGCCTTACCGTGTCTCCTCTCTCTCTTGTTGCCACCCATTCATCATTTGCTGTTCTTCTGTATCTTACATCCATCTGTTTGAGAACCTCGTTAATATCTTCCCTGTATCCGTTGCCGGCTTCCGGTGCAGATGCAATACTGTTATCCCTCTTTCCCTCACTGTAATCCCTGAAGAAATTTGTTGCATATATTTTGTCGGAAATCTCCTTAAACACTGCTCCTGCCACCAGATTTCCGTAATAGACACCGTTGGAGGGTGCATTAACCACAACTATACAGGAATAGAGAGGATTTTCTGCCGGGAAATAGCCTGCAAAGGATGCCTGATATGAGATCGTGACTCCTGACCTGTAACCCGATTTTCCCATAGCTATCTGGGCAGTTCCCGTCTTTCCTGCAATTTTATAATTGGCATTATTAAGGTTTATTGCTGTTCCGTGTTCAACAACGCCCTCCATCATTTTTTTTGCTTTTTTTATGGTTGAGCGAGAGGCTATGGAGTTGATAATCACATCAGGTTCATATCGTTTTATAACTACTCCATTTCGCATTACAGCTGTAACAAACCGTGGTTTCATCATTCTTCCATTGTTTGCCACTGCATTGTAAAATGTAAGTATCTGCAGAGGTGTCATCTGAACCTCATATCCGTGCGACATCATGGGCAATGAGAGTCCTGACCAGAATTTATCGCCCGGATATCTTATCAACGGTTCTCCTTCGCCCTTAATCTGGATGTTGAGTTTTTCATTCAGCTTCATTGCATAGAGCCGGTTAACAAAATCTTTCGGGTTATCTTTATAATGCTCATAAATAAGTTTTGATGTCCCTACGTTTGATGATTTTTCGAATACCTCTTTTACTGTAAGTTTGCCATATCCCTCCTTGCGGGTGTCCCTTATTACCTTATTGTAGTATCTTATGCTTCCTGCACCTGTGTCAACAATATCGCCGGTATCGATCACCCCATCCTCGAGAGCTGCTATCATCACCGGAAGCTTAAATGTTGATCCCGGTTCGGTGCTTTCTGCAATGGCATAATTATAGGATTCATGGTATCCCCCGTCTTTCCCCTGTTCCAGGTTAACTATTGCCCTGATGTCGCCCGTTGCTACTTCCATAACTATAGCACATCCATGGTGAGCATTATGCTTCTTCAGCTGAGTCATTAGCGCGGATGATGCAACATCCTGTAAATCAACATCAATTGTTGTTACAATATCATTGCCGTCCACAGGCTGGACGCTGCCGGTCACATCTACTGTTATCCAGTCTCCACCTGTAAGTCTTTGCATTATTACGACTCCGTTTTTTCCTGCAAGCTCCTTATCAAAAGAGCCCTCTATTCCGACCTTTATACCTTCATCTCCAAGATTAAGGTATCCGATGGTTCGGGCAGCGAGTTCATTATTGGGAAGTATTCTCCGGTTTTCGGCCTGGGCAACCATTCCTCCTCCGTACTGCCCCTCCCTGAATATGGACAGTTCCCTGAGTCTTTGAAGTGTCTGGTAATCCACCCTGCGTCTGATCAGGAAATAGCGGTCACTCCTTTTGCGTGCCTGGGTTATTACAGTCTTCCATTCAGAAGCCGATCTCTCACCCAGTATTTTTGCCAGGCCTGCAGATAATCCATTTATGCCGTTCGACCATGTCTCTTCTGCCATTCCGGTACTCCTGGTATCCATGTATATCGTATAATACGGTACAGAGCTTGCCAGAAGGCGCCCGTCATAGGCAAGAATATCACCCCGGTTTGCAGGCATTTCTGCAGTCTTGTATATGAATTTCTCGCTCATGCCTGCCCATTTTCCATGCTCTACTACCTGTAGTATCAGGATACGCACAAGAATAGCAGTTGCGATGATGACTATCGCAAAATAGACTATGCCGCTGCGCAATACTATTTCATCCCTTACTGCCATTGCCTGACTATTTGTCCACCAGTAACTTGTACGGAGGTATTTTCAGCTCTTCAAGTTTAAGACCTCTCTCCCTGACCAGTCTGTATACCTCCGACTGTCTGCTCACATACATCAGGTCGGCCGAGGTGGAAAGAGATTCCGCCCTAAGGTCCTTTACCTCTTTCTGCAACCTGGCTGTCTCCCTGGTAATCTTCTCAGCATGAAACCTGTTGCCTATATAGATTGCTGCAAGGAGTGTCAGAAGAAGGATGTACCACAGGTTCTTGAGGATAATCTTTTCTGTGATTATGTTGCCGCTCAGAAGCTCTTTAATGAAGCTTCCTCTTTTCTTCCTTTTTTTCTTTTTATCTCCTGTCTCTGTCACCACTCAAATTTTTTCAGCTACTCTTAATCTTGCACTTCTTGCCCGGTTATTCCTTGCAATCTCTTCATCGCCAGGGATTATGACCTTCCTGTTAATTAACCTGAAGGGTGTTTCCCTGTTGCCATAAAAATCCTTTTTCCCTATACCCTCAAAATTTCCTGTGCGCAAGAAGTTCTTTACTACCCGGTCTTCGAGCGAATGATATGTAATGATCACCAGCCTGCCGCCTTTGTTAAGCATTTCGAGAGCCTGAAGGAGCATTTCTTTTAGATATTCGATCTCGTGATTTACCGCTATTCTGAGGGCCTGGAATATTTTTGCATAGAATTTATGTTCCTGCCTTACAGGAGTCAGTTTCCTTATGGCAGATAAGAGGTCGCCTGTTGTTGCTATCGGGTTACCTTTCCTGGCGGATATTATCTCCTTTGCTATTCTCCTGGAATTTGTAAGTTCGCCGTATCTGAAAAAAATGTTTGCAAGAACGGGTTCATCGACTGTTTGAATAAGGCTGGCTGCTGTCAGGGGGTTGCTTTTATTCATTCTCATATCAAGTGGGGCATCATGCCGGAATGTGAATCCTCTGCCAGGTTCATCAAACTGATGAAACGATACACCGAGATCTGCAATCAGTCCATCGAATGATTTTATCCCTATAAATAGCAGATTGTTTTTTAGAAACCGGAAGTTCTGGTTAAGGAAGATGAATCTTTTATCTTCAGGAGCGTTCATCCCTGCATCTTCATCCCGGTCAAACGCAATAAGCTTTCCTGTTGTAAGATGCTTCAGTATTTCCATCGAATGCCCTCCTCCGCCGAAGGTAACATCAACATAAACCCCGTCAGGCCGGATATTCAGCCCTTCGATACTCTCATCCAGCAGTGCGGGTATATGATAAGCCATTATTCGTCAGGTTCAATAACACTGCCACCCATAAGCTTTTCAGCCAGGCTGGCAAAATCATCAGCCGGCATATCCAGCCCTTCATAAACATCAGATGCCCAGATCTCTATCCTTCCATCCTGGCCGGCAAGAACCACATCCCTCCCTGCTCCTATAATGTCAAGAAGCCTTTTAGGTATTAGTATCCTGTTGTTACTGTCAAGTGAAAGCTCTGCCGTTCCCTTGAAAAAATTCCTCAGAAATGTGTTATTCTCCCGGTTATAGGGATTGATCCTCTTCCTGATCCTGATCAGCTGCCTGTTCCAGTCTTCAAGTGCATAAAGCACAAGACACTTTTCGAAAATATCTTTACGGACCACAAAATGGTCACGTGCGTCGGCAGGCATCTGCTTCTTGAATGCCATAGGAAGGATAATCCTTCCCTTGACATCAACCTTACACGTATAATCACCTATAAATGTGGCCATGACCCGTCGTTAGCATATAAAAAGCTAAAGTAAGCAAAAAATATCCACTTACCCCCACTTTACTCCACTTTTTTTTATTTTTTTGTTAATAACTTTTAGAAGGGGAATTTCTGCCCATCCCCATGTTCTTTCTCTTGAGGGTTGGGATGTGGTCAAAAACAGATAAGGATAAGGGGACAAAGTACATGTGATCTGAAAAAATTATAAATTTGCCATTCGCAATTAATTCATTAACTTAATGGAACAATCTTCAGAAATACAGGATACTATAAAAATTGATGTTGAGGATGTTCTGAGCTCTAAAAATCCGTCTCTTGCGAAAGCTGTTCCGTCATTCCTCATCAATTATCTGAAAAAGATAGTCCACCAGGACGAGATAAATTATTTTCTGGAGAAATACGGACATCTAAAAGATGCCGAATTCGTTGCCGCCGGGTTGGAGTTTTTCGAAATAAAATACAGAGTATACGGTACGGAGAACATACCTTCCCGGGGAAGATATTTCTTTGTATCAAATCATCCCCTGGGTGGTCTCGACGGACTGGTTTTCATGAATGAGTTATCAAAATATTACAATGAAATAAAATTCCCTGTTAACGATATACTAATGAATATCAAGAACCTGTCCGGTATTTTTTTGCCTATAAACAAACATGGCGGCCAGGCAAAAGAGGCAGTCAGATCGCTTGAAGAGGCATACGCTTCAGACGGCCAGATTCTTTATTTTCCGGCAGGTTTGTGTTCACGGAAAAAACGGGGCGTCATAAAGGATCTTGTATGGCATAAAAGCTTCATATATAAAGCCATACAACACAAAAGAAATATTATTCCGGCATTTTTTTCAGGCAGAAACTCTGACTTTTTTTATAACCTCGCCAATATGAGGACCTTTTTAAGTATAGGATCGAATATTGAAATGTTATATCTTCCCGATGAGATGTTCAGGCAGAAGGGAAGAGATATCTCCCTTATCTTCGGTAAAGCTATTCCATGGCAAACATTTGACAGCTCAAAATCCTTACCCGAATGGGCCGAATGGGTAAAATCGAGATCATATGAACTCGAATCACTCATTGGCTGATAACACATTAACAAAAAAATACTAAATTGCATGCGAATTTTCGGATAAAATATTCGAAAACTATATATATTAAACAACTAAAAATGGAACCCATTGTTGAACAGTTGCCGATAGATCAGATAATTGCGGAACTTACAAAAGAAAAGTTATTAAGAAAAACCAATAATGCAAACAATGAGGTTTACATCTTCGACAATAATGATTCTCCCGTTCTCATGCATGAAGTGGGCAGGGTAAGAGAGATCACCTTTCGTCATGCCGGAGGTGGAACCGGCAAATCGATAGATATTGATAATTTTGATACGACCAAAGAGGATCCTCAGAGACAATTGATTGTATGGGATCCTGACAACAGGGAAATTGTAGGCGGATACCGCTTTTACTTCCCGCCAAAAGGTTGCGCCCGGTGTCATATTGCGAAGCTTGCCTCATCATCTTACTTTAATTTTTCCGAAAATTTTCTGTCAAAATATTATCCTCACATGATGGAACTGGGACGCTCTTTTGTGCATCCTGATTATCAATCACGGGCCAGGGGCAGAAAGAGTCTGTTCGCTCTCGACAACCTCTGGGACGGACTTGGAGCAATAATACTTGATAATCACCATCTTAAATATCTTTTCGGAAAGGTCACCATGTATTCTCACTTCAATCAGAATGCGAGAAATATGATTCTTTATTTTCTAAAAACTCATTTTGGTGATCCAGATCAGATGGTAATTCCGATCGAACCGGCAATGATTGACCTTCATGAGGATGAAATGAGGAAATTATTTACAGGGAAGCGGTACAAGGAAGATTATAAGATACTCTCCTCTGAGGTAAGAAAGCTGGGTGAGTCAATCCCCCCGCTCATCAATGCTTATATGAATCTTTCTCCTACAATGCGCACTTTCGGTACTTTTATCAATCATCACTTCGGGAATGTTGAGGAAACAGGGATAATGATCACATTAAGAGATATCTATGTTGAGAAGATCAACAGGCATCTCGCTTCATATAAGCATGATTTCATGATAAGGTGGTTTTCGCACGAAAATCAGTAGGACCTTATATTTTTACCTTCGACATAGTTAATGAATGACTGGTTGGCTACTCTGTTTCCACCCGGAGTAGGATAGTTACCGGTAAAATACCAGTCACCTGCATGATGCGGACATGCCTCATGCAATCCTTCGATCGATTGAAAAACTATTTTAACTTCCGCGTTTATATCAGAAGTTTTAAGCATACAGGATATTTTTCCGGAGATCTCTTCAGCGCAAAATGGTTTATATATCTCCCTGACAAAATTCCGTATCTCTTCGACAGGTTTTAACTGCTCGGCTTTTGCATCCTCATATATTTTATTAATAAGTGAGGCACTGCCGCTCTCATTCAGTAATTCTATTGCAGCCCTGAATGCAATAAGATCCCCCAGCTTTGCCATATCAATCCCATAACAATCGGGGTATCTTATCTGCGGAGAAGAAGAGACAACAACAATCTTCCTGGGATCAAGCCTGTCGAGAATTCTTATAATACTTTTCTTTAATGTTGTGCCCCTTACTATCGAATCGTCTATAACAACGAGATTATCAACGCCTCTCTTTACGATTCCATAAGTTACATCATATACATGTCCCACAAGATCTTCCCTGCCACTGTCAACGGCAATAAATGTTCTGAGTTTTGCATCTTTAACAGCTATCTTTTCCACCCGTGGTCTCCGGTTAATTATTTTTTCAAGTTCTTCCTTCGTCAGTGTCTCTTTATTTTGCATTATTGTTTTAACCTTTGACCGGGTCAGGTAATTTTCCACTCCCTGTATAAGACCGTAGAATGCACTTTCAGCAGTATTCGGAATATATGAAAAGACAGCATGTTCAAGATCATAGTTCACAGCTTTCAGAACAGGTTGTGTCAGTAATTCACCTAATTTTTTTCTTTCCCTGTAAATAGCTTTATCGGTCCCCCTTGAGAAATATATTCTTTCAAACGAGCACTTGCGTTGTTCTGCTTCTTCCCTGATCTTTTCAACAGAGGTTTTGCCTGAAGCTTTTATTATTATGGCATGGGCAGGAGGAAGTTCATTCACATTATCGGTTCTGACATTAAATATGGTCTGGATCACAGGTCTTTCGGATGCTACCACAACTACCTCATCATCAATATAATAGAATGCCGGTCGAATACCTGACGGGTCTCTGATCACGAAAGCATCCCCATGCCCCACCATTCCTGCCATAACATAACCTCCGTCCCAGTTGCGGCTGGCCTTTGAGAGTACAGTAACAAGATCGAGGTTTTCTTCTATCAGCGGTGAGATTTCTTTTTTCGACAAGCCCTGTTGCTTGAATTGTCTGAAAAGTCTTTCGTTTTCTTCATCCAGTCTGTGACCAATATTTTCGAGTATTGTAACGGTATCTGAAAAATCCACGGGATTCTGTCCAAGATCTATCAGGTCTGAAAATACTTCACTTACATTTGTCAGGTTGAAGTTGCCGGCCATAACAAGATTTCTTGATTTCCAGTTATTTTCCCGGCTTACAGGATGGACTGTGTCAATATTATAACTGCCATAGGTGCCATACCTTAGGTGCCCCATGTAAATATCACATGCAAAGGGGATATTATCTTTTATAAAAACAGTGTCTTTGGTATTATTTATATTTATCCTGTCAATATCCTCATAAATATGATCAAAGATCTCTTTAATGGCATCTGCACGGTTTGATCTCTGCCTGAAAATATACCGTTTACCCGGCTGAACATTTAGTTTTATCCCTGCAATACCTGCTCCATCCTGCCCCCGGTTATGCTGCTTTTCCATCATCAGGTACATCTTCTGGAGGCCATAGTCCCATGAACCGTATTTCTCAATATAATATTCCGGCGGCTTAAGCATTCTCAGCATTGCAATGCCGCATTCATGTTTGATTATTTCGCTCATAGTCAGTTTTTGCCCTGGTCGGGGAAATTAATTATCGCCGGAACAAAATAGGCGTCCGGAAATACCTTTCTCACCCTCAGGAAATCCTTGAATCCTTCAGTCCTTGTTCTGTAGTCGCCTGCTCTGACCATAAAATATCCCGGTTCCCTGTACTGGGCATAAGATATTATATCGGGAAATTTGTTTATGAATTCTACTCTTACCCTGGCTGATTCCTCACGGGCATTCCTGACTGAACTGTAATAGATCTGTATCCGGAATCCTTGCATTCCCTGTGATCCTTCCTGTGTCCGTTTTTGTTTTGATGCGAGAATATAACGACTTAAAAGGGTGTCAAGCGCCGGGTCCTGGTTAATTCTGAGTTCTCCGCCTTCACCATTTGGTCTCCGGAAGAGATCAGATGTTCTGACAAAAGCCTGTGAGTTACACAATCCGTTTTGCAGGATAATCACAATGATCAGTAAAATTTTTTTTCGGACCATACAACCGGTACAGTTTATTGTAACAGTGATTTCAGTGCCAGGTAATAGCTGCCTCCCAGTGAACCCGCTATCAGTAGATTACCTTCGTATGTCAGGTCAAAGTCTGCTCCGACAGCATCAGTATTATAAGGATCACAGATATCGAACATTCTTAATCTTCCTGCTTCAGAACCATCTTCAGGATTGGCCATGCTGACAACAAAACAGTTGCGGTTGAGCATCATAAGCAGTCCATTTTCGTTAAAGATCAGTGCAGTCCCTGCATTTGATTTTTCGATGTATTTCTTCCAGTTAACTGACCCTGAAGAGGTGAGAGATGCGAGAAATGAATTATTCAATACACCGTCCTCCACAGATAATTCTGTATTGCCCGAAATATACAGATTATCGTCGCTGCCAGTAATAATGTCCAGACTTTCGGCACCGAAACCCGGATTATTAAATAATTCTGTTTCCCATAATTTATTCAGATCCGGTGTGTATTTTGCAGTACTTGCCTGTGTTTTACCAGTGTTTTTTCTTCTTGTAATAGGAAGAAAAATGTTTCCTGAACCATCCATTGTGATCCTGTTGACAGAAATCAGACC
>CAZWZQ010000003.1:0-12062 GCA_964638955.1 uncultured Rikenellaceae bacterium | reverse complement strand
GATCCGCAGCTGACAAATCCCGAGTCAGGCGTAGATTTAAGATAATATGCATGTCCCTGTCCGAATGATTTCTCCCATAAGAAATCACTATCTTCTTTTTTACAGGAGAATAACAGTATTACCATGGTCAGCAAGGCAAATGATCGTCTCATGAAATTATCTTTTTATTCAAGAGCTTCGGCCAGTTCGTCCGTTATTTCAAGGTTATGATAAACATTCTGGATATCATCGTCATCCTCAAGTGCTTCTATGAACCTGATAACTTTCCTGGCTGATTCAACATCGAGTGTTTTGGTATCGTTGGGAATTCTTTTCAGTCCTGATTCTTCGGGTTCTATACCGAGTTCGGCGAGTTTTTTTGACACACTGCCAAAATCCTCCTTGGCACACGTAATTACAATAGTATCCTCATCAATTTCAAAATCCTCGGCTCCGGCATCGATCATTTCAAGCTGAAGATCATCCTGAGCCAGTCCCTCACTACTGATTGTGAATACTCCCTTTCTTTCAAAAAGGAAACTTAGAGATCCTTTAGTGCCCAGGCTTCCTCCATGCTTATTGAATGCTGATCGCACTGCAGCTACAGTCCTGTTATTATTATCAGTAAGACACTCAGCAAAAACAGCGATCCCAAAAGGTCCGTAACCTTCAAATGTTGTTTCAGTAAAACTTTCCGCATCAGATCCGATAGCTTTTTTTATCGCTCTTTCTATGTTATCCTTGGGCATGTTGGCCCCTTTTGCATTTTGAATAGCAAGCCTCAGCCTGGCATTTGATTCAGGATCACCTCCTCCTTCCCTGGCTGCAATCATTAACTCCTTAATGATCTTTGTGAAGATCTTTCCCCTTTTGGCATCTGCTGCTCCTTTCTTCCTCTTGATCGTTGACCATTTACTGTGACCTGACATAAAACAAATTTTAAAATACGTTGCAAAATTAAATATTTCTTTAATACATCAGGCATAGTTTATACTTTTGTGAAGCAATTGAAAGGCGTCGGGCATCAGGCGTCAGGCAAAGGTTATAATTTTCAATATATTAAATAAGAGTATAACCTGATCTTGATTAAAAAACTATATATCGAGACTTATGGTTGTCAGATGAATGTAGCTGACAGTGAGGTTATTGGATCAATACTTCTAAAAGAAGGATACAGGCTTACAGATGACATAAATGAGGCTTCCGTCATTCTGCTCAATACCTGTTCAGTTCGTGAAAATGCTGAAAATCGTATCTGGAACAGACTAAAAGCTTTAAGGTATCTGAAAAAGAAAAACAGGGGATTGATCGTAGGACTGGCAGGATGTATGGCAGAGCGGCTCAGGGAAAAGGTGATTGAAAGGGAACAACTTGTTGATATAGTTATAGGACCTGATGCTTACCGTGCCCTTCCATTACTTGTTGCAGACGCTGAATCGGGGCATAAAGCTGTTAATGTACTCCTTTCCCGTGAAGAGACATATGCAGATATCTCACCTGTGAGAATGGATAAGAACGGAGTGACGTCATTTGTTTCTATTATGAGAGGATGCAACAATATGTGTGCATATTGTGTGGTGCCATATGTAAGGGGAGCAGAAAGAAGCCGTGATCAGGAATCAATAATAAAAGAAGTGACATATCTGTTTCAATCAGGATACAGGGAAGTTACTCTTCTGGGACAGAATGTCGATTCCTACAGGTGGAAAAACAATAGCGAAATAATCGATTTCCCCCAACTTATCGACAGAGTTGCCCGCATAGATCCATTGCTGAGAGTGAGATTCTCAACTTCACATCCCAAGGATCTTTCGGATGATCTGTTAAGAACCATGGCAAAACATGACAATATCTGCAAACATATTCATCTGCCTGCTCAAAGCGGGAGTTCCCGGATCCTGAAACTAATGAACAGGGAGTATACCAGAGAATGGTATATGGATCGTATCCGGGCAATCCGTCATATCTTACCCGGCTGCTCAATATCAACCGATATGATATCAGGTTTTTGTTCTGAAACCGATGAAGATCATAAAGATTCCCTGTCATTAATGGAGTGGGCCGGTTTCGATTTTGCGTATATGTTTAAATATAGTGAACGACCCGGAACAAAAGCTGCCAGTAAACTAAAGGATGATATACCTGATAATATCAAAACAGAAAGGCTGAACGAGATCATAGCTCTTCAGAACAGGCTGTCGGTAAAATCAAAGAAGGAGGATGTTGGTAAGGTGCACAAGGTGCTGATTGAAGGTGTCTCAAAAAGATCTCCGGATTATTTATCGGGACGTACATCTCAAAATAAAGTTGTAGTTTTTCCGAAAGGGAATAAGAAAAAAGGTGAATATATTATGGTAAGGATCAACAGATGCACATCGGCCACTCTTATCGGTGAAATAATACAATAATAAAATTATTAATATCTTTGTATATAATTAATACATAAAGTATTGCCATGAAATATAAATTTATTTTTCTGCTAATATTTTCGCTTTGCTTTCTGCACGACACGGACGGTCAAAAATCCAAAAAGAAATTAACCATATGGGGCTATGTTATGGATTCTGATAAAAATCCCGTTATCGGTGCTCTTATACTTGTTGGCACTAAAAACACCGGAAAAGTAACTGATGCCAATGGTTACTATAAATTAAAAGTAAAGCCTGATGCTAAAACCCTTACAGTATTTACTTTGTATGGAGCTTCGGCAGAAGCACCCATTGAAGGGCGCACATCAATTAATTTTGTACTGAAAAAGGAATCACCCCTTCAAAATAAAGTACAGAATAAAAAAGAGGCTGATGAGGTGGTAGATATAGGTTATGGAGTTATTAAAAAGAATCAACTTACCCAGTCGGTAAATAAAATAGAGGTTACAGAAACAGATTATTCATCATATACTAATATATACGATCTGATTCGTAGCAAGGCGCCGGGTGTAGATGTAATAGAAGGAAAAATTGTCATCAGGGGAACATCAACACTCATTGGAGGTACGGATCCTCTGTTTGTTGTTGACGGCAATATTATGGAATCGATTGATAATATACACCCAAGTATTGTAAAATCAATCCATATTCTGAAAGGTAGTTCAGCATCTATCTATGGTGTAAGAGGTGCAAACGGAGTAATACTTATTAACACAATTAAGGGAGGGGATAACTAAACTTAGCTTTTATTTTTAGGAATAATCCTTATTTGTAGTTCGTCCATCTGCTTCTGTGATATCCGTGAAGGTGTATCAAGCATGACATCACGTCCGGAATTATTTTTAGGGAATGCTATAAAATCACGTATTGAATCCTGCCCTCCGAACATCGCCACCCATCTGTCGAATCCGAAGGCAATTCCACCGTGCGGAGGTGCACCGTATTTAAATGCATTCAAAAGAAACCCGAACTGTTCATCTGCTTCTTTCTCAGTAAATCCTAATACTTTAAACATGAGCTTCTGAACAGATGTATTATGTATCCTGACAGAGCCACCGCCGATTTCCACTCCGTTAATCACAAGATCATAGGCATCAGCTCTTACTTTACCCGGATCTTTTTCCATCAGGTGAATATCTTCCGGTTTTGGTGAAGTAAAGGGATGGTGCATGGCAAAGAACCGTTTTTCCCCTTCATCCCATTCCAACAGAGGAAAGTCAACAACCCATAAAGGCACAAAGGTTTCTTTTCTCCTCAGACCGAGCCTGTTACCCATTTCGAGCCTCATCTCCGAAAGTGCCGTTAATGTGGCCATTTTATCTCCTGCCAGAATAAGAATAAGGTCTCCTTTTTTTGCATTCATGGCATCAGTCCATCCTGCAAACTCCTCCTGTGAATAGAATTTGTTGACCGAAGATTTAAGTAAACCGTCCGGTTGATATTTCACGTAAATAAGTCCTTCAGCGCCAATCTGCGGGCGTTTTACGAAATCCGTAAGTTCATCGAGTTGTTTTCTTGTAAATTCCGAACATCCTTCAGCACAAATAGCTCCAATATATTCCGCACTGTCAAAAACTCCGAAGCCGTGTCCTTTGACTTGTTCAGTAAGTTCATAAATTTTCATTCCGAACCTGAGGTCAGGTTTATCTGTACCGTAGTTTTCCATAGCCTCGAAGTAGGGTATCTTACCGAAAGGCTCTTTTAATTCAATATTCTTTATCTGTTTGAAAAGATATTTGGCCAGACCTTCAAAAGTATCCAGGATATCATCTCTTTCGACAAATGACATTTCACAGTCGATTTGTGAGAATTCCGGCTGTCTGTCAGCCCGGAGATCTTCATCACGGAAACATTTAACAAGCTGAAAATATTTATCAAATCCCGCTACCATCAGAAGTTGTTTAAGTGTCTGCGGTGATTGTGGCAGAGCATAAAATGTTCCCGGCTGCATTCTGCTTGGAACCACATAATCGCGTGCACCTTCAGGCGTGGATTTTATAAGGGCGGGTGTTTCAATTTCAACAAATCCAATGGAATCCATGTACTTACGAACCTCCTGAGCCACCCTGTGCCGCAGGATAATATTGTTTTTTACGGAATTCCTGCGGAGATCAAGATACCTGTATTTCATTCTTAACTCCTCACCTCCATCTGTTTCTTCCTCAATAGTAAAAGGAGGTATTTCGCTCCGGTTGATAATACTAAGTTCATTTACTTCTATTTCAATTTCCCCGGTAGGAATCTTCAGGTTTTTATTACTTCGTTCCCTTACTTTTCCTTTCGCCCGCACAACAAATTCACGGCCCATTTTCCTTGCCTGTCCGCACAGGTCTTTATCTGTTTCCATGTTAAATACAAGCTGAGTTATTCCGTATCGGTCACGCAGGTCGATAAAGGTCATCCCCCCAAGATCTCTTGACCTCTGAACCCATCCGCATAAGGTTATCTCCTTCCCTGAATCTTTCAGTGTAAGCTCTCCGCATGTGTGTGTTCTGTACATCTTCTTTGGTTTAGTTCAGCAAAAGTAAGAAAAATTGAGGATCGTGGATATGAAATTATTTCTTCTTAATTTTAGACTTCTGAACTCATCGTAATGAAAGAAAACAAACATGAAAAATTCATGCGGGTGGCACTTGAGGAGGCAAAAAAAGCCCTTGACAAACAGGAGATTCCGGTTGGGGCTGTTGTTGTCTGCAAAGATACCATCATAGCAAGGGCGCATAATCTGACGGAAACCCTTAAGGATCCTACTGCACATGCCGAGATGCAGGCAATCACGGCTGCTGCAAACTGGCTGGGAGGAAAATACCTCACCGGGTGTACAATTTATGTAACTCTCGAACCATGTGCAATGTGTGCAGGCGCAATAGGCTGGAGCCAGGCATCAGCTCTTGTTTATGGAGCTGCCGATGAACAAAAGGGTTATACTAAAATCACCGGCTCCCTGTTGCATCCTAAAACCAAAGTATCAACGGGTATTATGGAAAAAGAATGCAGTGACCTTATCGTTGGATTCTTTAAAACCCGCAGGTGAGGTTATTTGAAAAAAAACTTCTAAGTTTAGTGAAATTTATAATTATGACTTTCGATAACAGCAAAACAATCATTGGAGTCAGGATCAAACTTTTTGCTGCCACAGTTGTGTTCCTGGCCTATATTGCCCTGACTTATGCGGCAAAACTAATAAAGTTTCCCCTTCTCGGAATGAGCGATACAGCCTGGACACTCATACTGGTTGCCCTCTACCTGATAATTGCTTTCCTTCCGATGATGCTTAATTACCAGTTTGTTTTCTTTTCTGATGAGGGAGAGAATCTTGTGTTCAGATATTTTACAGCAGGTATTGTGGGTGGGAAAAAGAATTCTGTCGAAATCAAGAAGAGAGCATTTAAAGGTTATAAAAGCGAATCGAAGTATTTCGGCCTTGTACGTAGTATTCTTCTCTTCCAGCAGATGGGTGAGGGAATAGCAAAGTATCCTCCTGTCTATATAAGTGCGCTGAACCGTGATCAACGATCCAAATTATTTGCTGCACTTAACAAGTATGTTCCTGAAACATGAGCCATGCCTGCAAATAATATGAATTAAATCATTTTTAATAAATAAAATAGACAGCAATTTCGGATTTCGGATTTTGCGGAACGAAGTGGAGCAACCGAGCCGAAGGCGAGCTCGGCGAAGCCAATCCCGATATGCTGAAGCATGAAGCATCGTCGGGAGCGGATTTCGGATTTTATTGTATTAACCCATAATAATATATTAACATGAATGTAGATAAGATAATGAACAACCTCGAGAAAAAGCATCCTGGCGAGGTTGAATATTTGCAGGCTGTAAGGGAAGTACTTGAATCCATAGAGGAAGTATATAATGAAAATCCTCAGTTCGAGTCTGCCAACATTATTGAAAGGATTGTTGAACCTGATCGTATATTTACCTTTAAAGTTCCCTGGATTGACGATGAGGAAAATGTCAGGTTGAATCTTGGATACAGGGTACAGTTCAACAATGCTATTGGCCCTTACAAAGGGGGACTTCGTTTTCACCCAAGTGTAAACCTGTCCATACTCAAGTTCCTGGGTTTTGAACAGACCTTCAAAAATGCACTTACAACTCTGCCGATGGGAGGAGGAAAAGGAGGATCCGACTTTGATCCTAAGGGAAAATCTTCCAGTGAGGTAATGCGCTTCTGCCAGTCTTTTATGCTCGAACTATGGAAATATATTGGACCGGAAACTGATGTGCCGGCCGGTGATATAGGCGTGGGAGGACGTGAAATAGGATACCTGTACGGAATGTATAAGAAGCTAAAGGGAGATCATACCGGAGTTCTTACCGGCAAGGGGACCAACTGGGGAGGATCACTTATCAGACCTGAAGCAACCGGCTTTGGAGGAATATATTTTGCACAGGAGATGCTTGCTTCCAAAAACGAATCATTTAATGACAAGACTGTTTCAATATCAGGTTTCGGTAATGTTGCGTGGGGTGCTGCGCTCAAGGTAACCGAGCTTGGGGGCAAGGTTGTAACAATCTCAGGACCCGACGGTTATGTCTATGATGCAGAGGGAATATCAGGCGGTAAAATTGAGTATATGCTTGAGCTGCGCGCCTCCAACCAGGATATCGTCAAGCCATATTCCTACGCGTTTGAAGGAGTTGAATTCCACGAGGGGAAAAGACCATGGGAAAGAAAGGTCGATATTGCATTACCCTGTGCAATCCAGAACGAGCTAAACAGTGAGGATGCAGCCGCTCTTATTAATAATGGAGTCATACTGGTAGCTGAAATATCAAATATGGGATGTACCCCTGAAGCAATTGAGGCATTTCATAAAAATAAAGTGCTCTTTGCACCGGGTAAGGCTGTAAATGCCGGAGGTGTTGCCACATCAGGGCTTGAGATGACACAGAATGCCATGAAGCTTAAATGGAACAGGCAGGAGGTTGACAAAAGGCTTCATGAAATTATGAGTAATATTCATGAACAGTGCGTTAAGTACGGCAAACAGGAAGATGGTTATGTCGATTATGTGAAAGGAGCAAATATTGCTGGTTTCCTAAAAGTATCAAATTCGATGCTTGATATGGGTGTAGTGTAACCCCCCGGTTTTTATTATATTTACATGTCTCAATTCTTTGTGCTATGCCTGAAAATATTTCGCTGAAGCATAAAATTGCTTTAGGACTCATACCACGCATTGGAGATATAAATGCCCGGAAACTTGTTTCACACTTCGGAAGTGTAGAGGCTGTTTTTAATGAATCGTACAGGGATCTTACCAGGATACCCGGCATAGGTTCAGGACTAGCCAGGTACATCAGTGACCGTTCATATCTTGAAACTGCTGAAAAGGAGACTGAATATGTCACAAAAAACAATATCAGGACCTTTTTTTACCTTGATAACGACTATCCTTTCAGGCTGCGGCAGTGTGACGATTCTCCGGTTGTCTTCTTTTTTAAAGGCAATTGCGACCTTAATGCAGCCAAGATACTTAGTGTTGTCGGTACACGAAGTGCCACAACCAGCGGAAAGGAGATATGTGAAAAGATTATAGCCGGCCTTGCTGCCGGTCATCCCGACCTCATAATTGTCAGCGGACTGGCATACGGTATTGATATAACATCACATAAAGCTGCACTTTCAAACAATCTTCAAACAATAGGTGTACTGGGACATGGTTTTAAAACATTCTACCCGGCTATCCACAGGTCAACAGCCGAAACAATGATCAAAAACGGAGGTCTGATAACCGATTTCCTTTCAGATGCATTACCTGAACGTAATAATTTCATCAAAAGGAACAGGGTCATTGCAGGTTTGTCAGATGCCACTCTGGTTGTCCAGTCAGGATTAAAGGGCGGAGCACTCATCACCGCTGATATTGCAAATTCATATAACCGTGATGTCTTTGCAGTTCCGGGAAGACCTGAAGATCAATATTCCGCTGGCTGTAACAGCCTGATAAAGAGTAATAAAGCTGCCCTGGTTGAGAGATCGGATGATATTGAATATTTAATGGACTGGCAACCCAAAAAATCCAGACCTCCGGTCCAGAGGTCATTGTTTGCAGAACTGAACGATACTGAAAAATCAATTTATGAACTGATTTCCGGTGAGGGGGAACTGACAATTGATACAATATGCAGATCTCTTGACCTTCCGGTTTTCAAATTATCCTCCCTCCTCCTGCAAATGGAATTCAAAGGAGTAATAAAATGCTACCCCGGAAATATTTACAGGATATCCTAAAAAGAGTCTGTTGATTCTGCTACATTTCAAAATTATTTGATGTCACTGATGAATAAGATGTATTGTTTTTGTTATTTTTAGCTCCTTATAACTTATAGAAATTTTATACTATGGATTCAAGAGTACAACAGTTCATGGCTTCAATAAAGGGGAAAAATCCAGGGGAAAATGAGTTTCACCAGGCAGTACAGGAGGTTGCAGAATCGTTGATCCCTTTTATTGAGGAACACCCGAAATATAAATATGCCCGAATTCTTGAAAGGATCGCTGAACCCGAGAGGACGATCATCTTCAGGGTTCCATGGCTTGATGATAAGGGTGAAGTACAGATCAACCGCGGTTACCGGATTGAAATGAACAGTGCAATTGGTCCTTATAAAGGCGGCTTGAGGTTCCATCCAACGGTTAACCTGGGCATCCTGAAATTTCTGGCATTTGAACAGGTCTTTAAAAACAGCCTTACAACCTTACCTATGGGTGGCGGCAAAGGAGGTTCGGATTTCGATCCGAAAGGTAAATCCGATAATGAAGTAATGAGATTCTGCCAGAGTTTTATGTCAGAACTGTTCCGCCATATCGGCGCTGACACTGATGTGCCGGCGGGGGATATCGGAGTTGGCGGCAGGGAGATCGGTTTTCTTTTTGGTCAGTATAAAAGACTCCGGAATGAATTTACCGGAGTTCTGACAGGAAAGGGTATTGAATGGGGAGGATCATTAATACGTCCCGAAGCTACAGGATATGGGGCTACATATTTTGCAGAGGAGATGCTTGCAACCCGTGGCAACAGTATCAACGGAAAAACTGTCTGCATCTCGGGATCAGGTAATGTAGCACAGTATGCAACCGAGAAAGTTACACAGCTTGGAGGAAAAGTGGTCACACTATCCGACTCGAACGGATTCATTTATGATCCCAAAGGAATCGATGCTGAAAAACTGAAATACGTGATGGAACTGAAGAATGTTAAACGCGGAAGAATAAAGGAATATGCCGATAAATACAACGTTGAATATTTTGAAGACATAAGGCCGTGGATAATCAAATGTGATATTGCCATGCCGAATGCTACCCAGAACGAAATTAACGAGGAGGAAGCCAAACTTATGATTAAGAATGGTTGTATTTGTGTATCGGAAGGAGCGAATATGCCCTCAACCCTGGGAGCTGTCGAAGTATTTCTTAACGCAAAGATCCTTTATGGTCCCGGTAAAGCTGCTAACGCAGGAGGTGTGGCAACTTCCGGGCTTGAAATGACACAAAACTCAATGAGGCTCCCATGGACCCGCGAAGAAGTTGACGAAAGACTACATATGATCATGAAGAACATTCACAGCACCTGTGTTAAATATGGCACTAAAGAGAATGGCTTCATAAACTATGTGGACGGAGCAAATATCGGCGGCTTTGTGAAAGTTGCCGATGCCATGATAGCTCAGGGAGTGGTTTGATGCAACTGGCTGACACACATACACACCTGTACCTTCCGGAGTTCGATAACGACAGGGATGAGATGATACAGAGGGCTCTTGCCAGCGGTGTGGTTAAACTCCTGATGCCCAATATCGATGTACATTCTGCAGATGCTATGCTGGATATAGCCGCTAAATATAAAGGTATCTGTTATCCGATGATCGGCCTTCACCCTGCTTCTGTTAAAGAAGATTATCTTTCTCAGCTCAAATCACTTGAAGATATCTCTGCAAAGCACGAATTTATTGCTGTGGGCGAGATAGGGATCGACCTTTACCGGGATAAATCTTACATTAAGGAACAGATTGAGGCATTAAGAAGACAGGTCGATTTTGCAATCCAATCTGCATTACCTGTAGTAATTCATTCCAGGGAGTCGTTTCCGGAAATATTCTCCGTTCTTGATGATCTTACAGGTCAGGAACTGAAAGGAGTGTTTCATGCATTTTCAGGAACTTTTAAAGATGCTGAAAAAGTTGTAAGCCTGGGATTTAAACTTGGGATTGGCGGACCACTGACTTTTAAAAATTCAAGTCTGGGCAAAATAGCAGAAGAGATTGGTATTGAGCATATTATACTCGAGACAGATTCTCCATATCTTGCCCCGGTCCCATACAGGGGAAAAAGGAATGAGAGTTCTTATATTTGCATAATAAACAAAAGACTGGCAGAGATCTTGAATATGTCAGAAGAGGAGACTGCCTCTGTCACTTTTGAAAATTCCTGTCGTCTGTTTAAAATCTGATTGTATCGTGACCATGAAAAAAGATATTTCAATCCTCATAATATATACAGGAGGTACTATTGGAATGGTTCACGATACAAAAACAAGAACTCTTATTCCGATCGACTTTAAGCATATTGTTGACCATGTTCCCGTACTTGGCAATTTCGGGTTTGATCTTCAGTCTGTCTCTTTTGATCCGGTCAGGGATTCTTCGAATATAGATCCCGGTATGTGGATTAAAATGGCTGAGACTATTGAAGAAAATTATAATGATTTTGAAGGTTTTGTTGTTTTGCATGGCACCGACACAATGGCCTATTCAGCATCAGCACTTAGTTATATGCTTGAGAATTTGTCGAAACCTGTGATATTTACAGGTTCGCAGCTGCCTATAGGTCTTCCCCGTACAGATGGCAGGGAAAACCTGATAACATCCATTGAGATTGCTGCTGCACATAAAAACGGCTCTCCACTTGTACCCGAGGTTTGTATCTATTTCGACAATGAACTTACACGTGGAAATCGCACCACCAAATTGAGTGCAGAGCACTTCGATGCTTTTAACTCTCCGAACTATCCTCCACTGGCAGAAGTCGGGTTACATCTTAAATATAATTTTGCGAATATCAGGTATCCTGACAAAAACAAGAAACTGACAGTACATAAATCATTTGACAACAATGTGGCTATTCTCAAGCTTTTCCCGGGTATTAACAGGAATTTTGTTCAGGCTGTTATCGATACCAAAGGATTAAAAGGTCTTATTGTTGAAACGTTCGGTTCAGGTAATGCGCCTACTTATAGGTGGTTTATTGATGATCTCCGTAAATTCATCAGTAAGGGAGGTATCATTTTCAATGTGACACAGTGTCATGGCGGGAGTGTTGAAATGGGTCTCTATGAGACAAGCCGGGAGATGCTGGCGGCAGGGGTGGTCGGAGGAAAGGATATCACTTCCGAGGCTTCTGTGACCAAGCTCATGTTTTTACTCGGAAAATGTTCTTCTAGGGAAGAGATAGTAAGATGTTTAAGTAATCCTCTGGCCGGAGAGATCTCATAGCCGGTTTATAGTTAAAATATTTTTTGTAATTTGCGCCGCCATACCGGAGAGATGCAGGAGTGGCTTAACTGGCCCGCCTGGAAAGCGAGTGTGCCTCAAAAGGGTACCGGGGGTTCGAATCCCCCTCTCTCCGCAACG
>CAZWZQ010000002.1:81960-104519 GCA_964638955.1 uncultured Rikenellaceae bacterium | reverse complement strand
CTATATGAATATGGAACATCTGTCCGAAAGAATTAAATCCCTGTCTGTTTCGCAGACTCTTGCCATGGCTCAGAAAAGCAGGGAATTGAAAGCCAGGGGGATTGATATTATCAGTCTTAGCCTTGGAGAGCCCGATTTCAATACTCCGGAATATATAAAGGAGGCAGCCAAGAAAGCTATTGATGATAATTACTCCAAATACCCTCCTGTGCCCGGATATAATGATCTTCGTGAGGCTATTTCAAAAAAGTTCAGGGAGGAAAACGGTTTAGACTATACACCCGATCAGGTAGTTGTTTCAGCTGGTGGCAAACATTCGCTTGTCAACGTGATCCTGTCGCTTGTAAATCCAGGTGAGGAGGTGATAATCCTGGCGCCTTACTGGGTAAGTTATTATGACCAGATCATTCTTGCCGGCGGGAAACCTGTAGTTATTGAGACAACCCTGGAAAACGATTTTAAAGTGCTTCCGGAGCAACTCGAGCTGGTTATTACAAGAAAGACAAGGCTCTTAATCTTCAATTCCCCGTCTAATCCTACAGGAATGGTCTATACCAGGGAGGAGATGATGGAGATTGCACAGGTAGTGCAGAAATATAATGGTTTATATATAATGTCTGATGAGATATACGAGCATATTATCTTTAAGGGTGAACATACAAGCATGGCATCTTTTGATTTTATTTATGACCGGGTGATAACAGTAAACGGATTATCGAAGAGTTATGCCATGACAGGTTGGCGGATAGGTTATTTGGGGGCACCTTTATGGATTGCAAAGGCTGTTGATAAGCTACAGGGACAATTTACTTCAGGCGTCTGTTCAATAGCCCAGAGGGCTGCCCTGGCTGCGTTACAGAGTGATGATGGTTCACGAAAAAAGATGCGGGATGAATTTATGCACCGCCGGGATATTGTCTGCAGATTGCTGAAGGATATCAAAGGAATGAAAGTGAAGGTACCACAGGGAGCCTTCTACGTGATGCCCGACATAAGCTATTATCTTGGAAAGTCGGATGGTGAAACCAAAATAGTAAGCTCAGGCGATCTTTCGCTTTACCTGCTGAATAAGGCGCAGGTTGCTGTTGTAGGTGGAGATGCCTTCGGTGCGCCAAGCTGCATCAGAATATCCTATGCTACATCCGAAGAGCTTCTTACTGAGGCGCTAAAGAGGATGAAAACGGCACTGGAAAAGTTAAGATAATCCCCGGATTCACATACTCACCCCTGCCTGCTTTCGCAAAGAGGAGGTTTGGGAGTGTGTTTATTGGGAGATCAATACTTATTATATCCTACCACCTCATTCTCCGTCTTTCTCTTCTTCGTTCTGTATTCGCTCAGTGAATACCCGAGAGTGATGAGGAGCTCCACGCGTTTCTTTTTCGGTATGCCGAGGATCTTTCTTACTTCATCTTCATCGAACCATCCGATCATGCACGATCCAAGTCCCTCAGCCCTGGCCTGAAGACATATATTTTCTGATGCTATACCAATATCGATAAGTGAATAATCCTTGCTCTTTATTGTTCCTCCAATCTTTGATGAAAAATTGGGTTTCTCCCTTACAATAACTATTATTGCCATTGCCTGTGCCACAAAAGAATTCATCCCCAAAGCCCTTGCAGAGGCAGCTTTGGCAATTTGCTCTATCAGTTTCGGATCAGTAACCACGATGAACTTCCAGGGTTGTGCATTACAAGCTGAAGGAGCCATCCTTCCAGCCTTGATAATTCTGTTAAGCTGCTCTTTTTCAACAGGTTTGTTACTGTATTTCCGGTCGCTCTGGCGGCTGATAATAAGCTCTATCATTTTTTCTGCATCAATCATTATATTCAAATTATGTTGAAATTAATTTACAGGATCGCTAAATATAGCAATATTTAATATCTTTAATTCCTGGAAAATAATATGTACGATTTTGAATCATTAACTAAAACTTAATTACGATGATAATATTTTTCGTTATTCTGGGGATCATTGTTATATTGATCCTGTGGGCAGTATCTCTCTATAACCGTCTGGTGAAACTTAGAAATAACAGGGGGCAGGCGTTTGCTGATGTAGACGTTCAGCTTAAACAAAGGCATGATCTCATTCCTCAGCTGGTTGAATCAGTAAGAGGATATATGCAGCATGAGCGGGGTGTCCTTACCGAGGTCACCGAAGCACGGGCAAATGCGATGAAGGCTACAACAATTAACGATAAGATACAGGCTGAAGGAAGACTTTCATCCGCTCTGGAAGGATTGAAGGTATCGGTTGAAGCCTATCCTGATCTTAAGGCAAGCCAGAATTTCCTCGATTTGCAGAATGAGATATCGGATGTTGAGAACAAAATTGCTGCAGCACGCCGCTTCTTTAACTCGGCAACCAAGGAGCTCAATGTTGCTACCGAGGTTTTCCCTTCAAATATTGTTGCCACACTTTTCAACTTCAGGCGTGAACCTATGTTCGAACTTGGCGATCAGCGCGCAGCAGTAGAACAACCTCCGCAAATCAAGTTCTAAACAGGCTTATGAAATATTTTGGTCTACAAAGCCAGATCAGGAAAAATAATACAAACTCGGTCCTGATCTTACTAATGTTCCCTGTTGTATTTCTGGGACTGACATGGCTTTTCTTTTTCTTAACCTCACTGGGACAGACACACTATTTTTCAGAGACTGCGGAACAATATAATCTGATACCGGTAGTCAATAATAATTTTCTGAGAACGTTTCCCTGGGTAACACTGGGTGTATTTGCCTGGTTTACAATAGCATGGTTTTCACATACTGCGATGATAAACAAGGCTACAGCCTCGAAACCTCTTGAACGAAAAGAGAATAAAAGAGTCTATAACCTTGTTGAAAATCTTTGCATATCAGCCGGTATGACTATGCCAAAGGTGAACATCATCGAAGACGATTCACTGAATGCCTTTGCCAGCGGAATAAATCCAAAGACATATGCGGTTTCACTTTCGCGAGGCATTATTAACAAACTCGATGACAGGGAACTGGAAGCTGTAATAGCTCATGAAATCACTCATATAAGGAACCGTGACGTCAGACTTCTTATAATCTCCATAGTGTTTGTCGGGATCTTTGCCTTTATCTCTGAAGCATTATTCAGATCTTTGAGATTTGGCAGCCTGTCGAGAGGTGGCAATAAAAAGGGTGGAGGAGGAGCCGCGATAATCATCGCTCTCATCCTGGCGGCAATTGGCTACCTTGTTGCTACACTATTCAGGTTTGCCCTCTCGAGAAAAAGGGAATACCTGGCTGATGCCGGATCAGCGGAGCTGACAAGAAATCCTCTGGCACTGGCATCTGCTCTAAGGAAAATCTCAGGTGATCCTACCATAGAAGCAGTGCAGCGAAAAGATGTAGCCCAGATGTTTATTGAAAATCCTCAGATTGGCAATAAAAAATTTAAAGCTTCTGTATCATCCCTCTTTGCTACTCACCCGCCAATACAGAAAAGGATAGAAATACTGGAGCAGTTTTAATCCCCTACCAGTATTATTACGCCGTTTTTATTCCGATTAATCGGGGCTTCGACGCCAGGGGCGTCTAATTCCATCTCGATAGCTATCGGGATCCATGGTTATATCCATGGCAGAATTAGGTATAAAAGGTACAACACCAGAGGTGTTGAAGATCAATTAATATGGATAATTCTTCCCTTTCAGTTACTCCGTGGTTTGATCCTCTTTCTTCTTTTTCCCAAATAGTCTCTTTTCTTCCCCTTTTAGTAACCTTTTGATATTGTTCCTGTGGGTTACGAGCAAAGCTGCTGCTATAAAAATTGAAAAGATTTTGAACAGCAGGGAAGGAGTCTTAAAAAAAGTAAACAACATTATGGGGAACACAATACCGGCACTCATTGATGACACCGATACTATACCGGTGATAATAAAGACAAGTATGAAGACTCCAAGGCACACAAGTGTAACAGGGGGATGGATTGCTGCAATTGCACCTGCAGCTGTTGCCACACCTTTTCCACCTTTGAATCCTGCAAAAACCGGGAACATATGACCTGTAATAGCAGTTAAACCTGTAAATATTTGTAAGTTAATAAGCGGAGCACTTCCGGCAGGAGAGAGGTGCATGAAAAGTGGAAGCAGTACTGCAAGGCAGCCCTTGGCCATATCTATCAGCAGGACCGGCACCCCTGTTTTCCATCCAAGAACCCTGATAACATTTGTTGCACCTGCATTACCGCTGCCATGTTCCCTTACATCAATGCCATGAAAAGCTTTTCCAACCCATACGGCTGTGGGAATTGAACCCATCAAATAAGCGAATATTACAGCGATAGAAATATTGATTATATTCATTATTGAGTTTTCTTCTTCACAATAACACTCTTATACTTATTTCAGATCCCGGGTCCGTATTTTATTAGAGCGGCTGTCTCGCGGTTTGAGGTAAATTTGCTGAAATTATTAATGAATTTCAGTGCAAGATCGGTAGCGGCAATGTGCCACTTTGCTTTTGATTCCCAGCCGTTCGACGGATCAAGTATATTATCATCGACTCCATTCACTCTTGATGGAATGCTAAGATTAAAAACAGGCAAAGTATGGAATTTACTTTCTTTTATGGAATCATCGAGTATTGCATTGATAATATGTCTTGTGGATGGAAGGTCTATCCTGTTTCCTTTTCCATAGGGACCATTTATCCATCCTGTATTTACCAGCCAGGCCTCGGTGTTATGCATTTTCATCTTCTTCGCAAGCTCGTTTGCATAAATGATAGGATCTACCAGCAGGAATGCTGCACCGAAACATGCAGAAAATGAGGGTACAGGTTCAATAATGCCTCTTTCCGTACCGGCAACCTTGGCAGTATAACCACTTAGAAAATAGTATTTTGTCTGTTCTTCTGAAAGTCGGCTTACAGGTGGTAAAACACCAAAAGTGTCTGCCGACAAAAAGATCACTTTACTTGCATGTCCGGCTTTTGAAACAGGCCGGATAATGTTTTTAATGTGATAAATAGGGTAGGAGACCCTTGTATTTTCTGTCTTTGAGTCATCGTTGAAATCTATTGTACCATCAGGAAGGATAACAAGATTCTCGAGGAGAGCATCTCTTCTGATGGCATTGTAGATATCGGGCTCATTTTCCTTACTCAGTCTTATGCATTTCGCATAGCAGCCTCCTTCAAAATTAAATATACCGTCCTCATCCCAGCCATGTTCATCGTCTCCTATCAGGGCTCTGTCAGGGTCGGTTGAAAGAGTTGTTTTACCGGTTCCGGAGAGGCCGAAGAATATTGCAACATCACCCCTCTTTCCTACATTCGCAGAACAATGCATGGAAGCTATCCCTTTGAGCGGTAAGTAGTAGTTCATCACCGAGAATATTCCTTTTTTCATTTCACCACCATACCATGTTCCTCCGATCACAGCCATATTATCCGTAAGGTTGAAGAATACAAAATTCTCTGAGTTGAGGCCCTGACTCTTCCAGTCAGGATTAACAGCCTTTGAAGCCATCAGTACAACAAAAACAGGTTTGAAGTTTTCCAGATCTTCTTGTTCTGGTCTGATAAACATATTTTTTACAAAATGTGCCTGCCATATTACTTCCGTTATGAACCTTACATTTAACCTTGAGTTTTCATTTGCACCGCTATAACAGTCGACGACAAAAAGTCTTTTACCTGAAAGCTGTCTGGCTGCAATGTTTTTGCAATGCTGCCATACGTCCCGTGATATTGGTTTATTATCCGAGACTTTGGCTTTGTCCGACTTCCACCAGACAGTATCCTTTGTTTTGTCATCCAGCACTACATATTTATCTTTGGGAGAACGGCCGGTAAAGACACCTGTATTTACTGATATAGCGCCAGTTCTGGTAATAATACCTCTCTCAGACTTATCTAGTCCGGGTTTTGTTTCTTCAGCGAAAAGCCTGTTATAATCAGGATTATATACTATTTCTGGTACATTATAAATGCCATATTCAGTTAAGTCTTTTGATGTGATCATGTTATAACAATATTTTAGAAAATAAGAAGTGCAAAGTAATTAAAATAATAATGCGTAGCATTTTGGCTTGATAATTTATACAAAAATACTCTTTTTGAAACAGGGTATTTTTGTTCATGATGGTCTTATATATAATTCATAGGTTTGGATTTTTACCAAAAATCAGGTTAGATTGCAGCCATGCAAAAGAAGCAGGGGCGTTGCACGCAACGTCCCTGCTTAATTAATATGTGTCAATTGAATTACTTTCCGAATTTTATGGCAGACTGTGCTGCTGCAAGTCTTGCTATCGGAACCCTGAATGGTGAACAGCTGACATAAGTTAAGTTGTTCTTGTAACAGAATTCGACTGAGGCAGGGTCGCCTCCCTGTTCACCGCAAATGCCTATTTTCAGATCGGGTCTTGTCGCTCTCCCTTTCTGAACCGACATTGTTATCAGCTGGCCAACGCCTTCCTGATCAATGGTCTGGAATGGGTCGGTTGCAAGCATATTCTTGTCGAGGTAGTCATTCAGGAAACCTCCTATGTCATCACGACTGAAGCCGAATGTCATCTGTGTAAGGTCGTTTGTTCCGAATGAAAAGAACTCGGCGGTCTTAGCCATTTTGTCAGAAAGAAGAGTTGCGCGGGGTATCTCGATCATTGTCCCGTACTTAAAATCTATCTTACTTACTTCGTACTTTTTACAAACCTCATCATGTACTTTGTCTACGACTTTCTTTGTAACATTAAGTTCTGAGACATCACAGGTAACCGGCACCATCAGCTCAGGATGGGGTTTTTTCCCTTCTTTGATAAGTTCCATTGATGCCTCCAGCATTGCTCTTACCTGCATATCTGTGATTTCAGGAAATGTTATTCCCAGGCGAACTCCGCGGTGGCCCATCATAGGATTAGATTCGTGTAAGGCTTCTCCGCGTTTTATAATGTCTTCTTTCTGTATTCCCAGTGCTTTAGCCAGTTCTTCCTGCTTCTCGGTACTCTGAGGCACAAACTCATGAAGCGGAGGATCAAGCAGCCTGAAAGTCACTGGCAATCCATCCATGGCCTCGAGTGTAGCCTTCATGTCCTTTTTTACATACTTAAAAAGATCATTAAGGGCTTTACGTCGTTCTGTCACGTTAGCACTGAGGATCATCTTGCGGAGAAGGAACAGAGGTTCTTCTGAACCTTTGCCATAGAACATATGCTCTGTACGGAAAAGTCCTATGCCTTCAGCTCCGAAATCACGGGCTGTTTTTGCGTCGTCAGGAGTATCAGCATTGGTACGAACACCCATTGTGCGGTGTTTATCAACAATGCTCATGAATTCCTTAAACCTCGGGTTTTCTGAAGCATCCATCAAGGTTAATTCTCCTGTATAGACATTTCCCTTTGTTCCGTTAAGTGTAATAATATCACCCTCTTTAATAACTATATTCGATTCGGCAATTTTTGCTGTTTTTGTTTTTGAATTAACATTAAGTGCTCCTGCTCCCACAATGCAGCATTTACCCCATCCGCGGGCAACCAGAGCTGCGTGCGAAGTCATACCGCCGCGGGCTGTGAGAATACCTTCGGCAGCGCGCATTCCTTCAACATCCTCAGGATTGGTCTCTTCACGGAGAAGGATGACCTTTTCACCTTTACGGTACCATATCACTGCATCTTCAGCTGTAAAAACCACCTTGCCTACAGCGGCTCCCGGACCTGCGGGTAAACCTCTGACAACAGGCTTCACTTTACTTTCTGCTTCAGGATCGCAGATCGGGTGGAGAAGCTCATCAAGCTGTCCCGGATCCACGCGCAGTACGGCCATTTTTTCATCAATGAGATTTTCTTGGAGCATGTCCATAGCCATATTAAGGGCAGCAGTACCTGTTCTTTTACCGGTACGGCACTGCAGCATATAAAGAACGCCCTCCTGAATAGTGAATTCTATATCCTGCATGTCACGGAACGACTTTTCAAGGATATTTCGAATGTCGCACAGTTCTTTATAAGTTTGTGGCATAGCCTCCTCCATGCTGTGGAGGTGTTTGTTCTGTTCATTTTTTGTTTCATCGTTAAGAGGGTTTGGAGTACGTATACCTGCCACAACATCCTCTCCCTGAGCATTTATAAGCCATTCTCCATAGAAAAGATTTTCTCCGGTGGCTGGATTACGGGTAAATGCAACACCGGTAGCAGATGTATCACCCATATTCCCGAATACCATTGTCTGTACGTTAACTGCTGTACCCCAATCATCAGGAATACTTTCTATTCTGCGGTACGAAACAGCTTTTTTACCGTTCCAGCTTTTAAATACAGCCTTTATACTTCCTTCGAGTTGTTCTTTTGCATCATCAGGAAATGGTTTTCCAAGGACCTCAATAATCTTTTTCTTGAATTCTTCAGCGATGAATTTCAGTTCATCAGCAGTTATCTCCGTATCCAAATTATATCCTTTTTGCTTTTTGAACTCATCAAGCAGTTCATCAAGCTGCTTACGAATTCCTCTGCCCTCACCAAGATCAATACCTTCAGCTTTTTCCATAACCACATCAGCATACATCATTATAAGACGACGGTATGAATCCCATACAAATCTTGGATTATTTGTCTTTTTAAGAAAACCCGGTATTGTTACCGAACAAAGACCTAAATTAAGTACAGTATCCATCATTCCCGGCATTGATTTGCGGGCACCCGACCGGCATGAAACAAGAAGAGCATTTTCAGGGTCGCCGTATTTCATGTTCATGGTCTTTTCAGTCAGCTTCATAGCGTCCCATACTTCCGGCATAAGATCGGGATGAAGGGTACAGTTATTCTCATAATATTCTGTACAGGCTTCGGTGGTAATTGTGAAACCCGCCGGAACCGGTAGTCCCAACAGGCTCATTTCTGCAAGGTTGGCTCCTTTACCTCCGAGAAGGTTCTTCATATCCGCTTTACCCTCTGCAGTTTTATTTCCAAAGGAGTAAACTCTTTTAAGTTTTGACATAGTTATAAAAGTTTGAATAATTAATAATTATTTTCGAAATGAATCGCAAAGTTAATATTAAAAATTTGATTTTAAAATTAAGAAAAACAGAGATAGTCAAGCCCTTGGATGAAACATTATCAGGGTATCACGAAGGAAGCTTCTGTCGATATGTGTATAAATTTCAGTGGTCAGAATTGACTCGTGTCCAAGCATCTCCTGTACTGCCCTGAGGTCTGCTCCGCCTTCAATGAGATGGGTTGCAAATGAATGGCGGAATGTATGAGGACTGATCTTTTTCCGGATGTCAGCCTTCAGGGCAAGATCCTTTATTATTGTGAATATCATTGCTCTCGTCAGTTTTCGTCCTCTGCGGCTTAAGAACAGGATATTTCCGTCATGTATTACAGGCAGCCCTGCCCTGTCTGTTTTATAAATGTCAATTTCCTTAAGTGCTTTATTGCTTACCGGTACAAGTCTTTGCTTGTTTCCCTTTCCGGTCACCATAACAAATTCTTCAGTATAGTGTATATCTGTGAGCCGCAGGTTTACAAGTTCCGATACCCGCAGTCCGCAACCATAAAGCGTTTCAATGATCGCCTTGTTCCTGTGTCCCTCCGGTTTGCTGAGATCAATGGCGCCAATTATCCTGTCAATTTCGTTAACCGAAAGTACTTCAGGCAGTTTGAATCCAATTTTGGGTGATTCGATAAGTGATGCCGGATTCTCCTTTATCTCCCCTTCAATAAGTAAATACCTGAAAAATGACCTTATTCCCGAAAGTACCCTTGATTGTGTTCTTGCATTCTGGTTCTCAGTATTAAACCAGGCAAGAAATTCCTTCAGATCGGAGTATTTCACATTAACAGGAATGCAGGCTTCCTTTTCTTCTTCGAAAAATTTCTCAAGCCTGGAAACATCATTTATGTAGGCCTCAATACTGTTCTCCGATAATGATTTCTCGAGCCTGAGATATGTTTCAAAATCCTTTATTGCCTGCTTCCAGGAGAGACTCATAATTCTTGTTCTTTATATATCAACAACAAAACCACAAATATATCTTAACAAAGTAACACAAAGGTAGGTTACCTTATTAATTTCGCATGCATAATTATTTTATCTATTTTTACTGACTGTAAAAATCAAGTGAAATGAAGATCAGTATCATTAACGGGCCAAACCTTAATCTTCTTGGAAAACGTGAGCCTGATAAGTATGGGACAGTATCTTTTGATAATTATCTGAAATCGTTGAAATCGCTTTATCCTGAGATCGTTTTTGAATATTACCAGTCAAATGTTGAGGGTGAGCTTATAAATGAGATCCAGAAGAGAGGTTTTTCATCCGATGGTATTATTCTCAATGCCGGGGGTTATACTCATACTTCGGTTGCCATTGCTGATGCTGTTGCATCGGTTAAAACACCTGTCGTTGAGGTTCATATAACAAATATAGCTGCCCGTGAGGATTTTCGTCATAATAGTCTCATTGCGTCTAATTGTACAGGTACTATCTCAGGTTTCGGACTTGACAGTTACAGGCTTGCTGTTGAGGCTTTAATAACAAAATTCAGTACAAAAGAAAGTTGAGGAATGAACAAAAAAAGAACTAAAATAGTAGCTACCATTTCGGACAAGAATTGTGAACCGGCATTTATAAGAGATCTGTACGAAGCCGGTATGAATGTTATAAGGATCAACTCTGCACATCTTGATATTGAAGGGGCCCTACGCATAATAAATAACGCTCGTGAGATTTCTGACAGGATCGCAATAATGATTGATACAAAAGGACCCGAGATCCGTACTACTATATGTGATGATCCAATTGAGATAAAGAAAGGGGATACCATAAAAATTACAGGAGATCCTGCAGGAACATCCTCAAAAAGGGAACTTTTTGTGAGCCTGAAAACATTTGCTCAGGAGGTACCTCCAGGTTCGATGGTAATGATCAGTGATGGTGATCTTGAGCTGAAGGCGCTTAAAAAAGAGGGTAATTCTCTCATCAGCAGAGCAGATAATGATGGAGTTATAGGCTCACGAAAGAGCGTAAACGTGCCGGGGGTTAAGATATGCCTGCCATCGGTTACTGACAGGGACCGGGCATTTATAAAAATGGCAGCTGAAAATAATATTGATTTCATTGCTCATTCATTTGTCCGATCAAAGCAGGATGTACTGGATGTACAGGCTGAAATAGATAAATATAATAGTGAGATAAAAATCATTGCGAAGATCGAAAATGAGGATGGCGTTGAAAATTTAGGTGAGATACTGGACGAGGTATATGGCATAATGGTAGCAAGAGGAGACCTGGCCATTGAGATACCCTATGAAAAGATACCATCAATACAGAAGATGATAATTTCGAAATGTATCTACATGAGAAAGCCCGTAATCGTTGCAACACAGATGCTTCATTCAATGATCACCAATCCGCGTCCGACAAGGGCAGAGGTAAGCGATATAGCGAGTGCCATATACTCACAGACTGATGCCGTAATGCTGAGTGGTGAGACTGCTACCGGCAAATATCCTGTAGAGGCTGTTGAGACAATGACCAAAGTGGCCATGGAGGTTGAGAAAAACAAGGAAAAATATCTTAATACTCCATATCTGAATGTAACAGGAGAGGTGTCATCCCACCTGGCCAAGGTTGCGGTTGAAACATCACTGCGGGTAAATGCAAAAGCAATAATTGCCGATACAAGAAGCGGCAGAACAATAAGGGATATGGCTTCTAACAGGGGATTCAACCATATTTTAGCACAATGTTATTCTACCAGGACAATGAGAGAACTGGCCCTATCTTATGGTGTATATCCCAGTTACCAGGAAAGAAGAACGTCAGTCGATGAATTTATCCATATCGCACTTAAAAATCTCGTGAAGGCACATGAACTTAGAGATGATGACCTGATTGTGGTGCTTGCAGGTAATTTTTCAGGAAGATCCGGTTTCTCGTTCATTGAGGTCGGCACAGTTCAGTATCTGAAAGACCGTGTCAGCATCCAGGAAGGTTAGTAAATGGCTTGATTTTTGTGGTTTTGTTATTTCCTGAACCTGAGAAAAAATGTTTAAAATACTGGCATTGTCGATTTGGTTTATTATGCATCCTGTACATGTAACTCTAACCAGTATTGATCATGTCACAAATACCGACTCACTCAAGGTTTTTGTAAGAATGTACTATGATGATTTCCTGCTTGATTATTCTTTATCCGGCATGGAATTGCCGGTTGATACTGAACAACTTGAGAACTCTTTTCCGTTTGATCTGATGAACAACTACCTGGACGAAAAAGTAAATATATTTATAAACAATAAACGGCTGAAAGGTCAGTTATTAAATCTGACACTGGAAGATAATGAGATAAGTATGAATATTCTGTTCAGATCGGATAGAAAACCAAAAGTTATTACGGTGAAGAACCTGATTATGACTGAGTTATACAACGATCAGGCAAATATGACCATAATCAGGATTAATGATTTTGAGGAGGGAGTGATGCTAACTCCCCTTAAAACTGAAGAAACGTTCAAACTGAATTAATTATCCGGAGGGAGTAAAATAAATGAAGAAATTAATTATCCTGGCAGTTTTAGCATTCAATTTTCTTGTTCTTTCGGCAACGCATAACAGGGCAGGTGAGATAACCTATGTTCAGATATCGGATCTAACCTATGAATTTACGATTACAACATTTACCTATACCCTGAGTTTTGCTGACAGGCCGGAACTTGATGTCAACTGGGGCGATAACTCAATCTCTACAGCGCAAAGAATAGAAAAGGTGATGCTTCCCAATTACTACCGGAGAAATGTATATAAAATAAACCATACATTTCCGGGCCCCGGAATATACAGAGTTGTAGTACAAGACCCAAACAGGAATTATGGGGTAATGAATATTCCCAATTCCGTCAATGTGGTTTTTTCTATTGCCACAATCGTTACAGTAAACCCCTCCATGGGATTCGACAGTACTCCTGTTCTCCTGAATCCTCCGTACGATAAAGCTGCCCTGGGGTATATCTTCATTCATAACCCCGCTGCCTATGATCCTGATGGCGACAGTCTCTCGTATCAGCTTACAGTATGTACCCGTGAAGATGGAAAACCTATTGAAAACTATACTCTTCCACCGGCTACACATTACATTCGTGTCGATTCCATTACAGGAGACCTGATATGGAACACACCTGCCGATACAGGTAAATACAATGTAGCCATGGAGATACAGGAATGGAGGAACGGTAAAAAGATAGGGGTGGTGGTAAGAGATATGCAGATAGAAGTATATGTCACAGATAATAAACCACCGGTGAACGGTGCCACAAAAAATATATGTGTGGAAGCCGGTGATACTGTAGATTTTGTCTTTTCTGCAACAGATCCCGATAATGATTCCATTTCTCTCAAGGCAACATCAGGTATTTTTAGTCTTACATCATGTAACGCTTATTTTACTAACGTAGAGTCACTTCCTGGTTACTCTTCTTCAAGGTTCTTGTGGATCACATGCCATGAGGCAGTTCGAGGGCAGCCATATGATATTATTTTAAAAGCTGATGATAATAATCAGGACCTGATGCTCTCTGATATTGACAATATGACCATCAAAGTTCTGGGGCCATCTCCGGAGCTTGTCAACGCCATACCCGAAGGTAAATTTATCAGGCTGATATGGTTACCTTATGGTACTGATGCCATTGCCGGATTTGCTATTTACAGAAGAGAAGGTGCCTCAACATTCAGTCCCGATTCATGTACTGCCGGAATACCGTCCTGGACTGGATTCGTTAAAGTGGGGTATGTTGATGGCAGTGATACCCTTTCATATATCGATACAAATGGAGGTGAAGGACTTATGTACGGGACGGAGTATACATACAGAATTGTTGCTGTCTATAAGAATGGAACTGAAAGCAAGGCCTCTAACGAAATTACATCAACCCTGGTATCAGGTGTTCCGGTAATAACAAACGTCAGCATAAGAAATACGGATCCGGTTAACGGATCTGTCTATGTTGCCTGGAAAAAACCTGACGGACTTGATACTATTCCTGCCCCCGGACCATATGAATATCTTATTTACAGGGCACAGGGGATAACCTCAAGCGACTATTCACTGATCAGTTCCATCCCGACAACCGACCTGAATGATACGGTGTTCATTGATACTCTGTTAAATACACAGTCATACGGCTTTATATATAAAATAGAGCTATGGAACAGGCTCCCGGGCCCGGAATTCATGATAGGCGACCCGGGCATCGCATCATCTCTCTTTCTTGAGGTAAGACCCGGTGACCGTAAAGCCAGGTTCGACATCAACAGGAATGTACCATGGATAAATACACAATATGATTTCTTCAGACTTAATGATATCACTATGGAATTTGATTCGGTAGGTACAACTAATCAGCTGAATTACATTGATTATGGTCTTGAGAACGAGAAAGAATACTGTTATTACATAAGATCAACAGGTGGTTATATGGCAGATAACATGCCAAAAGATCTTATTAACCTTTCGGAAATAACCTGTGTCATACCTGTCGATAATGAACCACCATGTGCACCGGTAATAAATGTCACAAGCCAGTGCGACTCTCTTTTTAATAACGTAACATGGCGGATCACCGATCCTGAATGTTTTGAAGATGTAGCCGGTTATATGATTTATTATAAGATGAAATATGATGAGGAGCTTGTACTCATTGAAACTATTAATGATAAAAATACCTTCCTTTACAGGCACTATCCGGGTGAGATATTGTCGGGCTGTTATGCTGTTTCGGCATTTGATCTGTTAGGCAACGAAGGCGAGAAATCTGTAATGGTATGCGTTGATTCCTGTAACTTCTACGAGATACCAAATGTTTTTACACCCAATGGAGACGGAATTAACGAAATATTACTGGCCAAGACTTCTGCCCTTGTTGAGAAGGTTGATTTTAAACTGTTTAACCGCAACGGATTGCTGATATTCTCAACAGAGGAACCCAGACTCAACTGGGATGGAACCTATAAAGGCAAAATAGTATCACCCGGTGTCTATTTTTATCAATGCGATGTTTTTGAGTGGAGGATCACAGGTCTTGAACAATTCCACCTTTCAGGGTTTATTCATGTTATAACGGAATTAGGTGCAGAACTCAAACCGGAGGAGACAAAATGACGATGGGACATAAGATGATGAAGAAGATTTTAATTCTTATTACAGCCTGTTTCCTTACAGGTATTATTAACGGTCAGTTCGTTTATGAAACTCTCCTTCGCTCAGGAGCATTGATCAAAACCGGTAAATCAACAGAAGCAATTGAGCTGCTCTCGTCAGCTATACAAGAGAAACAGGATATCAGGTTATATCTTGAACGGGCAAAGGCATACATTGAGGAGGGAGACTTTCAAAATGCCATAAGTGATTATAACACTGCAAATTCCCTGACACAATATTCGGGAGATTATGGTTTGTCAAGAATATATGCAATGAAAGGCGATGCCCGCACTTCCTTGTATCACCTGGAAAGAAATATCAGATCATCATTCAGGAAAAGCGAAAAGTATGTGTTACTCGATCCCGCCTATGGACTTATTGAAAACAGTCCGGAATGGCGACAGTTTTGGAAAAAAGAATGGTATTCGAGTCTTGAAACCGGTGTTTCGGAAATTGAATATTATGTTTCAGCAAACATGAATGATGATGCAGTTAACAGGTTGTCGGAGTTTGAAAGTGAATACAAAGATAATAACGAGGTCCTTTATGCCAGGGCATTGTATAACCTGGCTGCCAAAAAAACTGCCGAGGCAATAAAAATTGTGACCGGGATTGTAGATTCACATCCTGATAATGAGAAATATCTGAGGCTGCTGGCAAAAGCTCAAACTGCCGCATCAAATCATGCAGGAGCATCAGTTACTTATTCAAAGCTTATTGCACTGGAGATTCCGGATGCTGATCTTTTTGTTTCGAGGGCTGAATGTTTCCGCAAAACAGGGGAAACAAACAGGGCTATGACTGATATAGAGAAATTCCTTGACCTGTATCCTCAGAACAAAAAGGCTTTGAGTCTGGCAGGCAAAATCAAGACTGCTTCGGGTGATTATATGAAGGCCCTTGAATACTTTTCGGAGAACCTCCGGTACCATCCGAACGACGCAGATTGTTATATTGACAGGGCTGATACATACCTCTTATCACATTCATGGGGCTGGGCTATGAATGACTATAGTATGTCACTCGACCTTGATCCTTCAAATTCAGAGGCATGGCTTAATAAAGGCATTGCACTGCTTAACTCGGGCAAAAAAGAAGATGCATGTCACGACTTCAGAAAATCCTTTAATCTGGGTAATAAAAGAGCCACTGACTATATAAGCAGGAACTGTATAAAATAGGTGCACGGTACGAGATGCCTGTTGCCTGTTGCCTGTTGCCTGTTGCCTTTATCTTATATGTTTCTTAATCCTTTCGAAAAGATCGTGAGGTTTGAACGGTTTCAGGACGTAATCGTTGATATTTAGTTCGTCGATCTTATCATGATTCTCCGACATTATTGCTGCTGTCAGAGCGACTATTGGCATATTACTTATTCTTGGATCCTGTGATTTCCTTATTATTCTGGTGGCTTCGATTCCATCCATCACGGGCATTTGCAGGTCCATCAGTATCAGGTCAAAATCCTCTTTTTCCAAAAGCTCAAGTGCCAGCTGTCCGTTTTCAGCAGGTGTCACAATAGCTCCCCATCCTGTCAGGAATTTATTGGCCACAAAGAAGTTAATTTTGTTATCTTCAGCTACAAGAATACGTTTGCCTTCAAGACCTATATATGTTTCTTTTGTTTCGACTCCCTTATCATGTTCACCTTTAACCGATAATCCGAATATAATGTTAAATGTAAAGGTTGATCCTGTACCAGGCTCACTTTCCAGTTTTATTGTACCACCCTGTAATTCGATAAGTTTTTTGGCTATGGAAAGACCGAGTCCTGTCCCTCCGAAATACCTTGTGGTGTCAGATGATGCCTGTGTATAGCTCTCAAAGATGCTAGAGTGTCTTTCCTTTGGTATGCCTATTCCCGTATCCTTCACGACAAATTCCAGGTTTACCTGGTTGTTTTTGCTCTCAAGCTCCCTGATAGTGATAGTTATACTTCCCCGGTTAGTAAATTTTAATGCATTTGAAAGAAGGTTTGACAGTATCTGGTAAAGCCGTATCTGGTCGCCGATAACCTCATCCGGAAGAGCACCCTCTTTTTTGATATCAAATTCAAGGTTCTTGGCTTTCGACCTGAAGGAATAAGATCTCATAATTTCCTCCATAAAGTCGTTCAGGTTGAAAACTGTCTGTTCAAAGATTATCTTGCCCGATTCCATCTTATTATAATCGAGCACATCATTTACAAGAGTCAGGAGATGATTACCCGAAAATCTCAGGGTTTTTATATAATCCATCTGGTCTTCACGGGGTTCACCCTGCAGTAAAAGGTTGGTGATTCCAATTACCTCATTAAGAGGTGTCCTTATCTCATGGCTCATTGTTGACATGAAAACCTGCTTGGATTGTGCTGCCTCTTCAGCTTTCTCGCGGGCTGTTACAAGGTTATCAAGCATTATCTTCCGCTGAATGGCAATAGCTATCTGGTTTGCAATAAAATCAAGCACATACAGGTCATCATGGGAGAATTTATCTTCATTGTTATAATCCTGAAGACACATTACACCAATAACACTGTTTTCCACCTTCAGGGGGACACCCATCCATACTTTACAATCTGTGCCAACAAGTTCAATATCTCCTGATTCTTCGAGTAACTTGAGATCGTTTTCTTTCAACAGAACAGGCTTTTCGTTCTTTATCACCCAGCCTGTAATTGTTTTTTTAATGGGGATCTCCTGGAAATTGTCTTTTTCATCTGCAAAGAAAGGAAGAGACAGTGTTTCAGATTCCCTGTCATAAAGTGCAATAAAGAAATTATTGGTATCCCATATCTTACTTAACTCTCCTACTATAACAGGGTATATCTCCTTGATGTCCATTTGCTTGAGGGCAGCGGAAGAGATATTATATAGTATCTCCTGCAGCAGGAGATTTTTCCTTTCGACGGTGATATCGTGGTAAATACCAATTATTGCCACAGGTTCATCGTTCACGATGATAACAGTGCCGATAAGCGAGACATTAATCCTGTTACCATATTTGTCTTTTCTTATTGTCTTACTTACCACCTTATGCGGCTGGGCGGTGAGAGCTTCAATTCCTATAGCTTCATTTTTCAGGTCATCGGGAACGACCAGATCATCAATATTCTTGTTTATGGCTTCTTCGGTGGTGTATCCGAAAAGATCTGTAAACTCTTTATTAATTATTGAGATTTTACCGTCAAGATCAGTAATAACAATTGCTTCGGGGGCCGAATCAATAAGGTGTTCAAGGAATGCTTTTTCCCTTATTATCTGACCCTCATATATTTTATGCTTACTCAGGTCCATCAGAGTACCCCTGTAACCTATTTTCCTGCCCTCATGAAATACGCCGAAAGAGTGGGTTAAAATAGGTATAGTGGAACCGTCTTTTTTCTTGACAGTATATTCATGACTCTGGACTTCCCCTGGCGAGCTTATTGATTCAAGATTTGCTACCATTTGTTGATAACTGTCGGGGAATATTTCAGAGATAAGCGGTTTCTTTTTAATATCCTCCTTGGTTAGTTGAAACAGATCCAGACCTATTTTATTGCCATAGGTTACCCTGCCGTGCAGATCAACCTCGTAAATTATAACCGGGATCATTTCTGTAAATGTCTTGAATAAGGTAGACTGCCTTTCGATATCATCCCTTCTCTTCTGATGATGGCCGGGTTCCCATGTGATCACAATATTACCGGAGGTTAGAACAAATGCCATATAGTAACCTTCAGAGTCATCGCCGGTCGGAGAAACAGCCAGTTTATGTGCCTCACCTGTTATATGGACATGATGCAGTAATTCCACAAGCTTTTCCCGCTCAGCCAGAGGCGTTTCATCGATTTCCTTTCCGCATACATCATTTTTATCGACAAATTCAACCTCTTCAGCCTTCCTGTTCATGTCGATTATGTAGAATTTGTTATCCTTACTTACACTGAAAAGGGCGAGATAACTGCTGACAGTATTGAAGATCTCTTCCAGGACAGCTCCCTGACTCTCTCTGATTGTAATATTATTTTTTGTGCTGATCTGGGAGTAGACAGTTATAAGATATTTTTCATTATCCAGCAGGATAGTATCGGCTGAGAAGAGAAAAGGTTTTTCCTCCCCGTTTTTTGTTCTCAGGGTGATTACAAAATCTTTTATTTTCTTAAGCTTCGACAGAAGTTTAATATATTTATTGCTCTCCTCAATATCAGCAAAGAGTCCAATATCTTCAGGGGTATGTCCAATGATCTCATCCTTTTGAAATCCAAGGACATCCAGGAAGGTGGAATTAATATCCACAAATTTGCCGGTTTCCAGTAATGCAAAAGCCATCGGATTGGAAGCGGAATGAAAAGCCTTGAATATCATATCATTGGGAGAAGCTTTTTGCTTTTGTATTTTTGAACGAAGACTTTTCAGCTCCTTCTCAAGGCTTTTATTTACCTCTGCTAATTTTTTGTATTTCTCTTTATAATCCATCAGGCTATCGTTAAAATTCCGGTTTAAAAATAACAAAAAATGACCTGTATTACTTATCCTTTATAGCAAATCAATATAAACATTAAATATTTTGTTCCTTTATAGTCTTATTAGTATAATATTTACAAAAACCGGATATTCCACACTGATTGCACAGAGGATTTCTGGCTTTACAAATATATCTGCCATGCAATAAAAGCCAGTGATGGGCCTCATAAATAAGATCAGCCGGTATATGTTTTGTCAGTTGCTCCTCTGCATGCCGTGGTGTTCTGGCATTCCTGGTAAGTCCTGTTCTGGCGGATACCCTGAAAACATGTGTATCCACAGCCAGTACAGGTTTATGATAAACAACCGATGCTATTACATTGGCAGTTTTTCTTCCCACTCCCGGCAGCTTCTGCAACAGGAGAGGATCGGAGGGTACTCTGCCCTCAAATTCGTCAGAAAGCATTTTGGCCATGCCTGAAAGATGTTTTGCCTTGTTATTGGGGTATGAGCATGATTTGATATATTCAAATATCTCTTCCTGCTTTGCTTCAGCCATCGCTTTTGCATCGGGGAATCTTTTCAAAAGAACAGGGGTTATCATATTAACCCTCTTGTCGGTACATTGTGCCGAGAGAATAACCGCTACAATCAGTTCAAAGGGATCCTGATAAATCAGTTCCGTTTCAGGAACCGGCATATTGTCAGTAAAATATTCAATTATTCGTTTATATCTTTCCTTTATAGTCATTCCTGCAAAAGCCCTTTAATAGAGCAGGAAAGTTAAGGATTTTTATCTTTGTATAATTAATTCGGTGTGATATGAGAATTGTTATTATCTTCCTGCCTGTTAATTGTTAGCGGAGATTTCATAGCTTTAACCTGAATTAAAATTTTCACTTTGGAAAAGATAATTATAAATACCGGGGGTGTAATATCAGAAATTATCATCGGTGCAGAGTGGGAAAAAACCCTGCCTGTTTTGCCATCTGATGGAACAGTTATAGTTACCGACAGTAATGTTCACCGTATTTATGGAAAGAGTTTTCCCGGTTACCCTGTACTCAAGGTTAAACCAGGGGAGGAGAGTAAGACTCTGCGGGAAATAGAGAAGCTGTCAGAAAGTCTTTTAAAGGCAGGAACCGGACGTTCCGGGTTTATCCTGGCAATAGGAGGGGGAGTAGTATGTGATATTGCCGGATTTCTTGCTTCTGTGTTCATGAGGGGGATAAGGTGCGGGTATGTTTCGACAAGCCTGTTGTCGCAGGTTGATGCAAGCACCGGAGGGAAAAACGGGGTAAATCTGGGAAAGATCAAAAATGTGATAGGCAGTTTCAGACAGCCTGAATTTGTAATATGCGACTCTTCAATGTTGCAGACACTCCCTGAGCAGGAATATCTTTCAGGCCTGGCCGAACTGATAAAAACAGGCCTGTTAGGAGACCCGGTAATAATCGATATGCTGGAAAATAATCATTCTGAGGTTATTGCAAGAGATAAGGAGATCCTTTCAATTCTTGTTACCCGGGCTGTAAAGTTCAAAGCATCAATAGTATCACAGGACGAAAAAGAGAGCGGTCTGCGACGTGTACTTAATTTTGGCCATACATTCGGACATGCCCTGGAGCTGCATGAGGAGATAAAACATGGCTTTGCGGTAGCATCAGGGATGCAGCTTGCTGTTGTTTTTTCAAACTTAAAAGGTCTGATAAGCAATGATGAAACCGGAAAAATAATCCATCTCCTCAATAGATATAAACTCCTGAAGGAGTACAGTATACCGTTGAAAAAAATGGAAGAGCTTACACTTCATGATAAAAAGAGAGAAGGCGCCGATATACACTTTATTTTTCTTGAAGGTATCGGCAAAGGAGTTGTCAGAAAAGTGCCACTTAAGGAAGTAATTGAATTTTACAAGCAGTATAAACAATAAATAAAACAGTTATGAATTCATTTGGGATCGTTTTCAGGGTATCCGTTTTTGGAGAATCACATGGTCGGGTAACAGGAGTGATTATTGACGGTTGTCCTCCCGGAATTGCAATCAAACCTGAAGATTTCATCCCGGATCTGAGCAGAAGAAAGAGTGGCTCTGTCGGAACTACAAAGAGGCATGAGGAGGATATCCCGGAGATTCTGAGTGGAGTCTTCAATGGTTTCTCAACAGGGAGTCCCATGACAATCATCACTCCTAACAAGGATACTAATTCTACAGGCTACCTCGAATTCACTAATATTCCGCGTCCAAGTCATTCCGATTATACGGCAAATATTAAGTACTCCGGATTTGGTGATATGCGTGGCAGCGGACATTTTTCGGGACGAATAACCTGGGGACTTGTTATTGCCGGGGTCATAGCAAAGAAATTAACCAGCCAGATGGAAATTTCTGCAGAACTTATCTCAGCCGGAGGATCTGATAATATTGAAAGTGCTGTAAGAGAAGCAATTGCTCTCGATGATACAATAGGCGGAATTATTGAATGCAAAGTAAAAAATCCTCCCCGGGGAATCGGAGAGCCATTTTTTTATTCAATCGAATCGGCTCTCAGTCAAATAGTATTTTCTATTCCTGCGATAAAGGGTATTGAATTTGGTTCCGGGTTTGCATCAGCATCAATGAGAGGATCGGAACATAATGATCCATTCATTGACGAAAGTGGAAGAACAGCTACAAATAATGCAGGTGGCATAAATGGCGGAATAAGCAACGGAAACGAAATAGTATTCAGGGTGGCCGTTAAACCAACCTCTTCAACAGGTGTTGAGCAAAAAACATTCAACTTTAAAAAGAAGAAGATGCAAATCCTTAAGATAGAAGGACGACACGATACATGTATCGCCCTGCGTATGCCTGTTATTATAGAGGCAGCAACAGCAATTACAATTGCCGACCTTATAATGATAGACCGGGGAATTTTCGGAGTGAGGAAATAACGCCCTAACGCCTTAACACCCTAACACCCTAACACC
>CAZWZQ010000002.1:0-81860 GCA_964638955.1 uncultured Rikenellaceae bacterium | reverse complement strand
TAACACCCTAACACCCTAACACCTTACATGCACCTTTATTACCAGAGCATTTTTTGTTAAAGGAGTGATCCTGAACCTGTTATCTATCCTGTCTCCAATAATCCATACTATCTTGCCTGATGTTGCCAGTATAAATATCTTTTCTTTATCAATAATGGAATATTTACAGTCAATAAAATAATCGCTCAACTTCTTTTTCTGTTTCATACCCAGAGGATAAAAATAATCACCCGGCTGCCATTTTCTTATTATAAGCGGAAAGGTGAGTTTTGATGAATCGAGGCATGCAGTTTCCTGGTCATCAGGAATAGAATCAATGTGTGATATTCTGGTAAATCCGGCTGACAGAACGAATGGCACTTTTCTTAATTCAACAATGTTTTTTATTTCATAATACTCATTTTGCCTTTCTTTAAGTCCGGATATTATTAACTCATCCCTGTTCTTCAGGATCATGTGTGAAATGGTATAAATACGGCTGCCGGTATCTCCGTCAATAATATTGAAAAGATCTTTCAGAGTAGTGTTTGTTATTCCAAAGGGTTTTATTAGCTCAAAGATTAGAGTCCTGTTATTAAGATATGGTCGTAACTGTTTGATATTAAGAATGGTGATGTTGTCTTTTCCCCTTAATAGTTTTTGCCTTATTTCATTTATAAAGAGGGAAACGATATCATTTATACCACTCATTCTTAGTGCCGTTTCATTCAGTGTTTTCTCGACAGAAGGATTTATATCTTTAAGAACAGGGATAACCTTGTGTCTTATCTTGTTACGGGTATACTTTGTTTCCGCATTCGATTTATCCTCACGGTAATTTATTTTGTTTTTGTTACAATATGTATCAATTTCATTTCTGGTAGCAAAAAGTAACGGTCTTATCATCCTGTCAGTCGATGGTTTCATACCGGTAAGTCCCGCAATACCTGTTCCTCTGGTCAGATTAATGAGCATGGTTTCAATATTATCATTCAGGTTATGTGCAAGAGCTGTAACACTGAAACCTTTCTCGTTCATAAGATCTTCAAACCAGGTGTATCTTAATTCCCTTGCAGCCATCTGGATTGAAATTCCTTTTTTGGCAGCATATTCCTTTGTATAAAAGCGTTTTGAATAGAATACAATACTATTATCTTCTGCAAATTTTCTTACAAGCATTTCATCCTTGTCAGCCTCCTTACCTCTCAGGCTAAAATTACAGTGAGCGATACCTGTTTCAAAACCGGCCTTCAGGAACAAATCAGCCATCACCATTGAGTCAATACCACCACTTAAAGCCATGAGTACTCTGTCATCCTCTTTAACCAACTGATTTTCTTTAATATATGTCAAAAAATCTTTCAGCATATAGTATTCTCCTGATGATTACTGGTATGTTAACAGTGAAGGCGGTCCTGGTTCGAAGTTATCAGGCTTCAGCAACTGCTCGCCTGATACCAGGATATAATTGACCCTTGAATAATCAGGCAGATTCGGGAAGTAGCCAAGCCTGATCTGTAATGTGTTAAAAACAAGGTTGTCATTTCGTATCCTGATCCCCAGACCGACACTTGATAATACTTCTCCTTGTCTGACAAATTCGTTGGTTCCGAACAGGAATCCAAAGTCGGTAAATCCAAAGAATGCAAATCTGAATCCATAGAAATTTACCGGACTGAAGAGAACTGATTCAAGATTAATTGCCAGTCGTTGTTTTCCACCGACAGAATCATTTTTAAAGCCTGAAAAACCATCTTCACCGACAAATGCAAGAGATTCATCGGAGTACCTGTCAAATCCTCTTGTGTAATCGACTTTGACAAAATTCCTGATTCTGTATCTCCCGAGGTAAGACAGATTAGAAATAAAATTTGTCTTCACTGAAAAAACCCCCTGTTCAGTCTGACCTTCGTTAAAAAAGGTTGCTATACCTGCTGACGCATAGAAGTATCCCAGGCTTTTTATCGATTCACCCAGTGATATCTTTGCTCCGGCATATATCCTGCGCTTGAATTCATTTATCTCTCTTCCCGCCGTCAGGTTTATTATTCCTCCGTAAGGTATATCTTCAGTTCTTCCATATCCGTATACGAGATTCGATTTGTAATACTTCTGAACTGAAAAGGATGCTGAACCCATGTATATCCTGTACTTCTGGAGGTAATGATAGGAATCAGGCATTATGTAAGGATGGTCAAATACATTATTGTTAGTATACCGTAAACCGAAAATAAGCCTTGTTACAGATTCTTTATCCAGGAGAAAAGACCGGGAAAGCCAGTAGTCCTGAAAATTGTATTTCAGGGATTCGGGGACAGGCAGAGTATCAAGATCTTCGGTGGTGAACATCTCCCTTATTGATATACCTCCTGCATATTTTGTCGTTGAGCTTACAAGTTTTCGCTGAAGGTCAAAACCGAATGTCTTTTCACCAAGTCCATTAAAATAAAAAAGTCCCAGGTTTATGAATGATTTTGCAATGTTATTAATGTTGTATATTATTCCAAAGCCCGGGGAATCAGGCAGATCGCTGTTATAAGGCATATTAAGCCTGAATTCGTGTCCCATTCCGAAAATATTTTTTTCAAAGAGGGAAGCAGAACCTTTTTTAATGCTGCTGTAATTGAATGAGGCGGCGAGAGAATAAATATCCTTTGTAACAATCACAATATCAACCTCCTCCTCGGAAACCGGGATTACTATTATCCTTGAATCATCAATATAGGGCAACTGCCGGATAATCCTTTCATTATCACTGATTACCAAAGGGGAAAGGGTGTCTCCCTCAGAAAACAGAAGATTTTTTCGGATTATATGTTCATTAGTGTTAATGTGAGTTGCATTTAAGAGTTTTTCTAATTTGTTAGGATCAAAAACTAACGGATTGTTAATGCTGGAGCCGAAGACACTAAGCCTCCTGATCTCAATATTTCTGATTTTCCTGCCTGAATAAGTCTGGTAGTAAATATCACTTGATTCTGTAATCTCTTTCTTTGAGGATGGGTCATGAGATACAATCAGGATATCATACAGTTTCCTGGTTATCAGTGTTCTTGATGCTTTAGCTTCCAGCGAGTCGAAGAAGAATTGATCAGAGCCATTTACAGAAACACCGAAAGGTAAGGGAGAATCGGGAATATTCAGAGAGGAACCCGATACAAAAGGCTGTTTTACATCCCTGATCCTTATCAATGAATCAGAACTGATATGAGATATTTTGGTTTTATCTGTCTGGCTTTGGGAATTCAGGTGGTTATTGAAACACAGAAATGCCAACAGAATAAAAACACGGTTGATCTTCCGTATATTTCTTTCAAACTCCACATCAGGTATTATTTGAATTCTTTTCGAGAACATCATCTGAATTGAACTGGAATCCCAGCCTCTTACCGGTAATTACCCGCGAATGCTGGATTTTAGCCTCTGCCTGCCCTACAGTTGCGATTTTTACAGTATCATATGGAGGTACAAGGAGATCAAATTCAAGAGCATACTTAATTGCTGTTGCAATTATCACTTGTAACGAATGCTTGCTTATTGCTTCATTACCGTAGTTGGTGAAAAGCATTCCCATCTGCCTTTTACCTTCAACAAGATATTGTTTTTCATGGTTAATGAATATTCTTGCTATGAGGTAGCCGAGGTCATCCTGCCTTGAATATTTGATCGAATCAAACAGAAAGTTATAGATATTTATTATTCCCGAATATGCATTGTATTTGTTTTTCTGGATGTAGGCTGTCTTCCATGCCGGATGTTCCCTGTCGAACTGGAAAATATTTGAATGCATGCTGAAGAACAAAATATCGCCTGCTACTTTTAACTGGGCATCAAAACTGCTCCTGTCGGTATATTCCAGCTTTATTCTTGGATCAATATTGCCAAGACTGGCATTTCCTTCTTTAGTAAAATTCTTCAGGATCTCTTTGACAATACCGAATGATTCAAGCGTATTGTCGTAAACCTTCTGTTTGAGAACCGATTTTTCTTTAAGAGTGTTTATAATCGTCTGTTTCTTTTCATTGAGATCTGTCATGGCAAGGTCAGTTTAAGCACCTAAATTAATAATTTTCAAAGACAATCAGACAGTTATGTTCTATTTAATCGATATACTGAAATTAGTATGATATGGCATAGAGAACCCTTCTTTTTGATGGTTTGCCGGAATAAATACACTTGCCGTCCTCCTCGGGTGCATCAAAGGGGATACACCTTATTGTCGCTTTCGTTTCATTTTTTATCTTCTCTTCTGTTTCTGCAGTTCCATCCCAGTGAGCCATGATAAATCCCCCTCCATCATTCAGTATTTTCACAAATTCATCCCATTTATCAGGATAGTATGTATTTTTCTTTTTGAATTCAGCAGCTTTGCTGAATATATTCTTCTGAATTTCATCAAGAAGGATTACAACATGATCAGTAATGTTATCTGCCGGCAGGTATTTCTTCTCCAACGTATCTCTGCGGACAACCTCTACAGTTCTTTGTTCAAGATCGCGGGGGCCAATAACCAGGCGAACAGGGACACCCTTAAGTTCATAATCGGCATACTTCCAGCCCGGAGTGTTATTATCACGGTCGTCATATTTTACTGATATACCTTTCGCCAGCAGTTCATCACGTATTTTATATACAGTATTGGATATACGACCCAGTTGTCCGGTATTCTTAAAGACGGGTATTATGACCACCTGGAAAGGTGCCAGACGGGGCGGAAGAACCAGCCCGTGATTATCGGCATGAGCCATAACAAGTGCTCCAATTATACGTGTTGATAAACCCCAGGAGGTCGCCCAGACATAATCAAGTTTTCCGTTTTTATCAGCGAACTGGACATCAAAAGCCTTTGCAAAATTTTGTCCCAGGAAGTGGCTGGTTCCAGCCTGGAGGGCTTTCCCGTCCTGCATCAAAGCCTCAATGGCATAAGTTTCAAGAGCCCCTGCAAAACGTTCATTTTCAGATTTGTAACCTTTAATCACCGGCAGTGCCATGAAATTTTCAGCAAAATCGGAATATACATTGATCATCTTTTCGGTCTCTTCAATAGCCTCTTTTCGTGTTGCATGGGCAGTATGCCCCTCCTGCCAGAGAAACTCGGAAGTCCTGAGAAAAAGCCTGGTCCTCATTTCCCATCTTACAACATTGGCCCACTGGTTGATTAGTACAGGCAGATCCCTGTAAGAGTGTATCCAGTTCCTGTACGAGTGCCAAATGATAGTCTCCGAGGTGGGCCTTATAATCAGTTCCTCTTCAAGTTTTGCTTCCGGGTCAACAACTACACCTTTGCCCTTCCCGTCATTCTTAAGCCGGTAATGGGTCACTATGGCGCATTCTTTTGCAAATCCCTCAACATGTTTTGCCTCCCTGCTGAAAAATGATTTTGGTATGAAAAGAGGGAAATAAGCATTGACATGCCCTGTTGCTTTAAACATCCTGTCAAGTTCCGACTGTATTTTTTCCCATATTGCATAGCCATACGGCTTGATAACCATGCATCCTCTCACTGCTGAATTCTCAGCAAGTTCTGCCTTGATTACCAGGTCATTATACCACTGTGCATAATTTTCATCCCTGTTTGTAAGAAACTTCGCCATAGTTTTGGTACACTATTTGATTTATTATATTTGAATAGAAAAGAAAGCGTAAAAATAGATAAAAACTTTAGTTATCATTAAAAAAAACAGGAGGTTCAACATGAAAGCAAAATTTTACATCGGAATAATTTCAGCCCTGCTGCTCGCGGGTTCACCGATGGCAGCTCAGTTTGCTGATAATAATGGTTTCAGAAATGATAACGCCGGGATGGTAATCAATAATTACTATTATGATGATTATGATTATTACTTCGCATCACGAATAAACAGATTTCACAGGTCATATGCCGCTTTTGACTATTATTCTCCTATGTTCACAGAAACATACTGGTATAATTACCAGCCATATTCGTGGGGCATTAGCATCTATGGCGGTGGTGGTTTCGGCTTTGGATTAGGATACAGTTACAGATACCCCGTTTTCAGTTACGGATGGTATGATCCGTACTACGGAAGTACCTGGTACTGGGATTACGATCCTTTTTACTACAGTTGGTACTCACCGGTTATAGTCAATATAAACATCGGACCCCGATGGAGAAATTACTACCGTGGATGGTACGGACATAACAGCTGGTATTACGGACATAATCGCTGGTACAATAATTACTACAGGCCTGTTTTCCATTCACATAATAACTACCAGTATAATTATGCGGCCAGGTATTCCTCAAGAGATTTTCCTGAGCGGTACGGATCCGGGGAATATAATAACAGATCAAAATCAGGAGATGTTTCAAGACGCACCGGAAATTCTTCAAACGGATCACGAAACGGAATTGACAACAACAACGGTAACAGCGGTAACAGCGGTAACAACGGTAACAGCGGTAACAGAGGCAATAACAACAATTCCAATAACGGAAACAATAATAACAGCCGGATTGACGGTAACAGTGGTAATTTTGATGACAATGACAACAACACCGGTAATAGAGGGAATAACAGGCATAGCCAGGATGACGGCAACAGCGGAAACTTCGGCAACAAAGGTAACACAACCGGCAACGAGGAGAGGGTAGCACCTGTTACAGTTCCTGCAAACAGAAGGGTTGAGCAAACCGCACCTGCCAGGAGTCAGACAAAGAGTTCCGTAAGGATTAACAACACTCAAACAACAAGAACCCGGAGTAATATTGTGAGCAGCATACCGTCACGAACACAGGTAGCCAGAAGTGCAACCTCCGCACCGGTAAAGAGAACGAGAACTGTTTCACGAAGCAGTGCAAGTTCAGGACGGACTATAAGCACCCCTTCAAAAAGCTCAGCATCTTCCGGTAGCCGGGCAACAGTATCTCGGGGAAGCTCATCATCAAGTAAGGGTAGATCAGAATCCAGGTCATCCGGTTCATCATCAAAATCTTCCTCAAGTAGAAACAGAAGGTAATAACCAGTAATATTAAATAAAAAGAGGCATGCAAAAGCATGCCCTCTTTGTTTTTATTGAAGCGATCGGTTGAAAAATGTATTATATTTAATAACCATATAAAATGAGCATGGAGTTATAATTTGCTATATTTGACAAATCTTGATAGTTTTATGTGGTAATTTGGTACAATATTTGCGCATATTTAAAAAGGAACAAAGAGAGGGAATCAAAAATGAAAGCAGTAAATTACATATCAATTCTGGTACTCCTGGTACTGGGTTCCTGTTCATCAGGACTCTACTCAGGCTTTGAGTATGACGATCTCTACTATCTGCCTTCCGACAGGCCGGTAACCAGGGTTAAATCCCCTGTAACAAACCAGATCATGGAAGGTGATCTGCGGGCCGATGATTACTACGATAACATCTATTCTGTTGATACACTGGTATCAGACGAGTATTCTGATGCAGTCAGTAATGAAGAGGCGGTAATGAACGATTATTACGGTAGCAGGGATTACGGATACTATGATAATTACTCTTACTCAGGAAGATTAAGAAGGTTCTACGGTAATTATTTCTACCCTTACTGGAGAGATCCTTTCTATTACAATTATAGCTGGGGATTCCCCTCAATGAGTTTCGGTTACGGCTATCCATACTACTCCGATCCATTCTTTTATGATCCCTATTATTACGATTACGGGTATTCCGGATACTATGGGGGATATTATCCCAGAAACTACTACTACGGAAGTTATTATGGCGGTTTCTACTCTCCTTTTTATTCTTCATACTACAACCCTTATTTCAGTAACTGGGGTTATTATTCAAATGCCTATTATAACAGAGATACAAGGAATTATGCGGATTATGGAAGAAGAGAAAGGCAAAGTGTCTACTCTACGAGGTGGAACAGTAATATGCCTTCCGCTGCATCCTCCAGACGTGGTGATAGTTACCTGTCAAAAGGAACAACCACCGATGCTGCAAGACGATCATCTGGTGTCACAACTCCTGTTGCTACTGATTCAAGGAGAACTGTTTCTACAACTTCCGGCAACCGTCAGGTGCTGAATGCTGCAGATTCCAGGACTGGAGAAGATCTTACCAAAAGTGCAAATACATCCTCAGACAGGAGCTCTACAACAAGAACAACAACAGTTACAAGGCCTGCATATAATTCAGTTAACAGAACCTATACACCGAGCTACAATAATCCCCGTATGAGTACCAGACCCTCATATAACAACAGCAGGGTAAGTACAGAGAGGTCATCTGGTTCATCTTACTCAGGCACAAACAGGAGTACATCAAGAACCAGCTCATCAGTTTCAGCCGGACAAAGCAGGTCGTATAACAGTTCAAGTTCAAGAAGCAGCTATTCGGTTCCTTCAAGAAGAAGCTCCTCATCAGGATCATTTTCCTCATCAGGTTCAAGAAGCTCCTCATCAGGATCGTATAGCAGCAGATCTTCAAGTTCCGGATCAGGAGGTAGTTATTCCTCAGGCTCCTCATCCGGTTCATCTTCTTCCGGCAGATCATCTTCAAGTTCATCAGGCGGAAGGAGATAAAAGTACAAGAAAATTAAGCCTGTAAATAAGTTCATTCTGTTAATGGAGTGGTGGGATTGTCTTAAGTAAAAACTGACAATTATGAAGAAATTAGTTTTGGTATTTGTTATTATGATCGCAACACTCTCAACGAGTCTTGCCCAGAATGCCGATGATGCATTAAGATATTCACAACAGTTTTATACAGGAACAGCAAGGTTCATGTCGATGGGAGGTGCATTTACTGCCCTTGGAGGAGATATTTCCTCATTAAGCCAGAACCCTGCCGGACTTGGTGTATTCCGATCATCAGAGATAAGCATTACACCACAACTGTTCCACATAAAAACAACAGCGGGACTGAATGGTGCGAATACATCAGATTACATTTATAATTTTAACCTGACCCAGGCAGGAATAGTAGCAAATATAATTGACAACGATTCCGAATCGGGACTTGTCTCCCTGAACATAGGCTACTCTTTCAACAAAACCAATAATCTTAACCAGAGCATTATCATCGATGGTATCAGTGATAAAAGTTCACTGGCCGATCTCTGGACTGATAATGCGGAGGGATTATTCAGGGATGAACTCGCCGAATTAGCCCCCGCTGCATATCTTGCATGGGATACATGGATAATAGATACACTTCCCGGTTCAAATACCAGTTATGGAACAGTGTACTCCAATTATGGTGACGACCCTCCTTCAGTATACGGACAAAATACCAGAAGACTTGTCAATTATGAAGGATATACCGGAGAACATGCATTTTCTGCAGGTTTAAATCTCTCGAACAGACTTTATGTAGGAGCAACATTCGGAATCAGTCACCTTAACTATGCCAGCCAGTATGAGCATCTTGAGACTACTGATGCAATACTGCCATCACAATTCGAAAATTTCAATTATACGTTTTATTACAGTAATGAAGGTACAGGTTACGGACTGAAAATAGGAGCTATATACCGACCTGTGGAAATGCTCAGACTGGGTTTCGCTTTCCACTCACCAACATTGTACAAGATAAACGAATACGTATATGACAATATCACATCGAATTTTTCTGATGGAGGTAAATATAGTGCTTCCAATGAACCTTTAAGATACAGTTATGCTCTTACAACACCTTTCAGGGCAATGGCCGGAGCTGCAGTACAACTTAAGAAACTCGCCCTGATAAGCGTTGATTATGAGTTCATTGATTATAGTACTGCACGATTCTCTGATACAGGTGATGATTATAACTACAGTGAAAAGAATGCAACCATTAAAAGTACATTGAGAGCAGCTTCTAACCTTCGTCTGGGAGCTGAGGTAAGACTTAACAGGTTATACCTGAGGGGAGGATATGGCTATTACGGAAAGGTTTGGGCAAATGAAGAACTCAACAGGGATCTTGACTATAACTCTTTTTCATTAGGAGCAGGATTCAGGGAACAGAATGTTTATGTCGACCTTGGATTCAGCACCATCATGAATCCTCAGCAATATGTTCTTTACAGTTCAAGTGTAGAATCACTAATATCAGATATGAGCATAACCAGGAACATATATACAGTTACATTTGGTTATAAATTTGGTTTCTGATGCTTTGTTTGACTTCCTTGAAAGAAGGCTGCCCTGGAAGGGGCGGCCTTCTTTTAGAGGTATTTGTAAGCTTCAGGGCCCATGTTAAATACCAGATCCATAATGCTCAGATCGGCTGCAAAACCTTCACCATAATCGAAAACCTGTATGTATTTTTTTGGCTGGTAATATGATTTTTTCTTCGGGCTTATTTTATACCTGAGATCGTTGTTCGAGATATCAGTAGGCTGAAAATCAGATGTGTATGATAAGAGTATTTCGATTTTCATCATTTTCAGAATCGCCTTCAGGATATGCATGTTAAGATCAAGAAGAAATTCATAATTGGATTGAATTATCTTTTCAATGATCTCATAATAGTAAATGAAATAGGGGGAGGATTTATATGATGATGACAATGCTCTCAAGTGTATCTGCTGCCATCTTTTTGAATAATCGATCCTTATTTCTTTGACAGGAGTTTTATGGAAGCTTCCCTTATAAACCGGTATGGTCAGAAGCTGCAGCCCGTCAGCAGAAAGAATATAGCAGCGGTTCCGGTATGATTGCTTAAGATAATTTTCTTCTCTTTCAATGAATACCTCTTCAGCTTTTATTATATATGAAAAGTATTCTATTGGCGGCAGGTAAGCAGTAGAGAGTAATATTTTACCTGTCATAGTTCATCCTGTTGATCATGCTTGCCGAGAAGCCTGCGCCAAAGCCGTTATCGATATTTACCACGGTTACTCCGGCAGAACAGCTTGTCAGCATGGCAAGCAGTGCTGACAATCCCTCGAAACTGGCTCCATAGCCTACACTTGTCGGGACTGCAATTACAGGTTTATCGACAAGACCTCCAACCACACTGGCCAGAGCTCCTTCCATTCCGGCAATAACAATTATAACGCTGCAGCCCCTTATCTCCGGTAGCTTGTCTACAAGCCTGTGTATCCCGGCTACTCCGACATCGTAAATCCTTACAACTTTATTGCCAAGCAGTTCTGCAGTCACAGCTGCTTCCTCGGCAACCGGGATATCGGATGTTCCTGCTGTGATGACAGCGATACTGCTTTCAGGACAATCCGGCTTTTTTTTCTGATATGAAATGATACAAGCTTTATGGAAATATACTGTTTCCGGAAGCCGGGCTTTTACTGCATCAAACATCTCACGGCTTGCTCGTGTCCCTATTATGTTATTCTCCTTCTGGGCCATTACCCTGAATATTTCCGTGACCTGTTCAGTTGTTTTTCCGGTGCAGTAGATTATTTCAGGATAACCTGTTCTTATTTCACGATGATGGTCAATTCTTGCAAATCCCAGATCAGTATACGGGAAATTCTTCAGCTTCTCAAGAGCTTCCCGGGTGCTTATTTTTCCTTCACTTACCTCTTTAAGCAATTTTTCCAGTTCTTTTCCCGTCATAATTTTTCTTTTTCAGGATCCATGCTGCCGGTTCTGTAACCTTCAAGGTCCAAAGATATATATCTGAATCCTATTTTTTTCAGATCATTTATAATATCTTGTCTGCGTGGATCATTAAAGATCCTGTCAACATATCCCGGAAGACATTCAATTCTTCCTACATCGCCATGCACTCTTACCCGTGCTCCCGGGTAACCTTTCTCAAAGAGGAGATTCTCAGCTTTTTCAATCTTCTGAAGCATCTCGTCGGTAACCCTTGTATTATAGGGTATGCGTGTTAGCAGGCAAGTCATAGCGGGTTTATCCCATATTGTTAATCCTGCTTTTTTTGCCAGTTCTCTTATATCATTTTTTGTAAGCCCGGCTTCTGCAAGCGGACTCCTGACATTTAACTCGTCAATTGCCCTGAGGCCTGGTCTGAAATCCACGGAATCATCTGCATTCGTCCCGTCAACCACATATTTAAATCCATTTCTCCTGCCATAATTTACAACTTCCGTGAAAAGGATTTTTTTGCATGTGTAACACCTTTCTGTGGGATTGTGCCTCATGTTCTCAGGGAATTCCAGATCAATTATATGATGGTCAATCCCATGCGTATTCATGAAGTTAACTGCGTCATTGATCTCCCTTACAGGAATATATGATGTCCGAATTGTAACAGCCATCATCTTTAGTGAGTCCAATGATTTTGCCCTGTGTGCCAGGAATGAACTGTCGACCCCACCTGAAAAAGCGATAATAAATGACCCTAAATCTTTTAATATTGAATCGAGTTTTATTGATTTATCTTGCATAATGCTTTTACCTTTAAACTTTTACTTTTTTCCAGGAAAATCAATCTCATTCCCCTGCCCCTTTCCCCGGGAGGGCCTGTCCCGCCACGGCGGGAAGTTGTGGAGAGGTTTATTTTTTCCTGTTAACAAGTTGTGCCATAATATCATTGTACACTTTTTTTACCGGAATCCCATTTTCTGTTGCTATTTTCATGCATTCGTCAAATTCCGGTTTACAGGATACTTCATTTCCCTTATAAAATGAGTGCTTGATGGTCACATTACCATAGACCGTCCTTGTTTTAATAAATTTTCTTACAAGTGTATCCTTTCTGAAAGGGAAATTCCTGATTCCTGTAGTGGTTGATTCCCTGAAAATGATCTCTTTTAAAGAATCTTCAAATCCTTTCTCACAAATGATATTCAGCATATTACCGGGCCGGCCTTTTTTCATGATAATATTTGTAATAAAGACATCAACAGCCCCTGCATTAAACAGTTTTTCTGATATATGTTCAAAGAATTCAGGATTCATATCATCAATATTGCACTCTAAGAGGAGAGCATCATGACCCGGTTGATCGTCACTTGTTTCCGCAAGAAATACCCTGAGCATATTGGGAACATCAGAATGATCCTTTTGACCGATACCATATCCTGTTTTTTGTATTGTAAATGACGGCTGGCTATTAAAATCTGTTCCGAGAGTTCCTAAAATTGCAGCTCCCGTTGGAGTTGTTGCCTCAAAATCCACTCCTCCTTTTCTAACAGGTATCCCTTTCAATATTTCGGCAGTTGCCGGCGCCGGAACGGGCAATCTGCCATGGCTGCATTGTACAAAACCACAGCCAAGCTCAACTGTAGATACTATCACCGCATTAACATGAAGAGCATTATAACATATTGCAGCACCCACAATATCAATGATTGAATCCAGGGCTCCGACTTCATGAAAATGGACTTTTTCGAGGGGGATCTTATGAACCGTGGCCTCTGCAACAGCCAGCTTCATAAATATTTTTTTGCTAAGCTCTTTTATATTATTGTCTAATCCCGAGTTATTTATGATCTTTTCAATTTCAGTAAGGTGCCTGTGTGATTTTCCGGGTTCTCTCTGTATTACAGTTACTTTTGTTCCATTAATACCGTGTCTCTGGTCCTTTTCAGCAACCAGTTTCCAACCTTTAAGATTAAGTTTGTTCAGCTCCCTGACCAGGAAGGATTTCTTTATGCCAAGGTCTATCATTGCACCAAGGTTCATGTCACCACTTATACCTGAAAAACAATCATAGCAGAGTATTTTCATTCTAAAAGAAATTATAATTATATAAGACAATTAATACTGAGTATTGTTTAGCATTTGAAACAATATATTTAAAAGTTTCTCATTGCTAAGATACTATATAACTTAAGTTCATGGCAATCCCGCATGATTAAAAAATAAAAGCAGCAATATATCCCTTGAGTTTTACACTTTGATCACAGTTAAAAAAAAAAGTTGTATTTTTCGGTACTTATTTTATGATTTTATTTTAAGAAGAGGATAACAGAGCGATGAAAAGAAGGGATTTTCTTAAAAAATCAACAGGTGCAGGTTTGGCTGCAGGAGCCGCAATAAGTTTCGGGCGTCATGGCAAATTGTGGGCAAATACAGGGGAAAGAGTTAAATATGATATGGTTGCTGTTATGGGAGGTAATCCTGATGCAATGTTTGATATTGGCATTCAGGAGCTTGGAGGTCTGAGCACTTTTATTCAGAAAGGACAGAAAGTACTCGTCAAACCAAACATCGGATGGGATGTTATCCCTGAACTTGCAGCAAATACTAATCCCCTGCTGGTAAAAAGAACTATTGAACAATGTTTTAGAGCAGGGGCAAAGGAGGTTTATATATTTGACCATACTTGTGATAACTGGGTCAACTGTTATAAGAACTCGGGTATCGAGAGAGCAGCTAAAGATGCAGGTGCAAAGGTTGTTTCAGGAGATACGGAAAAATACTATCAGGAGATAGAAATACCGGGAGGAATAAGGCTTAAAAGAGCAAAAGTGCATGAGCTTCTCCTTGAAACAGATGTATTTCTCAATATACCGATCCTTAAGCATCACAGCTCAACAAGAATGACAGGCGCTCTCAAGAATATGATGGGAGTTGTGTGGGACAGAGGCTACTGGCACTCTAATGATCTTAATCAGTGCATTGCGGATTATGCTTTGTTTGAAAAGAAACCTGATTTGAATATTATTGATTGCTACAATGTTGTGGTAAAAAATGGTCCTCAGGGTGTTTCCAGGGAGGACGTGGTTCAGATGCGATCCCTGATACTCACAACTGACTGGGTTGCAGGAGATACAGCAGCTTCAAAGATGCTCAACATACCAACAGAAAAAATTGAATATATTCCGATGGCCCACAAGCTTGGTGTGGGTAATATGAATCTCGAATCACTCAATATAAGAAGAATTAAAATGTAACTGCTGATGAGGTCACCGTTTCTTCGAAGTTTCCGTATTTTCTTCTCAGCAATAATCTTCATCTGCTTCTTCATCGTATTTGCTGATTTTACAAATTTAATACCGGCAAAATATATCAATATACTCCTTTCCCTGCAGTTTATTTCATCTGTTTTAAAGTATTATGACCTTAGAACACTCCTTTCCGCAGGTTTCGCAGCTGTTCTTATCCTTACTCTGCTGACCGGGAGGTCATATTGTTCCTTTCTGTGTCCGCTCGGTATAGGGCAGGATATTTTCAGCAGGATCGGCGGTCGTATTAAGAAGAAGTTCAGAAGATTCGGATATAAGAAACCCTATACCGTAATCAGATACTCTCTTCTCGTAATAACGCTGACCGTCACAATAGTTTGGGGCGTTTACCTTCTTACCCTGCTTGATCCATTTAGTATCTTTGGCAGATTCATGACATTCTTTGCCAAACCTGTTGTCATTCTCCTTAATAATTTTGTTGCAGGAATACTTGGGAAATTCGATATTTATACACTCAGTCATCTGGATATCGGGGGATTCCATTTGACTGCATATTCAATACCTGCAGGATTTTTTATACTGGTGGGTTTGCTTTCCCTGACCAGGGGACGTCTTTACTGTAATATGATATGTCCTGTAGGCACTTTGCTGGGGCTTCTGTCGAAAGTATCCCTCTTCAGGATAAAAATAAACGAAAGCCAATGCTCAAAATGCGGCCTCTGTTCTGTAGGATGCAAATCGTCGTGTATAGATTTTCTTAACAGCCATATTGATGTAAGCCGGTGTGTCGATTGTTTTAATTGTATTAAAATATGTCCCGATAAAGCAATATCGTATGGCTTTGTAAACGTTAAAAGAAAAGTGCATAAAACTGATGTGAAGAAGCGGAAATTCATTGCTGCATCTCTGGCGATGCTTTTTGGGCTTCCATATACAGCAAGAAGTCAGGATAAAAAAACTCCGGTACCGACAAAAGCATCTACAGTTAAGGAGGGAAAGACCTGTCCGGTATGTCCTCCGGGAGGGAATTCCATTGAAGATTTTAATACAGACTGCACCGCCTGTTCACTTTGTATTACTGCCTGTCCTAACAATGTCCTGCAGCCGGCTCTTCTTCAATATGGTGTGAAAGGCATGATGCAGCCCGTAATGGATTATCATAAAAGTTTTTGCACTTATAATTGTACAGTTTGTACCGAGATATGCCCTACTAATGCACTTCATCCGCTTGTACTGGAAGCCAAGAAGCTGACACGGATCGGAAAAGCAATCTTCATAAAGGATAATTGTATAGTAAAAACTGAAAAGACAGCCTGCGGTGCGTGTTCTGAAGCCTGCCCTACAAAAGCAGTATATATGGTCCCCTATGAGGGAAACCTGGTGATCCCGGAAACAAATAATGAGATTTGTATTGGCTGCGGACATTGTGAGTTTGCCTGTCCGACAACTCCTTACAAAGCAATTTTTGTAGATGGACTTCCGGTACATGAGGTTGCGCAAAAACCTGAAACCGAAAAACCGGATATAGTAACTCCGGTCGAATTTCCGTTCTAACAATTATTTTACATTATGGAACCTTCACATATTGAGCATATTGGTATTGCAGTAAATAACCTTGAAGCCTCAATTGACCTTTATGAAAAAATCTTTGGTCTGAAATGCTATAAGGTTGAGGAGGTTCCCGACCAGAAAGTGCGAACTGCATTTTTCAGGGTAGGTCAGACCAAAATTGAGCTTCTGGAGTCAACAGACCTCGAAGGACCAATTGGGAGATTCATTAAAAAAAGAGGTGAAGGAATTCACCATATTGCCTTTGCCGTGAATGATATTGAAAAACAATTGCAGCAGGCTGAAGAGAATGGTGTAGTGCTTATTGATAAATCTCCGAGGAAGGGCGCCGAGAACCTGGATATCGCCTTTCTTCACCCAAAATCAACTTCAGGAGTATTGATCGAGATCTGTGAGGATAAAACAAATAATTAAAACCAATCATGAACAGGATGATTGCTACCGCAGGTAATGCAGGTCCAGGGATAAGATCGGACTGTGAAATTATTCTGGAGCTTAAATCGGGAACCGGGATTGATATTGATCTGGCATCCAGGGTTAAAACACTTTATGGCAAGTCAATCATAAAACTCTCTGAAGAGGTCCTGAGCTTCTATAAAATCAAGAATGCAAAAGTGAGGATAAATGACTCCGGAGCATTACCTTTTGTTATTGCTGCAAGAATGGAAGCCGCAATAAAAAAACTGGTTAATAATGATCTTGGATTTCTGCCTGAGCATATAAAAGAAAACAGGTACACGACATCGGTTGACAGGTTCAGATTCTCCCGACTCTATCTTCCGGGCAACACTCCCGGCTTGATGCTTAATGCTGGATTGCATTCTGCCAGTGGAATTATTCTCGACCTGGAAGACTCGGTTGCACCCGAACGAAAGGATGAAGCCAGGATACTCGTGAGAAACGCACTCCGCCAGGTTAATTTTCTGGGTGTCGAGAGAATGGTGAGGATAAACCGGGGCGCCATGGGTTTAAAGGATCTGCAATCAGTGATACCACATAATGTTAATCTTGTACTTATACCAAAATGCGAAACTCCCGGTGAGGTAATAAATGTTGACAGGGAGATATCCTCAATAATAAAGAGAGCAGGGATTAAGAATCCGGTTTTCCTGATGCCGATAATTGAAAGTGCACTTGGATTGGAAAACTCGTTCAGCATTGCGAAAGCTTCAAAAAATGTTGTTGCCATGGCGATCGGACTCGAAGATTTTACGGCTGACCTGGGAGTATCCAGGACTAAAGAAGGAAAGGAGTCGTTATATGCCAGAAGCAGGCTTATTATTGCTGCAAAGGCTGCGGGTAAACAACCTATTGATTCGGTATTTTCGGATGTGGGCGATATGGAAGGGCTCAGGCAGAATGTGCTGAATTCCAAAGCGATGGGATTTGAAGGTATGGGTTGCATTCATCCCCGCCAGATTGCTGTAATAAATCAGGGTTTTGCACCTGATGAAGCAGAGATAGAAAAATCGAAGAAAATTGTATCTGCATTTAAGGAAGCCAGGCAGAAAGGACTTGGTGTTGTTGCCCTTGGCTCAAAAATGATAGACCTGCCGGTTGTTACCCGGGCTCAAAAAAATATTGATCTGGCAATAAGACTTGGCAAATTATCAAAGAACTGGATTAAGGAAATATCTTCACAAGAGGGCAAATAGCTTATTGTTCAACAAAATGAAGGGAAAGACAGTTATAAATGCTGCAGGCAGATCGGTTCCACTGGAAATAAACGGCCAGCCTGTTGTGCCGTTCAAAGGTGTCGGGAAACACCGGCCGGCAGGAGTGAAATATGCACCGCCAATACCTACCTGTTCTGATTATCCCACCGATGGGAATAAGGTGGTAAGTTCTCTTGCTGAAGCATTACAGAAATGCGGTCTTCGTAGCGGAATGACGATATCAACCCATCATCATCTGAGAGAGGGTGACCTTATCAGTAACAAAATATTTGAAATTGCGTCAGAAATGGGAGTGAAGGACCTGGTCTGGTTCCCTTCAGCATCATTTCCATGTAACGATCCTGTAATCAAATACCTCGATGATGGAACCGTAAACAGAATAGAGGGAAGTATGAACGGCCCCCTGGGCAGATATGTATCGGAAGGAAAAATGAAGGGAACTGCTGTACTCAGATCCCATGGAGGACGGGTACAGGCTATACAGGATGGAGAAGTGAAGATTGATATTGCGGTACTGTCTGCTCCCTCTTCCGATTCATTTGGAAATGCAAAGGGTACCGGGGGGGATTCAGCATGCGGTGTACTTGGTTATGCAAAAGCCGATGCCTTGTATGCATCAAGGGTAATCGTTGTTACTGACAACCTTGTTGACCTGCCATGCTTTCCTATGGAGATTGAAGGCAACTATGTCGATTATGTCGTTGTTGTCGATAAAATCGGAATTCCGGAGAAAATAGTGTCAGGTACCACCCGGATAACCAAAAGTCCTGACCGGCTGCTTATTGCAGAACTGACTGCATCATTTCTTGAAAAATCGGGAATACTCGCGAATGGTATAAGAATGCAGGCCGGGGCAGGGGGCACATCCCTGGCTATTGCAGTATTTGTACATGAGATATTAAAGCATAAAGGATGGAAATCGAAATTTGGTTTTGGCGGGAGTACAAAGTACATGGTGAAGATGCTCGAGGAGGGGCAGATGGGTTATATACTTGACGCACAAGCATTTGACCTGGATGCCGTTAAATCAGTGGAAACCAATCCCAACCATGTTCCATACTCTGTCTTTAATGCTTATAATTACCATTCCAAGGGTAACCTTACCAGTATGATGGATATAATGATACTTGGAGCAACAGAGGTGGACCTCAATTTTAACGGGAATGTTGTTACCCATTCAGATGGTTACCTTCTTCATGGTATCGGCGGTTGGCAAAACTGTCTTCATGCCCGGAATGTTATCCTGCCAATTCCGCTTTTTCGCGACAGGATACCTGTGATTGTTGATGAAGTAACAACACTGTGCGGACCCGGTGAACTTATTGATGTCATAATTACGGAAAGAGGAATAGCGATAAATCCATTACGTAAAGACCTTATAAAGAGTGTAAAAGGTAGTGGCCTGCCATTGAAAACAATTCAGGAATTAAAAGATGAGGCTGAGAGAATTTGCGGAATACCTGAAAGAGCAATATTTGATGAGAAAATTGTTGCAGCAGTCAAATGGGTCGACGGTACCGTAATAGACGTAATAAGAAAAATCAAAACTTAACTTTACTGGTATGGAATGTTTTAAGTGTGATATCTGTGGATATGTTTATGATCCTGAAAAAGGGGATCCTGCAGGTGGTATTAAGCCAGGCACAGAATTCAATGACCTCCCTGATGATTATGTTTGTCCCCTGTGTGGAGCGGGGAAAGACCAGTTTTTTAGTTGTGATTAAACGGGAACAGGAAAGAGTTGTATAACAGCTCTATTTAAGAGGTATTCTGGTTATCACATCAATGAGAAGATCCCAGAACATCTGAACTGTCTTTATTTCAATTTTCTCCTCAGGAGTATGGGCTCCCCTGATGGTCGGGCCAAAAGAGATCATATCAATTCCCTTGAATTTCTCATAGATCAACCCACACTCCAGGCCTGCATGAATAGCCCTGATTTGTGGTTCATGCCTGAATAGCTTTTTATATGATTGACGTGTGATTTTCAGTATCTCCGAGGTCATGTTTGGCTTCCAACCGGGATATCCGTCAGAATGTACTACTTTTGTCCCGGCCAGTTTCAGACATGATTCAACCATTGCCGCAGCATCATGTTTAGAAGATTCTATAGAACTTCGTTGTGTGGTGACAATGGTTATTGTATTGTCCTCTTCGAATTTAACAGATGCAAGATTCGTGGAAGTTTCAACAAGATCTTCCATTTCTTTCGACCATGCAATAGTACCATGAGGACAGCAGGTAAGTGAATCGAGCAGTTTGTCCTGATTCTCCCTGTCCATCACAAAAGCAGGAAGATCAGCCTCCCTGGCAGATATGCTAAGCTCCTTTTCAATATTGCCCATCTCATCAAGAACAACTGAATAAAAGTCTGATATCCGGCTTAATATCTTTTCAACAGAAGATATTTCAACCACAATGGTGGCAAATGCCTCTCTTGGAATGGCATTGCGCAGATTTCCTCCGTCAAAATTGCTTATGGAAATGTTATACTCGTTTGAGAGATTCCGGAGGATCCTGTTCATTATCTTGACAGAATTACCATATCCTTTATGAATCTCATCACCGGAATGACCTCCGTGAAGACCTGTTACAGATATCTCAATGGCAGAGGTTCCTTTCTGAACAGGTTCAGCAATATATTTCATTATGCCCACAGTATCAATGCCACCTGCACATCCAATGAAGAGTATGCCTTCATCTTCCGAATCCAGGTTTATAAGTATTGTCCCTGTAAAAAAACCGGGTTTCAGATTTATGGCACCTGTCATTCCCGATTCTTCATCGACAGTAAAAAGACATTCTATTCTACCAGCTTTAAGCTTTTTATCGGTAAGGATAGCCATCTGAGAAGCAATCCCTATACCGTCATCTGCCCCCAGAGTAGTTCCATTAGCTGATACCCATTTGCCATTTACAACGGGTACGATTGGATCTGTCATCCAGTCGTGGGGATGATCAGTATTTTTTTCTCCAACCATGTCCATGTGACTCTGAAGCACTACTGTTTTCCTTTTTTCCATACCAGGAGCAGCAGGTTTGATTATCAGAATATTACCGATATCATCCTCTTTTGACTCAAGATTATTTTTCCTCGCGAAATCGAGCAGGTATTCTCTTATTCTTTCTTCATTTTTTGACAGGCGGGGTATTTTACAGATTTCTTCAAAATAGTGCCAGACCGGTACAGGTTTTAATCTCTTATAAAGGCTCATTCTATCTTATAATAAGTCGAAAACAGTGCACGAAAGTACTTAAAATTTCCGAACCTCACAGCATGCTTAATAAATTAAATCTTCGTTTTTTCCCAAGGTAAATTTTCGTTATTTTTACTAACGGTTAATTCTTAATTAATAACAGGAATATGGTAAAAAGGACAATAGTGGCCCTTCCGGGAGACGGTATCGGGGGTATCGTTCTCAGGCAGGCTGTCAGAGTGCTTGAGGCGGCAGGATTTGATGCAGAATATATTTACGGAGATATTGGCTGGGAATTCTGGTGTAAAGAGGGGGATCCTCTTCCGCAGAGAACACTCGATCTTATTGATAAGCATAAAATTGCGCTTTTCGGAGCTATAACATCAAAACCAGAGGATGAGGCGAATGCTGAACTCGATCCCTCTTTGCAGGGGAAGGGCTTTGCCTATTCCAGCCCGATAGTGGGATTACGACAGCATTTCAATCTCGACATCTGTGTCCGGCCGTGTAAATCTTATAAAGGGAATCCTCTTAATTTCATTAGAAGAGGAGGTGGAAATACTATTGAAGAACCCTTCATTGATGTTGTCATATTCCGTCAGAATACAGAGTGTCTTTATTCAGGAGTGGAATGGACCAATCCCCCTGAAGAAGTCTATAAAGCTTTTATGACCCATCCTAAATTCAGCAAAAACTTTGGGAAGGTTCCTGTTGAGGAACTTTCAATATCAACAAGGATCTTTACAAAAAAGGCCACAAAAAGGATACTACAGGCAGCTTTTGAATATGCCGGTAAGTATGGTTATAAGTCAGTTACTGTATGTGAAAAACCAAATGTGGTGAGAGAGACATCAGGCTTAATGTGGAAGCTCGCCAGGGAGATACGGAAAAACTCATTCCCTGGTATCAGATTAAATAATACCAATATTGATGCTCAGATGATGTGGCTTACCAAGAACCCTGAGGATTATGGAGTTATCGTGGCTGGTAACATGTTTGGAGATATAGCTTCAGACGCTTTTGCCGGTCTTATCGGAGGACTGGGCTTTGCCTGCAGTGCCCAGTTTTCATCGGATGGTATTGCAGTATTTGAACCGACTCATGGTTCCGCACCTAAATATGCACAATATGAAGTATCAATTGTAAATCCGGTTGCTATGATAGAATCTGCATGCATGATGCTTGATTATCTGGGTGAGAATAAGACATGCCAGTCAATTCGTAAAGCTATTGCGGCAGTGATTGAAGAGGGGAAGGTAAAAACTTATGATATGATGAAGATGCAGGGCAGCCCGGAGGTCATTAATAATGGTGCAGCCTCAACAGTCGAAATGACTGATGCGATAATTGCGGCGTTAAAGTAAAAAAAGTGTAAGATGAATGATACGATAAAGAAGTTATGGCCGGAGCTTGACTGGATAAGTGATGAGTCGCTCAGGGAAAAAACAGCAAAAACATGGGAACTGGCGCTTGAAAGGAGCGTGCTGACAACCGAAGACCTCGAACAAATTCCTTTTACCTTGCTTTTCGGCTCCGATCTGAAGGTTAGCTTTATGGCTCATAAGAGATGTGTAGTTCATGTGGCAAGGGCGAGCGGGGAAAAAATAAACCAGTTCTTTGGCAGTGAATTACCGGTTAATATGGATGTCCTGATATCCGGAGCCATACTGGCTGATGTCGGAAAACTACTTGAGTATGAGCTTGATAATGAAGGTAAGGCTTGTCAGGGGAAATATGGGCAATACCTGCGGCATCCCTTTTCAGGAGTCTCTCTTGCTGAGGAGTGCGGCATACCGCCGGAGGTGTGCCATATAATAGCAGCACATGCTTATGAAGGCGATCTTGTTAAAAGAACAACAGAGGCATATATTGTTCATCATGCCGATTTCATGACATTCCTTCCTTTCAAGAGCAGGTTAACATAGCCTCTGAATGCCGCTATCCCAGTTTCATTTTTTCGACTTCCTCAATATTCCTTTCGTTTGTAACTACCTTGGCTATAGGAGTATACAGAAAATCAATAAGGTCCTGGTATTTATCCATGATCTTACCTCTGACTATTTTCATTGTTGAATTCATCAAACCGTTTTCTTCTGTAAAACCTTCTTCAATAATACCAATAGCCACAGGGAGCCATCTCTCCGGAAATATATTTCCGTATTTGCCGTTAGTCCTGTATTCGTTGATCTCATTTTCCAGCAGTATAAGTACTATCCGTTTCCCCTCTTCTGAGGCAGCAATGAGGTTCTTTTCCTCAAGATAAAGCTTCAGAGCAGTCTGGTTAGGAACTATCAGCGCAACGGTATATGGTTTCTGGTTATTATAGAGCATGCACTGATCGATGTACTTTGACTGTTCCGTCATTGTCTCCTCGATACCTTCAGGACTGAATTTTTCTCCATCATCTGCAATAAGAAGGCTTTTAAAACGACCCAGCACGTACAGGTAACCCTCTTTTGTCATGTAACCCATATCACCTGTATGGAGCCAGCCGTCTCTTATTGCTTCTTTTGTTGCTGCCTCGTTTTTCCAGTATCCGTGCATCACATTACCTCCTCTGATCACTATTTCTCCTTTTTCTCCCACAGGAAGTTCATTACCATCATCATCGCATATCATAAGATCCATATTATTTACAAGTACTCCTGATGATCCCAGCCTGTGCCTTGCAGTGGAATTGGATGAGATAACCGGGGAGGCTTCACTGAGTCCGTATCCCTGGTACATCGGAATACCGAGGGCATAAAAAAAACGTTGAAGCTCAATATCAAGGAGAGCGCCGCCACCGATGAAATAATCCAACTCTCCGCCGTAGGCTTCACGTACTTTACTAAAAATGAGCTTATCATATAAATTAAGAAATGGTTTTTTCAACTTCTGCAGCCCTTTTCCTTTGTTCCATCCCTCCTTGTTATATGAATATGCCATCTTAAGGGCATGCCTGAAAAGCATATCTGTCAGCTTCCCTTTTTCGCTGATACCTTTTTCTATATTTTTCCTGAAGTTTTTGGCAATTGCCGGTACACTCATCATGAGATTGGGTTTAATCTCCTTAAGGCATACAGGCAGGTTCCGTAGAGTCTCTATTGGTGTTTTGCCCGTTTTTACCGATGCAATGCTTGCACCTTTGCCCATGAACGCAAAAATACCGCATGTATGCCCGAATGAGTGATCCCATGGCAGGATAAGAAGTGTTTTGTAGAATGAAGGTATATCCATTAAACTATAGGCCTGATAAACATTAGTTACATAATTACCGTGTGTCAGGATAATACCCTTGGGATCGGCCGTGGTTCCGGAAGTATAACAAATATTGGCAAAACTGGAAGGAGTAATGCTCTTATAGTTAGCTTCAAATTTTGACAAATTCTCCTTTGATTGAAGCCATTCCCTGCCTATTTTTCTTACCTCGTTGAAATGGATCTCATTTGGTGCATATTCTTCCTGTGTATCGAAGTGTATAATTTTTTCAACAAACGGGCAGTCATTAATTATCTCTTTCAGCTTCTGAGCCTGAATGGATGACGTTAATATCATCTTTGATTCTGAATGGTTAAGACGAAATTTAATCTCTTCAGGGTTCAGCTTTGTTGACAGAGGCACATTAAAGGCTCCCGCATAAAATATGCCAAGCTCTCCTATAACCCAGCTGTTGCGTCCTTCAGAGATCAGGCTCAGCCTGTCACCTTTTTTTACTCCCAGGTTCATCAGACCTGCCGCAAATTCATAAACCTGCTTTTTTGTCTCACCATAGGTCGTCCCTTCATACTTTTCAGCAGGTTTTTCCCACAGGTAAACATTGCTGCTGAAATTTTCCACACTCTCTTCGAAAAATTGGATTATTGATTTCATTTGTTAAGTCTTTAGGATATCCTTTTAATTTCACCTCCCTAATATACAAAATCCCTTATATTATTACATTTAAGGAAGCTTTATTATCATTTGGATTGGTTTTCAATATTTTGTATATTTGAATATTATCCTGTCCTGTGATAGGAAGATAAATATTAATAATTAATATATTTAATATGAGACATTTAACAGCATTGATACTGGTACTCATGCTGGTAGCTCTTCCGGGCTGCAAGTATTTTAAGGGTAAGAAATTATTTGGCAAAAAAGCCGACACAATGGCTGTTTGGCAAGCCAGGCAAGACAGTATTAGAGTGACAGATTCCATAAGGAAAGTACAGGAACGCTTACAGGCGATCGAAGATGCCAGACTCGATTCGATAAGGATTGCTGAAGAAAAGAGAGCCTTGGAGCTGAAAAATAAATACAACATTATTGTTGGCAGTTTTATTACTCCACAGTATGCCAGGGATCATGCTGAAACATACCGCCAGAAAGGGTATGATGTAAGGATAATTAAAATGGAAGGAGGCAGGTTCGAACTTGTATCAGCCGAAGCCTATGAAAACTTCAGAACGGCTGTTGAACGCCTTCAATATTTTCAGGATAATATTGAGATAGGAGCCTGGCTGTATGTTGTAAAATAAGTATAGTACTTAATTTCTTTTCCTGAATATAGTCTCCTTCCTGTCAGGCCCTACAGAAACCATTGTTACGGGAATTCCCGTTTGCTCTTCGATGAATCCGATGTATTTTTTCAGGTTTTCCGGAAGCTTGTCATATTCTCTAATTTCTGAGATATCTTCCTTCCAGCCCGGGAATTCACGGTATACTGGTTCCATAGGCAAGTTGTTGAATGGAATCTCGGGGCATTCCCTGCCTTCAGAAATATACGATGTACATATTTTAACAGTCTCAAATCCTGACATTACATCACTCTTGGTGATAAATAATTGTGTAACCCCGTTAATCATGATGGCATATTTAAGTGCCGGCAGGTCGAGCCATCCGCAACGTCGGGGGCGTCCGGTTGTGGCGCCGAATTCAAAGCCTCTTTCTCTTAAAACCATGCCGGTTTGATTGTTAAGCTCGGTAGGGAAGGGGCCGCTTCCTACCCTTGTACAATATGCCTTGGAAATACCGAATACCTCGCCAATTTTCTTTGGTGCAATTCCCAGACCGGTACATGCACCTGCACTGATAGTATTTGAAGAGGTTACATAGGGGTATGAACCAAAATCAATGTCAAGCATGGTGCCCTGTGCTCCTTCAGCTAGCAGCTTTTTCCCGCTGGATATAAGATTATTGATGAGATATTCAGTGTTTGTGATCCGAAACCTCTTAAGGAGTTCAATACCTTCGAACCATCCTGCCTCATATTCAGCGAGTTCATAATTGAGGTCATAGCTTTTCAAAAGGGAAAGATGTCGCTTCAGGTTATTATTGTATGCCTCCCTGAAATCTTTTTTCAGAATTTCTCCCGCACGAAGCCCGTTACGTGCTACCTTATCTGTATATGCGGGTCCGATACCTTTGAGGGTTGATCCTATTTTGGTATTTCCTTTGCTGAGTTCAATAGCTGCATCGAGAATTCTGTGCCCCGGCAGAATAAGATTTGCCCTCGCCGAAATCACCAGCCTTTTAACAAGCTCATCCACAGCAGGTCCCAGGTTATCAATCTCTTCCTTAAATACTGCCGGGTCAATTACAACACCATTACCTATTACATTTAACTTGTCGGGGTGAAAAATGCCCGACGGGATAAGATGCAGTACATGTTTTACGTTGTTGATCTCAAGGGAATGTCCTGCATTAGGTCCACCCTGAAAACGGGCTATAATATCATAACCCGGACTAATAGCATCAACTATTTTGCCTTTGCCCTCATCACCCCATTGCAGACCTAACAGAATGTCAATGTTCATGTTATGAATATCTTATTTTAAGATTAGTGGTCACAAGTTACAAAATTATTCAAATTGACTGACAGGCATGCAACCGCTTTTTTCTGCATCCTGTACTTTCTGAAAATGCTATGGCTTTTTCTTATCGTGTTTCTTTTCACCTGAGATACCATAGATATACAGCGAATGATAACGGGGTGTGAAATTATTCAGCTCACACGCCGTTCTTATTATCTCATTGATCCTTGGATCACAAAATTCAGTTACATTACCTGTTTCAACATCAATCAGGTGATCATGCTGACTGCATTGGAAAGCCCTCTCAAACTGAGCTATATTTTTACCAAACTGGTGTTTTACAACAAGATTACAATCCAAAAGCAGGTCAATAGTATTGTAAAGAGTTGCCCGGCTTACCCTGTAATTCTTGTTTTTCATGAAAATATAGAGAGATTCAATATCGAAATGTCCTGATCGTGAATATATTTCATCGAGAATAGCATATCTTTCCGGAGTTTTCCTGTGACCTCTTTTTTCAAGATACTCAGTGAAGATTCTCTTAACCGTTATTTTTGCATCATCACTAATCATATTTGGTCTAATTTAAAATAGCAAAAATATGCATTTTTCTGTTCAGAATATATAATCAGATAAATGTCACGGATTATTTTTTGAAATCTTCAACTCTTGCTACACTCTCAATGCCTTTGATATTGGAGATCTTCAGTATCAGGTTGTTAATATCCTTTGTATGATGTACATATACATCTATTGTTCCTGAGAATATTCCATCCTTGACTGAGAAATTAACATTTGTCATATTTACTTTCAGTTGAGATGAAATAATATTTGTGATCTCGTTAACCAGACCTATCCTGTCAATGCCGTTTATACTGATCCTTGCCAGGAAGGATACGAGTTTATGTATCGCCCATTTTACGGAAATTATTCTGTGTCCTTCATTTGACATCAGTCTGATTGCCTCATGGCATTTGGGTTTATGGATTACGATAGTGCCTTCAGGAGAAAGGTAACCCATGACTTTATCACCGGGTATTGGATTACAACACGATGCTATTTCATAGGATTGCTCCGCATTTTCAACATTTTCCCGGAGAAGGAAAGGAACACTTGTGTCAATTTTTTCAGGTGGTTTCCCGGTTTCTTTAGCCTCTTTCTTTGCTCCAATGAATTTAAGATCCCAGTATTTGATAACACTTTTAGAAGTGGTTTTCTTTAATATTTTTTTCAGGTTATCGAGGTTAATAATATCCAGTTCGATACCTGCATAAAGTTCATCTTTGTTCAGTACATCGTAGGTAAGCAGCAGCTTCTTCAATACTTCGGGGTTAGGAGTAACGCCAATCTCTTTCAGTTTCTCCTCTAGTATTTCCATGCCTTTTTGTACCCTGTTTGTCGTTTCTGTTCTTAACGCACTCTTTATTGCTTCTTTGGCTTTTGATGTTCTTACAAACGAAAGCCACTCCTTTTCGGGTTTTGCAATATCAGAGGTTATTATCTCCACCTGGTCACCGCTCATAAGCACGGCACTTATGGGATTGAGCTTATAGTTTATTTTGGCTCCGATAGCCTTGTTGCCAATTTCGGTGTGTATCTCATAAGCAAAATCGAGTGCAGATGCCCCCTTTGGGAGACTTACCAGCTTTCCTTTTGGGGTGAATACCATGATTTCGGAAGAGAACAGGTTCATCTTGAATTCGTCGAGGAATTCAATAGGATCCTCAAGCGGATTTTCGAGCATGAGCCTTATCTTTTTTATCCATTTATCAAGCTCACTCTCCTGTGCCCCGTCTCCCTTATATTTCCAGTGTGCTGCATAGCCTCTTTCAGCTATCTCATCCATTCTCGTACTTCTTATCTGTACCTCAACCCATTTCCCTTCGGGGCCCATAACTGTCACATGCAGAGCTTCATACCCATTAGGTTTTGGACGGCTCACCCAGTCACGTAAACGGTCAGGTTTGGGCAGATATGAATCGGTGATCATTGAATAGATATTCCAGCATTGGGTTTTTTCAGGAGTGTCAGGTATGGGTTCAAATACTATCCTTACCGCAAGTACATCGTAAATCTCCTCGAAAGGAACATTTTTTGCCTGCATCTTCTTCCAAATGGAGAATACCGATTTTGGACGGCTGCTGATATCGAATTTAAAGCCTGCTTCTGTTAATTTGTCTATTATGGGGAATGAGAATTTATTGAGAAAGGACATGTACTTTTTTTCGCTTAACTTAAGCTTTGAAGCGATTTCTTCATAGATATGAGGCTGCCGGAATTTAAAGCTGAGATCCTCGAGTTCGCTCTTGATGGCAAACAAACCCAGCCGGTGAGCAAGTGGTGCATAAAGGAAAATTGTTTCACCGGCAACCTTCATCCTTTTATGTTCGGGTAGCGAATCGAGAGTCCTCATATTATGAAGGCGGTCTGCTATCTTAATAAGAATGACTCTCATATCGTCAGAGAGCGTCATCAGCATTTTCCTGAAGTTTTCAGCCTGCATCGACGAAGAGCTTTCCTTATCATATGTGCCCGAGATCTTTGTAAGACCATCAATCAGAGAAGAGATCTTAAGCCCGAAATCCCTCTTTACGTTATCAAGCGAATAATCGGTGTCTTCAACTACATCATGAAGCAATGCAGTTGTTATTGATTTAGCTCCAAGACCGATCTCCTGGTTTACAATTTTTGCTACGGCAATGGGATGCAGAATATAAGGTTCTCCCGATTTACGACGCATGTTCCAGTGAGCTTTGTTGGCAATCCCGAAGGCTTTGTCAATCATCTCCCTGTCGCCTTTCTTATCGCATCTCAGAAGATTATTTACAAGTGAATCATATTCATCCTGAATCTGTTTTATATCCTCCTCATCAAAAATATCCTTGTTCCCCATAAATATTCAAGACAACTTTTTATGCAATTTACAAATATAGTCTTATTCGCGTAATTCTGGAAGGGGTACATGCGGTGAAGTTCCCGGAAATCATTTTTGGGATCTGTAAACAGTAACAGTTCCGGTTTTAATTACTTTGTCACCTGACGGCTCCGTTACGTTTAAAAACCATAAGAAAACACCTTCCGAAACCGGAACGCCGTTTTCTGTACCATCCCATTTTTCCGCATAATCCCTGGTTGTAAAAATCCTTCTCCTTTTCAGGTCGGTTATTATAAGTTGATATTCAGCCGGTGTGAATGAAAGAACAGGACTGAAAAGATCATTAACGAGATCCTCATCGGGAGTAAACAGGTTGGGGACTGTTATCCGTTCAGTAACTGGTGTGCAGATACATGATGAGCTGCTTTCCCCATATACTCCGTAAGGATTTGCTGTTTCGTATGCTTTGATAATAAAACATACCTCCTGTCCTGTCACATCGTACATCAGATCAGAATATGCTATAGCAAAGGCCGTATCATAAGAAGAAATTGTATATCTCTCTTCATATGTTCCTCTGGTATTTATTAATAACTTATAAATATCGACTATGCCGTTCCACTCTTTATATGGATTCCATGCAAGATGTAATTCATTTTCAATTTTTTGCAGGGAGAGTACAATATTTGAGGCTACATTCGATATGGTTATCGCAACATCACAACTGTTGACAGCAGAAAGTCGGTAGTAATTAATTTTCGAGATATCTGCATCAGTGTCAGTATATAATAATGATTCTGTTTCGTCAGGAAAATATTCAATTTCCTGAAATGAGCCTGATGTTCCAGTTTTTCTTTCAAGGATATATTCAGTGATCTCTGACAAAGGATCTATCTTAAATGAAAGCAGGATGTCATTTTCCTGAGTCACAGTTGCAAAATCTGCATTTATCCACTGCGGGGGCTTTTGCATTCTTGTGTTCACGCAGGCTTTGTTTGAGAGGCTAAAAACACCTCCTTCGAGATCTGCCCTTATGATAAAGCAATATTGTACATCAAGTGAAAAATCATCTATTGAGAAGCTGCTTTTGTCACCCGGAATTGTTCCTGCCTCCGAATAGATACCTTCATTTACCGAATAAAGCACAGTGTAGCTCTCTACCTGCCTGGGGTCTGATGGATAATTGTTCCAATCCAGCTCTATCTTTTTATTACAGGTATCTAAACTTGCAGTTAAGAAAACAGTATTGAGGAAATTGGACAGGGGACTTATGTTACCTGCACTGTCAAAAGCTGCCACTACATAGGATACAGAGAGTTCGGAAGATTTGAGGTTATTATGTATGTAGCTTGTTATTAGGGGATTATGGATAGTGTCAAGAGAATACCCTTCATTATTTATGTATTCATAAACCACATATCCTGTCACATCAGGCGAAGAGCTCGCCGTCCATGATATCTCAGAATAACCTGTTAACTGATTAACAGTTACCAGATCAAGAACAGGAGATACGGGCGATTCAGTGTCCGGTTGGCCAGTGACCTTTGTGACAAAAGAGACAAGGAAAATGATAATAGTATAAAGTGATTTTAACCTCATTTTTATCCTGCCGTTATTTCATGAAGCTTTTCAATATTATAATACGTACCGGCTAATGCTGTTATTTCATCAGGAGTAATAGTTCTTATTTTTTTGATCAGCGTGTCATAATAGGAAGTATCAAGTCCGAACTCCCATGCCGATCTGAAGCTTTCTGCCAGAGCAAAAGGTCCGTCAAACATCCTCACCATCTCTCCAAGCATATAGTTTCTGACTATTGTGAGCTCCTCTTTTTCAACAGGCTCACTCTGTAATCGTCTTATTTCACTATATATCTCATCAATTGCTTTTTGAGTACTTTTTTTACTCACTTCAGTGGAAATAATATTAAAACCGCTGAGAATGAGTGATGAGACCATTGAATGTATTCCGTATGTCAGACCTTTATCTTCCCTGATGTTTTTCATCAGCCTTGAGTTAAAATATCCACCAAGTATCACATTTAATATCTTCAGTCCCGGATAATCGGGATGGCATTTATTTATTGCAGGACATCCAATTCTGACAGCTGTTTGTACTGCCCCCGGTTTCTTTATATGGGTTCTTCTGTTTTCACTTGCTTTCAATAAATTATGTGATTCTTCTATATAAACATCACTTGCAAAATTTTCACCAAAATGCCCGTTTAAAAGATCAAGGGTCCTCCCGTGTATTTTGCCTGATATTATAATGGCCAGTTTTTCGGGAGTATAATTTGCAGCATGAAAATCTTTCAGGAGGGGCGGATTCATGTTCTCGAAATCCTCAGGGACTATCTGCCTGCCATATGGATGATGATTTCCGAAAATTGATTTAAAAAAATGTTCCATGGCGAGATTATTCACCTTTTCCCTGTTCACAAGATACCACCGTAAACGTTTTTTCATCAATGCTTTAAGTTCGGTACCAGGGAAAAGAGGCCGAAAGACAATTTCCCCGGCAAGCTCAAGTATCTTTTCAATATGTCTGGTTATAAAAAAGATGATGAGACCAGCGCGGTCTTTTTCTGCATACAGGTTGTAAAATGCACCGTGGAAATCGAGTATTTTATTTAGTTCCTGAGAACTGTAATTGCGGGATCCCTCCGTAAGCATCATATTTGTTGTGGATGCAAGCAGTGGCAGATATTCCTGAGCCTCTCCTGCATCGAAAGTAAAATCGATCCGCATAATATCCTCAGTGCCAGCTTCTATCATATAAACCGGAGTGCCGTTGTTTAGTAGTACCCTGGCAGGATTCCGGATCTTCCCCGGATTAACCGGCACAACTTGTGGTTTTGGTGGAAATATAATATTCATTTTACTTTCTTCTTGCCGATTTGTAGTAAAGGATACTGCAGTTTGACGGATCGAGATACTTCCGGGCTGCTTCCGTTACCATCATACTGTCAATTTTTTTGTAAATATCAACCTCATCATTTATAAGATCAGGATTACCTATCAGCTCGTAAAAAGCAAGATTCATTGCTTTATTAAGAATATTGGTGTTAGCAAAGACATTTGAGGATTCATACCTGTTCCTGACCTTTTCCATCTCGAGGGGAGGAGGACAGGAGCGTTTGAGAGTGTCAATTACTTTATTTACAGATTCTTCGGCATGACGGATATCAACATCTTTCATCAATTTGCCATGTAAAATAATGAGGCCCGGATCAACATCAGATGTAACATAGGCGTTTATCTCGCTGAACAGTTTTTTCTGCCTTACAAGTTTTGTATGGAGTCTGCCTGATTCTCCTCCGGAAAGAATATCTGTCAATAAGTCCAGAGTGTAAAAATCATCGCTGCAGCGAGGTCCGGTATGCCATGCCATATATAAAGCATCGGCAGGAACCTCTCTTTCCACAGTCAACATTCTTGCTTCGGTCTGCACCGGCTCGGATGGCACTGTTTTCGGTCTCACAGCTCTTTTTTCAATCTTTCCGAACCATTTCTCTGCCAGGCTGATGCCACGACCACAGGTTATATTTCCTGTCAGGGTCAGGATAGAATTATTTGGTGCATAATGAGAGAAGAAGAATCCCGTTACTTTTTCCTGATCTGCATTCCTGATATGTGAAATGTCCATACCTATTGCCGGCCAACGGTACGGATGTATCTTGTAGACAAGAGGCCTGAGCAGAAGCATTGCGTCTCCATAAGGCTGGTTCAAATAACGTTGATAAAATTCTTCGATTACAACATTTTTTTGTATGTCGAGATTTCTCTGCGAGAAATCGAGAAGGTTCATCCTGTCTGATTCGAGCCAGAAAGCAGTTTCAATATTTTCCGACGGAAGAGTAATATAATAATCTGTAATATCGGTATTGGTGAATGCATTGTTCTCTCCTCCGGCTAAAAGCAGATGCCTGTCAAAATCCGGAATTCTTGCAGTACCCCCGAACATCAGATGTTCAAACAGATGTGCCAGTCCTGTTGACCCCGGTCCTTCATCCTTTGATCCCACATAATAGAGTATATTCATGGCGACAAGAGGTGTCGACCTGTCTTCATGTACAAGGACCTTTAGTCCATTATCAAGAGTATATCTGCTGTAATCTATCATATATCAATTACTACCGGTTGCCTGGACTTCACCTTTTTACAGGCTGACAAACTTAAGCAAAAAACTGTGAAGCAGCAGTAATGTTTTTATATTTGTATCGCTATGTTCAGGACCAGATTTTTCAGGAATATTCTCCATCCACGTTTTGAACGCATCGATCAGGCTAAACTGGTATATATGCTTAGCTTTGCGGTCGGGCTTTTAAGCGCATTTGCCGCTGTAATTCTGAAAAATGCCATTCATTATACACACCAGATACTTACAAGAGGAATAACCAGTGAATCAGGCAGTTATCTCTATCTGGCCTATCCTCTTTTCGGAATGTTGTTGGCCTTACTGTTTGTAAAGTACCTGGTGAAAGATAACATAAGCCATGGGATAAGCAGGGTCCTTATCAAGGATATACACGACTTATCGCGAATTACTGGTTCAGTTTACTGAAGAATAAAATATAAATTAAATCATTATGGAAAGAGACACTTTTGTTTTTGATCTTATTGAAAAGGAGCGGCAGCGGCAGCTTAACGGCATAGAGCTCATAGCTTCCGAGAATTTTGTGAGTCCCCAGGTGCTTGAAGCGATGGGGTCGGTTTTGACAAACAAATATGCTGAAGGTTATCCGGGTCGTCGCTATTATGGCGGATGTGAAATTGTTGATCAGACGGAGCAGGCAGCTATTGACAGGCTGAAGCAGCTCTTCAATGCTGAATATGTCAATGTGCAGCCTCATTCCGGTGCCCAGGCTAATATGGCTGTTTTTATGACTGTTCTAAAACCTGGAGATACTTTCCTGGGATTAGATCTTTCGCATGGAGGACACCTGTCCCACGGGTCGCCGGTAAATTCATCAGGGATACTTTACCGGCCTGTTGCATATGGCGTGAAAGAGGATACCGGGATGGTCGATTATGACATGATGGAGGAGATTGCACTCAGGGAAAAGCCTAAGATGATCATAGGCGGAGCCTCAGCTTATTCACGCGAATGGGATTATGAGAGAATGCGTAAGATAGCTGATATGATCGGAGCGATTCTTATGGTCGACATGGCACATCCGGCTGGAATAATAGCAGCCGGCCTGCTTGAAAATCCGCTGAAATATGCACACATAGTAACATCTACAACACATAAAACACTGAGAGGTCCCCGTGGCGGAATAATATTGATGGGTAAAGATTTCGTTAATCCATGGGGTATAACATCACAAAAAGGTGAAGTCAGAATGATGTCTTCACTCCTTAACTCGGCAGTTTTTCCGGGTGTCCAGGGCGGACCGCTCGAGCATGTCATTGCTTCCAAGGCAGTCTCGTTTGGAGAGGCTCTCGATCCGAAATTCAGGGAATACCAGGCACAGGTCGTAAAGAATGCATCAGTAATGGCTCAGGCCTTTATTGATGAAGGCTATAAGGTAATCTCAAATGGCACTGATAACCATCTCATGCTTATTGACCTGAGAACAAAGTTCCCTGATATTACCGGAAAGATGGTGGAGAATACACTTGTGCGTGCACATATCACTATAAATAAAAACATGGTACCATTCGACAGCCGTTCACCTTTCCTTACTTCAGGGCTGAGGATTGGTACGCCGGCAATTACAACCAGAGGTATGAAGGAAGAAAATATGGGAGTTATTGTTGACCTGATTGATGAGGTAATTTCCAATATTGAGGATGAGTCTGTAATATCAGCAGTAGGAGAGAAGATTGTAAAAATGATGAAACCATATCCTCTTTTTGCAATGTAACATAATAATAAGATGAACAGTAATTTTTTATTATTTTGTTTTTTTTGTATTTTTACATCGGTCCGTTGTTAGCATATTTCAGTAATGGATAGCAAAAAACTAATTTTCGTTGTTGATGATGACACCTTTATTAATACACTAGTTATTAAGAGGTTGACATCTGATAAATATGAACTTGAAGCATTTGAAACAGGTGAAGATTGCCTCGAAGCGCTTAATAAAAATCCTGACCTGGTGATCCTTGACTATCTGTTTGTTAAAAATAACAAGGAGTTTATGAACGGAATGCAGGTACTGGATAAGATCAAGGAATTAAAACCCGATACGCCTGTGATCATGCTTTCAGGGCAGGATAAGGGTGAAGTGGTTCTTGAACTGGCAAGAAAAGGTATTGATAATTATGTCATCAAGGACAATGACCTCATTAATAACCTGCACAATGCGATAGATGAGATTTTCGAAAGAATAGCCTGATTATTACCTGAGTATAAAATTGTATGTTATTGTCCCCTTCTGGACAAGGGGAGCATCCTGTTTAATGTCGAACCGAGCTTTCAATGCTGCTTCTTTGGCAACCTTCAGGAGATATTCATCAAGAGTGCTTGAACCCTTTATTCCCGGTACGGCCTGTATAACCTTCCCGGATCTGTCAACGCTAACTTCCACAACAACTTTCCCCTCACCCTGGTAATCATATTCAGGCAGGGGCAGTTTTTGGAATCCCCTTCCGGCAAGGTCGTATGATATTCCACTGTTACCTGTACCACCACCTTCACCTCGGTTTTGTGAGTCAACAGAACCGGAGGGAACACCCTGGTTTCCTTCACCTCCGGCCACTCCTTCCCCTGTTGTTGATGTCCCTGCATTTTTTGAACCCTCGAGAGCCTTTCTTGTGCGATCCATAATTTCTGTCTGCCTCAGCTGTTCGGCTTCAATCCTTTTTCTTTCAATTTCCTCCTGCTCTTTTCGTATTCTTTCGGCCTCAACCTGTTCTTTCCTTATTCTTTCGGCCTCAATTTGTTCAAGTCTCTTTTTTTCGGCTTCCGGGTCAACTTTTTTTACTTCAGGCGCCTCCTCATCGTCCTGTGTCAGCAACGGCTCTTCATCCGTGAAAACTTCAGGCTCAGATGATGGAGGAGGTGATGCCTCTTCCCGGAATGCCGGCGGAGATGGTTCAATCATACCCAGTCCCGTCTCATCAGTACCGAAATTGACTATTATTCCTTCTTCATATTCAGGTGGTGGCGGGACCGAAAAACCCAAAAGTACACACAATACCAGTGCAACAAGATGGATCAATATTGTTCCGGTAATCCCTTTCCCGCGTTCTGAAGGAAAGCTGTAAAGGTCGTTATCTGGGTGTCGTCGCAATTATCAGCTTGTAATTATTTGCCTGTGCTATATTGAGTACCTGAACCACACTTTCAAACGGAACTGTTTTGTCGGCGTGAAGTGAAATATATGTGTCAGGATTACTGCCGAGCTTTTGATATAATACTTCTTCAAGCTCTGTTAAAGTAACCGGCTGTTGTTCAACAAAGTATCTTTGATCAGCCGTTATTGAAACCGTTGTCTGGGGTTTGGCCGATGTCTGGGCACTCCCCTTCGGAAGAAGGAGTTTCAATGCCGTAGGATGTACCAGTGTTGATGTTAACATAAAGAAAATCAATAGATTAAATACAACATCAGTCATACCTACCGAACTGAAGCTTACACTGATCTTATTTCTATTTGCGATTGCCATTTTAACGGTTTGTTTTTACAGGTTCATTTAATATGTCCATAAACTCGGTAAGTGTTGCCTCAAGCCTGAAAACAACCCTTTCCACTCTCACAACCAGTGTATTGTAAGCAAAATACCCGAGTATCCCAATAATAAGTCCTGCAGCTGTGGTAATGAGAGCAGTATATATACCGTCAGAGAGCAATGACACTTCAATATTGTTACCTGCCTGCGACATTGCATAGAAGGATCGTACCATACCTATTACGGTTCCAAGGAATCCGAGCATTGGTTCTGCTCCGGATATAGTTGCCAGTGTGGGAAAGCTTTTTTCAAGCTTTGCTATTTCAAGCTTCCCGACATTTTCGATAGCTGTGGTAATGTCCTGTAAAGGTCTTCCAAGTCTTGAGATACCCTTTTCCACCATCCTTGCAGAGGGGCTGTCAGTTGACCGGCACAGGGCCAGTGCTGCTTCAATCTTACCGTCATGGATATAATCCTTGATTCTGTTCATGAAGTTCTGATCCTCCTTAGTGGCATTTCTTATGACATAGTATCTTTCAATGAAGATATATGCTGCAATAAAAGAGAGAAGTATGATAGGTATCATCATCCATCCTCCCTTGATAGCGAAATCAAGTATTGTCAGGTCCATATCACCTGCGGTCTCAACAGGAGCTGTTACATCCTGCTGTAAAATGAATTGTAAGAATCCCATATCTTATTTATTAAATCGTTTCGTTTTGCCAAAAAGCAAGTTTAATTCAAGTGTGAAGATATTAAAAAACGTATTTCCAGAGTATTCTATTATATGCGGTTAGTAACAAAGCTTTATTATTTATTAACTACATACTGTCATTTGAATGTAATAATGGTGAGATAATTACTGCTCTCCGGTAACTACCGGTTCCTTCTCCTTTTTAACATCTGAATTTATCTTTTTCCCGAAGAGGTCAGAAAACTTATCAAAATCCTTTTTGACGAAAACGCCTAATCCCTGGGTATAATCTGTCTGTCTTCCTGTGTAAGGGTTATTGAATCTGTTGAATACTTTAAACCTTATATTTTCGGCAAGTTTATATTCTATATCGAAATCACCTATAAGCTGGTCGGTATTGTCGGCCGATTCTCCGGGTCCCCTGACATCAAAATTACCGTTTATTATTACTTTGTCGTTCAGCAACTGCGTTGAAAGAGCGAGTTGTACTTCATTGGAATTAAGATCTTTATAACCTGGTCTGTATACAAATCCTATATCAAAATCATTACTTATCTGCGATACCCAGTTACTGAGTTGATTTGAAACCATTTCGGTGGTTGTCACAGCCATTGCTGATGTTCCTGTTGTTGTTGTTGTTGCGGTAAGAGATGAACCATAAGAGGGATCTGAATAGAAACTATTCATGACAAGCAGATACAGAAACTGCCGGCTCAGCTCTTCTTCGGTAGTTATCACGTTCTTGAGGTAGGTTCTGGTAGCTTCATCTGCCATCGGGAGAAATATATCAAGGTCTACAACAGGGTTGAACAGGTTGCCCGAAAGATTGATTTGGCACTCAACGGGAATCCTTTCATTATATCTTTCATCCTGGAGAATCTCATACAGTGAAGCCTTTAACTTATATATAGCTTTTATGTCAATCTGGGCATCGTCAATATCTCCGTTGAAATTTATTGTTCCTCCATTTTCAACACTGAACGGTTTGTTAAAAATATTGCCAAGAGTAAAGAGATAATCGCCATCCTCAATAACGTAATCTCCTGAAATCCTGAAATCCATATCAGGTTTGAGGCTGATATTCAGATTACCTGAACCATGTCCCTGCATCACATCGCCTATCTTTGAATCGAAGATCAGCTGTACCTCAGCATCAGGTGTCACTTCCAGGTCAATATTCAGATCTAGTTTTGTTTCCGTATCAGGTTTCTCAATGGACTTTCGTGGTAAAGCCACTGTCTCGGGAACAGTATCATGGTCAATGAATGTTATGTAAGAATAATCCGATACTGTTTCAGTTGTATTCAGTGGAATATAGAACCTGGTATTTCTGTCGGTTTTTGCTGATATATCAAATGAGATGACAGAAGCATTGTTTTTAATAGTCGTCACTCCTGTTGCGAATACCGTTCCATAAAATAATTCATTGTCTTTTTGTTTTGTGTTTATGACCATAGTCTTATTTGTTGTGATCATGAGATCGGAACGGTAATCCTTAAAATAGTCATGATTAACCGATCCATTCAGTAGAGCAATATTCCCCCTTTCATCGGTCATCCGTAAATCTTTGAAAATAATTTTGTTCTTATCAAATCTTAAAGAATCACTGAAAGTATAAATCGTTTGCAGGTAGTCTATTTTCAGTGAAGCATTGTCGACCATCAGAGCACCTTTGAGCACCAGTTTGTTTGTTTCGCCTGATATGTTAACCTTACCAGTTACTGTTCCTTTGATGTCTGATGCAAACACACCGAGCAGACGATTCATGCCATCAATTGGCAGCTTGTCAGCCATACCGTCGAGATTTATCTTCCTGGTAGCCGGGTTGTACGATCCTGTGATGCCGAGCATTTTTTCCCCGCCCAGGTTATTCCCTGCATCGATATTTAATAGTCCGTTCTCATGGTCCCACACTGACTTGACTGACAGATCTCCGTAATCACTATCAAGCATCGAGAAATCGCTTACCTTAAGATCACTTTCCAAAAGCGGATTATTATAATTATTTGTAAATACTATATTGCCATTAAGGTTTCCTTTTAATCCCATAGGTATTCTGTCGTTTTCTTTTTTCTTCCCTGCCAGTACATTAAGAGGAGAAATATCTATTCCTTCGAATTCAATGTGAAGAGTATCGGCAGGATCTTCAGATACCGTGCCATCAATAAGAAAGTGATGAGCTTTATTGCTGATATTCAGATTGTTTATATTTATTGATGTTGAATCAAGAGCTATGATAGAGCGGCTTATTTTCCATAAATTATTATGGGTATAAATGGCGGAGGAATCTATATCAATAATAAGAAAAGGATCATTATTTATATTATCAGAGATAATACCGCTTGCCGTGAAATTTCCCCTGTTAAGTATTTTCTCCTCATTATCCCAGTTGAGGTTAAAAAGCAAAGTATCTGATATTGAATTAAGATTAACCGTAAATCCTTTAAGATCAGATTGTCCCAGTAAATTCAGTGAAGAACTTTCTAATCCTAAATAGAGTCCCGGTACAATAAGGTTTCCTTCAATTTTAAGGTCATTAAAAGTATTACTCCCAATACTGAGGGCTTTGGCTTCACCCTTTATCTTCATTATGCTGTCAGTTAATATTTCGCCGTTCAGATAACTGTTTTCAGATATAAGGAGTCCTGTCTTGAAGAAACTATTCAGCTTATCAGTGTTTTTGAAGTTGATATTGAATGTGAAATAATTGGGTAAATCATCACTGTCTGGGACAGGCTCGTTAAAATGAGACGGCATAACTGATGATAAAGTTTTTTTAAACATTGCGCCCAAACCGCTGAAATCGTAATACCCTCTCAGGTCGGCGTCAATATAGTCGGTCCGGAGGCTGATTGCAGGAAGCTCATTTTCAATGAAGGTATTAATAGAGAAATTATAAAGCTCAAGGATATTACCATATTTTTTCAGACTGGAATTAAGAAGCTTGATTTCACCGTCAACGTTATCGATATTACTTCCTTTAATGTTAGCTGTAAGCAACATTGACAGTGATGATGTAGTATCGGTTTTATCAAAATTAAGCTTATAAAGATCAGCGTTTGCCAGGTTCAGTGTAAAATCAAATTCAGGCAGTTCCCTGTTGAAATTGAACATTCCCAGTAGATCCATCCTGATATTGTTTTCAGAGATATTAACACTGCCATCCCAGGTCTTTTCGGTAAAAGAGCCGTTCAGTCCAATATTGCGGTATTTATAATTGTTTATTTCTATACTGTCGATAAGTCCTGACAGATCACCTGAGAACCTTTTCAGAGAATAGGCAATCCCGTCAATATTGGCATTCATGCTGAGGTTCCCCATCATTTCGGGTTGTTCTAAAAGGTAACCCAGGGCTATATCGCTTGCTGTTATTAAACCATTGACTCTGAATCTGTTTGATTCCTCCGGTCTCATTGAAATGTCAGTTTTCAATAGACCCTGATCTGACCGGATCTTTCCATACGCGACAAAATCAGTTGTAAAACCTGTAAAGGTCCCGTCGAAGGATATAGTACCCAGCTTATGAATGAAATCAGGAAGTTTCACAGGTCCGTTCCCGGAGATGTTTACTTTTTCAATGTCTTCTGCATTGGACCTGAAATCATTAATGCCGAAATAAATAAAGGAGTTTTCAATTTCAGGAAGCCCTGAGAAATCAAAATCACAGTCGAGATATGTGTCATCAAGGCAGGACACTTCAATATTCCTGCCTCTTAATTCAGATATGGTGCCCAGGATTTTGCCTGATATCCAAACCGACTCATTTATTTTGCTGACAAAGGGAGCAAAATACTGCAGATCGGAAAAGCCGACCATAGATCTGTCAAGTAAAATGTCGAGCCGGACATCATTGATGAAATTTCTGAAAGAAGAGGATGAATCAACTTTCATACCTGCATGGGAGATATTCAAAATTGTGCTGTCGCACTCCATGAAAGCGGAATTGAAGCGGATATAATTTCTGGAAAGGATAAGAGCGCTGTTCATTCTCTTTACCTTGAATCCTCCGGATTCCCTGAACCCCAGGTTATAAATATTGAAAGAAGTTGTATCATCCTTTATACTAAAGCCCTCCAGGATACAGTTGATATCAGCAAGATGAAGATTACGGAGATCTATTGGGGCTTTACTCTTAGCACCTTTATCGGTTACAAGCGAAAACCTTGCGTTGTTGATATCAATCTGATTGATATCGATTGTATTCTTCCCTTTTTTCAGAGTATCATTTGGTGCCCTCAGCTTATCAATATACCACATTATGTTTAGAGTACCGGCAGAGTCCGCTGCAAAAGAAACAACAGGACTGTCAATGACTACCCTTCCCAGTCTGAATGCTTTTTTCCTAAAGTCAATTTTTCTTATGCCCGCTGAAATTTTTTGGGAATAAATAAGTGTGTCGTTGTTCTGGTCTTTAATCAGTATGTCATTCATGTACAACCTGTTAAAGAAATGAAATTCGACTTTCCCAATCATTATCGACGATCTGGTCTCTTCCGAGATATGATCGGTGATCCTTCTGACAAGCATTGTTTGCACCACAGGCACTCGCAGGATAAAATAAAATATTGTCGGAAGAGTTATGATTATCCCGAGGAAAATGAGAATATACTTAACTGATTTTTTAATACTTTTGACCATTTACAACGGTTAAAAAATCATAGATCAAAATAACCTAAAATATACCGAAAATCAAAGCATTCATGCCAGTAACAATTTTAGCCATAGAGTCTTCGTGCGATGATACTTCCGCAGCTGTAATCAGGGATGGATATGTTCTTTCCAACCTGATCGCCGGGCAGGAGGTGCACAGATCGTATGGAGGGGTTGTGCCCGAGCTTGCATCCCGGGCCCACCAGGCAAACATTGTTCCTGTCATTGATGAGGCTTTAAAACGTTCAGGAACAGGTATAAGCGATATCAGTGCAGTAGCTTTTACCCGCGGACCCGGACTCCTGGGATCTCTTCTTGTCGGTGCTTCATTCGCGAAGGGATTTGCTCTTTCCCTTGGCATTCCCCTTATCGAAGTCAACCATTTGCATGCACATGTTCTGGCACATTTTATAAGGATAAAAGGTCGCGAGGACAATGTCCCTTCATTTCCTTTCCTGTGCCTTCTTGTTTCAGGGGGACATACCCGGATAGTGCTGATGAAAAGCTACCTCGATATGGAAGTTCTGGGAAATACCATAGATGATGCGGCCGGTGAGGCATTTGACAAATGCGGAAAGCTGATGGGTTTTCCTTATCCTGCAGGACCGGTAATAGACAGGCAGGCATCTGAGGGAAATAGGAAAGCCTTTAAATTTGCAAAACCATCGGTGAAAGGCCTCAATTTCAGCTTCAGCGGATTAAAGACCAGTTTTCTCTATTTTCTCAGGGACAGGCTGAAGGAGGATAGTGACTTCATTGAGAAGAACAAAGCAGATCTTTGTGCTTCACTCCAGTATACAATAGTAGACATACTTACCGTCAAACTGGTAAAAGCCTCATTGGAAACAGGGATAAAACAGATTGGTATTGCAGGGGGTGTGTCAGCAAATTCAGGATTGAGAGATGCTGTCAGGGCAGAGGCGGAAAAGAGGGGATGGGCTCTCTTCATCCCGGCTGTCGATTTTACAACCGATAATGCTGCAATGATTGGAATTACTGGTTATTATAAGTATCTTAGAGGAGAGTTTGCCGGACAGGACATTACTCCTCTTGCAAGATTATAAGCGGAAAATAATTGAAGAATTTATTTTATTTAATTAAATTGGGAGCAAATAATTCTAAATGCAGGAGCTAAGGATTTCACCGGGGAAGAATACGCCAGAAATAATATTGAGTCCCGAGGGTTCACTTCAGATCAGCGGGCGTTCAATACATGAGAATGTGGCTGAATTCTTTGCACCTGTCGAAAGCTGGATAGACTCGTATGTTGAAGAACCGGCAGAGCTGACCCGGGTTGATATGAACCTTGAATATTTCAACAGCGCAAGTGCCAAGGTATTTATACATCTGCTGGAAATGATGAAGAGGGTGGCTCTGAAAAACGGAAGGTGTGTTTATAACTGGTATTATGAGGAAGGTGACGAAGATATTCTTGAAAGGGGAGAATATTTTTCTTTAATCCTCAGGGTACCTTTCAATTTCATCAAAATCGGTGAATCTTTCTGAATACGAGAAAAACGGGTACACCGATTAGCAGGAAGATAAAGCCAATTCCCATATGTAAAGGCAGAAAAAAATCACTCGGTCTTATTTATTCAGCCAGCGGATCATTCACGCAGCCCATGAAGATAATGGAATTGGTTGTAGTCTCTCTGATTATGTAAATGAAGGGATGATCTGCATTAAAAACGAGAGGTCCGGATGGTATTGATGATAATTCTATTATAACAACTGTAGCAGCGGCAGCCTCTGTTCCCTCCTCATTGGTCTCAATAAATGCCTGATGAATGACCTCCTGAATATTCAGGTTTGTATCTGCAATATTTGTGAAATCCGCACCCGGGTAAAAGGCTATTCTCATGCCCATATCAGATAGAATATCCTTTAGTTTTTTCTTATAATCATACTTGAACCTGGGTAAATATATATCAGCCTTTGTTTCCGATGCCTGGCTGATCCAGCTGTTGAAAGAACTTTCAGTAATAACCGGTATGATTCTATTGATTCCATCAGGATCATCCGGCAGTATGATATCCATCACAAAATTACCCTGACCGTACGGAAGTTCGGCAAGTGTGAAGTTTTCACCACGATATACCATTAAATCAACTTCCTGGTTCATCATCGGGACTTCAATGTTTTCATCTCCGGTTTTATAAAAGGTTTTGTAATCAGTATCACCTTCTTCGAACTGATATTTCCATATTCCCTTGAAATAGATAGCATTAATTAACAACATTACGACATCCGGCTCCAATTCATCAATCATATCTTTAATTAATCCATTAGTGTTATCTTCAATCCATTGATTAATTATATCAGGAGTTTCCGGATTATTTATGTCAAATTGCTGTGATTCAGCATCATAATATGTTTCAAGTATATCAATAAAAGATTCTTTTACAGGAAAACCTTCCTTAGTCCATACAGAATTAGCAATTGTCATGATAACCCGTTTATCGACTGAAAGAAGGGCTTCAGTAAGCTTTTTATATGAATTATTGATCTCTTCCGGTGTTATTCCACTGACTCTCAGGGCCATTAACATTGAGTCACGTGTTGCACCGTCAGCTCCGTTAAGTGTCATTGAGAGAGCGTAGGAAATGCTCAGAGGTGAGATTATTATGTTTTCTGCCTGCTCTGTATTTTCAACTACTTTCCTGAAAATATCAAATGCAAATGAATTCTCTGATTCAATAAGCGAAATCTGGTTTGAGGTAAGATCTATTAAGACAGGTTCTTCAGGTAAAACTTCATCGGGAGTTTTACTACATTCTACTAATAACAGGGGTATTGAAAGAAGAACCACCACGGTTGTTAAAATATTATGCTTCATATTTTTGTCAGTTAGTTTATGATCAGAACGGACTTAATTAGTAAATGGTATGGTTTAAATAAATATTGCCCAAAAATTGTGCCATACTATTAGTCCTGTTTTCTGTGTTTTTTTGAGGTTTCGATGTAGGCCTTGAGATAGATCAGCGAAACCACGACAAATCCCACACCAACTGTCAGAAGGAGAATAAAAACGAATACTGAGGGTTGTTCCGGTTCGGGAAGAGGATGGATCAGCCTGTATATATATCCCGCGATCGTATAAATAACCATGGTAACTGACAGGATCAGGCTGAAAATGATTGTTGTCCCGTCAAATATTCTTGTGGTCTTATAAAATTCAGTCTTTTTAAACCGGACATATGATGCATGAGAGTATGCACGGGCACGTTGCCGTGATCTGTCCTGTCTGTATTTTCTCCAGTTTTCCATTGCCTGCCGGTATGATTCTTCATCTTTTATCATTTTATCGTGGTTGGCGATAAGGAAATCATAGGCTTCCGTGGCAAGAATAAATTTATCGCGCGCGTCGGATGAAGGATTGACGTCGGGGTGGTACAGGCGGGCTTTCTTCCTGTAGGCTTTCTTTATATCGTTAACCGAAGAGTTTAGCGGTAAACCAAGGACCCGGTAATACTCCGATAATGTCATTTATTACACATAAAGGTAAAATGACAAATGTAGTTATTTATTTTACTATTCCGGTGAACCCCATGAAAGCCAGGGCAAGTATCCCTGCAACGATCAGCGAAACCGGGACACCTTTCATTGCCTTCGGGATGTTAACAAGTTCAAGCTGTTCCCTGATTCCGGCAAGAATTACCAGGGCAAGTCCGAATCCTATGGCATTTGCCGCGGCAAATACTGTGCCTTCAAGAAGATTGAAGTCTTTCTTAATGATAAGTATTGCAACACCCAACACAGCGCAATTGGTAGTTATAAGCGGAAGGTAAATACCGAGTGCCTGGTAAAGAGGCCGGCTGATCTTTTTCAGAATTATCTCAACCATCTGGACCAGGGATGCTATAACCAGGATAAAGGTTATTGTCTGCATAAATCCAATACCCAGTTTATCAAGTATATAAACCTGAATAAGATATGTTACTATTGAAGCAAGGACCATAACGAATGTTACCGCTCCCGCCATACCCAGAGCAGTATTAACCTTGTTCGAAACCCCCAGAAAGGGACAGATACCCAGGAACTGGGCAAGAACTATATTGTTGATCAGTACAGCTGATATTATAATTAATATATATTCCATGTCAGTCTCTTTTTAGGTTTTTCTTAACCGGTTTATTAAAGCTATCATGTATCCCAGTGCTATGAAAGCTCCGGGCGCAAGGATAAATACCAGGATGCCGTCACCACTGATGAATTTGTATCCAAACAGTGCCCCGCTTCCCAATATTTCACGTATGGATCCCAAAATTACCAGAGCCATGGTAAAGCCGAGACCCATTCCCATGCCGTCAATAACCGAGGAGAGCAGGGAATTCTTGCTTGCAAATGCCTCTGCCCGGCCCAGTACAATGCAGTTTACAACTATCAGCGGAATGAATATTCCCAGGGTTTCATACAATTCAGGCACAAAAGCCTGCATAACGAGGTCGACAATTGTAACAAATGAGGCAATAACTATGATAAATGCCGGGATTCTGACCTTGTTGGGGATGACATTCGAAAGAAGAGAAATAACCGTATTTGATCCCAGAAGTACAAATGTTGTTGCAATTCCCATACCGAGGCCGTTGAATGCCGAAGAGGTTGTGGCCAGGGCAGGGCAGCAGCCCAATACCAGGACAAGGAGGGGATTCTCCTTAAAGAAGCCTTTTGTAAAGTTTTGTAACTGGTTCATTCCTGACCTCCTTTCTGCAGCGTGTTATATGCACGTTGTATGGCATCACAGAATGCCCTGGAACTTATTGTAGCGGCAGTTATGGCATCAACCGGTCCCCCGTCCTTATCTACTACAAGACTGAATTCTCTCGGATTTTTATTCATGAATTGATCTTTAAACTCAGGCTCAGTCATCTTGGTACCCAGCCCGGGAGTCTCTTTATGTTTGAGAACGGTTATATTGATGATTGTGCCGTCAGTTTTAAATCCGGCCATCATGGTAATATTCCCGCTGAACCCGTTGTTTGTGTAGGTGTTGACGGCATAGCCGATAAGCACACTGTCATTTTTTGCCGGATAAATATCGAGACTATCCCCATCGCCTGTCGGCAGCCGGAACATCTCGGCATCCGGATTATTATTAAAATCAGGTACAACCAGCTTGATAGCATCCAGTTTCTTGTTAAGGGCGGTTGTTTCAATGGGACCTTTGGTAATTTCATAGATAAAACCAAGACATGCTGATGCCCCAAGCGCTACAAGAGTAAGCGACAGTACCATATTTTTGAGAGTTGATTCGGTCTTAGCCATTTTTTACCTCCTCCCCAAATCTTTCAGGTTTAATATAAGTATTCATCAGCGGTACAAATGCATTCATAATAAGGATTGCAAACGAAACTCCTTCGGGGTAAGCGCCCCATACTCTGATAATTACAGTAAGAATTCCAATACCGCATCCATAAATCAACATGGCTTTTGGATTCATGGGTGAGGTAACATAATCAGTGGCCATGAAGATGGCTCCAAGAAGTACCCCCCCGGCAAGGATATGGAAAAGCGGATCCGCATTTTTCTCCGGATTTATGAACCAGAGGATTGCAGTAAAAATGGCAATGCTGCCCACAACAGATACCGGAATATGCCAGGTGATAATTTTTCTTGCCAGCAGCCACACAAATCCTATAAGCAGTGCTATGGCAGCAACTTCACCCATTGAACCGCCCATGTTGCCAAGGAACATCTGCGAGGGAGTCGGGATCTGAGTCACAAGCTGTGATATCGATTCACCATTTTTAAGTCCTTCCTTTATAATAGCCAGGGGTGTTGCACCTGTAACGGCATCAGTATAGGCGGTATTCAATCCTGCAGGTACAGGCCAGGTAGTCATCTGTACGGGAAATGATATTAACATAAAAACACGGCCTACAAGAGCTGGATTAAAAGGATTGTTCCCCAGTCCGCCAAAGGTCATTTTTGCAATAGCTATAGAGACAAAACTACCGATAATAATTATGTAAACGGGCAGGTTTGACGGCACGTTGAAAGCCAGTAAGAGACCTGTAACTATCGCAGATCCGTCTGTTATTGTAGTTGGTTTTTTGAATATAAATCTCTGTATGAGGTATTCAAAAACAACGCACGATATAACTGATGTGGCTGTTACTATCACAGCACCATAGCCGAAATAAAATACTGATGTGAAAAGGGCAGGCAGGAGAGCCACTATTACTCCTGTCATCAGTTTTCTTGTGGTCTCTTTCCCGTGAGCATGGGGTGAAGGTGAAACGCTTAATAGGTTGCTCATTTACTGGAATTATAGAATAATTATTTTAATATCCTTTCACGGGCCATCTTAATAACAGTTGCTTTCCCAAGCCGGATATAATCAAGCAGGGGTCTTCCCGCAGGACAAATAAAGCTGCATGACCCGCATTCCATACAGTCAGTTATTCTCTCTTTCTCAGCTCTTTCAAAGAGTCCTATTTCGGAAAGAGTCATCAGTAAATATGGTTCAAGGTTGAGGGCGCATGCCTGTACGCATTTTGCACACCTTATACATGGCATTGAGTTTATCCGCTTCGACTCGTTTGATGGGAACAAAATAATTCCTGAAGTACCCTTGACCACAGGTACTTCTGTACTGCTGAGAGCTTTACCCATCATCGGGCCGCCCGATACAATCTTTCCTGTATCATCGGGAAGGCCTCCGGCAGCTTCGATAAGGTCTTTCACCGGTGTGCCGATCCTTACGAAATAATTACCCGGATTTAAAACAGATTTCCCGGTAATTGTAACTACTCTTTCAAAGAGAGGCTTGTTTTTCTGAACAGCCTCATATACTGCAAAAGCGGTACCTACATTATGTACAACAGTATTAACATCGATAGGCAGGCGTCCTGAAGGAACCTCCCTTTTAGTGAGAGCCTTTATTAGCTGTTTTTCAGCACCCTGCGGATATTTAACCTTAAGTGCATATACTGTTATCCCCTGAAATGCTTTTACAAGCTTTGTAAGATGATCTATGGCATCGGGCTTATTGCTTTCGATGCCTATCATGGCTTTATCAACCCTGAGAGCCTTCATAAGGATTGTAACACCAATAAGGATCTCTTCACCTCTTTCGAGCATCAGACGATGGTCGGATGTTAGATAAGGTTCGCACTCAACTCCATTAATTATCAGCAGGTCACATCGTTTTCCCGAGGGTATGGTGAGCTTAACATGAGAAGGGAATGTGGCCCCGCCTAGCCCTACGATCCCCGATTCCAGACATTTCTTTACTATCTCTTCAGGCGATAGCTTTATTTCTGTTACTATTTCATCGTTCCTGTCAATGGTCTCAGACCATTCATCTCCCTCAACATTAATAAAAACGGCTGTCTGCTTATATCCGGTTGTATCCAGTACAGCGTCAATTTTATTAACCTTACCTGATACTGATGAATGTATGTTTGATGAAACAAATCCCTTGCTTACAGCTATCACCTGACCTGTTTTTACCCTGTCATCCTTGTTAACTATAATTGAGGCAGGAGTACCGATATGCTGGCTTACAGGTATTGCAACATTTGACGGAAGAGGCAGATGCCGTATCTCACTACCTGCTGTCAGCTTGTTTTCGGGCGGATGAACTCCACCTGTGGGAAATGTTTTCAACGATATGATGTTTTTATATTATGTAATGTAATTTTTATACTGTTTTTACCTCGGTCTGCTCTTCAACTTTAGGTTTCCTGGGGGGAAAATTAAGCTCGAGAATAGAACCTGTAGGACATTCTTCAACACACTTCCTGCAGAATGTACATTTAGTGGCATCAATGTATGCAAGGTTATTTTCGATGGTAATGGCATCGAATTTACATACATTGAAGCATTTGCTGCAGGCTATGCAGGCTGCCTTGCAGGCTCTTCTTGCCGGTCCTCCCTTATCGCAGTTTGAGCATGCCACATAAATTTTGCGGTCTTTCTTAGCCTTCTTCCGGAGCTCGATAATATTTCTCGGGCATGCTTTTACACAGGCTCCGCATGCCACGCATTTATCATCGATGATGACCGGTAATACGGTTTCAATATTCATGTACATTGCATCGAAGATACAGGCCCTGACACAATCGCCGTACCCCAGGCATCCATAACTGCAATCCGTTTCCCCGGTATAGAGACTATGTGCAATCCTGCAATCAGGAACACCATCATACCTGGTAGTATGAGGACGGAACTCCGGTGTTCCGTTACATAAAAGTACTGCAACAAGCGGTTCAACGGCAGGGGCTTCTTTACCCAGGATCTTAGCAGCTTCTTCCATAACAGCTGCACCGCCCACCGGACAATTTAAACCTTCAAAGGTTTCGGCTTTAACGAGTGCCTCTGCAAAATTGCGGCACCCGGCAAAACCGCACGCTCCGCAATTTGCACCAGGGAGAACAGCCTGAACCTCGTCAATCCTGGGATCCTCTATGACCTTGAATTTCTGAGCTATAAAATAGAGTATTACTGCTGCCAGCAAGGCAAGCAGACTCAGGCTTATAATCGTTATGAGAACTGTAATGCTCATTAATTCAGGCTTTTAGCGTAAATATAAATTTCCTGCTTATTTTGTTTCTGAAAATATATAGAATAAAGTAATAGGGGATCAGTACAGCCAGTGCTCCAAGTCCTGCAGTTAGCTCGGGTACTGAAAGAGATATAAGGATTATCAGTACAGCCACTAAAAGGATCAGTGGCATTACATAACCAAGGAACACAGCAATATGTCCGGACGATTGTTTCATCCGGATTGTTACATTGTCGCCCGGATGTACCTGATACATACCGGGTATTTCAACAATTTTCTCTTGCTGTCCTGAGAGTGAGCAAATCCCTTCAGCATGGCATCCTGCGCATGCTGCCGATGATATTATGCTGACCGTAACAGAATTATTATCTGATCTCTGCACTATGCCTTTGTGTTCAATACTATCAAATTTATCAGACATGTTCTTCGCTACTCAGAAAATTAATAGGCAAAATTAAAATTACTCTAAAAATCTTGTAATGCTTTTTATCAGCATCTATGATGCTTTTGTTATTTATAATTATTTTAAATAAACCTTTCAACTTATATTGCTCCACGACTGTCGTTTACTGAACAAACGTTTCAGTCCTGCTGAAAGAATAAGATTCTGATCTTGTTCAAGAAGAGGATCCTTGTTGAGAATATCTTCTGCAATATTCCTTACATATTCAATCAGCTGTCCATCTTTTGACAGATCCGATATCTTAAGATCGAATGGGATACCGCTCTGCATTGTTCCTTCGATATCACCGGGGCCCCTTAGTTGAAGATCTGTTTCAGCAATCTCGAAACCGTCATTTGTACTTATCATGACCTCTATTCTTCTTGCAGCCTCTTTTGAGAGTTTCTGAGAGCTCTTCAGGATACAATATGACTGATCGGCGCCTCTTCCCACGCGACCTCTGAGCTGATGAAGCTGCGAAAGTCCGAATCGTTCAGCACTCTCTATCACCATGACGGTGGCATTGGGAATATCAACACCCACCTCTATAACAGTTGTAGCAATAAGAATATGAGCATGACCATCCCTGAAGAGTCTCATTGATTCTTCCTTTATTGCCGGAGTCATTCTTCCATGCACCACACTTATACAATACTCAGGCGGCTGAAACTCCCTTGAAATTGTATCCCAGCCATCTTCAAGATCCTTATAATCCATGGTCTCGGATTCCTTTATTAACGGATATACTATATATATCTGACGGCCTTCAGCTATCTGCCGGCGCAGGAAACCAAACACCTTATTTTTTTCAGAGTCAAAAAAATGCATTGTTTTTATAGGCACCCTGCCGGGAGGGAGCTCATTAATAACTGAAACATCAAGATCGCCATAAAGAGTCATTGCCAGAGTTCTCGGTATAGGAGTGGCTGTCATAACAAGTACATGAGGCGGATTAAGACTTTTTTCCCAGAGCCGTGCTCTCTGTTCAACACCGAACCTGTGCTGCTCATCAATAATTACCAGACCAAGGTTAGCGAATTTTACATTTTCTTCGATAAGAGCATGGGTGCCTATAAGTATATTCAGTGATTTGTCGAGCAGTGATTCGCTGATATCCTTTCGTAACGATCTTTTTGAAGAGCCTGTTAAAAGCCTGATTTTTACGTTGATGCCTTCAAGCATTTTTGTGATTGTCTCATAATGCTGACCGGCAAGGATCTCTGTCGGAGCCATGATACACGCCTGGTACCCGTTGTCTATAGCGATTAGCATGCTCATAAGGGCAACCAGTGTTTTTCCGCTTCCAACATCACCCTGAAGAAGCCTGTTCATCTGTTTCCCGGAACCAAGATCTTTGCGGATCTCTTTCATGACTCTTTTCTGCGCATCGGTAAGCGAAAAAGGAAGATTGTTGAAATAGAAATTATTGAAATTTTCCCCGACACTTGAAAAAACAAAACCCTTGAATCTTTGCGAGCGTTTGTTCTTATACCTTAGCAGATTAAGCTGGATATAAAAGAGTTCCTCGAACTTCAGTCGATACCTCGCTCTTTCAAGTTCACGAGGATCAGAAGGGAAATGTATCTTCTGCAGAGCCTGATGAAGACCCATCAGCTTATACTTTGAGACAATGCCGGCAGGCAATGTTTCAGGCAGTGTGAATGTCATCTGCCTGAAAAGATTTCCCATGAGCTTGCTGACAGCTTTCGAGGTTAGAAAATGATTCTTGAGTTTTTCAGTGGTGCTGTATTGTGCCTGAAGCGCAGAACTCATTCTCTCAGCAACCTTTCCTGATGCTTCAATCTCGGGGTGGATTATATTGATCATGCCGTTGAAAACGCCAGGCTTGCCAAAAACAATATATTCAACCCCCGGAACATAGTTGCCTGTTATCCATTTACTGCCTTTAAACCACACAAGTTTGATGGTCCCTGTATCATCCCCGAAATCCGCAATAAGCCTTTTCCCGGCTCTGTACCCTTCTGTATAATATCCCTTTATCATACCCTTTACCTGAACATACGGCAAATCAGGATCGAGCTCGGAAATCTTGTAAAACCTTGTCCTGTCGATATATTTATATGGAAAATAATACAGGAGATCATAAAAGGTGAAGATATTCAGTTCTTTATTGAGCAACTCAGCTCTTTTAGGTCCGACACCGGGCAGGTATTTAATATCAGTTTCGAGAAATTCGTGCATTTTTAAATGTAAAGGATCCGAATATCGCAATTTTTAAAAATCAGGTACAAGTGCTTTTTCATTACTGATTTATAGAATTTAAAAGATGACCTAAAATACTTATTTTTGTACACCTTACCTAAAATATATTATCTGAACAGCGATGTTTTTTTTAAGAATAAAATATCTGGGTTATCTTATGTTTTCGGGGCACAGGAAGGGACACGGCATCCACAGTCCTTTTGTTTTCGACCTGGTATCGCGGATCATGCGGAATAAAATTGATCAGGATATTGTCTTAAAGATTGAGAATATAAGAAAGAAAAATATTTCTGACGACAGGATCATTTCAGTTCAGGATCTTGGAGGAGGATCATCCAGAATGAAAAACAGTTTAAGAAGAGTGTCAGATATTGCAGCATACTCAGCAGTACCTCGGAAATATGGCAGGCTATTATCTAACATGGCATCAGAATTTGGAAAACCTGACATTATAGAGCTCGGAACATCACTGGGTATAAGCACAATGTATATGGCAACTGCATCTCCGGGATCAGTGGTCCATACCATAGAAGGATGCCCTTCTACAGCTGAAATTGCAAAAGAGAACTTTGAATATGCCGGTATTAACAATGTACACCTGATTAACGGATCGTTCGATGATACAATACCTGAGCTACGGAAAAAATCTGTAAAACCCGGGCTGGTGTTTATTGACGGGAACCACAGAAAAGAACCCACCTTAAAATACTTCGAAGAGATGGCGGATCTTTCTGATAAGAATAGTGTGATTATAATTGATGACATACATATATCAGAAGAAATGGAAGAGGCATGGACGCTGATAAAGAAGCATAAAAAGGTTACTCTTACAGTGGACATTTTCAGGATGGGTTTCGTCTTTTTCAGGGAGAGAATGAATCGTTACAATTATGTGATAAAGTATTAACAAAAATTAAGATACTATAATTTCGTATTTAACTAAATTAATCTAATTTCGGAAATTCTAATTTTAAAGGAAATGAACAGAGTAATTGAGATACATAATATTGTAAAGAACTACCAGGTTGGAACAGTAATTGTCAGAGCTTTGAGATCGGTGACTGTTAACATCAACAGGAATGAATATGTGGCAATTATGGGTCCCTCAGGTTCAGGTAAATCAACATTGATGAACCTGCTCGGTTGTCTTGACACGTCAACCAGCGGAACCTATATACTCAACGGAACCGATGTCAGCAAGATGGAAGATGATTTCCTTGCCGAGATACGTAATAAAGAAATAGGATTTGTTTTTCAGACTTTTAACCTTCTTCCCAGATATACAGCATTGGAAAATGTTACACTGCCATTAATATATGCCGGAATTAAAAAAGCAGAACGTGAAAAAATGGCTATTGAAACCATGAACCATGTAGGGCTTGGTGACAGGATGACCCATAAACCAAATGAGCTTTCCGGCGGACAAAGACAGCGTGTCGCAATAGCCAGGGCTCTGGTTAACAATCCTTCTATAATATTGGCGGATGAACCTACCGGAAACCTTGACAGTAAGACCTCGTTAGATATCATGAGCCTTCTGGATGATATACACAGAAATGGCAATACGGTTATCGTGGTCACACACGAGCAAGATATTGCCAGGCATGCTGCCCGTATAATAAGACTTTTCGACGGAGAAGTAGCCGAGGATATTCCGAACGATAAGTATAAACCAGCCTGAGAACTTTACTATTCACAGGATTGGCAGGATAATCTTTTATTTTTCATATTATGAAAATATATACCCGCACAGGCGATGATGGCACCACTTCATTGGCGGGTGGTGAAAGAGTACCAAAATACCATATCAGAGTTGAAGTGTATGGTACACTCGATGAACTAATCTCCTGGATAGGACTTTTAGCAGATCACCGGGAAAATATAAATCGTAAGGATTTCCTGAAATATGTGCAGGATCAACTGATGAGAGCTGCTGCTACCATCGCTTCTGACCCGGCAAAAGCAGAAGAGAGTAAGTACCTTCCTGAACCGGATTGTGTCAGGATAATTGAAAATGAAATTGATAAGACTGAAGAAGGACTTGAACCTCTAAATAATTTCATTTTGCCCGGTGGTAATATTCTGGTATCCTATTGCCATATAGCCAGGTGTGTCTGCCGCAGGGCTGAAAGAAGAGTGATAGAGGCCAGTGAAAAAGAAATAATCCCTGAATTAATCATCAGATTCCTTAACCGCCTGTCAGATTATCTATATGTATTAAGCCGAAGAATTAATTTAGAGCTTGATAATGAGGAGATTAAGTGGTCCATCTGAACTATTGAAAATCTTTAAAAAAGCGGTTGTTTTTTGTTTAAAATAATATATATATTTGCAAACCTCAAAAAAACTAAATTATAGAGGCAGACGATGTATTGGACACTTGAATTAGCATCAAAACTCGAAGATGCTCCGTGGCCTGCAACCAAAGATGAGTTGATAGATTTCGCAATCAGGTCAGGTGCTCCGATGGAAGTTATCGAAAACTTGCAGGAAATAGAGGATGAGGGTGATATTTACGAGAGTATTGAAGATATCTGGCCCGATTATCCCAGCAAAGACGACTTTTTTTTCAACGAAGACGAATATTAAAAAAGGGGTAAAAGCCCCTTTTTTATTACTGGCTCCTAAATCTCCAAAAGGGGACTAATAGAATTAAATTTTGTTTCAGGTATGTGTTATTTGAAAATATCTGATATTTGTTTAGGTCTGAGAGTGTCGAACCAGTTAAATCCGTCAAGGCGAGGATTATCACCAGGCAGCTCTGAAGGCGGATCTATTACTCCTTCGGGTTCCTGCAGTTCATGGATCTCAGTTATTTTTCCATCATCTATATATATTTCAATATTTGAGCATTCAGCCCTGTTCACACCAGAAAGTTCATCATTGTCAAGAAGATAGTATATAGACTCCCCATTGCCGGTAATAACTATCTTGTATAACTCATTGTCTTCAAAATAACCGGTGAGCGATCTTCCCTTTATCTGGTTGTATCGCATCGTATCTACCTGGCTTGTAACGAATGCCATATTATACAGCTCCAACCTGTCTGCCTTACGGTTTTTGGTGAAAACTGCCATGGAGTCGGATGTCAGCTGATTTTCCTCCGACCATAATACCGGGTTAGTATACAGCCTTATTACAGAATCCCTGAAAGAGTAGGAGAGAGAATCACATTTTGCCTGCAAGTCATTACTGAAAACACGGCATTGATAATATGCTTTCATGGTCCTGAATCCTGTACCCGATGTATCAGATACCGATGATGCTGCACTTATTGTATCAGCATGAAGAAAGAGTGAATCGCTTCCGGAGACCTGTATAAAAACGGCACTGTCAGTAACCATGAATCTTTCAGGTTCTTTATAGTACCAGGCAAAATGCCCCTTGACTATTAAATTATTAGTGGTGTCGGTAATACTGATATTCCCGAAAGACTCGCCGAATCCTGTATCGTCTTCATAATAGAGTGAATCTCCTTTAATGAGTTGCTTCTTATTGTCAATCAGGGCATTTTCCCAGATACTTGTTATGTTATTCTTAGTATCATACCAGCCTCTTTCACAATAGAGATAAAGGCTGTCGCCAACCAGTTCTGAAGGACCAGTAAACAGAGCGGTTTCCGATTTGGTATTATAATCCATCGTATCGGCCGTCATAATATAATCAGGATTGACAATTTTAACACTGTCCTTGAAATGATAAAGATTCATTTTGGCATAATAAATACCTATCCTGCTTGTAAGTGTGTTATCTCCGTTGATAATCCTGCCGTGATTGCTATAATGTGCAATGTCAGTAACAAAGTCGTATGTAACAGCGGTTGTAAACAGATGTGTCTCTTTATCAATTAGTTCAACATCGCCTTCGACGAATGCAAATTCCGTTTCTCCGTCGTAATAAAGATAATTACCATTAAGGTGAAGGGTATCACCCTGTTGAATATGGATTCTTCCGAATGCTTTTACCTGGTTTTTTTTCTGATAGTAGTATGCACTGTCACAATTCATCCAGACCTCATTATGTTTAAGGGCAACATTTCCAAGGAGTTGCTGCAGGTCTTTATCAATTGTTTCATCAACCTGCCAGAGGTCAGCATGCAGAATTTCAATTTTCCTGCTCTTCTTTTTTTGAGATATTGTATCCTGCGATACTGGTGCAGAGGTAATTGCCAGGCAAATCAACAATAAGAAGAAATACTTATAGTTACCGGAACACCTGATATATTTTATTTCAGCCATCCTTCTTTCAGAAAATCGCATGATTTTAACTCATCGCTGATTCTAATATAGGTGCTCTTAATCTTCTCATCGATCCACTTATCATATGCTTTGGAGCGCTTTTGTCTCAGCGCCGCTGTCCAGAGGATCTCATAATCGTCTTTCAGGTTTGCCCTGTGGGCAGGGATTTCATTATCCAGCCGTACTATCCTGAATACTACATTACCGTCATCATCTTCAGTTCTGAAAGCCTCAGATATTTCACCCTGTTTCATGTCTCTGACTTTTACGTACATTTCAGAATTAAGTTCATCAAGTGTGAACCATGTGATCCTTTCAGAAGGATTGGTACTTACTAATTTCCCGCCGTTTATTCTGCTGTCTTTATGACTTGAATAGATTTTTGCTGCAGTTTCAAAGCTTATACTGTCTTTCCTTATCATATTTGCCAGACTGTCGAGTGTGGAAATTGCCCTGGCAGCCTGATCAGGTTTTACTTTGGGTTTAATCAGAATATGCCGCGTATTTATCATGTCACCTTTTCGGTCGATTAGCTGAATGATATGGAATCCATATCTTGTCTCAACAATTCTCGATACTGTATTTTTTGTAAGACTGAATGCTGCATCGGCGTATGCCTTTTCAAGCGAGCCTCTTACGGTGTAACCCAGTTCGCCTCCGTTCCTTGCGGTTCCGGGATCTTCTGAATACATTACTGCTAAAACATTGAAGCTTTTACCGGCAAGAATCTCACTTCTGATATCAAGAAGCCTCTGTCTTGCTTCAGCTTTATTCTCTTCTTTACCGGGCGGATCAAGCTGGATTATACTTAACTGGACCTTTGCAGGGATAACCGGAAGACTGTCTTTTGGGATATCGGAATAATATCTTTTTAACTGGTTTGGTGTTACTGTCACATCTGCCGCAATATTTGACTGCACTTCTCTTATTATTTCCTGCTCAATCAAAGCCTTTCGAATATCCCGACGTATTTCAACCATGCTTTTTCCAAAATATTCTTCAAGAGCTTTTTCACTACCGGCACTTTGTATTGCGCTGTTTATGTTCATAGTGATCTCGGTTTCAACCATATCCGGTGTAACTTCAATACTGTCAATCCTTGCCTGATCGAGAAAGAGCCTTGATACCAGCAGTTCATTAAGTACGATGCACCGTTGCTGATCTGTCGGGGATCTGTTGCCATTTCTCTTCAAGTCGATTACAAGGGTTTCTATATCAGACAGGTATATCTCCTCATCCCCTACAACTGCTGCTACTGACTCAACAAGCACCTGTGCATTTGCGGTCGAAAATCCCGAAATTAGTATACCCGTCAGTATTAAAATAAATCCCAAACCCTTTTTCATCATATTAATTATTAAAAATTGTAAAATCATTCTCTTTAAGTGCATCATTATAAATCCCGTTTTCAAGAGCCTGGATAAACTCGAGCCTGCGGTTATTCCAGATAATCCTTTTAATATCGTCCCTGACATATTCAAATGGAGCCAGGGTGGATCTGAGCCTGTAATCCCTGATTGTAATAAAGTAAATATAAGCGGAATCGTTTGATTCATAGAAAGATGTTCTTCTCAGGAAATATTCCTCATTTGAAATATTTTCGGGCAGCTCCACAGAAAGCCTGTCGAATGGTATCCATTTCTCGTTGAAATCATCGAATTTATCAGCAAACTGGTAACAAATGGATTCAAGCTGCTGAAGATCATCCTGCTCATTTGATCGAGCGAGACGTCTTATCCTGTAAATGTCGGGAGTCTCAACCGGAAGCTTAATAAACAATGCTTTGATAATATTCGAGCCGAGGAAAAAACTTTCATGGCTGGTTGAATAGTAATTTTCCATTTCTGCCTCAGTTACAGTAGTATCCATTTTCTCCAGCATCATTTGCCTCTGATACTGATAGATTACCAGATCGGCCCGGGTCTCTTCTATCTGTTTATCTATTTCATCCTTGAGTTCCGGGGAAAGATTCTCAACAGCCTTCTGATAAAGAAATTCTTTCCTGGCCCATTTGTTTATATAATCTTGTATTATACCTGCGCTGTCCATTTCTGATGTTTCCTCTGTAATAAGCCGGGGTATCTGATCAAGATATAGAAAAACATCTCCTGCGCGGGCAACAGCAACACGGTTAGGATCGCGTCTTGAATTACCGCATCCGGCAGTAATGATTAATATTATTACAATAGTCAGAATTCTATTCATTATTCAGACTCTTTTTAATTTCAAGAAAAACCCGGTCATCAACATTAACGGTGTATTTACTCTTTAATTGCACTATCCATTCTGACTCAAGATAGTCCTGGTATCCCATCAGCATATTACCCGCAACCTCCTTAAAAGGTAGTGGTTTCTGTTCAATTACCCTGCTTATTGCGATAATGGAAGGGTAACTGTTAATTGTATATAATTGCATTCCTTCAGTCCACTCATTCTTTTCCAGTTCCGGATCATCTCCGGTAAACCATTGTCCTTCAGTTATTACCAGGGCAGAATTATTATCATTGTTAAACTTTGCCAGCATAAGTTCATCACACTCCTTTTTCCGTGAATATTTCCTGTATGTTGATAAAAGCTTTTTTTCTTTCCCCGGGCTTTTCAGAGTATAAATTTTGGCCTCTATTCCTTTTCTTGTAAGATTTTCATGTTTGTGCTGCTCATAATAACGTTTTAATTCTGTACTGTCTTCATTGACCCGGTTCCAAACCTTTTTACCAGATATTTCAAAAAGAAGAATTCCGTCATGGAACTCATTCATCAGGTAATGGAAGTCGGGATATTTTGTTTCCAGAATTGAGTTTTCATATTTGATAATCTGATCGGATACACAGGTCTCAATTGACTGGTTTACAAATGAAACAGGATCATCAGTTATGATCATCAATCCCCTCTTTTCGATATATGCAGCGAACTCTTTTGTTGTAAAACGCTGATCTGCAAATGAATATAGATTACCGGAAGGCATTTGTGCCCTGTTATATTTTGCCAGACCCCGTATAATAAGTGTATCGCTATTATTAACGAACCATCTGTATGCCGGTTGGTTTATTCTGTACTTATATTCTGTCTTAAGCTTGTCGGTAAAGGATTTTTTGCTTAATGAATTGAGGTGAGATTGATTGATCTTACTTTCAAGGTATGATCTGGTTTGTTCAAACGATCCATGAGGTTTTCTGTTAAGTAGTTTTATTATATGCCAGCCGTAGGGAGTTCGTACAGGTTTTGTGTATTGACCCGTATCGGGTATTGAGAATGCTGCTTCAGTAAATTCACTTATTATCTCCCCCGTTCCGAACCAGTTCATTTTTCCTCCATTAACTGCTGATTCTTTATGATCGGAGTACCTGGATGCCAGTTCACTGAAAGAGGTTCCTCCCTGGAGTTCCTTATAAATCAAGTTGATGGATTCTTCGGCTTTCTTAGCTTCATTTTCTCCGATTCCGGGCGGAGCAGCCTTCATTATATGTGCAACAAGTATCTTACCTCTTGCGGCTCTTTTATCGGTTACCTGAATTATATGATAACCAAAAGATGTCCGGACTGGATCTGATATTGCGCCGGTTTTCAGATTATATACAGCATCTTCAAAAGGCATTATCATCTGGAAAACAGTGAAATAGCCAAGGTTTCCGCCATTTATTTTTACTGAAGGATCATCTGATGTAGCTCGGGCAACCTGTTCAAAAGATTCCCCTGTAATGATTCTCTCCCTGATATCTTCAGCTTTTTGCCAGGCAGTAAGAGTATCTTCCGGTTTTGCCGAGGGAGAGCAACTGATCAGTATATGCCTGGCTTTAATTTCAGTAAGTGACCGCTTATATGTTTCCTGCAGTAGTTTTTCCCTGACCCCGGTATCAGTAAGATAATTTTGTGCAAGCTGATTCCTGTAACCGTTAAATTCATTACGGAATGCTTTTGTCGTATCCAGTCCTTCACTGATGGCATCGGCAATCTTCAGTTTAAAGACTATATATTGCTGCAGGTAATCGTCAATATTTGAAGGGATTTCCGCTACGTTACTTTTACGGTACATTCTAATAAATTCCCCTGCAGGTACCTCTTTCCCGGCCACAGTCATTAGAATTTTATCTGAAAGATCCTGTGTCAGACAGATAACAGGCAGCATGAAAATCAACAGTGATGATCCTGCTTTCATCAAACGTGGTTGAGACCGGTTGTTATTCAATGCTCTTTCTGCTGTAATTCGGAGATTCCCTTGTTATAGACACATCATGGGGATGACTTTCAATTATTCCCGAGTTAGTGATCCTGACAAACTTTGCTTCTTTCTTAAGAACACTTATGTTTTTTGCTCCAACATATCCCATCCCGGCTCTCAAACCTCCTGTCATCTGGTAAATTACTTCGGCGAGAGTTCCTTTATAGGGCACCCTTGCGGCAATGCCTTCCGGGACAAGCTTCTGAATGTCATCTTCAATATCCTGGAAATACCTGTCTTTTGATCCCTGCTGCATGGCCTCAATTGAACCCATTCCCCTGTATGACTTAAACTTACGGCCACTAAAGATTATTGTCTCACCCGGAGACTCCTCCACTCCTGCGAAGAGTGATCCGGCCATTATAGAATCAGCTCCTGCGGCCAGTGCTTTTATTATATCACCTGAATATCTGATGCCGCCATCTGCTATTATGGGGATTCCCGAGCCTTCAATCGCTTTGTAAACATTATAGATAGCTGAGAGCTGTGGAATTCCAATCCCGGCAATTACCCTTGTTGTGCAGATTGAGCCGGGACCTATTCCCACCTTAAGGGCATCAGCTCCTTCGCTGACAAGCTTTTTTGCAGCTTCGGCAGTTCCTATGTTTCCTACCACCACTTCAGTATCAGGATGGCTCTTTTTAATATCCCTTAATATCCTTAAAACATTTTTTGTGTGAGCATGGGCTGTATCAACAACGATGGCGTCAACACTGGAACCAATGAGCGCAGTTACTCTTTCGGGTGTATCAGCGGCAATGCCTACTGCTCCGGCCACTCTGAGACGGCCCTTATCATCCTTACATGAATTCGGGCGGTCCTTTGTCTTTGTAATATCCTTGTAGGTAATAAGTCCGACGAGCTTTCCAGCCTCATCAACCATTGGGAGCTTTTCTATTTTGTGTTTCCGCAGGATCCTTGCTGCTTCATCGAGGTTGGTTTCATGGTTGGTAGTGATCAGTTTTGTTGTCATCACTTCGGTTATCTTACGTTTGCGATTACTCTCAAACCTGAGATCCCTGTTAGTCACTATCCCTTTGAGTATCCTCTCCTTGTCAATTACCGGTATTCCGCCAATCCCGTATTCATGCATCAGGCTTATCGCTTCCGCTACAGTGGCATCGAGTCCTATTGTTATCGGATCAAATATCATTACATTCTCTGCCCTTTTGACACGCCTGACCTGGGCTGCCTGTCTTTCAATACTCATATTCTTGTGAATCACGCCAATACCGCCTTCCCTTGCTATGGCAATTGCCAGATCATCCTCAGTAACAGTATCCATTGCAGCCGAAACAACCGGTGTGTTGAGCCGGATATTCCTGGTGAACATTGAACTCAGATCTACTTCACGCGGAAGAACCTCTGAATATGAGGGAATAAGCAATACATCGTCAAATGTTAAACCCTCGTATGATATTTTATCTTCTATGAATGATGACATTGGACAGGATATTAAGTTTTGCTGCGCAAATTACGAAAAATTAACAACTCATAAAATAATCATTCAGTCGCTCACCATAAAAAATAGAAATTCAATTGTATTTTTGTATAGGCCATCTGTTTCAGAATAATGAATATTGAATCCTACAGGCAGGTACTTACGAAATACTGGGGATATACCTCTTTCCGTCCTCTGCAGGAGGAAATAATAAGATCGGTTGCAGAGGGAAAGGATACGCTGGGACTGATGCCCACAGGAGGAGGCAAATCAATCACATTCCAGGTGCCGGCACTGGTAAATGAGGGAATCTGCCTTGTGATAACCCCCCTGATAGCACTTATGAAAGACCAGGTCAACAGGCTTAATTCACTTGAGATAAGAGCATTGGCCATTCATTCCGGAATGTCGGCCGAAGAAATTGATATTGCCCTGGAAAACAGCATATACGGAGATTACAAATTCCTTTATATTTCTCCTGAAAGGATATCAACAAGGATCTTCCAGACAAGATTGCCGCGTCTGAACCTTAACCTGGTGGCTGTTGATGAGGCGCACTGCATATCGCAGTGGGGATATGATTTCAGACCTTCATACCTGAAAATAGCATCAATACGCGACATGATATCAGATAAAGTACCCTTTCTTGCTCTCACTGCATCTGCCACACCTCTTGTGATTGATGATATAATAGAGAAGCTCGGTTTCAGGGAAAAAAATGTGCTTAAGACAAGTTTTGAAAGAAAAAATATTTCTTACCTGGTCAGGAGAGTCGAGGACAAGGGGAATTATCTAATTAGAACCCTCAAAAAGATGAGGGGCTGCGGTATAGTATATGTAAGAAGCAGAAAAGGGAGCAAGGAGATAGCGGAACTGCTGGTATCTAACGGGATAAGCGCCGATTTTTATCATGCCGGTCTGCCTGTTGAGCTCAGGGATAAGAAACAGATTGCATGGACAACCGGTGAAACCCGTGTTATAGTTGCCACCAATGCATTCGGAATGGGGATAGATAAAGCTGATGTGAGGTTCGTAATTCATTGGGACATACCTGAATGCATTGAGGATTATTACCAGGAATCCGGAAGGGCAGGCCGCGATAATAAACCTGCCTATGCTGTCCTCCTCTATTCACCTTCCGATAAAAAACATCTTGAAGATTCGGTACGAAGAAAATTCCCCCCTGTGAAGAGAATTAAAGACATATATGAGGCTTTGTGCAATTACCTGCAGGTGCCACAGGGTTCAGGAAAAGATAATGTGTTTGACTTCAATATGTTCGATTTTGTATCAAAATACCATCTTCCGGTTATTGAAACATATAACAGCCTGAATTTTCTGCAAAGAGAAGGTTACATCGAATTCACTGAAGAAATAAACAATCCCTCAAGGGTCCATTTTATTGTTGGACGTGATGATCTTTATAAATTCCAGGTTGCAAATGAATCATTTGACGGATTCATTAAATTGTTGTTAAGGTCCTATACAGGTATGTTTTCCGAGTTTGTGGCTATAAATGAGGAGGCCCTGGCTAAAAAATCCGCATTGTCAAGAGATGCTGTATACAAGTTTCTTGTGAAACTCTCCACACTAAACATAATAAGGTATATTCCAGGGAAGAAAACAGCGCTGGTTATTTTTACCGAGGAGAGACTCGAAAGAAAGGCACTGATGATCTCTCCTGATAATTACCTTAATGTAAAGGATAAGCATATAATCCGTCTTAACAGGATGATCGACTATGCAGATTTTAACACCAGATGCAGGTCGGTAATGCTGCTCGATTATTTTGGTGAAGAATCAGACAGGTGCGGTATCTGTGATGTATGCCGCGAGAGGAATGAACTCGATCTGAGCAAATATGAGTTTGATCTCATACTTGATGAAATAAAGGATGTACTGTCTGAACATAAGTGCGATGCCCAGGAACTTGTAAGCAAAATCAGTCATTCGGAAGAAAAGGTGGTTAAAGTGCTTCGCTGGCTTCTCGACCACAATAAGATACTTATCGATGATAAACATCTCCTGTCGTGGAAGGAACCTGATCTCTTTTCGCGATAAAAGCTCTGCCAGCCCGGTTGAATTAAAATTACATTTTCTTGTTAAACAGTGAATTATTGAGGTTATTTTTCTTCATCCACTAAGTCACGTGCAGCATTTGCAAGGAAGTACCGTATTGAATTTTATAAAGTCCCGGCTCGGGTAATGGCCTACCTGGGAATAACCGATTTCAAAATATTGACGGTGTATTAAGGAACTTTTGTCAATCCTTCCCATTTCACCTTCCATTTACCGTCTTTTGGAAATCCGGGGGCATAGATGTCGGGGCCACCTTCCCATCCGGCGCACATCATTGCCACGGATGTTAAAAGGGCTCCATTGCCGGGCATGTATAAGCGCAATCGCTGATTCTGATAGTTGTGACCGTTAGGCAGATAAGTGTTGGTCGTGACATTCATGAATAAAGCATCAATCGCTTTATCAGGCATGCCAAGCCGGGTGGCTGTCATTGCAGTCATCGGGAAATCCCATCCCCATGTTTGTGCCCATTGCCAATGTTCCCATACATAATTGAAAGTGTTTTTCATGGTCGAATAATCAACAAGCGGGCTGTTAGGTAACATGCCGAAAATTCCTGTAACCATGGGATGATCGCTCATCAATCGCGGATTCGTGTATGAATCGGTAGCGCTTTCTGCTGAGAGATAAAGCCCATCTTTTTGGGCCAGGGGGGATAAGAACTTTATCACGGAATCCCATTCGGGTTTTAGCCCCAGGCCAAGTCTTTCCCTCCACTTTTGCGCGATTGTCAGACACCAATGCCAGTAAGCCAGTTCAAAAGGAGAATTAATAGTGCTCGCTGCCGGGAACCTTTCCTGGGCAGGAATCATCAAAGGCCCCAGTACGTACCTGTTATTCAAAGAATCATACCTGGCAAAAGAAGCCATGAAATCTGCTGTTTCGAAAACAATACCTGAATATTTATGGAGAATTTCTTCATCGGTGGTATTCCTGTAACAGAGTTCTGTCATGTATATAATATGTGGTTGTTGCCAGATTAAAAAAGATCCCACGCTGGAGGGACTGTCATTTCCTTCAGGATCAGTCATCTTAGGCCACCTAAGACCATTAAACCCTTGTCTTTGAGCAGTTTCCCTCGCTTTGTCCGCGATAGTGTTATAGTAATCAAGACTTTTTTCAAGAAGATAGGTACGGTTCCATAAAGCAAAATGAATACCATGCCAGTAATGCATCTCCAGGTGGAATTTGCCATACCAGCTGTTATATGTCAATCCTGTTTCCTGTGGGGGGTAATTTCCCGAACACTGGACTTTTGTCAGGTACTGTGAAAGAACGATCCTGCGTTCCAACTCTGACGCCCTTGGATCAGTACTCCCTGATAAATCGACTGCACCGCCATTCATCCAGAATTTCTCCCATGCTTTTTTATTGTTTAAAGCAGTTGATTTGAAATCAGGTAGTTTCCCCGGACCGGCTTCTGAAGTAAAAAGACAGATGAATGTGAATTGTGACTGACCGCGATCAGGATCCAGGTAAAAGACATGCTTCCCTTTTTCGTAAATTTTTGCAGTTCCTGTCCATTCCAGTTGAACTGAATATGAAGAATTATCAATTTCCCTGGTTATCACGGCAGAACTTGATGAAGCACTTAGTTCAGAACTGTGTTTTTCAGGCTGTCCCCAATTGCATCCCGAATCGGTATGTTGACCTGTAGGGTAAGGGAAGGCTATTCTGACATGCATTAATCCTTGTTTAATTAACGATGATTTGATTTTCACGGATACAAGATCCATTTCCTGATGAGAATAAGTAATAACTTCAACAGGTACTTTACCTACATTAAACGTGCTATGAATTTCGCCGTTCCAGGGATTGAGAGTCTGGCTTATGGAACTGATCTCATCAGCTGCCACGGGCGAATTATCGGCATGAAAAAGATCCAGGCCGATAATACCCAGGTGTAAACGATGAGGATTTTGGCGAAAGTATTCCACTGCATTTCTTTCACGCTCAGGCATCCGGATTTGTACTGAAAACGGAACCTGGCGACCGTAATAGTCATAGTTCTGCAGGCTTTCATCAAATGTATATTCCTCATTATTCGGGAAACTGTGCCAACCCCATTCAGATTGAGTCCCAAGGGGGATGCCATTTTCATACAATGCCGGGAATGATTGTAAACCTGTAAAATCAACAGTAAAAGCGAATTTGCCATTCCCGACAGTAAGAGGAGACAGGATGTTAACAGAATCGATGTTTACAACATGCCTGGTTACTAATTCTTCACGGTTTATTTTACCGGTTTGCGATTCACCACTTTGAAATATGAAAAGAAATACGGGCAGGAAAGAAAGAAAGCGATAATAATTCATGTGTAAATAATTTATTTTAATTGTCACATAGCCTGTCCAGCTTTAGCGGGAGGGATAGAATTTAACCAGGGCATCATGGTTCCCGTTCCTCCATAGTAGGTGTTAAATATTGATAAATAGGGATTCGTGTAGAGCTTTTTCTTTAGTTCTTCCTGAAGAGGAGTACCATAAAATACCATATTCGCGAAATCTGTTAAATTGCTGATTTGAGTATTGTCTATTCTGTGTCTCTAATCGCGGGGATTTATGATCTTAATATAATTCGATTATCTGATAAATACAGGGTATCACCATTCTTCTTTGGTTTCCAATTGATTCATTTGATATTTAACAGAAGTAATAGTAACCGATTCTTCATATAATTCACTAAAATCAGGTAATATTAAATTGCTTCCTTCGCGAAGGAATACAGGAGTTTGATATAGTGGGGCATTTACTTCAATATATTGCCCTCCTTCATACTGCTTATTATTCCATAGATCGATCCATGTTTCCCCGGCCGGCAGATAAACCTGTTGCCGGGTTTCTCCTTTTTCCCAGATAACGGCTACCAGTAGATCATCTCCAAGTTTATAAGTTTCCCAGTTGTTCCAGCTTTCCTGCTGTTCAGGATATTCTATGAATAAAGGTCTGGCAACAGGCATTCCTGTCTCGCTTGCAATTTTTGCCAGGTTGTAAGCATAATCGACAAGACTGATTCTCAGTTTCGAGTAAAAACGCCACACGGCAATCAGTTCATTATCATAGGAGGGTTCGCTGTTCAATCCCCAAAATCCCTTATTATTTGTAGGACCTATCTCCATGACAGGAGAGAAGCATGAAAATCCAATCCAGCGCATTGCCGTTTCTCGATCAACCTGACCGGTATATCCGCAGCCATCTGAACTCCATAAAGGATAACCCATCACGGCACAACGCTGCAATCCTATAACTGCCGAGCGTAATCCTTTATCAGAACTGTATGTATCACCGGCCCACATAGCTCCATACCTGGCTGAACCGGTGTATTGTGCACGGGGGAATAAAACAAAATCATCACCTAACACCGGTTTAACAGCATCATATGTTGTTTTAACAAACTGCCGGCAATAGTCGTTATAGTTTTCACGATAAGTGATCCCGGAAGAAGTTTTCAAATTCAGGGAATCACATAGTCTTTCTCCATCACCGCGATCCAGTTTAAAGCCTTTGATACCCATCTTAGCGAGTTTGGCAGGGCCCATTTCACCCCACCATTTGGCTGCTTCGGGATTCGTGAAATCCATAACTGCCATGTTTTGTTCCTGTCTCATGGGGCTGAAATCCCGGGGAATATTTCTCACGCGGGCAGAATCAGGTATTCCCGGTATCCCGGGTATCCCCGGAGCCGGTTCACGGGACACGTTACCATCTCTTGCACCAGCCGGCACGGGAGGCCTGCCTCTTTGGCCATCACCCGGGCTGCCAGGGAAACCGGGCATATTGAATCCCGATCTCAAATTTTTATAAACAAGTTCATAGCCTTTTTCTTTGGCCACATCTGCCATCTTGCCATAAGCCCAGGGACAAATCCATAGCATCAATTCAATATCTTTACTGTTTAGCCATTTAATCATTTCTTCGAAATCCGGTAAACGTTCATTATCAATCTCAAAATCATCATAACCAAATGATCCCGGGCCCCATGGACGATCGATCCAGTATGCAGTACAGGGGATATCATATGCCTGCATCATCAGGATATCTTCAACAATATCAGAATTATAAGGAGCATTTACTTTAGATCCGTCAAAATAAACTTTGTTATTTTCGTGTTCATCGCGCCAGCGCCATGGTCCGAATGCCCATTTTGGCAGTAAAATGGATGGCCCTGTTTCCAGTGCATGTTTTTGAATGATCTGTTTTGGTGAGGGCGCGAGATAAACGTTAAATGACATTTCAGGACCCTCGAACGCAACCTGTACAATATCGGGATATGATTTACAAAAGTCAAATATACCGGGCCAGGTTCCCTGTACAAAAAGGCCATAATTATTCGATGAAAGGTAAAAAGGAGCATAAGCGGCAACTGTCGGTTTTACTTTCATTTCCACCAATTCATTTCGTAAGTTCATCGCTGTTTCGATATCTTCACTCCATGATTTATTTTGAACACCATCCACGACTCTTTCCAACGCTCCTGTAAAATACTCATTATCTGATGCTTTAATATTAACAAGCCATTTTTCAGCCTTTTTAAGATTCTCTTTTGAATTATAACACAATTTAATGTTGAGGTCATCTTCGCGTCTGATAATCTGAAGTTCAACGTTGTCACCAGTATTTATGTTCCAGGTATACTTTGTTAAATCTTTATCATTTACTTCCTGGTCGGGCTTACCGGAAAGCCAGAAGACTTCCCCGTCAAGTTTAAATCCGATACTCCCCGTGTCACGCGATACAGGTTGTATAATTATATCCGGGCCACAGGAATTCGTTAATTCCAAAACAGGGTAATTATTTATTTCACTTATTTTCAGATTTATAATCTTTGATTTACTGCAAGAGAATAATATCATAAAAAATAATAATGATGTTACAAGACAAACAAGAGGTAATTTCACGCGTTTCATAAGTTTTGGTCTATTGGTTAAGGAATAAAATTATGAAAGACCTACAGAATATGATCATTTATTTCTTCACGTATGCATGTAAAAAATAACCGGAAGGGCGCGGATATGTATCCGCGTTCTTTATGATTCATGTTATCATTTGCCTGTTTAGTTCGGCAAAGTAACCTTCTTGCCTGTAATTTTTATTCTCCCGGTCAGAACCTGCGTGAACTGAGGATCGAGATAACCTTTGAACCCCGGTTGTTTTCCCCCTACTGAAAGTGTAAAATATCCCGGCTCAATTACCCTCTTGTCTTTATTATTTATATTCGAGAACTGACGCGGATCAAGATTAAATACAACCTCTTTGCTTTCCCCTGGTTTCAGGTTGATTCTCTGAAATCCTTCAAGCTGGCGAATTGGCCTGGGTGTTGAAGCTTTCTCATCAGTGAGATACAATTGAACAACCTCATCGCCCTCCATTTTACCGGTGTTGGTAACGGTAACTTTAACCGACACTTTATCTCCGGCTACTACACTCACGGGTATCGACAGGTTGCTGTAAGAGAATGTTGTATAGCTTAAGCCGTAACCAAAAGGATAAAGTGGTTCCTGATTAAAGTATCTGTATGTTCTTCCTGCCATATCATAATTTTCGAAAGCAGGCAGTTGATCCACTGACTTATAATATGTCACCGGCAATCTCCCCGCGGGATTATAATCGCCAAACAGTACATCGGCAACAGCATTGCCACCCTGCTGACCGGGATATCCGGCAAGGATTATTGCCGAAGCTTTATTCTGGACCTGATTAACAGAAAGAGCTCCTCCACTCATCAAAACAACGATAACAGGTTTACCTGTTGCCATAACAGCTTCAAAAAGTCGTTCCTGAACTGCAGGAAGATTAAGATTTGTACGATCGCCACCCAGGAAACCATCGATTTTTATACTCATTTCCTCACCTTCAAGACGTTGCGATAATCCGAGAACCAGAATAGTAGCGTCGGCATTTTTTGCTGCAGCGACAGCCTGGTCGAGCATTTTTGGTCGCGGTCTGGCCCAAAGAAGTTTCATATCGGCATCGCCCGAGTAATTTTTATAGAGAACCTCAATCTTGTATTTCTTACCTGCTTCAAGAGTTACAGCATGTTCCTTATGAAAAGCATGGTGTTCATTTCTTTCGGAAATTACTTTTTTACCGTCAAATAGGATCTCATAACCTGATGAGCCCCAGCTTCCCAGGTAGTAGTCTCCGGATTCAGGAGGAAGAAGGTAAGTGGTCCATTTAATCCCGAAGTTGTCATCAGGCATATCCTGACGAGGAGACAGGTGTTCCCAATAAAAATTAATCTGATCGTCAACCCTTGTAAATACCGGTTTTCCTTTCATTTCCCTGTTATTGTAGTATTCACCCATGGCACCCTGTTTTCCATCAGGTGTCTGAAGATACCTGGAGGGAATAACTGTCAGATTGTGAATGCCTTCGGCAAGATCGCTTCCTTCAGCGTAAATGACTTTCGTTTCGGGAGATACCTTATTACTGATACCTTTGAGAACTGTCACGGGATCTTTAGGAATCCCGTTATAGTTACCTACCAGTGATTCGAAATTATCAGCATTAGGGCCAATAACAGCAATCGTATTGATCTCTTTCTTTAACGGTAAAACATCATTTGAATTTTTGAGCAGTACTATAGATTCTCTTGCAGCATCTCTCGAAAGAGAGTTATTATAATCTGATCCGTTAACAAAAAATGGTATCTGGGCATAAGGCACCATGTCGTCAGGGTCGAACATTCCGAGTTTGAATCTGGCTGTAAATATTCTGCTCACGGCAACATTAATGTCTGCTTCGGTAAGCAGACCTCTTTCGATCGCAGTCATGAGGTTGTTATAATCATAACCGCACTCGAGGTCGGTTCCCGCTAATACTGCCTGTGCAGCGGCTTCGGCGGCATCTTTGGCATAGTGGGTATATTTATAAAAATCGGATATAGCCCAGCAGTCTGATACTATATATCCTTTAAAACCCCAATCGTTCCGGAGAATACTGTATAAAACGGGATTTGCACAACAGGGGTGATCACGGAACATATTATAAGCACCCATTATAGAATAGACTCCCGCCTCCAATACCAGGGTCCTGAAAGCCGGGAGATAAGTCTCATGAAGATCAACCTCGCTGACGTTTGCATTAAACTGGTGTCTTAATGGTTCAGGTCCCGAGTGCACCGCATAATGTTTGGCAGTAGCGACTACTTTAAGATATTTCGGATCATCGCCCTGCAATCCTTTCACGAATTGTAATCCCATTCGTCCGGTGAGAAAAGGATCCTCTCCATAGGTTTCATGTCCTCTTCCCCATCTTGGATCGCGATTGATATTAATATTCGGCGACCAGAAAGTAAGTCCCTGGTAAATGCCGGTTTTACCTCTTCGCTGAAACTCGTGATATTTTGCCCTGGCTTCGTCGGATATAGCATTAGCCACGTTATACATCAGTCCTTCGTCCCATGAATTAGCTATAGTAATGGATTGAGGAAAAACAGTGGCATAACCTGCTCTGGCAACACCATGAAGAGCTTCGTTCCACCAGTTATATGATGGGATCCCTAGCCTGGGAATAGCAGGTGCAGTATAGACAAGCTGATCGACTTTCTCCTTCAGGGTCATCCTGGAAACAAGATCAGATACTCTTTCTTCCGTTGAGAGAGCAGGGTTTCTGAAAGGTAACGGAGATTCAGGTTGCTGGGCCTGTATCGCGGTTAAGCCGGGATACACGATGGCCGTTAGAATGATAAGCAATAATTTTTTCATGATATTAAGATTTAATTTTACATGAACAAGAAAAGCCTGAATGATTGAAATACAATGTGATTATATCATTCACGGTTTTCATGGACTTCTTCTATTGGTTACTCAGGGTATTCTTATATAAAAAGCAATATAGCGCTCTAATGATTTAAGTTAATTTAATTGATTAGATAACAGGTAATTTCCATGGTTCCCGGTATTCGTAACCCAGGTATTTGTTAGCTTCCTCTTCATTGGTAAACCTTGTACCGTTCCAAATCAGCTTCTTACCGGTCCGGAACGCGATATTTCCCAGGCATGAAAACTTGGCAATGTGGGCTCCGGTCTCAATACCCGCGTTCAGCTTGTTTTTGCGGTTTTTAATACAATCGAGATGATTTTTAACATGGTTATCCAGTCCTTTGTTGCTTCCTTTTTTCAGAGGTATGGCTTCCATCCGGGTGGTACGGTAAACTACTTCAGGAATTACTTCCCATCCCTGACGGTCGACAACAAGAGTCCCGTTTTCACCCACGAAGCCTAAACCATGATTACGTCCATACGCGCCGTCATTGATCCCGATAGCATGATCCCATAGGATATTGAAACTGTCAAATTCATAGAGGGTCTGTAAAGAATCAGGTGTTTCACAGGCATCATCAGGGTACCCGAGTTTACCACCCATTGCCATGACCGATTTCGGGGTGGTAACATTCATACCGAACAAAGCATAATCAAGAAGATGAACACCCCAGTCTGTCATCAGTCCACCCGCGTAGTCCCAGAACCAGCGGAAAGTAAAATGAAACCTGTTCCTGTTAAAAGGTCTTTTAGGTGCAGGTCCGAGCCACATGTCATAGTCCACACCCTGTGGTACCGGCTCGTCAGCAACAACAGGAATCGAAGGACACCATCCCTGGTATGAAAACACCCTGACAAGCCTGATTTTACCCAGTTTTTCCGACTGTACAAAATTCACTGCTTCAAGCCAGTGAGGATCACTCCTCTGCCACTGACCTACCTGAACGATCCTTTTGTATTTCTGAGCAGCCTCAACCATAAGATTGCATTCATCGATAGTATGGCCAAGAGGTTTTTCACAATATACATCCTTGCCGGCCTGGCAGGCAGCTACCGTCTGAAGACAATGCCAATGATCAGGCGTGCCCACGATTACAACGTTAATATCTTGATTATCTATAAGATCGCGCCAGTCCTTGTAAAGGTTCGCCGGCTTTTTCCCTCTTTTTTTCTCAACATCAGCAGCCCGCATATTGAGCACCGATTCATCAATATCGCATAAAGCAATACATTCAACCTCAGAATTATTAAGGAAAGAATTCAGATTACTGTATCCCTGCCCGTTACATCCAATGAGACCTACATTGATCCTGTCACTGGGAGCACAACTCGTTACAGCTCCCGAAAAAGCGGGGGCAAAACTCAATCCTGCTGTTGCCAATGCAGTATTTTTAAGAAAAGTGCGTCGTGTTGGCATAATAGTTAATTTGTTATTTATTAATTAAAAGGAAATTTATACACGGTTCATGATTTTATGTTTTAACTCACTAAAGTAATCAATATTATTTCGAATGCAAGGATGAAATTAACGAGTATTCGATATAAGAATCCTTTTTAATACTCTTTCGCGTTCCGTTCAGCCTTCGATCTCCGAAGTCGACTCGAGGCCGATGATGGCGACGCGCGACAAAATAATAAATTTTCATTTAGTTCTTTACGTGAAAAATTATCTATTTTTGCACTCATGCTTGGGAAACCTGTAAATAAGATGTCTGATCCGGTCTATTCGCGTACCGTGGTTGAATTCGTGGCAGTGGCCAATGAATACTGCAAATATGCTGAACATGCAGGAGAACTGAAAGGTGATGAGATACTTAAAATTCTACAGCGACTGCTGCCCCTGATGTACCTTAAGGCATCATTGCTGCCAGACCTGGAACCATTTTTCAAGGATGAGAATGAGAAGTTTGTTACTGAAGCTGACTGGTTCAGGATACATGATATTCTTAAGGAAAAATTTGGAACAGCCAACGACTATCTGGAGCTATTTGATGAGAAATTCATTGAATCGGAAACACCGGTTCCATCAAGCCTTGCAGAAAATATGGCAGATATCTATCAGGACATGAAGGATTTTCTGCTTCTGTATCAAACAGGTACACAGGAGGTTATGAACGATGCAATTTGGGAGTGCAGGTTGAATTTTGAGAATATATGGGGGCAGAAACTGGTAAATGCCATGAAAGCAATCCATAAATTCATCTATTCGGGAAAAGAGATTGAAAGTATTGAAGATAATAACAGTATAACCGGTGAAAACATAGATACTTCAGAATGGTTTATATCAAAAAGGCAGAAGGAGTTCAGGGGGGATGATGAAGAATAAATACCTTGAGAATTTATCAGCGGAGGAACTTGCAAATTATGACCTGTCGTGGTTTAAAGGCGAAATAGTAGTTGTCGACAATCTCGAAATCTACAGGAAAGTAATGCCCAGGCTTAAGGAGAAAAAGATACTTGGCTTTGATACTGAAACCCGACCGTCTTTCAGAAAAGGCAGAAAAAACAAGGTCTCGCTTATACAGCTTGCCAACTCAGATCTGGCCTGCCTTTTCAGGATAAACAGAATTGGAATACCGGAGGAAATTGTAGATATTCTGGCCGATCCGGAGGTAATAAAAGCAGGAGTGGCAGTACATGACGATATCCGGTTTCTGAAGCACGTAAGGAAATTTAATCCGGAGGGCTTTATTGACCTGCAAAAAATAGTAAAAGATCATGGTATAAACAGCTCGGGACTAAGAAAGCTGGCAGCCATTGTCCTGGGATTCAGGATATCAAAACGTCAGCAGGTGACCGACTGGGAAGCAGAAAAGCTTTCAGAGGCTCAGCAGATATATGCAGCAACAGATGCCTGGGTATGTCATGAGATATATAAGCAATTAATTGATAATGATGGTACGGGCGTTCTATAGAACGCCCCCACAACAGCCATAAATTATGCACAAAACAAAGATTATCCTCAAATCCGGCAAGGAGCAGTCAGTGCAAAGATATCACCCATGGATATTTTCAGGAGCCATCAAAAAGATATATGGCAATCCTGTCGAGGGAGATATCGTGGATGTATATGATAATAAGGATAATTTCATTGCGACAGGACATTATCAGCCGGGATCAATTGCCGTAAGAATACTCTCTTTCAGTGAAGTTGAGCCTGATATTGATTTTTACTGGGTAAGAATAAAGAGCGCCCTGAAATACAGGGAATCGCTTGGCCTCACTGCAAATCCGCAAACTAACGTTTTCCGGCTCGTTCATGCTGAAGGAGACAATCTGCCCGGACTGATCATTGATTATTATAATGGTGTTGCAGTGATGCAAATGCATTCTGTGGGGATGTACAGGATGAGAAAGGAATTTGCCGGAATTCTTAAGGAATTGCTGGGAGATAAGCTAATAGCAGTATATGACAAGAGTGAGGGAACAATACCATATATGTCAGGGATCTCCGCTGCCAATGAATTTCTTTATGGTAATTCCGGTCCTGTAACAGTAATGGAAAATGGTTTTCAGTTCAGGGTTGACTGGATGTCAGGACAAAAAACAGGTTTCTTTATCGATCAGAGAGAGAACAGAAAACTGCTTGGAGAATATACTGAAGGCAAAAGTGTTTTGAATATGTTCGGATATACCGGTGCTTTTTCAGTATATGCAATGAAAAATGCGGTACTGGTTCATACAGTAGACAGTTCTTCCGCTGCTATCGGACTGGCAAATGAGAATGTCAGGCTGAACTATGGAGATGACTCCAGACATAAATCATTTAATGCCGATGCATTTGAATTCTTAAAGGATATTAACAATAAATATGACCTCATTATACTCGATCCTCCTGCTTTTGCAAAACACGATAATATCCTGGCAAATGCGCTTCAAGGGTATAAACGGCTTAATATGAGAGCTATAGAACAAATAAAACCGGGAGGGATAATATTTACATTCTCGTGTTCACAGGTGGTAACCAGAGAGAATTTCAAAAAATCGGTCTTTGCCGCAGCTGCCAATACCGGAAGAAAGGTGAAGATACTACACCAGATGAGCCAGCCTCCTGATCATCCGGTGAATATTTATCATCCGGAAAGTGAGTATTTAAAAGGATTGGTACTTTATATAGAGTAGAAGAAGGTCGAAGAAGGTTGAAGTGGGTTGAAAAAGTTGAAGAAGTTGAAGAGTTGAAGTAAGATATGAGAATAAGACTATGAAGTTACCGTCACACCATATTACCATTATACCACTATACCATTGAATAATGAGCACAAATAAAAACATAGAGCTGATAGCTAAAAAACTTGGTCTCCACGATTGGCAGGTCGAAAATACTATCAGGCTCTTGGATGACGGAGCCACAATACCATTTATAAGCCGGTACAGAAAAGAGATGACAGGAAGCCTTGATGAGGTACAGCTGCTCCATATAAAGAATGATTATAACCGATTGAAGGAACTTGATGCACGGAGGGAAAGTATCATCAAATCTATTGAAGAGCAGGAGAAGATGACTCCTGAACTCATGCATAAGATTGAAGCAGCTGAGACTATGGCTGAGCTTGAAGATATTTATCTGCCATACAGACCAAAACGCCGGACAAGGGCAACAATGGCAAGGGAAAAAGGGCTTGAGCCGTTGGCCGAAATAATCTTGAAGCAGCAGGAGACTGATCCGCTGCACAAAGCCGAAGAGTACCTTAACAATGATGTTCTCACACCGGAAGATGCTGTATCAGGTGCCTGCGATATTATAGCGGAATGGATAAGCGAAGATGAATCAGCAAGGAAGAAATTGAGAGTACTCTATGAAAAAGAGGCTGTCATTTATTCGAAGGTAATCAAAGGGAAGGAGACAGAGGGCAATAAATTCAGCGATTATTTTGACTGGTCCGAGCCTCTCAGGAGATGTCCGTCACACCGTCTTCTTGCAATGAGACGGGGTGCGGATGAGGGATTTTTAAGACTTTCAATTGAGCCAGACGAAGAGTATGCCTTTGAAATACTTGAATCACTGTTTATTAAAGGGAAGAATGAATCATCAAAACTTGTCGGAAAGGCTGTCGAAGACAGCTGGAAAAGACTGCTCTCTTCATCGATGGAGACCGAATTCAGAAATATATCAAAAGAAAAAGCAGATGAAGAGGCAATAAGAGTTTTTACTGATAACCTTCGGCAGCTTATGCTTGCTTCGCCGCTTGGTGAAAAGAATGTCCTGGCAATAGATCCGGGATTCAGAACAGGATGTAAGATTGTTTGTCTCGACAGGCAGGGTAACCTGATGCATAATGAGACCATTTATCCTCATCCACCGCAAAATCAAACAGCTCTTTCCGTAAAGAAGATATTGTCACTGGTGAGTGCTTATAAAATTGAAGCTATAGCCATCGGTAACGGAACTGCCAGCCGTGAAACAGAGGATTTTATCAAGTGGGTAAAATTTGATAAAGACATCCAGGTGTTTGTTGTCAGCGAAGCAGGTGCCTCGGTTTATTCCGCATCTAAAACCGCAAGGGAAGAATTTCCCGACTATGATGTTACGGTAAGAGGCGCTGTATCTATAGGTCGGCGACTTATGGATCCCCTGGCCGAACTGGTGAAGATCGATCCCAAATCGATAGGAGTGGGGCAGTATCAGCATGATGTTGACCAGACAAAGCTGCTGGAGGCTCTTGATGACGTTGTCATGAGCTGCGTTAATGCTGTGGGTGTCGAAGTAAATACTGCAAGCAGACATCTTCTTACTTATGTTTCAGGACTGGGCCCTCAACTGGCTCAGAACATCGTCGATTACAGAACAGAGAACGGACCTTTTAAATCCAGGAAGGAGTTTCAGAAAGTTAAAAGAATGGGAGACAAGGCTTTTGAACAATGTGCCGGTTTTTTGAGAATACGGAACGCTGAAAATCCTTTAGACAGCAGCGCCGTTCATCCTGAAAGCTATCATGTTGTTGAGAAGATGGCAAAAGACCTGAGGTGTGATGTAAGGGAACTGATGAGTAATGAAGAAAAAAGAAAAGAGATTGTTCTTGAAAAATATATTACAACGGTTACCGGGCTGCCTACGCTACAAGATATTGTGGATGAGCTGGCAAAACCAGGCCGTGACCCGAGATCAAAGATCAAGGAATTCAGGTTTGCTGATATTCATGAAATGGAGGATCTGGTGCCCGGAATGGTCGTACCCGGAATTGTGACAAACATCACAAAATTCGGAGCCTTTGTCGATATAGGGATCAAACAGGATGGGCTGGTCCATATCTCCAATCTTAGTAAATCCTATATTTCGGATCCTTCAACCGTCGTGAAGCTTCACCAGCATGTGATGGTTAAAGTTCTCTCTGTCGATATCGAAAGAAAACGTATTCAACTGTCAATGAAGGATATAGATCCAAAAAATTGATAGAAACGTAATGCATTTTGTTGAAACGCAATGCATTGCGTTTTTACGATTTTATCGGAATTTTGATCAGAACATCGGCGGCCTTTGGCCTGATTCGGACCGTGGTCTCATTTCCGGTTTTCTTGGCAGCTTCTGGTCTCTCATTGCCGCATTGTATGCAAATGATGCAGTAATAATTGCGTTTATCCTGAGATCAGCAATAACCAGTCTTTCATAAGTATCCATCATGGTATGATAGCCGCGGCCATATTCTATCTCATCCTGGATGAACTGGAATGCGGGAAGACCATACCTGTCGAATGACTGGTGGTCAGTGCCCCCGGTGTTCCTGATGGCTATTGTTGAGCATCCCAGACTTTCGAACGGCTTCAGCCATTCTTCAAAGATCGGCCTGACCATTTCGTTCTGCTGGAGGTAGATACCCCTGTATCGGCCTGATCCGTTATCCATATTGAAATAGGCTGCAAACCTGTCAAAGTCAGGTTTATTCTCATTTGTTTCAGGATCCACAAGGTATTTCTCAACATATCCGCGTGAGCCGTTGAGTCCCTGTTCTTCACCACCCCACAAAGCAACTCTGATAGTTCTTTTTGGTGCTACGTTGAGGGCTTTAAGGATCCTGAGTGCTTCCATCATCACGATACAGCCTGATGCATTGTCGGCAGCTCCGGTTCCTCCATGCCATGAATCTAAGTGAGCTCCGATAAGAACAACTTCATTTTTCAGGACTTTATCCGTGCCTGGGATTTCTCCTATTACATTATAAACCTGGGGAGAGGGGAAGAATTTATTCTGAATCTCTATCTCCATTTCAACAGGAACATCTTTACGAATCAGTCTTTCCATCCTGCCGTGGTCTTCCATTGGGAGATTCAGTTCGGCTATCGGTTCCGGATCACCTGAATTATATCCGGCACCATTTGACCTTGGGATATTATATGTTCCCGAGCTGTTAAGAATGACTGCGACTCCCTCACTTTTCATTAATTCTGTTGTCTTAGCCCTTAATTGTCTCTGTGCCATAATAGCCGCTATATCAAAAGGCTGCCTGGGTCTTCTGCCCCTTGGTGAGCCTGATTCTGTGGTCAACGCCTTTAGCTGTTCATCTGTATATCTGCTGGCCAGAGGCTCAAAGCTTATTTCGTAAGTAGTGGTTGAAGGCAGAAGGACTATTTTATCTTTAAGTGTGCCTTTATATTTATCCAGATCGGCCTCACTCTTAACATCCACGATTACCACTTCACTTTTGATCAGGCCGTTAGTACTGCCGGTCCATGCCACGGGGTTGCATGCAAAATTACAATAATATGGTGCAGTCATAGCGGCATAGGTTTTCAGGTTATCCCAGCCGCCGCGGTTGAAATCCCTGGTAGCTTCTATCCTCACATTCTGGAATCCAAATTCCTCCATTTTCTTTTTTGCCCATTCACTGCCGCGTGTAAATCCAGTTGAACCGGTAAGTCTCGGTCCGCTAAGATCTGTCATTACAAAGGCAAGATCTTCAACTTTCGAATTATTCATTCCCTCCTGCTTGATCTTATAGATCATCTCAAGATCGACTTTCTCAGTCTGGGCGAGGAGCCAGAAAGGCATAAAGATCAAGAGGCATAAGCTGATAGTGGTTTTTCTGATTTTCATGGTACTGGTTTTTTGTTTTTGAAAGAAGTAAAAGTAAAAAAAATAGAATACTAATAACTAAAAAGGATTAAATGATTTAAGGATATTTAACTGTACTTTGATTTATCCTT
>CAZWZQ010000001.1:100010-122582 GCA_964638955.1 uncultured Rikenellaceae bacterium | reverse complement strand
GGCAATAATTGCAGCTTTCAGAGATAAAAAGAAATTGCTGCTGGCTGGAAACGGAGGCAGTGCTGCTGATGCCCAGCATATTGCAGCAGAATTTGTTAATCGTTTCGGATTCGACCGGCCGGCATTGCCCTCTGTCGCACTCTCAACCGATACTTCAGTTTTAACATCAATAGGTAATGACTCCGGATTCGAGAAAATCTTTGCAAGACAGGTTGAAGCCCTGGGAAATGAAGGTGATGTATTCATTGGAATTTCTACATCAGGAACATCCGAGAACATTATCAGGGCATTGAATGTCTGCAGAAAGGTGAATATTGTAACTATAGTGCTTACAGGTATTTTTGGCGGACCAATGAAAGACCTGTGTGATATCTGTATTAAGGTTCCTTCAGACAAAACACCTCGTATTCAGGAGGCACATAATCTTATTGGCCATATAATTTGTGGTCTGGTTGAAGAGGAATTGTTCGGTCGGGAAAAACCTGTAAAGTAATGGAAGCAATCATACTGGCAGGAGGTATGGGAACCCGTCTCAGGAAAGCTGTTCCTGATGTTCCCAAACCAATGGCCCCGGTGAATGATAAACCATTTTTCTTTTATCTGCTTAAATGGATTAAACAATATCAGGTTGATAAAATTATTCTGTCCACCGGTTATAGACCTGCATGTTTTTTCGAATATTTTGGCAATATGTTCGAAAACATTCCGCTCATTTATGTGATGGAAAAGAAGCCATTAGGTACGGGAGGTGCAGTGATCAAAGCACTTGCCCAAACAACTGGAAATAATATCCTGATTGTCAACGGAGATACCTGGTTCCCGATCGACCTTGACAGATTTTATGCTTCACATCTTAATAATAAAAACCGGTTCACCGTAGCATTGAAAAGAATGAAGGAATTCTCACGTTACGGGTCAGTCGAAATAAGCGGAGATACAATAATCAGATTCCATGAAAAAAAATTCTGTTCCGAAGGCCTTATAAATGGGGGTATATACCTTATCAACAGGAAATATTTTGAATCCAGGGAATTTCCGGTAGTATTTTCCCTGGAGGAAGAAATTCTGGCCAAAGAAGCAGGAACATCCCTGTTAAAAGGGATGATTTTTGATAATCCCTTCATTGATATTGGATTACCGGAAGACTACCAAAAAGCTTGTAATATCCTGAGGGTCAGTTAAAATAGCTATAAATGAACAGAGCATTATTTCTGGACCGCGATGGAGTTGTTAATGCTGACAGAGGCTATGTTTACCTGAAAGAGCATTTTGAGTTTACTGAGGGTATCTTTGATCTCTGCCGGAAATATGCTGATGGCGGGTATATTTTAATTATTATTACGAACCAGGCTGGAATAGCAAAAGGCTTGTACACTGAGGCTGATTTCAACAGGCTCACGAAATGGATGACAGAGGAGTTCAGTAAAGAGGGGATAACAATCACAAAAGTGTATCACTGTCCTCATCATCCCGATATTGACGGATTTTGCGGCTGCCGCAAACCGGAACCGGGGATGATCCTTCAGGCAGTAAAGGAATTTGCTCTCGACATTAAAGAATGTATCCTGATAGGTGATAAGGAAACCGACCTTGAAGCCGGACGCAGAGCCGGAATTCCGGATTCAAACCTGATACTTTTTACTCCCCAACCCCCATGAAGGGGGGCTATAAATCCATTATAATAATTACATAAAATTTGTTATGGGTTTCAGCTGCGGAGCAGCAGGGGGGTGTTATCAAAGGGTCAGATATTGACCTTATCTTTAATAAGATATCTGTTCCTCTCTGCAGAGTTTCTGTTTATCAGCTCGCCGAGGAATCCTGTCAAAAACAGGAGAGATCCTATCACCATAACTGTTAAGGCTATGTAGAAGTAAGGGCTGTCGGTGACCAGGGGAGCCCTGAGATGATTGTGTACAAATACCAGCTTTCTTATTCCCAGGTATCCTGCCATAATAAAGCCAATCAGGAACATAAGTGTTCCAAGCGATCCGAAAAGATGCATGGGACTTTTACCGAAGCGGGTTATAAAACCGATTGTCAGCATATCAAGATATCCCTTCATGAATCTGTCGAATCCATATTTGGTCTCGCCGTATTTTCTTGCTCTGTGTTCAACAACTTTCTCGCCGATCTTTCTGAATCCCGCCTCCCTGGCAAGCATCGGAATATAACGATGCATTTCACCATACACTTCGATGCCCTTCACTACCTCATTACGGTATGCTTTCAGTCCGCAGTTGAAGTCATGAAGCTTTATGCCTGATGATAATCTGGCAGTGCGGTTATATATCCGGCTTGTAGATCGTTTGATGAAGGGGTCATGTCGTTTCTTTTTCCAGCCCGATACCAGGTCGTAGTCCTCTTCGCGTATCATTCTGACAAGCTCGGGTATTTCATCAGGAGAGTCCTGGAGGTCTGAATCCATTGTTATCACAACTTCACCGGTTGTTTCTCCGAATCCTGTATGCAGGGCTGCGGCTTTCCCGTAATTTCTTCTGAACTTAATTCCTTTTACAAATTTTTTATTTTCAGCCAGATCCCTTATTTTGTTCCACGATGAATCGCTACTCCCGTCGTCAATAAATATTATCTCGAACGAGAATCCTGTACCGGTGCATACCTTCTCAATCCAGTCTGACAGCTCCCTGACAGACTCTTCTTCATTAAAAACAGGAATGACGACTGAGAGGTCCATGTTAATTTGTTTCAGGCTCTTCTTCTGTTGTTTCAACAAGCGGGTTACCCTCTTTGCGGACGAATGCTGCTACAATCAACGACATAATCAATCCGTAGAACATATTCCCTATTATGCTTATAGGAGCGATGATTGCCGGTATCATAATTTTTTTCTGAATATTCATGCTCATGTCAATAGCTTCCTGGGGCACTTCCCTCTTCAGCAATTCCTCTTCAGTGAGTGCAAGCTGTTTATCCAATAAATTAGTGTCAATGACAGCATAAAGAAGATACGTGAATATTGCAGTGATAATTGCATAATAAAGAATAATGATCATTCCTGCTCCGAGAGCCTGGCCGTAGGTTATCATACCATGTCTGTAGTTATCTCGATATGATTTTAACAGCAAGAATAGAATTACAATCTGCACAAGCATGAATACCCATCCCTGGATCTTATTAACTGACAGATCTAAAAAATACATGATCATTGTGTAGACTATCCCTACGAGACCCAGTATTACCCCGTAAGTAAGGTTTGCTTTCCACGCATTAACATTATTTTCCATGATTCAATGATTAGATTATTTCAAAAATGTTGAATTAAAACAAATATAGTGTAAAAATAAGAAAGGAATCTTTCTGATCCTGAATAATAATTTTGCCTGCACACCTGAAATTTGTATTTTTGCAGGGGGTAAGTCTTATACGACCAGCTCCTGCTGAACTCCCCCAGGATCGGAAGGTAGCAAGGGTAGGTGGTTGTAGCGGTGCGATATAAGTAGCTTACCCTCTTTTTTCTTCACATCATGTTAATCCGCATATATCCCGAAAATCCCGATCCTAAACGTATCAGACAGGTTGTGGATATGCTGGAATCAGGAGGTATAATAATATACCCTACCGACACGGTTTATGCCATGGGCTGCGATATAAAGGCAAATAAATCGATTGAAAAGATAGCAAAGCTTAAGGGTCTTAACCCGGAAAATCCTGATCTTTCGCTGATCTTTCTTAATATGAGTCAGTTATCGGAATATACCATAATAAGAGATAATTCAATTTTCAAGCTTTTAAAGCGAAATCTTCCGGGTCCGTTTACCTTTATTGTTAAAGCAAATAACCAGATCCCCAAATTGTTCAAGAACAGGAAAAAGACAGTTGGTATAAGAATACCCGACAATAACATAGTACATGAACTGGTGAGGGAGCTGGGTCGACCGATAATCACCACCTCCATTCATGATCAGGATGAGATCATTGAATATACAACTGATCCGGAGCTTATTTATGAGAAGTACAGTTATTTTGCCGATATCGTTATAGATGGAGGTTATGGAAGCAATGAGGCTTCAACAATTGTCGACTGTACGGGAGAGGAAATAGTAATAGTCAGGCAGGGCCTTGGTATTTTGGAATGGTGAAATTATAATTCTTAAAAAACAGTACAATTTGCTGACAGTTGCTTAATATAGCGGTTCATCGCCTGTAGAAACCTCTTGTAAAGAAAACCAGAACCGACAACAATTCCAGCCTTCCAAGAAGCATCAGAAATGTAAAAAACCATTTCCCTATGATCGGGGCAGCCGCATAATTTGAGAATGGTCCAAACGTGCCAAATGCCGGACCGATATTTCCGAGCATGGCTGCCGAGGTGCTGAATGCTGTAATTATATCATATCCCATAAATGAAATAACTATTGAGCTCAGGCATATCAAAAAAAGGTATAATATTAAGAAAACCAGGATGTTATGAATCATGCTATCTGCAACCACCTTTTTATCAAGCCGTACCGGTATTGAAGCGTTCGGGTGTATCATCCTCCTCATTTCATGACGTATATTCTTCGCAATAAGAAGTATCCGGCCAATTTTTATGCTGCTGCCGGGTGAACCTGAAGTACCGCCGGTGAACATAAGAATAAAAAGAATGAATATCAGAAAACTGCCCCACTGGCTGTAATCACTGTTATAGAACCCGGTTGTGGTAATTATTGAAATAGTCTGAAAAGTCCCTTCAAGAAAACCTTTTCCTGCTGAGAAACCCGGTTTAAATGCCAGGGCTGTTGATACTATCAGTATAAAGGCAAGGCAGAGTACAGTGTAGAAAATAAACTCATGATTGCCAAAGGCTTTTTTATAATTCCGTTTCACCACATGGTAGAAGAGGGTCATATTTGTTCCGGCTGTGAACATAAAAACAGTAGTGATAATCAGTACCGGCGGTGATCCGAAGGAGGAGATACTATGGTCTCTTGTTGAAAAACCTCCGGTTGACATTGTTGTTAGTGAATGGCATACTGAATCAAATAAAGGCATTCCGCTGATAATGAGCAATATTGCTTCAGCCATTGTGAGGATTGTATATATACTGATCATTCTTTTGGCTGAACCGCTGACCCTGGGATTGATTTTATCAGTCGTCTGTCCTGTGAAATCTGTCATTGTAAGCTGTACATTCAGTGATTTCACAACCGGTATAAGCGACAGCGATATCAGTATAAACCCCAGTCCGCCGAGCCACTGGGTCATACTCCTCCAGAACAAGACACCGTAAGGCAATGATTCAATGTCGGTAAGAATTGTTGCGCCCGTTGTGGTGAATCCTGATATTGATTCGAAGAATGCATCTCCAAAATTTTTGATCGAACCGCTTAGAATGAATGGCAGCGTTCCGAAAAGACTGCATATTATCCACAATCCGGTAATTATGATATAGCCCTCTTTATACCCTGACAGTCTTTCTTCATTACGCAGGGGAGTGAAAACAAGTATTCCGGTAACTACCGTGATTATCGCTGAGAAAAGTAATTTTATTGCTGCGGGTTCTTGATAAAGAAATGATACAGCCGCTGAAAGCAGCATAATTAATCCTTCAAAAATGAGCACCTGGCTGAAAACCCTGGCAATGACTCTGAAGTTAACCATTCCTTATCAGGTAAAGAATTTTGTCAGGCGGTCATGAGCTGACGGTAATGTAAAGACGACCACTTTGTCGTTGGCTTTGATTATTGTATCTCCGGTTGCTATAAAAGGGACACCATCTCTTGTTCCCCCTCCGACAATAGCATCCTTTGGGAATTCAATTCCCCTGAGCGTTCCTTTTGTTATTTTTGCGTTTGCCGGAACAAGAAACTCAAGAACTTCGGCTTCAGTCCCGGTCATGTACTTGACCTGGGTGACATTCGGGTTAAGTGTATGCCTGAAGATCCTGCTTGCGGCAGAAATCTTTTTATTGATAATGGTATCTATACCTGAATTTTCTGCGAGGTCAATATACTCAATATTTTCAACCTCTGCAATTGTCCTTTTAACCCCCATCTTTTTTGCAAGCAGACAGGAGAGAATATTTGTTTCAGAGTTACCGGTTACCGCTACAAAAGCATCCATTTTTGAAATGCCCTCCTGTTCAAGCAGGTCAGCTTTCCTGCAATCGCCGCAAATCACCAGTGTGTTATCAAGTATCTCCGACAGATCCGCACATTTCTCAGGATTTGAATCGATTAGCTTCACTTCGCAGTTTTTCTGCAGGTAAAGCGCTATATGCTTCCCTATCCTGCTTCCCCCTAGAATCATGATGTTCCTCGCTTCAAAAACCTTTTTGCCCGATGTCTTCATCATCTCGTTTATCCCTTCGCGTGTTGTAATTACGAAGACCAGATCACCAGGAAGAAATTGCTCGTTACCTCTTGGAATGAGAGTCTTGTCATTGCGCTTTATCGCAACAGCCCTGTACTTGTCAGTTTTGTGGGTGGCCGCTATTTCAGAAAGACTTTTATTGATTATGGGTGCATTCTCATCAAGTCTCTGGACATACATCGAGAGTAAACCATCTGAAAACTCCATAAATTCTGTTGTACCTGTCTCATGAAGTAATCCCAGCACTTCCCTGGCAGCAATATGCTCAGGATAGATTAATGAATCAATACCCAGCGTTTTGAAAAACTCCGGGGTCGATTGTTCCAGGTAGTCTATATTATCTATACGCGCAATGGTTTTCAGGGCTCCGAACCTCTTGGCAAGAATTGATGCAGTAATGTTTGTATCTTCAGAATGAGTGACAGCAATAAACAGATCGGTCTTTTTCTGAAGGATCTCCTGAAGTATCTTCACCGATGTGGCTGATCCGTGAAATGTAAGAACGTCAAGAGAAGATTTAATAGGATTCAACCGCTCATCATCAGTATCAATAAGGATGATATTATGGTTTTCATTTGACAGCAACTTGGCCAGATGTGTCCCAACTTCACCAGCACCCGCAATTACTATTCTCATAAAATTTATGACTGTAAAAAAGAACAAAATAATAGATAAATAGTGTAATACTCAAGTTTTTTCAGAGAATAATTAATAAGGTTCAATTACAGATCTATGTGAAATGCACCCTGATTTTTTACGAAATGCACCCTTAGAGCATTTATTTTATCTATATTCCATGGTACTGCCGGGGCTTCTGAGCTTATTACCAGTGCATCCAGGGGTATTGTATATTGAATGTTCTTTTCAATTACCGGCTTTTTACCGGTAAGGATCACAACATCGGGGGAATTACTTTTAAGTACGGAATTAGTGAGCAGGCTGGTCACCATGATTTTCTTTCCTGCTGCACTTAACTGAAATGTATTTTCACGGAGTATATTTTCTCTGAGTTTAAGATTTAGCGCCGAAGAGTGCCTGATTACCTCCTGTCGCACAATACAGGTATCCGAATAGATGTTCAATATATTGCCAGTTCTTATACCAACAATTGATGAACCTATTGAATTATAGACAATTAACTCATTTGTTCTCCTGTATGAGACCTGCTTGATTGTACCAGCCAGAACAAAAAGCAGAAGCGCCAAAAAGGGAAAAAGTGCCGGGATTGATTTTCTGTTCAGCATGTAACGGGTGAAAAGAAAAACAGATAATGTAAGAAGTATGCATTCTGTACCTGTGATACCTATATTTTCAATGGTTGAAAACGGCAGGGAAGATACGACCTCAGTAAGGCGTTCTGTAAGTCCGGCCGTCAGATCCAGCATCCTGACAATAACCAGGGAAAGAAAACGAAGCGGGAATGTCAGGGGTACGAGTACACCAAGGATTATCACCAGTGATGCAACAGGTACTATGACAATATTCGAAAGGATAAACCACACGGGAAAACGGTTGAACAGCATGATGGTGAGTGGCATTGTTCCGAGCTGGGCAATTATTGTGACTGCCGCTGACTGCCATATCAGGTCAGGCAATCGGTGCCTGATGATGATCTTCTGGTAAAGACCACGATAGAAGCAGATTAAATAGATCACGGCTGCATATGAGAGCTGGAATCCGGCATCAAATATTACGGAGGGTCTTATAAGTATCAGGACAAAAGCAGATGCCAGCACTGAATTGATGCCGTTAACTGGTCTTTTCATGATCTTTCCTGCCTGGAGAAAAGAGAACATCAGCGAAGCACGCAGCACAGAGGAGGAGAGCCCCGTAATAAAGGCAAATGTCCATAACAGAAGTATCGTGATAATTACTCTTACTATATTCAGCCTGCCCTTCAGAAAAAACAGCATTCTGAAAACAAACATACTCAGGATAAGAGCATGAAGACCCGAAACAGCCATTACATGCATTATTCCTGCTTTTATAAAATGTTGTTTCTGCTCGGGGTCAAGCATGTTTTTCTGTCCAAGGGTTATGGCTGCAACAAGTGCCAGCCTCTCTTCTTTTATACCTCTCTCCCTGAACATTTCAATGATGCTTTCCCTTATCATTAAAGCTCTGTGTTTCAGGCTTATATCTCCGCCAACGGAGTACCTGATAATATCATTCTCATTAATAAATGTGATATATTTTATTCCTCTTGTTTCCATGTAGAACTTGTAATCAAATTCATAGGGATTGCCCCTGCTTGTTATTTCAACCGGCGTACATCTGATCATCAGCCGGTCTCCGGGACGAAAGGAGGGAGGAAGTGAATCTTTCCTGTAATAGATCATTAGTGAACCATTCACTGGTCTCTGACTCTTTTCGGTCATCATTTTCTCAAGCTTCAATATCAACCTGTAACTTTTATCTTTCTCTTCGGGATAATCTGACAGGATTCCCGTAAACAGTGCTTCCTCGCGTTCAATTATTGATATTCTGTTTTTCTCCTTAGTGTAGAGGAGAAGTCCGCAAATGAAAAGTGCAAGTGTCAATGCGAAACCATAAATATGATTTATCAGTTGTCTGTTGTAAAAAAGGCTGATAGAGAAGAAAGTTAGAATAACTATTCCCGAAAGTATGAAGAACAGATCTCCAGGTGTGATATAAAGACCGGTTACTATTCCCAAACATAAGGGTATACAAATCCGAAGAAACGGAATTTCCTTATTAAGCACAGTCTGCAGCTTTTGAGACTGTATAAAGATAAAAAAAAGTTTTGAGTGACTAAAATTATTTCTAACTCTAAGTACTCAAGGCACTTTTAATCTTTTGTCCTGGAAGAATTGTCTTGTAATCGGCCTCAAATTTCCCTTTAGAGATAGCGTTGAGCTTTCCCTTTAAAAGCTTCTTCCTCAAAGGGCTAACCTTATCGGTAAAGAGGATACCATCGAGGTGATCATATTCGTGCTGTATTATCCTTGCTTTATAACCATTATAAACCTCATCGTGGAATTCCCGGTTTTCATCGTAATAAGTAATCCTGATATGAGATTCACGGTCAACCTCTTCTCTTATGTTCGGTATGCTGAGGCAGCCCTCGTTCATGGGTTTGAATTCGCCGTTTTGTTCAATAATACGGGGATTTATGAAGGCCTTCTTAAAATCAGCCAGCAGTGGTTCATCATCTGATGCAGCTGATCCGTCAATAACAAATATCCTTAACGATTTTCCGATCTGGGGAGCTGCAAGTCCTATTCCTTCAGAATTATACATTGTCTCAAACAGGTCGGCTACGATCTGCTGAAGCTCAGGATCGTCTTTCTCTATATCTTCAGCTACCTTTCTTAAAACCGGATGTCCGTATACAACTATAGGATATGTCATTTTATTGCTTCTTCTTATCAAGCCATGATTGCAGGATCAGCGAGGCACTTATTTTGTCCAAATCCTTTTTATTCTGTCTCTTTTTTTTCTTCACTCCTCCGTCAATCATGGTTTTTAATGCCATCTTAGATGTAAATCTCTCATCTTCAAGATATACCGGTTTTCCCGGAAATCTCTTTTTCAACTTTTTTATAAAAGGTTCGATATACTTAACAGATTCACTTGGTGTATTGTTCATCTGAACGGCATAACCTACAACAAATCCATCTACCTGTTCCGTTTTGGTATATTCATCAATAAAACTGTCAAATTCCTGGGTATTTATTGTTAACAGGGGTGAGGCAAATATCTTCAGTGGATCTGTAACTGCCAGTCCCACACGTTTTTTGCCATAGTCTATACCTATAATTCGTCCCATTTAAATATGGTTGCAAAATTACAAATAAAATTATAAAGGTACAATGGCGCAAAGGTATGGTGGTATGGTGGTATGGTGGTATAGTGGTGCGGAATTTCTATATGATGGCACGATCGCATGATTGCACAATTGCACGATTAAAAAAAGCCACCCTTCAGGATGGCTTTTTTATCAGTTAACAGGTTGTTCTGTTGTTTTTGCATACTCCATTGCTGCCAGTCGCTTGTAGGAGTCATATCTCCATTTTGAATTTTCCTCCGCGGCTTTGAAGAGCACTTCAGCCTCACCAGGGAATGATTTGATTAGCGATGTGTAACGTACTTCCGAATGCAGAAAATCCTGGAATTTGCTCCAGTCAGGTTCCTTGGAATCGAGAGTGAAGGGATTTTTACCTTCTTTTTCCAGTAAAGGATTGTATCTGTAGAGATGCCAGTAACCTGCCTCTACTGCTGCTTTTTCCTGAGCCTGTGTTTTTCCCATTCCGGCTCTTAAACCATGGTTAATACATGGTGCATAAGCTATTATGAGTGAGGGTCCCGGGTATGCTTCCGCCTCTTTTATTGCCTTGAGATACTGTGAATTGCTGGCACCCATTGCCACCTGTGCAACATAAACATAGCCATAGGTCATGGCCATCTGGCCGAGATCTTTTTTGCGGATTTTTTTTCCTGATGCAGCAAATTTTGCCACTGCACCTGCCGGTGTTGATTTGGATGCCTGTCCGCCGGTATTTGAATATACTTCCGTATCAAGTACGAGAATATTTACATCTTCCCCGGTAGCTACCACATGGTCGAGGCCTCCATATCCGATATCATAAGCCCAACCGTCGCCTCCGAATATCCAGTGTGATTTTTTAACAAGATATTGCTGAAGGCTGAGTATCTCTTTTGCTGCTTCCGACTTGTCTTTTTCACATGCTTCAATAACCTTTGCTGATGCTGTTTTGGAAGCTTCAGCATTATGCATCTCTGCCAGCCATTCATCAAATGCAGCTTTTGTTTCGGTATTTACCGAATCGCCTGCCGCCTTCATCCTGAGAGCAATCCTTTCCCTCAGTTTGTTGGAACCCAATGCCATGCCAAGACCATATTCGGCATTGTCTTCAAACAAGGAATTTGCCCAGGCCACTCCGTGTCCACGCTTGTTAGCAGCATAGGGAGTGGAGGGAGCAGTTCCGCCGTATATAGAGGAGCATCCTGTAGCATTTGCCACCGTCATCCTGTCACCGAAAAGCTGTGTTATAACTTTAATATATGGTGTCTCACCGCAGCCTGCACAGGCACCCGAGAATTCAAACAGAGGTTGTGCAAACTGGCTGTTCTTTACATTCACGAATTTATCAACAACAGTGTCCTTATAACCTACTTTTTCGTGCATATATGTCCAGCGCTCAGCTTCAGCAAGCTGTGTTTCAAATGGTTTCATTATCAGAGCCTTGTTCTTTGAAGGACATACATCGGCACAGTTGCTGCAGCCGGTGCAATCGTAGACACTTAGCTGGATCCTGAACCTGTACTGTTTAAGGACACCGGGAATACCCTGTATTGTCTTAGTACCCTCAGGAGCATTGGCCGCCTCTTCCTCGGTAAGAAGGAAGGGCCTTATTGCAGCGTGAGGGCAAACATACGAGCACTGGTTACACTGGATACAATTATCCGGCTGCCATTCAGGGACATTTACGGCTACGCCACGTTTTTCATAAGCTGTTGTTCCGGCCGGGAAAGTACCATCTTCCCTGCCTGCAAAAGCACTTACAGGGAGATCATCCCCTTTAAGGTGATTTATTGGTTCAGCAACATCACGGACAAAATCAGGAATGTCGCGGGTATCCTTTTCTTTTTCAACTTTTATATCAGCCCATTCAGCCGGAATTTCAACCTTTTCAACTTTGCTGCCTTTATCAACAGCTGCAAAGTTCATTTTGACAACATCCTCACCTTTTCTCCCATAAGTTTTTTGAATAGCCTTTTTCATTTCTTTTTCGGCCTGTTCGTAAGGAATTACATCTGCAAGCTTGAAGAAGGCAGCTTGCATTATGGTGTTGGTTCTTGTCCCCAGGCCTATTTCTTCGGCAATTATTGTAGCATTGATGATATAGAAGTCAATATTGTTCACTGCCATATATTTCTTCATATGGTCAGGAAGTCTGTTCCTGGTTTCTTCAGCATCCCATATGGAGTTAAGAAGGAATGTTCCGCCTTTTTTCAAACCTTTCAGCATGTCATATTTATCGAGATAGGAGGGAACATGGCATGCTACAAAATCAGGGGTATTAACAAGATAAGGCGAACGGATCAGGTTGTCGCCGAAACGCAGGTGTGAAGTTGTTATGCCGCCCGATTTCTTTGAGTCATAGGCAAAATATGCCTGACAGTATTTATCAGTTGTATCGCCAATGATCTTGATGGAGTTTTTGTTCGCACCAACCGTACCATCTGATCCCAGTCCGTAGAATTTTGCAGAATATGTTCCCTTAGGTGAGACATTTATTTCAGGGAGTAATGGTAATGAGGTAAAGGTGACGTCATCAACGATACTAACAGTAAACTGATTCTTAGGCTCATCAAGCTTCATGTTCTCAACTACTGAGAGTATATGTCCGGGAGTGGTGTCTTTTGAGCTCAGACCATACCGGCCTCCTATGATCAAAGGTTTTTCTGCCCTGTCGTAGAACATGTCTTTAATATCGAGATATAGTGGCTCTCCCAATGAGCCGGGCTCCTTGGTCCTGTCCAGTACAGAGATCTTTTTTACGGATTTCGGTAATACATTGAAGAAATATTTTGGAGAAAAGGGGCGATACAGATGGACACTTATAAGTCCCACCTTTTCTCCTTTTTCGCCCAGGTAATCGATGACCTCTTTTATTGTATCAGTCACTGATCCCATAGCAACTATTATATTTTCAGCATCGTCCGGACCATAATATGTAAATGGCTTGTAATCCCTGCCTGTCAGCTTTGATATCTCGGCCATGTACGAATTGACTATGTCAGGTATCGGTTCATAGAATTTATTGATTGATTCTTTTGCCTGGAAGAATATATCAGGATTCTGTGCAGTACCTCTTGTAACAGGATGTTCAGGGTTAAGGGCATTGTCGCGGAATTTTTTCAGAGATTCCCAGTCGACAAGCTTTTTCATATCCTCCATTTGTATTACTTCTATTTTCTGGACTTCAGCTGAGGAGCGGAATCCGTCAAAGAAATGAAGAAACGGGATTCTTGATTTTATAGCTGAGAGGTGGGCGATACCTGCGAGATCCATTATCTCCTGTACGCTTCCGCTTGCCAGAAGGGCAAAACCTGTCTGGCGGGTAGCATAGATATCGCTATGATCACCAAAGATTGACAATGCATGTGCTGCCACACTGCGTGCACTTACATGGAAAACGCCCGGAAGAAGCTCAGCAGCAATCTTATACATATTCGGGATCATCAGCAGCAATCCCTGCGAAGCCGTAAAAGTTGAGCAAAGTGCTCCGGCCTGTAAAACACCATGAACAGCACCAGATGCCCCGCCTTCCGATTGCATCTCAACGACTTTTACCGTTTCGCCAAAGATATTTTTCAGTCCGTTGGCTGACCATTCATCAATAAATTCTGCCATTGTAGATGATGGTGTAATAGGATATATGGCAGCAACTTCGCTGAACATATATGCAACATGAGATGCGGCCTGGTTGCCGTCACATGTAATAAATTTCTTTGTACTCATATTGATTATAAATAATTTGGATTTATTGTTATTTTATTAACAGAGGCTAAATTTACAAAAAATCATGATCGGTTATCCGCCATTCATTGAAATCAGGAACTCTTCATTCGATTTGGCCTGCATAAGTCTGTCACGGAGAAATTCCATTGCCTCTATTGAGTTCATATCAGCCAGATAATTTCTCAAAACCCATATCTTCTGCATTATGTTCTTATTCAGAAGAAGATCCTCACGTCGAGTACTTGAGGCAGGAATGTCGATTGATGGGAATATTCTTCTGTTGGAGAGCTTACGGTCGAGCTGAAGTTCCATATTACCTGTCCCCTTGAATTCCTCGAAAATCACATCATCCATTTTTGATCCTGTCTCGGTAAGTGCCGTAGAGAGGATTGTAAGGGAACCGCCGTCTTCTATATTGCGGGCAGCACCAAAGAATCTCTTTGGCTTATGCAGGGCATTTGAATCAACACCTCCCGATAATACTTTACCTGAAGCAGGAGCCGTAGTGTTAAAGGCCCTGGCAAGCCTTGTTATTGAGTCGAGGAGAATAACAACATCATGGCCGCATTCTACAAGCCTTTTTGCTTTTTCAAGGACAATATTTGCAACCCTGCAATGACGTTCAGCCGGTTCATCAAATGTTGAGGCGATAACTTCGGCTTTAACATTTCGTGCCATATCAGTCACCTCTTCAGGTCTTTCATCGATGAGCAGTATCATCAGGTAAACCTCAGGATGATATCTTGCTATGGCATTTGCTATTTCCTGTAGTAAAATGGTTTTCCCTGTTTTTGGCTGTGCAACAATAAGACCCCGTTGCCCTTTACCGATAGGAGTGAACATATCGATAACCCTTACCGATAATGTTCCTTCGCCTGGTGTGCAAAGAGTGAACTTCTCGTTTGGGAAAAGAGGCGTAAGGAAATCAAAGGGAACCCTGTCTCGGATGAAGTCGGGACTTCTTCCGTTAATCTCATCCACCTTTATCAGGGGAAAGTATTTTTCACCCTCTTTAGGGGGACGGATTGTACCTTTTATAGTATCGCCGGTTTTGAGCCCGAACAGCTTGATCTGCGATTGTGATACATAAATATCATCGGGTGAATTAAGGTAGTTATAGTCGGCTGATCTTAAAAATCCGTAACCGTCAGGCATGATCTCAAGTACTCCGGTGTTATAAATGATACCTTCAAAGTCATAAGGTTTTTCTTTCTTTTCATCCTTGCTGGAGATATCTTCAGAAACAGCTCCATTTACCCCGCGTTCAGAAGTTTCTTTTTCCTGCTGTATTTTGTCAGATTGTTTCTCTTCACTGCGAGGGATTTTCTTATCCTTTTTGTCAGGTACATTATCCCGATCAGTCTCGACGGTGGGCCCGATCTCCTCTGCAGTCTCTTCTTCTGCGGGGATGTCATTCAGAATTAAAGGTTCTTTCTTTTTATCTTCGGGTTTCTGATTATTTGTCCAGACCGGTCCTTTTCTGGCTTCTATTTCCGGTTCTTTGTTTTTTACAGTATCAGTTTTTTCATCTTTTTTTTCTGATCCTTCAAACACCTTGTATTGTGGTTCGGATGCTCTTTTAAGGTCGTCAGGTGAGACTGACATAACCGATTCAGGAGAACGGTTAAAAGAAGTTTTATTAGTTCTCGGTCTTTTACCCCTTCTGTAACCCTGATCATGATCACGCTTTGTATTTTGGGGAGACTTACCGTCCCTGTTTTCTGTTTTCCTGGCACTTTTTTGCTCAGTGGCTTCAATTGCCTGCTGATCAAGGATTTTATATACCAGATCCTGTTTCTTTAAAGATTCAACTCTTTTAATTTTAAGGTCTTTTGCAATTTCCCTTAGTTCAGGTAGCAATTTCTTACTTAACTCAAGAATGTCGTACATATGTTAATGATAATAATAGAATTTAAGGATCTTAATGATTTTATGGAAACCCGGATTAAGGTTTTAATATGAGTCTGGGATAAAATGACTCAAATCTTAAAAACCGGGGCAATATTAAATAAAAATGATCAAATATTTCCTGTCAAATGTAAATAAAATGCAACGGTAAAAAATCAAATTAAATAATAACTTGATAATAAGGATAAAAAATAACGGTGCAATATACTAATAATCCCTGATCTTTCAAAAAAAATGAGGATATAATGTCGGAGTAGTACAATTTTTTATTAAAATTGTAGCTCTTGTCCGGATTTTGTTTGACATATAAATCAAGCCTGTAGATGCGTCAGTTAAAGATTACGAAACAGGTTACAAACCGTGACACTCCTTCTCTTGACAAATATCTTCAGGAGATAGGTAAAGTGGATCTTATTTCACCTGAGGATGAAGTCACACTTGCCAGAAGAATAAAATCAGGTGATCCTGAGGCACTTAAGATGCTCGTAAAGGCAAATCTCCGTTTTGTTGTATCCGTGGCAAAACAGTATCAGAACCAGGGAATGAGCCTGCCTGACCTGATCAATGAAGGGAATCTTGGTCTTATGAAAGCAGCTCAGCGTTTTGATGAGACAAGGGGATTTAAATTCATTTCTTATGCTGTCTGGTGGATCCGCCAGGCTATTCTGCAGGCACTGGCAGAACAGGCACGGATTGTACGTTTGCCGGTAAACAAGATCGGATCGATAAACCGTATAAACAAAGCCTTTGCGCGACTTGAGCAGGAGTATGAACGGGAACCCTCCTCACAGGAGATAGCAGATATGCTTGAAATGATACCTGAGGATGTCAAGGAATCACTTAAAACAAACGGCCGCACTGTAAGTATGGATGCTCCCCTGAGCTCCGAAGAGGATAATACCATGTACGACATACTTCAGAGCGAAGACACACCCAGTCCCGATAAAAGCCTTATAAACGAATCACTTGCCTATGAAATAGAGAGAGCCCTCAGTACACTGTCACACCGCGAGGCAAAAGTGCTGAAACTATATTTCGGTCTGGGAATGAAGCATCCTTTTACGCTTGAAGAGATAGGAGAGGAACTCAGCCTGACACGTGAACGGGTTCGCCAGATAAAAGAAAAGGCAATTAAAAGGATACAGTTTACTACACGCTGCAAAATACTTAAGACATATCTCGGTTAATTATTTGTTGCTATCTTTATCTAAAATAACTTAAATGGGTCATCTTGTTTCTCTTTCATTACTGGCAGCTGATTTTGGTAATCTTGCAAGGGATGTTCTTTTAATAAATAAGAGCATGGCCGACTGGATACATTGTGATATAATGGACGGCCTGTTCGTGCCAAATATATCATTCGGCTTCCCGGTAATACAACATGTGAAAAAAATTGCGGAGAAACCACTTGATGTGCACCTTATGATCATGGATCCCGACAGGTATCTCACCCGTTTCCGTGAAGCAGGTACAGATATCCTGACTGTTCAGTATGAAGCATGTATGCACTTGCAGCGGACAGTAACAGAGATACGCAACCTGGGTATGAAAGCCGGTGTCGCAATTAATCCACATACCCCGGTGATCCTTCTGAAAAATATCCTGCAATATATTGATATGGTGCTTATTATGACCGTTAATCCGGGTTTTGGCGGACAGTCATTCATCATGGAAAGTTATAACAAGATTACTGAATTAAGAAAAATGATCGATGAAGGAAACCATACCGTATTGATACAGGTTGACGGCGGTATAGATACAAATAATGCAAAAAAACTCATCGAAACAGGTGTTGATGTCCTTGTAGCAGGACATTCTGTATTCAGTTCTGAAGATCCGGTGGAAACTATAAGAAAGCTTAAAGAATTAACATAAGTTGAAAGTTTATAAAGTTTGAAAGTTTGTAAAGTCGAAAGGACTGCAAGACTGCAAGACTGCATAATACTAAGACATAGTAGCTTCTTCCAGAAATCCGATAATTTCAGTTAAATCATCCGCATTAAACCATTTAATTTCCTTATCCCTTCCCCACCAGGTCATCTGCCTTTTAGCAAACCGGCGGGTGTTTCGTTTAATAAGGTCAACAGCTTCTTCTTTTGTTATCTTCCCTTCAAAGTAATCAAAGAACTCCTTGTAACCCACACTGTTAAGTGCGTTAAGGTCTCTCATGCCGAACATACTCCTTGCCTCTTCCTCGAGCCCGTTGCTGATCATCTCATCGACCCTCTGGTTTATTCTGTTATACAATTCCTCCCTGGGCCTTTTAATACCGATCTTGATAATTCCGAAATCCCTTTCCCGCTTTCTTTTTATTAGGAAAGTGGAATATGGCCGCGCGGCAGTCTCACATATTTCAAGGGCTCTGATCAATCTCTTCGGATTTTTCAGGTCAACTTTTTCATAATGATCCGGGTCAAGAAGTTTAAGAGATAGTCTTAACCCGGCTATTCCTTCATCCTTATACTTTTTAATATATTTTTCCCTCACAAGCGGGTCGACATCAGGGATATCATCAATGCCGTAACAGACAGCATCTATATACATACCTGAGCCCCCGGTCATCAGTGCAATGTTATTTCTTTCGAAAAGACAGGGAAGCAATTTAAGCACATCGCGCTCAAAAAGACTCACACTGTAATAGTCTTTAACTGAAAGGAACCTGATAAAGTAATGTTTTACTGCAGCCAGCTGACTATCAGAGGGGACTGCTGTGCCGATTTTCATTTCACGGAAGAACTGCCGGGAATCCGCAGATATTATCTCACAACCAAAGTGCCGGGCAATCTGAATTGAAAAATCTGTCTTTCCGACACAGGTCGGACCGACAAGAACTATCAGAATATTTTTCATGCGGATTATTTCCGGGAAGAGGCTAATCTTCGTCCTCGCCTATGGAATCTTCGTTTTCAAAGCCGTCCAGAGGCTCTTCATCATCTCCCTCAAGGAAGAAATCGTCAACTTCCGTATCATCCTCATCCTCGTCGTCATCTGAAACGATTATATTATTATAGAGCTTTCTGGTGCTGCCTCCGAATACTACCTGTTTTGGCGGTATCCCTTTGGAGTTAGTACAGGAGGGGTATTCGCGGTCATCTATCTCCTCTGATTCTCCTGTATATTCAACAAAAAGGCCCCTCTCGTTGAAAAAGTCAAAGACATAAAGTAATTTCTGATTCTTCTTGAAGATAATATCTTCAAGAACAGCAACTTCCATTGTCGATGACCCGGCACCCATATCGAAAAGGGTAAACTCCTCCTCTTTTTCCCAGTTATCAGTAGCCAGGTAAAAAGATGCCATCTGTGATTTATCAAATTCCAATTCCTCCTGTAAAATATTATGGAAATCCAACAAAGTGTGAGAATCCAGAAATTCAAATTCTCTCACAAACGATTCATCCTCATCTGATAATACTACAAATTTGTAAACCATTACATATTCTTATTCGACGGGTGCAAGATAATATTTTTTTATTTTACAATATTCCTGTAATTTTTTTTTTTAGAAGAAATTCTATTGTGTCAATCCCGTCAGCATAATCCCACAGGGCAGGCAGCTGAGACCTGCCAAACGGTAGAAAGTCCCTGCCGACAATGCATTGGATCCTATCCTTGCTGTTCTCAAAAACCTCATGCAGCTGTTCTGACGTTTTGTAATATTCAAAGAACAGTACTGCTACAGGCGATGAAAATCCATTCCCTTCCTTCAGCAGGAGAAAGCCGGTATCTATGAACTTTTCCTTGTTGACGAGGAAGATTGCCTTGCTGAAATCATAGTTGCCGGCATATTTGGAATGGTTTATCAGGACTGAATTCTTTGTCCAACTGTGAATCATTTCTGAAAAATCATATTTCTCCGGGACATACAATTTTGATACGTTTCTGCAACCCAGGCCGAAATATGAAAAAACATCCAACCCGAGCGCTTCCATCTCAGCGTCACTTTCAGTGCCGTCGATAACGGCTACACTGTTACGGTTCTTTCTGATAATATGAGGATATTTTCCGAAATAATACTCAAAATATCTTGAACTGTTATCGCTGCCGGTGGCAATTACCATATCAAAACCTGAAAGTATCCCATCTGCAATTGATATTCTGTTTTTGAATTCCGGATTTACAGAAATAAGAATATCAGCTATCAAGTTTATCAGATCCGGATCCTTTGAGCTTATTTTTGCTATAACCCTGTTCCCTGAAATAAGGACCGAGAGAAAATCATGAAATCCAACAAGGGGTATGTTTCCCGCCATCACGATACCAACATTTACAGGGCTGGTAACAGAATTCAGTCCGGGATAGTCTGAACACCATCTGGTAAGGTTTTCTGAAGTCAGCAAATCAGCTATTGCTTTAACAGCCATCCGGATGTTTTCAGGAGTAAACCACGGATTTGTAAGATGTTGTGTCTCAATAAGACTTGTAAGTTGAGAAGTATGCTTTGTTGATTTACCAGCCAGGGTATCCCGGAGGATGTCTCCAAGCATTGAAAAGGCTTCTATGCGTTGCTGCAGATTCATGTCGCGTATATTGTATGTAAAGTTAGGGAAATTATAACATTTGCGTCATCGCCTCCAGTCCCCTCCCGCTAATGCGGAACAGGCTCTCCGGCTTTATATGCCTGAAATATCTGTTTTTAATATTTAGTAAAATAAAAAAACCGGCCCTTTTCAGAGGCCGGATATTGCTTATCGTGATAAGTCAGGTTCTGCGAGTTCGTTGCTCTGATTTGAGGAGGATAAAGTAAATGTTACAGGTGCCATATACCATACAGGTACTGCAACTCCACCCTGTTTGCCGGGTTCAAACTGGGGCAGTGAGGATATAATCCTTACTGCTTCTTTATCAAGAGCAGGGTGAACACCCTTTATTACTGAAACCCGGTCAACATCTCCTGTTTCAGTAACACAAAATCTGACTATAACTCTTCCCATTATTTTTTCTGATTTCGCAACTTCAGGGTAATGAGTATTATCAACAATATATTTGAGTAATAAGCTGTCACCGCCAGGAAATACAGGCATCTCTTCGACTACCACGAAGGGTTCATTGCCCGGGTCTCTTCCGGGAGGTGTTTCCACAATGACAGCAAACGGTTTCTGATCTTCATCTTCAGGGGTTATGGTATTCTTATCCTCATTAAGCGAAAATGTTACAGGTACCATGTACCATACAGGTACTGCAACGCCTCCCTGCCGGCCAGGCCTAAATTGTGGCAATCGGGATACGACTCTCATCGCTTCAGCATCAAGAGCAGGATCAACACCTTTTAATACTGAGATCCTGTCGACGCCCCCGGTTTCTGTTACGCAAAACCGGATTATTACTCTTCCGGATATCCCTGCATTTCTGGCAGTTTCAGGATAGATAATATTATCTTCCAGGTATTTAAGCAAGGATGCTTCTCCGCCCTCGTACATAGGCATCTCTTCAACAACAACAAATGGCTCAGGCTCCTGTGTTCCTGATGGTTCATGGGGAACTCTGATAACCTCCATTTTCTTATCCTCATCATTGACTGATACTGGCGGAGGCGGTGGAGGCGGGGGAGCAGCCTCTGTCATTGTTACTTCTGATTTCTTTTTTGTTGCACAGGTTGAAAATGAAATCAGAAGCAGAAAAAGTACCGGCAATACAAGAAGTATCTTCAGGTTTGCCAGAGTTTTTGAACGTTTTCTTGTCATCATGATCATTCGTTTTTTTATAATAGTAGGATTTGAGAAGCTGTTTGAAACATTGAAAATGCTGGTTTTGAAAACCTGGTTAAGAATAAGACCCTGATATTTTTGTATAGTGATACCGGAGTTAAGGCACTCCTCATCAGCCTGGAATTCATGTACTTCGCGTAACGATCTGTCAAACAGGTAGATAAATGGGTTAAACCATTGTATGACTTTAATTACTTCAAGAAAAATAATATCAAGAAAATGGTACCTGTCAAGGTGCTTCTGTTCATGCCTGATTATCTCATCAACCTCATGTACCGAAGATTCACTATGAACGAATATATATCCGAATGCAGAAAATCCTGAAGTATTACGTGACTGAAGCCGGATAATATTGTTTCTACTATTTTTCTGTCTGGCAATCAAAACCAGCAGGCTCAGGATTTCTGCCATCAATTTTATGCTAAATACAATGATACCTGCAATATAGACTGTAAGAATGATTTTATTCCAGTTAATGAACGTATGTTCGTCTGTCGCGATAGAAGCAGGATCATTTATCCCATTTATTATCATCCCTGACAGGTCCTTTCCGAAAAACTGAATATCGACTGGTTGTCTGGTTTCAATTATTATGAAAGGTAAAATCAGCGATACAAGAAAAGAAAGCAGGATGAAGAAGCGGTTACGCTCATACATTGTATCCCTTCTAAGGAAGAGAAGGTATACAATATAAAAAGCTGCTAATGACAACGCAACCTTAGTCATAAACAATATTAAAGGATTCATCTTTCTTCTTTTTGTTTTTTTACTTCACCTTCCATGATCTTCATGATCTCTTCCATCTCTTTAACAGAGATCCTGTTTTCCTTTGCAAAGAAACTTACCATGTTCCCGAATGAACTTGAGAAGTAATCATTTACAAAAGTTGTAAGATGCATTTTGGAATAGTCTTCCTTTGATACAATCGGAAAATATTCATGAGTCCTCCCGTAAGCTTTATGATCCACAAATCCTTTGTCCTGTAGTATCCTGATGATCGTGCTTACGGTATTGTATGCTGGTTTAGGATCGTCAAAATGTTCCAGAACATTTTTCACAAAACCTTTTTTGATCTTCCAGAGTACCTGCATTACCTGTTCTTCGGCGCGTGTGAGTTCTCTCATGATTTAT
>CAZWZQ010000001.1:11577-99910 GCA_964638955.1 uncultured Rikenellaceae bacterium | reverse complement strand
CCAGAGTACCTGCATTACCTGTTCTTCGGCGCGTGTGAGTTCTCTCATGATTTATTACTTTAATATCTATACTAACAAAGGTACAACGAAAAAATTAGTTATGCAACTAAATTCTTAATTATTTTTTAATATCAGAAAAAAAATGTATTTCTATGGAACCCCTCCGGGGTTCTCCATTCTCACTAATTCACATTATTAGCTATAATATTGGATGATAGCATCGAACCGCGGAGCGGTTCCATCATTGTTGTAAAGAACATTTATTCCTTATGAGAATTAGGCGGAATTGAAAAAAAGTGTACTTTTATTTTTTCACTTTCCGGAGGTAAAGGTTGACAAAGCTTAGTTTAAGAATAGGGTTATTCCGCGAGAATTTAAGGATCTCTGTCAGGGCTATAAGATCCAACAGGGTAAGAGCGATCCTCACCATGTGTATAATTGCAATTGGTATAATGGCACTGGTTGGGATACTTACCGCTATTGATGCCATAAAATCCTCGTTAACAAGTCAGTTCACGATGATGGGAGCCAATTCATTTACGATAACCTCACGTGGAATGACTATTATTGTCGGAGAAGCAAATTACAGGGTGAAAAATCACTCCAGGATATCCTACAGGGAGGCAGTTGAATTTAGGGAAAGGTTCAAAGAGCCGGCCTGGGTTTCGATTTCCTTCAATGCCTCAAGTATGACGACTGTCAAATATGGATCAGAAGAGACTAACCCGACTATCTACCTTACCGGGGTGGATGAGAATTACCTGGCTGTTTCAGGTTATGAGATTTCATCAGGGAGGAATTTCAGTCCTGATGAGATACAGCTTAACAGAAGGCTGGTTTTGATCGGGGCAGAAATTGTTAAGGATCTATTCCCTGCTGATTTTGACCCTATTGGCAAGGAAATATCAGTGGCAGGATTAAAGTTTACGGTATCCGGCGTTCTTAAGAGCAAAGGAGCCAGTGCACTCAATACCGATAATGTTTGTTTCATCCCTATTACCACGGCACGGCAATACTTTTCACGGCCGAATATGAATTTCAGCATTACGATTATGCCATTCAATCCTGTTAATCTCGATATTATGACAGGTGAAGCGGAAGCAATTTTCAGAATTGTCAGAAACCTTGATCCCAGAGACGAGTCTGATTTCAACATTTCAAAAAGTGATAATATTGTTCAGTTATTACTTAAGAATCTTAAATATGTGACATTGGCGGCTACAATAATAGGTTTGGTAACTTTGTTCGGGGCTGCAGTAGGATTGATGAATATCATGCTGGTATCTGTATCCGAACGTACCAGGGAGATTGGAGTCAGAAAAGCTATCGGAGCTAAGCCAAGAACAATTCAATACCAGTTTCTTTTTGAGTCCATACTTATAGGGCAGCTTGGTGGTGCCTTTGGCATAATTCTTGGGATTCTTATCGGAAATGTTGTATCTTCAATGCTGAAATCAAATTTTGTTATTCCATGGCTATGGGTAACAATGGGTGTGGTAGTGTGTTTTATAGTTGGAGTGGTATCGGGTTATGCGCCGGCATTAAAAGCCGCCAGTATTGATCCGATTGAAGCTCTAAGGTATGAATAAAAATTAATGATTATGGATAGACATGTAATTCAGGAAGAACTTAAAAATTGCCCGGGGATATTTTATTATCCCGATATCAACATGCTGGAACTTATCGGACGGTCAATACCTGAAAATCCTGAGCTTATATTCAAGCGTCTGGATGAATGGATTACCCGCCATTTTGAAAAGAATAAAGAGCTCAATGTCAGCATACAGCTTGAGTATATAAACAGCGGATCATCAAAGTATCTCTATGAGATTCTAAAAAGACTTACCGGTTTCGGGCGTTCCGGTAATGTCGTTAAGATGAAATGGCTTTATGAAGAAGATGATGAAGCAATGCTTGAGCTCGGAGAGCATTACCGTGATACAGCCGGTATACCTCTCGAAATTGAAATGATCGTAGTATAAAATAATATAGGGACGCTGCAAGCAGCATCCCTACATGTATTCAGGTACCTGTTTCTTATTATTTTGCAATCAGCGGAATAAGGTCCACAACCCTGCAAGAGTAACCCCATTCATTGTCGTACCACGACAAAACTTTTATCATTTTTCCGTTAACCATAGTACTCAGGGAATCGAATATTGATGAGGCTGTTGTATGAATAACGTCAGCCGATACAATAGGATCTTCGGTATATTCAAGAATACCTTTCATCGGTCCTTCAGCAGCTTTTTTCATAGCTGCATTTATCTCTTCTTTTGTGACCTCTTTCTTAAGAACCGCAACGAGATCGACCAATGATCCGGTAGGAGTGGGGACCCTAACTGAAATGCCGTCGAGTTTACCTTTGAGTTCAGGAATGACCCTGCCGACAGCTTTGGCAGCACCCGTTGTTGTTGGTATCTGTGAAAGAGCAGCTGACCTGGCACGTCTGAGATCACTGTGAGGAAGATCAAGAATCCTCTGGTCGTTTGTATATGAGTGTATTGTAGTCATATAACCGATCTCGATGCCGAAAGTGTCATTTAATACCTTGACGACAGGAGCCAGACAGTTGGTGGTACATGAAGCGTTTGAAACACACTGATGTTCAGGTTTCAGATCATTATCATTAACACCAAGAACAATCATTGCATCGATAGTATCCTTCGACGGAACTGTAAGGATAACCTTCTTTGCTCCATTTTTGAGATGATCGCCATAACCGCCTTTTGGACTCTCTTTTAACCTGAATATCCCTGTTGATTCTATTACAACATCCGGATTCACCGGCCAAGGAATATTGGCCGGATTCTTTTCTGCAGATACCTTTACCTTAATACCGTTTACTATGATATTCTCATCATCAAATGTGACTCCCGGAAACCTTCCCTGTGTTGAGTCATATTTGAGCAGATGAGCAAGTGTGTGAGTATCGGTGAGGTCATTGATACCGATTATTTCAATATCGTTTCTCTCAAGGGCAATCTTAAACACATTACGGCCAATTCTGCCGAAACCGTTAATAGCTACTTTAATTTTTGACATACCTTTATTATAATTATGGTTAATAAATCGAACCACAAAAGTAATAATTTCCTGAAAATCTACAAGGAATGGTTTCTCTCAGTTACTCTTTTTCTTTGAGAAAAGATTTGAGAACCTGGTTTCCTCCGGGTGGAGCGGATCAACGATTACACCAAATCTGTAACTGGCAAATAATGAGAAATATATGGCCTTATTGTCCGGGCTGGCCATGATAGGGATCTTTTTGGGAAAAGCATTAACCTGCATCCCGAGCTCAATAGCATGTATTACCTTATCCTCTTTGCTGTATTCAAAATTAAATCCTCCCTTGACAAAAAGTCCGGGAAGCGCCTTAATTTCCTTCAATCCCTTTGTAAAGGATGATTTGCTGTAAATATCGATTGCCTGATGTATTGATTCATCAAATTTTTCATCCCTGATCTCCCATTTATAATCCGATACAGGATACAAAATCCTGTAATAGATTGGCTTATAAAGTGAAATCACCGGACCTCCCGAATAGAAATACCTGATAGCGACACCTCCGAAATCTGCTTTACTGAAGATTTCATGCTGTCGTCCCATTCCTCCCCGGAGATAAAAAACAGAATTAAGTTTACCAAATACGAAAGTGCTGGTAGCCTGAGTATAGGGATTGCTGACTTTATATTCTTTGGGGTGCTTCAGCGTGCCTCCATCAATCTCAAGAAGACGTTTATTGAGATAGTTAATTCTTTTTGCCTCGCGGTAACTCACACCTATCCCGTCGGAATTAAGAAGTATGGCAAAAGATCTCTCGTTCCGGAAAAAAACCTTCTGTTGTTCATCCAGTTCTCCCTGTGCACTCAGATATTGTGCACCACCATACAATAACAATATAAAAATTATAAGCAGCTTTTTCATAATGAGCTTACTTATAAACCAGGGGAAATTAAATAAAGAGGAGCATCAACCGACATTTTCAGTCTGTTCACTCTCAGCATTAGTGTAAGCCGGACATAATTCCTTATTGCATGAACTGGCAACCAACGCAACTATAAAAGTGATAATAAATATTACAGCACTCTTTTTCATACAGGGATTAAATTAATTATCTACAAAAATAAACTTTTATTTTAAATACTATCTTTATGCCACAAATAAATTACTGACATTTTTTCGTTGCCCGGTTTTGTCAACGGCATCTTTCAAATCATAACATACAAACGGTTATAATGGTTCAAAAATTATTGAACCTGCAATAAAAATCTGGACAATTTATTCAACAACAATTTTAATGTAATTTTGTTATCCCTTCATGATATACTTTATTTTAATGAAGCAGATATTTATACTATATTTATTAGCCATCATGTCCACTGAATCATTTTCACAGGAAAAGCTGCCTTTAAATAGTCTCAGCAAAGAAGAATCGTATGTAATAAATAATAAAGGTACCGAAGCTCCTTTTACAGGGAAATACACAAACCACAAGGAAAAGGGTACGTATGTCTGCAAAAAATGCGGAGCTGCTCTTTATTATTCATCAGACAAATTTGAGTCAGATTGCGGGTGGCCAAGTTTTGATGATGAAATCAAAGGCGCTGTTATCAGAACACCCGATGCTGATGGCATGAGGACTGAGATAACCTGTGCATCATGCGGAGCACACCTGGGACATGTATTCATCGGGGAGAGGATGACACCTAAGAACACCCGTCACTGTGTTAACTCGCTTTCACTCGATTTTGTTCCTGCAATTGTTGAGGAAGGAAGATATGGAACTGCAATATTTGCGGGTGGATGCTTCTGGGGTGTTGAATATTTCCTTCAGAAGGAACCGGGAGTTATATCAGTAACCTCAGGCTACACAGGAGGATACATAAAAAATCCATCATATAAGGAAGTATGTACAGGCAGAACAGGTCATGCTGAAGCGGTTAAAATTATCTATGATCCTGAAAAAATGACCTACGAAAAGCTTCTCAGAACCTTTCTTGAGATACACGATCCCACGCAGGTAGGTGGACAGGGACCGGATCTGGGTGACCAGTACCGATCGGAGATCTTCTATATGAATGATCAGCAGAAAGAAATTGCAGAGAAGAATCTTAAAACACTGAAAGTTAAGGGCTATAAGATAGCGACCGCTGTTACAAAAGCTTCAGAATTCTTTGATGCTGAAGATTATCATCAGGATTATTATTTTAACAATAATAAACTTCCCTATTGTCACGAATACGTTAAAAGATTCTAAGCAGATCTTAAAAAGTATTAAAAATTTTTCCGATTAGTATTAATAAGTCCGGCAATCAATTAACTTTATCAGGTTTTTGTATTGTCCGGAAAATAATGAATTATAAATATCGCAGAAAACTTTTTTTTAAGCATAAAACAAAGCTCTGGTTTTTTATTTTCGGGATTATGGCATGTATTGTGCTTTATATCCCGGGTCGTGCGCTGATAAAAAACACTTCAACTGATAAATCCTGCATGTTGTGTCATATTCATCCACATGCGGATCAGAGCTGGAAACTCTCAACCCATTATAATAATTCATCAGGAACCATTGTCCACTGTGTTGAGTGTCACCTTCCGCCTGAAGATCAAGGTTATTTGTTTGCTAAAGCAAAGCACGGGCTCAAGGATGTATATGGGTATTTCTTTAAAGATAGTTCTGCGATCGACTGGCAGAAGAAGAAGCTGCTTGAGTATGCAAAGGGAATTGTCTATGAGAATTCGTGTCTGGAATGTCACGAGAATCTGTTTCCTGTAACACTCTCGGTTAATGGAGGTAATGCTCATCTCTTCTATACAACCAGTAAAGAACCCCTCAACTGCATTAACTGCCATATTAATGTTGGGCATTATGACAAGAATGCCATATTACATGAGCACGATTCCAGTTTCGGAGTGATAGTCTCATCAGACAGGCCACCTTTTACTGAACCGGCAGAAATCACAGAATTTAAGGACTTTACAGAAACTATTCCAGGTACAACGGTTTCATTTGAGATGGCTGCACTGCCTGAAGGAACCTTTAATATGGGAAGCCCGAAAGATGAACCTCTACGCGATGATGACGAGGGTCCGGTAAGGGAGGTGAAACTGTCACAGTTCTGGATCGGGAAAACCGAGGTAACCTGGGATGAGTATATGGCATTTTTCAGGGCAACAAGCTCACAGGGCAGGACTGAAGGCCAGGTGGTTACCAGTAAAAATACTGATGCTATCAGCGGAGCAACACCGCCATGGGGTGCCCCCGACCAGGGATGGGGTAAAGGATCACGTCCTGCAATCACAATGTCGTGGCACGCTGCAAATGTATATTGCCAGTGGCTTTCAAAAGTAACAGGAAAAAGATACCGCCTCCCGACAGAAGCAGAGTGGGAATATGCGTGTCGCGGAAAAACGGGAACCCCTTACTTTTTTGCCGGTGATCCCCGGAAATTCACAGCGGAGGGCTTCCTGAGGAAGTTGCTGGGACCTGACACCGCCACTATTGCATCATATATTATTTACAGTAAAAACAGTGGTGCTATGACCGCAGAACCTTCCGGCGTTAAAGCCAATCCTTTTGGTCTTAAAAATATGGCCGGTAATGTGGCAGAATTTTGTTCTGACTTTTATTCCGAAGAATATTATAAAACTGATTCATTACGAACCAATCCGAAAGGTCCGGTAAGTGGACTGGAACATGTGATCCGTGGAGGATCATTCAAGAGCGATGCCAGGGATATCAGGAGTGCTGCCCGCGATTATACAAGAACAAAAGAATGGCTTGTGACCGACCCTCAGATGCCCAAGAGTATCTGGTGGTATTCCGATTGCATTGATGTGGGATTCAGGATCGTATGTGAACCGGATAGCTCATTGATAGAATAGGCTGAAGGAGTTGAAGGAGGTTGAAAAGGTTGAAAAGTAAAATTCAAAGAACAAATGAAGAATATTAACAGAAGAAAATTCATTGAAAGAACAGCGCTGGCAGGGATCGGTCTTACCGGTGCAGGGGCGGTGATCTCCGCATGCAAAAAAATACCGGTAAACAAGGAACTGGGTTTGCCACCTATTCTGAGGGGAGCTCCAAAAGGGAAAAAACTGAGAGCCGGTTTAATTGGTGCCGGTGCAAGAGGCACAGGAGCGGCAATCAATTTCATCAGTGCCGGTCCCGATCTTGAAATAATTGCTGTTGCCGATGTGTTCCAGGATAAAATAGATGCCTGCAGAGAACGGTTTGCATCATTTAACCTGCCCATCCCTGAAGAGAATTGCTTTGTCGGCTTTGACGGCTATAAGAAACTTATGGCATTGCCCGATATCGATGTGGTTTTGCTGGTTACTCCGCCCCGGTTCAGGCCTGATCATTTCCTTGAAGCTGTGACAACAAACAAACATGTATTCATGGAAAAACCTCTTGCAGTAGATCCGGTCGGGATACGTTCCATAATCACTTCAGCAAAGAAAGCAGAAGCAATAGGGCTTAATGTTGTTACAGGTACACAGCGCAGGCACCAGGAAGATTATATTGCTACATATATACAGGTTAAAAATGGTGCAATAGGGAAAATTACCTCAGCAAAAGCCTTCTGGAACCAGGATCATGTCTGGTTCAGGGAACGTGAACCGGGTTGGAATGACATGGAATATATGATACGTAACTGGAATAATTTCTGCTGGCTGTGCGGCGATCATATTCTTGATACACATGTTCACAATATCGATGTAATAAACTGGTTTATAGGGAAATATCCTGAAAGGGCGATAGGTTACGGAGGACGACACAGACGAGTAACGGGCGACCAGTATGATTTTTTCAGTATCGACTTTAATTATGGCAACGGAGTAAGCTCACATAGTATGTGCCGCCAGATTGACAGCTGCGCAAATGCCACTGGAGAGATCATTATGGGAACTGAAGGATACACAAACTGCCAGAATACTATCTGGGATCTTGAGGGAAATATTAAATGGAAGTTTGAATATCCACTCGATGAAAACGGAAACCAGATGAATCAGTCAGTTATTCCTCCCTATGTCCAGGAACATATGCACCTCGTATATGCAATCAGAACAGGTAATTACGTAAATGAGGCTGAGCAGACTGCCCTGTCAACCCTGACAGCTATCATGGGAAGGACTGCTGCCTATACCGGACGAGCCATTACATGGGATGAGATTTTCAAGTCGGATATGGACCTTGGTCCTTCAAAACTTGAATTCGGGCCTGTTGATATGGTTTTTGAAACCCCGATACCGGGTACACCAGTGATAAGTACAGTTAAACCATTATATAAAGGACAAATAATCTGAAGCATATGAAACAAAAAACAACCAGACGAGTCTTTGTCAGACGGTCAGCTGCGGCAGCAGCAGGAGTATTTATTATTCCGAATATAATTCCTTCAACAGCACTTGGAATGGGAGGGGAAAGACCTCCGAGCGACCGTATAGTTATGGGCGCGATAGGAACAGGATCACAGGGCATGTCCAATATGAGAAATTTTCTGCATCTGAAGAATGCTATGCAATTTGTTGCGGTCTGCGACGTAGATTCAAAACATCTTGCGCAGGCAAAACAGACAGTAGATAATGCAAACAGTAACAATGATTGCCGTACTTACGGCGATTTTCGCGAGTTCCTCGAAAAGGAAACACTTGATGCTGTATCTATCGCACTGCCTGACCACTGGCATGGAATTATTTATACTGAAGCAATAAACAAAAAGCTTCATGTTTATGGCGAAAAACCTATCTGCCGGACCATAAAGGATGGACAGACTATTGTTGCGGCAGTTAAGAAGAACAACATCATCTGGCAGACAGGCAGCTGGCAGCGTTCACTGGCTAACTTCCGGAGAGGAGCTGAACTTGTTATTAACGGCAGGATCGGAAAGATCTCTTATATTGAAGCGGGTTTGCCGGACGGCGGAAGAGGTATTGGGACACCTCCCGTGAAGGAAGTCCCGCCTGAATTGAACTGGGGAATGTGGCTTGGCCCTGCTCCCAAAGTACCATATCGCGGAGTGTGTCACTGGGACTGGCGCTGGATACTCGATTACTCAGGAGGTCAGCTTACCGACTGGGCAGGTCATCATATTGATATAGCTAACTGGGGGGCGGGACTGGAATATACAGGTCCGGTGGAAATTTCAGGTACCGGAGTGTGGCCCATGGAAGGAATCTTCAATGTACCTGTTGAATATGATTTTCTCTGCAAATATGCTAACGGTATTGAAATGAGAGTGGCAAACGCATCCCGATTGAAACATGGTATGGGAACAACCTGGTACGGAGAGCTGGGATGGGTGCATACTGACAGGGGTAATGTACTGACTGCATCTGATCCTAAGATTCTTGACGAAGTGATCGGAGAAAATGAAATACATCTTTATAAAAGTGAAAATCACTGGCAGAATTTCATTGACAGTGTACGGTCAGGATCACGGACAATAGCTCCTATTGAGCCGGCATACCGGGCTGTTTCTGTCGCACTTCTCGGAGAGATCGCTATGACAACAGGAGAGACAATCCACTGGGACCCTGTAAGTGAAATAATAACCGGTAATGAAAGAGCAAGCCGGCTCCTGAGCAGGCCATACCGCAAACCATGGAGTTTACCAACCGTTTAATTTTAAGAAAATGAAGAAACAATATATTTTATATCTGCTTGCCGCTGTTTTAATTGCAATCATGCCTTCGTGCAGTAAAACAGCCAATTATAAGGCACTTATTATAACCGGACAGAGTAACCATGACTGGAAGGTAAGCTCTGAAGCAATAAAACAAATACTTGATGAAACAGGCATGTTCTCATCAACAATTATGACCACTCCTCAGAAAGGGGAAGATATGTCGGATTTCAATCCCGACTTTTTAAAATATAATCTTGTAGTTCTCGATTATGAAGGTGATATATGGCCTGAAGCAATCAATGCTGCACTGACTGATTATGTAAAACAGGGAGGAGGTCTTTTAATGTACAATTCAAAGAGTGACCCGGGAGGTATTGTCGTCCCTGATTCAGTCATATTATTAAAAAGACAGGATTTTGCGATCAGTAATGAAATTTCAGATCATCCGGTGACAAATGGCTTACCGGCGCGATGGCTTCATCCTGCTGATGTTATCGTTCAGGGAATGAAACCGGCAGGGGAAGATTCACAGGTTCTGGCCGCTGCCTACATAGGTAATGAGTTCAGAGGACCCCGTCAGAGAGAACCTGTCATGATAGCCAGGAATCTGGGAGAAGGGAGAATATTTACAACCCTGTTAGGAACACCTGATGATAATGAAAACACGGCTTTGCATTGCGCAGGTTTTATCGTTACTCTGCAGCGAGGAGCTGAATGGGCTGCAACCGGAGAAGTGACGCAGGAAGTGCCTTTCGATTTCCCAACTGCAGCAGGATCAGTGCTGAGACCTGATTTTAAAACCTTTACCGCCGATGATCTGTTTGAAAATATCGGTAATTATGATATTACCAGGAGTACGAAGTATTTTACTTATCTGCAAAACGAGATACGCAAAGCCGGAGGAGATGAGAAGAAACTTCTGAAACTCGAGAAGAAGATGGTTGGGGTTCTGAAGGATGATCAAGCCACTAATGAAGCTAAAAAGCTTATACTTAGGGAACTGAGCTGGATGGGTACAGATTACTGTATCCCTTCAGTAAAGAAGCTTGCTTCAAATCAGGAATTAACGGATGATGTGAATTTTGCATTGACACGATTAAGAAGTAGTAATTAACTTACCTTTGTGCCCCTTTGTGAAGTACACACTAAAGAGAACTAAGGAAAATCTTTTAATTATATGTTTTCACTGGTGATCCCAATATACAACGAAGAGAAGCTGATCGATGAACTTCTTGATCGGGCTGTTCAGGCAATTGATTCATTTACAAAAGATTATGAGGTGATAATTGTCGATGATGGCAGCACCGACCAGAGTGTATCTCATATCCTTGCCCGCAGGGAGAAAAACAATAAAATCAAATTATTATCACTGTCAAAGAATTTTGGACACCAGGCAGCATTTACAGCCGGACTTGAATATGCCAGGGGTGATATTATGGCTATGATGGATGGAGATCTCCAGGACCCGCCGGAACTATTGACAGCGATGTACAATAAAATCACTAAGGAAGAGTATGATATTGTAAGTGCAAAGAGGACTGGAAGAAAAGGTGCCGGCAGCCGTAATCTGTATGCAAGGTTGTTTCATTCGATCTTAAAAAGTATAGGAGACATAAGATCGATGGGAAATTATGGTAATTATTCGATGATGAAGAGAATTGCTGTTGATGCACTTCTCTCAATGAAAGAAAAAGTTCGCTATCTGCCCGGCCTCAGAATCTTTATTGGTTTTAAACACGGGGATGTGGAATATGTGAGGGAAGAAAGGCTGAGGGGCAAATCGAAAATGAAATTGAGAAACCTTTTTTCACTTGCCTCTGATGCAATTTTTTCATTTTCACGATTCCCGATCAGGTTTTGCCTGATACTGGGAACACTGGGCACGCTGATTTTCATGGCTGCGGGAGTTTATGTCCTGGTGGCAAAAGCCACCGGTATAGCCGTCCCGGGCTGGTCATCGATTTTGCTTAGTATCTATTTTCTTGGTTCTGTTCAGCTCGTATTTCTGGGAATACTGGGTGAGTATATCTTCAGAAATTACAAGGAATCGCAAAACCGTCCGGTCTATTTTGTCAGGAAATTCTATGATGACACTCCTGAGAAATGATGGCAGTAAAGAGTCTGAAAAATATCTTCTATGTCGCTTCAGTACTCCTGCTTGTAATAATGATATTATTAAGCAGGGATGCAGGAATTTCCTGTGATGAGATATTGCATTATGAACATTCGGAATCAGTCTATAATTACTATGCCTCAAATGGAAAGGACCTTTCTGCACTTGATACACCTTCCACTCACCTGAAATATTATGGCCAGTCATACGATAATATTGTGACATTTCTGGCCAAATGGCTCAAAATAGAAGATATTTACGGGTTCAGGCATATAATGAGCTCCGTTGCAGGCTGGGCCATAATTCTGTTAACGGCACTTTTTGCTGTATGGCTCTCAGGTTACAGGGCAGGAATTATTGTAATGTTTCTTTTTGCGGTCTCACCCGTCTTCATGGGACATGCCCAGAATAACCTGAAAGACATTCCCTTTGCACTTGGCTATGTAGCATCGATATTCTTCATGCTGAAAATAGTATTCGATGAAGCGAGGATGAGGTTCAGCGATATTCTGTTTCTGACAGTCAGTATGGCCTTTGCTTTAAGCATCAGGGCAGGAGGACTGCTGTTGATCTGTTACCTGTTTCTTTTCTTCTTTATAAAGGCCATTCCGGATATTATAAAAAACAAAAAAGACAGTGTTAATAAGAATGTCAAACTGCTGATAATTATAATTTTAGTTTCGGGTGCTGCATATTTTCTGGGTATACTGCTATGGCCTTTTGCATTACAGGATCCGATAAGGAATGTATATGATTCCTATAGGGTAATGGCTCATTTCCCGGCAACTTTCAGGCAGATCTTTGAGGGCAAAATTATGTGGTCCGATTTTATGCCGTGGTACTACCTTCCGAAATCGATGGCAATAACGATACCTGTTGTTGTGTTAACAGGCTTTATTGTCTTTTTCGTCTTCACAAAAAAAATATTCCGGACCGGAAAGGCACTTATTTACGGACTGGTATTATTTACCATAATATTTCCTGTCATCTTTGTGATGATCGAGAAATCAAACCTCTACAGCTCCTGGCGTCAGTTTCTTTTTGTTTATCCTTCAATTGTGATGATTGCCGCTGCAGGATTCAATTATGTCTTTAATCTTACAAAAAGATGGTATTACAGATTGAGCCTGGCTCTCATCATTTTAATACTTGCAATACCCCCGGTGAAATTTATGACTGAAAACCGGCCATATTCCTATATGTATTATAATAAGCTTGCCGGAGGATTACAGGGTGCCTATGGTAATTATGAAACAGATTATTACTATATCGGGCAAACGGAAGCATCAGAATGGCTGATCAATTATCTGAAGAAAGAAAATATTGACACTGCAGTTGTGAAGGCTACATTTACGGTTGAGTGGCAATTCAGGAATTACCCGGCAATAGAAACCTCATATTTCAGGTATGAGGAGAGAAGTCAGTATGACTGGGATTATGCCATTGTCACTAACAGGTATATTCCTCCCTGCAAACTGAAAAACGGGGAATGGCCACCGGAGAATACTATTCATACCATATATGCTGATAGTGTTCCTGTTTGCGCAATACTCGCAAGAAAGACAAAAGCGGATTTTCATGGATTCAGGGCTCTTGAGGAGCGAAGAAATGAAGATGCTTTAAAACTTTTTGAAGAAGCTCTGGAAATCATTTGTGATGATGAAATGATTTTTTATAATTTTGCGCATGGTTTGTATAATGATGGACAGTACACTAAAGCTGATTCCGTCTTGAAACGGTGCCTGGAAATAAATCCGGAGTTTGAACCGGCGCTGATGTACCTTGGGAATATAGCCAAAGCTAATGACAGGAGGAATGAGGCAGCGGATTATTATGAAAAACTGATAAGCATAAATCGGAAATATTTCGATGCATATATTGAACTGGCTGAGATCATGGCCGAAATGGATATGCAAAAGGCGAGAAGCCTCTTAAGGAATTGTCTTACGATCAATCCCTCATATAAACCGGCGATCAGGGCTCTGGCCGATACATACAGGAACACTGATCCCGATATTGCTGAAAAATATGATGAACTTGCAGAAACAATTAAATAATATTTTAATCAAAATCAAAATGAAAAAAAGGATCATTATTTTATTATTGTCTTTAATATTTGCATTTTCAGGTCTAACAATGGCTCTTGCACAGGAAACGCCTAAGCCTCAGCAGGATACAGTAAATATGGACACTGATGCCAAACCTACTTTCTATTATGCTGTCGAGGATGAAGAATCTGCTGCAGAGGAAGCTTCAGGCAAGAGTTCAGCCGGGCTTATTGCAATAATTGCAGGAGCTGTTATTATAGTCGGCGGTGCAGCAATATTACTTCTCAGAAAAAAGAAATAATATAATATTTCTCTCAGATTTCGAATGCTGGTACAGATTTGATAAGGGCATTATACCTTTATCCATATATTCCCTTTTACATTTGAGTTCACCACTGCATGAATGAATTTCATGCCTCTTACTCCATCATGTACTGTCGGGAACTCTCCGGGAGCAAATTTTTGTTTGCGTATTGATTTAGCTGCTCCTTTATAAATGTTAGCCAGTGCTTCGTATATTCCTTCAGGGTGGCCTGCCGGCATGGTATGCCCTTCCTCAGCCATTTTATAATTGTATCCGTGTGCTGGTTTGTAAACCTTTGTCGGTTCAGAGTCACTCATCAGATAAAGATAGTTCGGATTCTCCTGTCCCCATTTGAGACTTCCTTTCGAGCCGTATACAGCAATTGTAAGGTTATTCTCTTCTCCCGCACAAACCTGGCTCGAGCGGATCACTCCTTTTAGTTTCTTGCTGAACCTTAACAGTACCGTCCCGTCGAGATCAAGTTTTACTCCTTCTTTCACAGGATTAAGATCCGAAAGCACCTCCTTCACTTCAAGGCCTGTCGTATATTCTATAAGATTAAATGCATGCACTCCGATATCGCCCATACAGCTGCTCACTCCTGCCTGCTTTGGATCAAGTCTCCATACACCGGTTATCCGGCTGCCCTTACCATGTATAATTGCGTTGATCCATCCCTGATAGTACTGAGCATCAATACGTTGGATTGTGCCAAGTATTCCCTTTGCTATCATATCCCTCATCTGGCGGATCATCGGGTATCCGGTATAAGTATGTGCAAGTGCAAATGTCAGTTTGTTCTTTGCCACAAGCTTTTCAAGGTCGAGAGCCTCCTTAACGGAGAGTGTCATTGGCTTCTCACAAACCAGATTGAACCCATTATTAAGGAATTTTCTGGCAAAAGGGTAATGAAGGGCATTGGGAGTAACAATTGCTATGACCTCCATTCTCTCATTTTCAGGCAACGCAAGTTCTCCCTTTATAAGAGAATCAACTCTGTTATAACATCGGTCAAGGCTTAAGCCTTCTTTAATAGCGAAAACCTTGCTCTTTGCATAATCAGCATCAAATACGCCCCCAACCAGTTCATAATCGTTACATATTCGTGAAGCACGGCGGTGAGCATCACCAATGAATGCTCCGATACCGCCTCCGATCATACCAAATTTTATTTTTTCCATATTAAATAATTTTATTTTAAATATAGTAAAATCTTGATTTTAATCCTTAATAGATTGTCATTTACTGTAAAATGAAAAAAAACAGGTTAAGATGCTTTAGGCTTTCCGACTTTACCAAGAAAAAGAGAGAATATTAACAAAATGCCTGCCATTATTGCTGCTATCAAAAGGCTCTGTTGTATGGTAGAGTCAACACTGAGGTTACCAATAAATTTAGGCACCAGTGTGCCACCGAGTAACCCGATTGAGAACATTATACCAAAGATACTGCCATACAAACTTGAATCAAACTTGGCAAAAGTGATACCAACAATAGTAGGGAATATGGGAGCAAAGGCAAGTCCCGCGAGTAAAACGGCAATTATTCCCAGGGCAGGGCCTTTAGTGATAATCATACACAGAATAGCTAATAATGCGATTGCTGATGCGGTAATGATCACTTTTGATCCCATTGCTGTTAAATTCTTAATAGCAGAAGTGAGAAAACGGCCTGTCATCAAGGCAACACCAAACAGACTTAATACAAGTCCTGCTTTTATTATCGGATCAACACTACCACTGGCTTCAAAAATCTCTTCCATAAAACTTTTAATCCATGTACCCATTGAAATCTCAAGCGCCATATAACAAAATAAGGCTAAAGCGGCCATAAGAACAGCTGGTTTCAGGACGACTTTAAAGGCTTTAGAGAAATTAAAATCAACCCGGACCTGGGGAAAAGAGGCTGTCAAAGCGAATATCAGAAAGATGAAGCAAAGAGCGGCAATAATAATCAAGGCAACAGTATGGCCTAAGTTCAGCGTTTTAAGGATGAATACAATAAGTAATGGAGTAACCACGTATCCGAGACCGAAAAAACCATTCCCGAAGTTACTGGCACGTGCCGGATCTTTCCCTCCAAATAATACTACAGGGATCAGGGTGTTTCCAACTGTATTACAGGCCATGGCGCCGAAACCCATCAGGATACATGCAAACAATGCTCCGGTGAAGGTAGATGCAAAGGCTAAAAGTAACATACTGAGCCCGGTGATCGTAAAACCAAATATAGCTACTGGTTTATAACCATATTTATCCACTATAGGGCCGATAAATAATTGTACTATACACATCGTTAAAAAGGAAGCCATAACAAGAGATCCTAACTGTCCTGCATTTATACTTAGTGCAGCCATTAACTCACTTGAAATGGAACCCAGGAGAATGAAACAAATGGCAAGGGTAAATACTGCCATAAGTGCTACAATTGCTGTTGTTTTTTTCATCATTTCTTTTTTTTGGTTAATTTTTAGGTTAATCTTGAAAATTCCGGGTATTATATCTGTTATTACCGGAACAAGGTGAATAGTCCGTAAAAAAATAACACTTAGAATTTTAACCGGAACCTGTTATTTTATTTATTTTTGATTACTTGTCAAATGATGCGTCGAAGGCTACATCAGATGGCGGGAAGTCAATTTGACGAACAAAATCGCATGCTTCTTTAGCTCCATGTTCGCGATCCATACCGTTATCTTCCCATTCAACTGATAAAGGTCCTTTGTAGCCAATGGTATTTAGTGCTCTGATAATTTTTTCAAAATTGATATTCCCCCGGCCAAGGCTCCTGAAGTCCCAGTAACGGCCCTGAGAGCCAAATTCCGTGTGTCCGCCGAAAACGCCTGCTTCAGCGGGTGTGTCCGACCATGCAACATCTTTCATATGTACATGGAATATCTTATTGGCGAAGGTGTAAATAAATTTCACATAATCTACTCCCTGGTAACCAAAATGTGACGGATCGTAGTTAAATCCGAAAGCGGGATGATTATTAACTGCCTCAAGCGCCCTGCGTGCAGAAGCTATATCAAATGCTATTTCCGTAGGATGCACTTCGAGGGCGTATTTTACTCCCAGTTTTTCATAAGCATCAAAGATAGGCGTCCAGCGTCGTGCAAATTCTTTATATCCTTCGTCGATCATTTCAGGCGTGACAGGTGGAAAAGAATATAAAAGATGCCAGATAGGGCTCCCTGTAAATCCGTTTACTATTGATACTCCGAACCTGGCTGCTGCTTCACCGGTCCTGATTATCTCCTGCGCTGCCCGCTGACGAACACCTTCAGGATCTCCGTCTCCCCATATATATGCCGGCAGTATGCCTTTATGACGTTCATCAATACGGTCTGCTACGGCCTGACTGACAAGATGAGTGGATAAAGCAAATACTTTCAAACCGTATTTGTCAAGGATTCTTCTTTTTTCAGCGCAATAAGCATCGTCTGCTTTATTAACTTCAAAATGGTCGCCCATGCATCCTATTTCCAGCCCGTCATAACCAAACGATTTAGCTTTTTGACATACAATTTCAAATGGAAGATCGCCCCATTGAAGGGTTACTAGTGTGACATTTCTTTTCATAGTATTAGAGTTTTATTATAACGAATTAATTTGGCTTTTCCCTCATATAACATTAAAAAGAGCAATGTTTATAACAGCCCATCTTTAGGCTTTATGCAAGAAAAAAAAAAAAATGATAAAAAGCAACTTATTGGATGTTAAACAATATTAAAAACACTGATCATGAAATTTGTCCCTGTAAGGTTAAGTGGTTTTATTAATATAAGCCATATATGGACTTGATATTTCCCGTTATCAGAAATACTATTCAGTTTCTTTTATTACAGGCAGGCAAATTATTGTATGGAAAGAACAAAGAGAGTTATATCAGTTTAAAAACCCTGATTTCTTCTGTGCACTTTTTATAATTAATTATTTTCTTTGTCATAAGTTAAAAAAATAGTTATAGAATGACCAATATTACAGATGTACTTCTTAACCGGAAAACTATACGTCGGTATTCCGCGAAAAATATTGACGATAAACTGCTTGAGAATCTTTTGATGGAAGGTTGCAGGGCCTCAACAACAGGTAATATGCAGGTTTACAGTGTTATAATAACCAGGGATCCTTCCAAAAAGAATGAGTTGGCTCCGCTTCATTTTAACCAGAGTATGGTAACAGAAGCCCCTGTTGTACTGACTTTCTGTGCCGATTTCAACAGATTCAATAAATGGTGCCGGGAAAGGAATGCAGAACCCGGGTATGATAATTTCCTCTCTTTTTTTACAGCAGCTATTGATGTACTTCTGGTTGCACAAACATTATGTATTGCAGCTGAAGCCAGGGGTCTTGGTATATGTTACCTTGGCACTACAACTTACATGGCTCAAGAGATAATAAAAGTCCTGAATCTTCCTAAAGGTGTTGTTCCCGTTACCACTGTTACTCTCGGGTGGCCGGCAGAAAAACCGGAGCAGGTTGACAGGCTCCCGCTGGAAGCCGTGATCCATGAAGAAATATACCATGATTATTCTTCTGGGGATATTGAAAGGTATTATTCTGAAAAGGAAAAAAGAAACGATTCGAAACAGTTTGTGAAGGAGAATAATAAGGAAACACTGGCACAAGTATTTACCGATGTCAGATATACAAAGGCTGACAATATTCATTTTTCACAAATACTGCTTGGAGTATTAAAAGAGCAGGGATTTATGAACCAGTGATAGTATGTCGTCCTAATGCCCTAATGCCTTAACGCCTTGATTCATTCCTTCCTGTAATTGAAATGCACATCAGCCTGCCGTGTAGGTGTGATAACCAGGTCGTTAATACACACATTAGCCGGTAATGATGCACAATAATAAATAGCATCTGCAATGTCGTCACCGGTAAGGGCTTCGAATCCTCTATATACTGATTTTGCCCTTTCCGTATCTCCTTTAAAACGGATTATGGAAAACTCAGTTTCAGCCATACCCGGAGCTATTTGTGTTACCCTGATATTGTGTTTAAGCATATCAATTCTCATTGACTTTGTCAGGGAATCTACTGCGGCTTTTGTTGAACAATAAACATTACCTCCTTCATATGCTCCTTTGCCTGCAATTGATCCAATATTGAAAATATGTCCTTTGCCACGTGTAATCATAAGAGGGGCGACAGCTCGAGTAACATACAACAAGCCTTTAATATTAGTGTCAACCATTCTGTCCCAGTCATCAGTGTTGCCTGTCTGAAGAGGATCAAGACCTACAGCTAAGCCTGCGTTATTTATAAGGATATCAATGTTTTTCCATTCTTCGGGCAGATTCCCGATAACTGATTTTACCTCATCATTGTTCCTTACATCAAAATTCAATGGCAGTACCTTAATATTGCCAGATGTATTTAACTTCTTCTCAAGTTCATCAAGGCGTTCTTTTCTCCTGCCTGTAATTATTGTATTATATCCGTTCTGAGCGAATTTCAATGCTGTTGCCCAACCAAAGCCGGCCGTTGCACCGGTTATCATAATTATCTTGTCCATATATAGATATTTTAAATTAGAAACGTGTAAAAATAGGAATAAATTTCTTTCACTTTGTATAAGCAGGATGTTCACTTCACTTCAATCTTATTTTCCATATCTTTACCTGTTCAATGGAAGTGACAGTCAGAATAACAGGTCAAGGTCGGAAATCCGACATCGGTAAAATGTTTGACAACATTGCAGGCAGGTATGATTTTCTGAATCATCTGTTGTCATTTGGTATCGACAGGCTCTGGAGGATTAAAGCTGTCAGGGACATTTCGGGAAGGTATAAGAATCCGAGGGTGCTTGATGTTGCAACCGGGACTGGCGACCTGGCAATTGCTGCCATGAAACTCGGTCCTTTTCATGTAACAGGCATAGATATCTCTGAAAAGATGCTTGAAGAGGGCAGAGTAAAAATCATGAAAAGAGGTCTTTCAGGCAAGATAGATCTTATAACGGGGGATTCCGAAAACATCCCTTTCAGTGATTATACTTTTGATATTGCATTGGTTGCATTCGGAGTAAGAAATTTCTCTGACCCTCTGAAAGGGCTCACAGAAATGAACCGTGTTTTGAAGAGCAGGGGTATGATAATGGTGCTGGAATTCTCAAAACCAACCCGTTTCCCATTTAAACAGGTTTATTATTTTTATTTTACGAGGCTGCTCCCTGTCATTGGAAGGATATTTTCAAAAAACAGGACAGCATACAGATATCTCCCTGAATCAGTAATGCAATTTCCTGATAGTGAACAGTTTGTTAAATTAATTGAAAGTGCGGGCTTCTCAGATATCAGCCGGAAAAAACTGACAGGAGGTGTTGCCTCTATTTATACCGGTATCAAAAAAGAAGCGCAATAATTGTAATTTAATGTAGTTTATTATCTTGCAATACCGGAACATGAGACCTGGAAGATTGAATAAGAGGACGTATATCATTTTAATCACGCTGTTTCTGATTCCATATACACTTTCGGGACAGAAGGCGAGGCCCATGAACAGGTCATGGTATGATGAAAAGATGCTTCATTTTGGCTTCAGCATCGGCTTTAATACGATGGATTTCAATATCACTCCATCCCAGTATTACCTTGAGACCGATTCTCTATATCCTGAAGTTACACGCCTGAATCCGGGTATAAACATTCAGATCGTTACCGATCTCCATCCTTCAAGATATATTGATATAAGATTTCTCCCCGGAGTATCATTCGGCCAGAGAAATGTCAGGTATTATAAGGAACAGGTTATTTATAATCAGCAGCAAAGGGTAGAATCATCCTTTATGGAGTTTCCTTTACTGATTAAGTATAAAGGCGACAGACTTAATAATGTTCGTCCTTATGTTGTTGGAGGACTGAATTACAGGTATGACCTTGCAGGTAAGAAGGAATTTGATGAGGAGCGTCCGGTCTATATAAGGCTTAAAAGGTCAGACCTCTATTTTGAAACAGGTGCGGGTCTCGATTTTTACCTTCCCTATTTTAAACTTTCAGTAGAGATAAAAATGTCGAACGGACTCCGGAATATCCTTGTTGACGATGCAGCACCAGGTCACCTCCAGTTCCGCAATGCAATAGAAAAGATGAGATCGCAGATATGGATACTTGCGTTTCATTTTGAATGACATGGCAGAATCATTCATTCTGGGCTTAAGTAGTGGTTCAGCCTGCCTTTTACCTGTGGTATGGTAATGTTCCTGTACCTTATGGCAGGATCAGCCGGAGTAAGGAGAAAGGATTGTAAATACAGTGGACAACCGAAAGCTTGTCCCTGTAGCTCAAGGCTCATGGGTGCAGTGCACTTCCTTTCCTTCGGATGAATTCGGAAAAAATCACCGAAGCCGCCATACTGACATTAAGTGAATCAATCCCAGGCGTTTCCTTATTGATTTTCGGTATCATAATTCTGTCGGTGATGAATGGAAGAAGATCATCACTGATGCCTTTTGATTCATTGCCAAAAAGGATAATACCTGTGCCGGATAGTCTGCTGGAATAGACTGATTTCCCCTTTACAACAGTTCCGTAGATCTTAATACCATTGCTTCTGGCTGATTCCAGAAGTTTGCGGATATCAGTATAAAACAGATTAACGTGAAGGATTGCACCCATACTTGACTGTATCACTTTGGGATTATAGACATCGACACAGTCTTGCGAACAGAAAATATTCCTTAAACCAAACCATGCAGCAGCCCTTATTATTGTTCCCAGGTTCCCGGGATCCTGAATACAATCAAGGGCAACTGTAAGCTCATTATTGAGGGTTAAGGGATCCATCCTGACATCAGGCATCTCTATTACAGCCAGTGCATTATGAGGCGTCTTAAGGGTGCTGATTCTCTTCAGCTCATTATAGCTTGCAGGAATAATTTCTGCGATACTTTGCCTGTAAACCAGTGGAAGTGAATTCAGAAATTCAGGTTTGGCAACAAGTATTTTTACCTGCATCTTTGCTGCGAGGAATTCCCTTACAAGCTTATCACCCTCGATAACAAAGAGCTTTTCCTCTTCCCTTGCCTTTTTTTTCCGAAGGGAAACGATGAAATTCATCTTGTTTCTACTGACCATAATAAGGATGTTTATCCTGAATATTAATTATTATTATTGATATATTTGTGTAATTTTTTATGACAAAATTTGGAAAAAAATATCTCAAATAAAAATGTTCATTATAAGGGATTTCCTTTCATTATTTTTCTTGCAGTTCTTATAATAACATCATGTAATCCAACAAAATATGTGCCTCGTGAAGATTCCCTTCTCGATAAAAACCATGTTATTATTAATAAAGAAGGCATAAAAAAATCGGAGCTGGCACCCTATCTGAAGCAGAAACCCAACAAACGGATCTTCGGTGCAAAGTTCCATCTCGGATTATATAACATGTCAAATATCAACAAGGATAAATGGCCGCATGGATGGCTGAGAGAGATTGGAGAGGAACCGGTTATTTTTGATGAGTATGCTGCCTCTAAATCCACTGAAAACATAAAATCATATTTATCATCAAAGGGTTATTTCGACAGTGAGGTGATGGAAACAATTCAGATTGCGAACAGGAAGTCGGAGGTTTTTTATAATGTTGACCTTAAATCGCCATACACAATCAGGAACATCTATTATGAAATCGCTGATACAACAATAGAGACTCTTTATTATTTTGACTCGGTTGACTGTATGATCGAAAGAGGTAAACCTTATGATGTGGATGTTCTTCAGGCTGAACGGTCGCGTTTTGAACGATTTATCAAGGATCATGGTTTCTATGGTTTTTCAGCCGATCATATTTATTTCAGAGTCGACAGTACAGTCGGAAACAGGAGGGTAGACATATATTATGTAGTCAGAAATTATCAGATAATCGATGAGAATAACAGGGTTACAGTAGCTCCTCATCCTATGTACAGGATAAGGAATATCTTCATCTATCCCGAATTTGTTCCCAAAGAAGCACTTGAGGCAGGTGATGCCTATATTAAAAGCCTTGATACTACATACTACAAGGGATATTATTTTATCACATCAAAAAGAAAACCAAGAATAAAACACGATCTTATTCTACAGTCGCTCTATTTAAAGCCAGGATCGCTGTTCAATGTTACAAACACAGAACTTTCTCAATCACACCTGCTCTCTTTAAAAACTTTCCGCCTGGTCAATATCTTCTATAATGAGATCCTTGAACCCGGAGTTCAGACGAATAAGGAACTTCAGCTCGATTGCACAGTTCAGCTTACACTTCTCAGCCAGCAATCGGGCAAAATAGAGCTTGAAGGGACCAATTCAGCCGGCAACCTCGGTGGTGCATTGAACCTTATCTATCAGCATAAAAATCTCTTTCGCGGGGCAGAACTTTTTAACCTGAAGCTAAAAGGAGCATATGAGGCTCTTTCTCAAAAGGACACACTGCGCAGTCTTCAGGAATACGGCGTTGAGACAAGCCTCAGGTTCCCTAAATTCCTTTTTCCGTTCCTTCAGAAAGAAAGTTTTATTAAAACTTATAATCCGAAAACCACACTACTTGTCGCATATAACTATCAAAATATGCCGTTTTATACCAGAACCATAGCCAATGTCACATTCGGGTATAACTGGGATGGCAAGCATTATACAACACATATTGTTAATCCGGTACAACTTAACCTTGTTAACCTGTTGAGGATCGATCCGGATTATTATGCGCGAATTGATTCTTCATCATATCTTGCATACAGCTACAGGGATGTTATGATCCTGGGTGGTAATTATTCATATATCTTTAATAATCAGAAGATAAAGAAATCAAGAGATTACTGGTTTATAAGAATCAATGCTGAAGCATCCGGAAATATGCTGGGACTTATAGGGAATCTTGCCGGATTAGAGAAAACTGACGGAAGCTATAATATTCTTGGTCAGCAATTTGCACAGTACATACGCGCTGACATGGATGTCAGGTATAATATGATCCTGAATGATGTCAGCTCTCTGGTATGCCGGGGCTTTATAGGAGCAGGAATTCCTTACGGTAATTCAAAAGCTATTCCTTTTGAAAAACAGTATTATGGTGGCGGTGCAAACGGAATAAGAGCCTGGCAGGTGCGTACTCTTGGACCAGGGTCCTATGTTCCCGATTATACTAAATTTCTCAATCAGACCGCAGATATAAAGCTGGAGGCCAACCTTGAATATCGTTTCAAGCTGTTCTGGATACTTAATGGTGCACTTTTTGTGGATGCCGGAAATATTTGGTCATACAATAATGATCCTTCCCGCCCTGGAGCTCAGTTTACACTCAATAATCTTGTAAACGATATAGCAGTTGGTACAGGTGCCGGTCTCAGGTTCGACCTCAGTTTTGTTCTCCTGAGAGCAGATATGGGTATGAAACTTCGTGATCCGTGGCTTAATGAGGGATCAAAATGGATAATAATGAACAGACCCTACAATTTCGGGAATGATTTTACAATAGTGGTGGCCATTGGGTATCCCTTCTGATCACCGGGGATAAAAAAATTACCGGAACATTATCCGGATTTTCAGGGAATTCGTAAATTGCAGATGTCTCACTGCTTGTCTTATGAAGAAATTTACATTTAAACCGGTTTTAAACTGGTTCGGTTTTACGAGGCGGGAACGAAGGTCGACCTTTTTACTCCTTATTCTGATACTTTTTGTTGCCGGATTCCGGTTCATTATTCCCGAACACAACATCACGGTGGAGAAGATACCTGTTAAAAAAGGTGATATGATTGTTACCTCTTTCAATGAAGAAAAAGAAAATGGTTCAGGATCGTATATGAAGAACAACAGGTCAAACCCGCAAAGACCACTGCTGGAAATAAATACCTGTGATTCAGCATCTCTCGAAGCCCTTCCGGGGATTGGTCCTGTCCTGTCGGCAAGGATAATAAAATTCAGAAAACTGCTGGGCGGATTTGTCTCTGTGAACCAGCTCAGGGAAGTATATGGACTTTCAGAAGAGGTTTTTAATATTATTTCATCAAGAGTCTATGCAGATTCAACAGCTGTCAGAAAAATTATAATAAATAGTGCTGAATACAAGGAGCTCATACGATTACCGTATTTTGAGAAATATGAAGTAACAGCTATTCTAAAATATCGAGAGCTGAAGGGAAGTATTAAAACCATGGATGAAATGATTGATAATAAATTGATTGCAAGAGAAAAAACAGAAAAAATAAGGCCGTATCTGGAGTTTGAGGAGAAATGAAAAGCTTCCCCCCTTCCCGACCTTCCCCCACGGGGAAGGAGTAAAAAAAAAGAGAAAATGGCATATTCAAGAATAATAAATGAATCAAAGCATAATCATGGTGCCAATCTAAACATTAGGGCAAAGGCAAAAGATTTACGCGGTAATATGACTCATACTGAGAAAAAACTCTGGAACAAACTAAGAAAAAGACAACTTAAAGGCATGCATTTTCGCAGGCAGCATCCTTATGGGATTTACATCCTTGATTTCTATTGTTTTGAAGCAAATCTTGCTATTGAAGTGGATGGAGGTATTCACCTGTTTAGGGAGGAGTATGATGAAGAAAGGAACAGATATTTGGAATCATCAGGTATAAGAGTGTTACGGTTTACAAATCAAGAAATAGAAACGATAATAGATTCAGTTATAGACGTCATTAATAAATTTTTGGAATCGGATCCTTAATAATTAACATACTTTTATTTGAAAATGCATATAGCATTTCCCCCTTGGGGGAAACGGGAAAGGGGGTTTGTGGACAAAGAAACGGGAAAGGGATATTTTTAAGCAATTTTTAACATCTTGTACTTTGATTTCCTCAGAATATTTCGTATCTTTAATAAATACTTGTTTATAAAGAGAACTTTTGTAAACCACTATAAATCAAAAAAATAAGCAATATGAATAAATTATCTCCTTAAATGTTTTGAAAAGAATATTTCTATTTCTAACTTTGCGCCTCGTTTAAAACAGAATTTATAATATGATAATAGTACCAATAAAAGAAGGCGAGAACATAGAAAGGGCTCTGAAGAAGTTCAAGAGGAAATTTGAGAAGACGGGAGTAATCCGTGAATTACGCTCACGTCAGGCATTTGTTAAGCCTTCAGTTCGCCGGAGGGAAGAAATCAAGAAGGCTAAGTACGTTCAGAAGATGCAGGAGAGCGAAGAATAGTCCGCCGGCTGTATCGGTGTTTTTAATCATAACAGACAGGGTTCCTTCATGGGTCATAAGGAATCATTCCTGGAACATTTGAAAATTGAAAAGCGGTATTCACTGCACACTATCCGGTCATATCAGAATGACCTGGATCAGTTTTTTTCTTGGCTTTCGGACAATGAGATGCCAACAGCTCCCGGAGAAATTACATCACACCAGGTAAGAGCATGGGTGGTAAACCTGATAGACAAGGGCATTGCACCTGTTAGTGTTCATAGAAAAATATCATGCCTCAGGGTTTTTTTTAAATACCTCAGGAAGGAGGGAACCGTAAATCATGATCCGCTTGAAAAAGTGGTGCTGCCAAAAAGAAAGAAAAGCCTGCCTGTATTTGTAGAGGAGGAGGCCCTTGACACACTGCTTGATGATTATAATTTCGGAGATGATTTTGCAGGCATCAGAAATAGGACGATCATAGAAATACTTTACCTGACAGGAATGAGAAGATCGGAACTGATTGGACTGCGTGACAGTGACGTGGATTTGAAGGAAGCAACCGTTAAAGTCACAGGCAAAAGGAATAAACAACGTATCATACCTCTGACAAAACCATTTACTAAAAGGCTTGAGGAGTACATAAGGGCAAAAAATGATTTTGCCGCCACGGAAAACACGGACTGGTTTTTTATTACTGATAAGGGAAACAAGTTATATGATAAATATGTTTATAATACTGTAAAAGCATACCTTTCCATGGTAACCACGATTGAAAAGAAAAGCCCTCATATTTTAAGACATACGTTTGCCACACATATGCTAAACAGAGGTGCCGGGTTGAATACCATTAAGGAATTCCTTGGTCATGCAAATCTGTCAGCAACACAGATATATACACATAACACATTTGAGAAACTAAAAAAAATATATAAACAGGCTCATCCGCGAGCTTAAATTAAACAAATAAACAGGAGGTACTACTATGAACATTCAGATTCATTCAGTTCGTTTTGATGCTGATAAAAAGCTAATAAATTTTGTTCATCAAAAAGTGGGTAAATTGACCCAGTTTGGTGAAGATATTGTTAATGTCGAAGTATACCTCAGGCTTAACAATGATCAGGAGCGTGAGAATAAAATTAGCGAAATTAAACTGGATCTTTCGGGTGGACCTTTATTTGCAAAGAAGCAAAGTAAAACTTTTGAGGAGGCTACTGATAATGCCGTTGATGCTCTTAAAAAACAGATTACCAAGCATAAACAGAAGAAGAGAGGGGTGTAGGATAACTGCCGGCAAAATTATTTTGATTTATTTTGAATTATAAAATATAAATTCATACATTTGCACACCGATTTTCAGGGTGAATTATGCACCCACGGGACGTTCTTTAACTTGCCGATGTAGCTCAGTTGGTCAGAGCAGCTGATTTGTAATCTGCAGGTCGGGGGTTCGAATCCCTTCATCGGCTCCTGAAGGAGTTGTAAATGTGTGTCTTAAGAGATTAACTCTGTTTCATGGGGGGAGATACCAAAGCGGTCAACTGGGGCAGACTGTAAATCTGTTGGCAGACGCCTTCGTAGGTTCGAATCCTGCTCTCCCCACTTAAACGGAAACCTGACGAAAGCTTAAGGATATAGCCGGGAGAGAATACGAATCTCTATGATGATATAACGCGGGAGTAGCTCAGTTGGTAGAGCATTAGCCTTCCAAGCTAAGGGTCGCGGATTCGAGTTCCGTCTCCCGCTCACTTTTTGATGCCAGAGTAGCTCAGGGGTAGAGCACTTCCTTGGTAAGGAAGGGGTCAGGGGTTCAATTCCCCTCTCCGGCTCAACGGGTAAAAGATACTTTTATAATTGATTACGAATATATTAAATTTAATAAGCTTGGAGTTATGGCAAAAGAAAAATTTGACAGGTCGAAACCACATGTAAATATTGGTACAATAGGTCATATTGACCATGGTAAGACCACCCTGACAGCAGCAATTACTATGGTGCTTCATAAGCAAGGACTATCTACAATCAGGGATTTTGATTCAATTGATAATGCTCCCGAGGAAAAAGAAAGGGGTATTACTATTAACACTGCTCACGTTGAATATCAGACAGCAGCGCGTCACTATGCACACGTTGACTGTCCCGGTCACGCTGACTATATTAAAAACATGGTTACAGGTGCTGCACAGATGGATGGTGCAATACTTGTTGTGGCAGCTACCGACGGCCCAATGCCACAGACTCGTGAACATATCCTTCTGGCTCACCAGGTTAACGTTCCCAAAGTACTGGTTTTCATGAACAAAGTTGATTTGGTTGATGATGAGGAACTTCTTGACCTTGTTGAGATGGAAGTACGTGATCTGCTCAACTTCTATAAATTTGATGGCGACAATGCTCCCGTTATCCGCGGTTCAGCCCTGGGAGCCATGCACGGCGAAGCAAAATGGGAAGAAAAAGTTGTTGAACTGATGAATGCCGTTGATTCATACATACCTATTCCTCCGCGCGACAACCAGAAACCATTTCTGATGCCGGTTGAAGATATATTCTCAATTACAGGACGTGGAACAGTTGCTACAGGTCGTATTGAAACAGGCGTTGTTCTTACAGGTGATGAACTTGAAATGATAGGCCTGGGTGCACAAAAACGTAAAACAGTTTGTACAGGTGTTGAAATGTTCCGTAAGATTCTCGACAGAGGCGAAGCAGGTGATAATGTCGGACTTTTACTTAGAGGTGTTGATAAGAAAGAGATCAAGAGAGGAATGGTACTCGCCAAACCGGGTTCAATAACTCCCCATACAAAGATCAAGGCCGAGATCTACGTTCTTAAGAAAGAGGAAGGCGGACGTCATACTCCGTTCCATAATAATTATCGTCCTCAGTTCTACCTAAGAACTCTTGATATTACCGGTGAGATAACTCTTCCTGAAGGCAGGGAAATGGTAATGCCTGGTGATAATGTCACTATAACCGTTGACCTGATCTACCCTGTAGCTATAAATGTAGGTCTGCGTTTTGCTATCCGCGAAGGAGGAAGAACAGTGGGAGCAGGCCAGGTTACAGAAATACTGCAGTAAACGGTTCGAGAACAGTAGCATCAGGATGAATCATGATGCTACCCTATACGGGTGTAGCTCAGTTGGTAGAGCACTGGTCTCCAAAACCAGGTGTCGGGAGTTCGAGTCTCTCCTCCCGTGCAAATAGATCGGAGATATGAATATAAAAGGATATTTTAAGGAGTCATTCACTGAACTCGTGCACAAAGTTACATGGCCAACATGGAAAGAACTCCAGAACAGCGCTGTGCTTGTTATGGTAGCTACTCTCATAATTGCTATCATTGTTGCAGCCATGGACGCTGGTTTTAGCAGGATAATGGAATTCATATACAGTTTGTTATATTAAAGAGGAGATCTTTTTCTGATGAGTGAGAATAGTAAGAAGTGGTATGTGCTGAGGGCAATTGGAGGCAAAGAAAAAAAGGTCAAGGAATATATTGATAGTGAAGTAGCCCGCCTGAAGCTTGGAGATTATATCTCACAGGTTCTTATTCCTACTGAAAAGGTTTACCAGATACGATCAGGAAAAAAGATAAGCAAGGAAAGAACATTCTTTCCGGGATATGTACTCGTTGAAGCAGTACTGGTTGGTGAAATACCACATCTTCTGAGAAACATACCAAATGTCATCGGATTTCTCGGATCACAGGATGGCGAACCGGTTCCCCTCAGAAAAGCTGAAATAAACAGAATTCTCGGAAAGGTTGATGAGCTCAATGCAAGCGATGAGGAACTTAATGTTCCCTTCTTTGTGGGAGAAGCTGTTAAAGTGATCGACGGCCCCTTCAACAGCTTTACGGGAATTATAGAAGAGGTAAATGAAGAAAAGAAAAAGCTCAAGGTGATGGTTAAGATATTTGGAAGAAAAACACCTCTTGAGCTTAGTTTTATGCAGGTAGAAAAGGAAAATTAACAGAAGATATTGACGGTTATAATATTTATAATGCTTCCTGAATGACTGTCAGACTCTCGCAATAAACACGCAAATTTTAAATTATGGCAAAAGAAGTTGCTGGACTAATAAAGTTACAGATTCGTGGCGGAGGAGCTAATCCATCTCCACCTGTAGGACCTGCGTTAGGTTCTAAAGGCGTGAATATCATGGATTTCTGCAAGCAATTTAATGCGAGGACCCAGGAAAAAGCTGGAAAAGTAATACCGGTAGTAATAACGGTATATGCTGATAAATCATTTGATTTTGTTACTAAAACACCACCGGTGGCTGTTCAGCTTCTTGAGGCTGCTAAAACAAAGAAAGGTTCACAGGAACCTAACAGAGAAAAAATAGCACAGGTTACATGGGCCCAGATCAAAACGATTGCTGAAGAAAAAATGGAGGACCTCAATTGTTTTACAATCGAGTCCGCAATGAAGATGGTAGCTGGTACCGCAAGAAGCATGGGGATTACAATAAAAGGTGAGTCCCCAATTAAAAATTAACCAGAAGAAAAATGACTAAACTTACCAAAAACCGTAAGCTTGTTCTTGAAAAACTTGAAAAAGACAGGCTTTATACGTTGAAAGAAGCATCAGCTCTGGTAAAAGAGGTGAGCACAACAAAGTTTGATGCTTCAATCGACCTGGATGTAAGGTTAGGTATAGATCCGAGAAAATCCAACCAGATGGTTCGTGGCATTGTTTCCCTTCCTCACGGAACAGGAAAGATAACACGTGTTCTTGTGCTCTGTACTCCCGACAAGGAGACTGAGGCAAAAGAAGCCGGAGCCGATTATGTTGGTCTTGACGATTATGTCGAAAAGATCAAAGGAGGCTGGACAGATATGGATGTTATCATAACCATGCCATCCGTAATGGGGAAAGTAGGTCAGTTAGGTCGGATACTTGGTCCCCGTGGACTGATGCCGAATCCGAAAAGTGGAACCGTAACAATGGATATCGGGAAGGCTGTTAAAGAAGTGAAGCAGGGCAAGATTGATTTTAAAGTGGATAAAAGCGGAATCATTCATGCCTCTATCGGAAAGGTCTCGTTTGAACCTGATAAGATCGTTGAAAATGCCAGAGAGTTCATCTCAACGGTAAATAGACTTAAACCGGCTGCTGCAAAAGGAACCTACATACGTAGCCTTTTCCTTTCAAGCACAATGAGCCCGGGTATTAAAATCGATCCCAAAGGTCTTGATGAGTAATTAATGTTATTGTTATTATGAGACGTGAAGAAAAAAATGCTATCATAGACAGCCTGACAACAAGATTGAAAGAGTACAGCCACTTTTATCTGACTGATACTGCACAACTTAATGCCGCTGATACAAGTAACCTGAGAAGGGAATGCTTTGAAAAAAATATAAAACTTATTGTAGTTAAGAACACCCTTCTCAAAAGAGCACTTGAACAATCCGGTATGAACTTTGAAGAACTCTATCCGGTTCTTAAAGGTACTACGTCCATCATGTTTACACAGTCAGTGAACAGCCCTGCAAAACTTATCAGGGAATTCCGGAAGAAACATGATAAGCCTGTTCTCAAAGGCGCATACGTTCAGGAATCAATTTACCTTGGAGATGAAATGCTCGATACTCTTGTCTCCATAAAAACAAAAGAGGAACTGATAGGAGATATTATCCTCCTGCTTCAGTCACCTGCCAAAAACGTTATATCAGCTTTGCAATCGGGTGGAAATAAAATACATGGTGTTCTTGAAACACTTTTAAAAAAGCAAACTAATTAAAAAGTATAATCAAACTAAAATCAATAAAAATGGCAGATCTCAAGAAATTTGCAGAAGAACTGGTTAACCTTTCTGTTAAAGATGTAAACGAACTGGCCACAATACTTAAAGAAGAGTATGGCATTGAACCAGCTGCGGCAGCAGTAGCAGTCGCTGGTCCGGCCAGTGGTGGTGAAGCACCTGCTGCTGAAGAAAAATCAACATTCGATGTTATTCTAAAAAACGCAGGCGGACAGAAATTACAGATTGTTAAACTTGTTAAAGACATCACCGGTCTTGGACTTAAAGAAGCTAAAGCAGTAGTTGACTCTGCTCCGGCTCCGGTTAAAGAAGGTGTCTCAAAAGATGAAGCGGAAGCTGTTAAAAACCAATTAGTAGAGGCAGGAGCTGAAGTTGAACTTAAATAAGCTATACCACATTGCTGGATTTTAGGTTTAGTCCCGAGTACTCGGGACTAGGCCTTTTGTCATTTAAATTATAAGTTCACTTAATCTTTTTAAAATGTCCTCAAAAAATACCGAAAGAATAAATTTCACATCCAGGAAAGTTCAATTAGATTATCCTGATTTTCTGGAAGTTCAGTTAAAATCCTTCGGTGAGTTCTTTCAGCTTGGAATAACTCCCGAGAACAGGAAAAAAGAGAGACTCTATAAAGTCTTTACTGAAAACTTTCCTATAACTGACACCAGGAATAATTTTGTTCTCGAATTTCTGGATTATTATATTGACCCTCCCAGATATACTATTGATGAGTGTATTGAACGAGGGCTTACTTTCAGTGTACCCCTGAAGGCAAAGCTGAAACTCTATTGCACCGATCCGGAGCATGAGGACTTTGATACGGTCATCCAGGATGTATACCTCGGAACCGTGCCTTATATGACTGAACGGGGAACTTTTGTGATAAATGGTGCAGAAAGAGTTGTAGTATCGCAGTTGCACAGGTCGCCGGGAGTATTCTTCGGACAGAGCCTCCATGCTAACGGAACGAAACTCTATTCAGCAAGAATTATACCCTTCAAAGGTTCCTGGATCGAGTTTGCTACCGACATCAATAATGTGATGTACGCCTATATCGACAGGAAAAAGAAACTCCCCGTGACAACTCTTCTCCGGGCAATAGGCTTCGAAAGCGATAAAGAAATACTTGAGATCTTTAACCTTGCGGAAGAACAAAAGGTCTCAAAAACAAACATAAAAAAACTTGTTGGACGTAAGCTGGCCGCCAGGGTTCTGAAAACATGGGTTGAAGACTTTGTGGATGAGGATACCGGCGAGGTGGTCTCCATAGAAAGAAATGAAGTGATCCTCGACAGGGAAACAACAATAGAACAGGAACATATTGACCTTATTGTCGATTCGGGTGCAAAAACAATACTTCTTCACAAGGAAGACTTATCACTATCGGATTATGCCATCATATATAATACACTGCAAAAAGATCCTTGTAACTCTGAGAAAGAGGCAGTTATATATATTTACCGTCAGCTGCGGAATGCAGAACCACCCGATGAGGCAACTGCCCGTGACGTTATCGACAAATTATTCTTTTCAGATAAAAGATATGATCTCGGCGAAGTAGGCCGCTACCGTATCAATAAGAAACTGGGTCTTAATACCGACATGGAGGTTAAGATTCTGACAAGGGAAGATATTATCAAGATCATAGAGTACCTGATCGAACTCATTAATTCCAAGACAGATATCGATGATATTGACCATCTAAGCAACAGGAGAGTACGTACCGTGGGTGAACAACTATATACACAGTTCGGAGTGGGACTTGCCCGAATGGCACGTACTATCCGTGAGAGAATGAATGTCAGAGATAACGAGGTATTTACACCGATAGACCTGATAAATTCAAAAACTCTTTCATCAGTTATCAATTCATTTTTCGGAACAAATCAGCTGTCACAATTCATGGACCAGACTAACCCTCTGGCCGAGATGACACATAAACGCCGTATGTCGGCACTCGGCCCGGGCGGATTGTCACGTGAAAGAGCAGGCTTTGAGGTGAGAGACGTGCATTATACACACTACGGCCGTCTTTGTCCAATTGAAACCCCGGAGGGACCAAATATAGGTCTTATATCATCTCTCTGTGTTTATGCCAAGATCAATAATCTTGGATTTATTGAAACACCTTACCGTAAAGTGGCTCAGGAACAGGTTGATTTTACAAAGGACGGGATAGTATGGTTGAGTGCTGAAGAAGAAGAAGAGAAAATGATAGCCCAGGCTAATGCCCCTCTTCTGAAAGACGGACATTTTGAAAGTACAAAAGCAAAATGCAGATATGAGGCTGATTATCCTATTGAAGAGGTCTCAAAGATCGACCTGATGGACGTGGCACCAAACCAGATCGCTTCAATTGCCGCATCCCTCATCCCATTCCTTGAACATGATGATGCAAACAGAGCACTGATGGGATCAAATATGATGCGACAGGCTGTTCCTCTTATTAATCCTGAATCGGCAATAGTGGGGACCGGTCTGGAAACACAGGTGATCAAGGACAGCCGGATACTTTTTGTAGCGGAAGGCGATGGTGTTGTGGAATATGTAGATGCCAATGAAATAGTCATCAGATATACCCGTACTGATGAGGAGAAATTTGTGAGCTTCGATGATGATATAAAAAGATATGTCCTTCCGAAATACAAGAAGACAAACCAGAATACCTGTATCAACCTGGTTCCTGTGGTGAAAAAAGGAGAAAAGGTTAAAAAAGGACAGGTTCTTACTGAAGGTTATGGTACAAAAAATGGTGAACTGGCGCTTGGCAGAAACCTGAAAGTTGCATTCATGCCCTGGAAAGGCTATAACTTTGAAGATGCAATAGTGATATCCGATAAGGTGGTTCAGGAAGATATGTTTACATCAGTCCATATCGATGAGTATCTTCTTGAAGTACGTGATACAAAACGGGGTCTCGAGGAACTTACTTCTGATATACCCAATATAAGTGAAGAGGCAACCAAAAACCTGGATGATAACGGTCTTATTAGGATCGGCGCCCACATACTGCCGGGCGACATATTAATAGGTAAGATCACACCAAAGGGAGAATCAGATCCTTCACCTGAAGAGAAACTTCTCCGTGCAATCTTCGGTGATAAAGCGGGTGATGTAAAAGATGCTTCCCTCAAGGCAGGTCCTTCATTGGAAGGTGTGGTAATTGATAAAAAGCTGTTTACCAGAGCTGTAAAGGACAGGAAAACCAAAGCGGTGGAAAAACCATTGCTCGAAAAGATCGATCAGGAATTCAATAAGAATGTTGAAGATCTTAAGGCAAAACTGGTTGACAAACTCTTTATTCTTGTTAATGGTAAAACATCACAGGGAGTAAAGGATTATCTCAATGTGGATGTAATACCAAAAGGAAGCAAATTCACTCTGAAACAACTTCAGGAGATAGATTTCCTGAATGTCAATCCGAATAAGTGGACTACTGACAAGAAGAAAAATGACAGCATCAAACAGCTTCTCCATAATTATATAATCAAGTATAAGGAGATAGATGGTGTTTACAAACGTAATAAATACAATATCACAATAGGTGATGAACTGCCAGCAGGTATTGTACGTCTTGCCAAGGTCTATATAGCCAAAAAACGTAAGATCAAAGTTGGTGATAAAATGGCCGGACGGCATGGTAACAAGGGTATTGTTGCCAAGATCGTCCGTGCTGAGGATATGCCATTCCTTGAAGATGGAACACCCGTTGATATTGTTCTTAACCCGTTAGGCGTTCCTTCAAGAATGAACCTCGGACAGATATATGAAACAGTGCTCGGATGGGCAGGTAAGAAACTGGGACTCCAATTCTCAACTCCTATATTTGACGGAGCTTCTATTGACCAGATAACACAATATACCGAAGAGGCAGGTCTTCCCAAATATGGCAAGACTTACCTCTATGACGGTGGTACAGGAGAAAAATTTGATCAGCCGGCAACTGTGGGGGTTATATACATGCTCAAGCTTGGTCATATGGTTGACGACAAAATGCATGCCCGCTCCATAGGTCCTTATTCTCTTATAACTCAGCAGCCGCTGGGTGGTAAGGCACAGTTCGGAGGTCAGCGTTTCGGGGAAATGGAAGTATGGGCTCTCGAAGCTTTCGGAGCAGCACATATACTCCAGGAGATACTGACAATAAAATCTGATGATGTCATAGGACGTGCAAAAGCCTATGAATCAATTGTCAAGGGGGAACCTATGCCAATGGCGGGAATACCTGAGTCACTGAACGTGCTGTTGCACGAGCTGAGAGGTCTTGGATTAAGTGTTATCCTTGATTAACAGCTCTTATTGCTTTTTATCAAATAATTTGGATAATAAAATTACGATATATGTCATTCAGAAGAGATAACAAAACGAAGACTAGTTACTCAAAGATCTCAATAGGTCTTGCTTCACCCGAAGAAATACTTGACCGCTCCAGTGGTGAAGTGCTGAAGCCTGAAACAATAAACTACCGTACCTACAAACCTGAACGTGACGGCTTATTCTGTGAGAGGATATTCGGACCCGTAAAAGATTACGAATGTCACTGCGGAAAGTACAAAAGGATACGTTATAAGGGTATAGTGTGCGACCGCTGTGGTGTTGAAGTCACCGAGAAGAAGGTGCGGCGTGAAAGAATGGGGCATATCTCACTTGTTGTCCCTGTTGCACATATCTGGTACTTCCGTTCATTGCCCAACAAAATAGGTTACCTGCTTGGTCTTCCTACAAAGAAACTCGATTCGATAATCTATTATGAGAGATATGTTGTGGTTAATCCCGGCATAAAAGAGGCTGATGGCGTGAAAACCCTCGATTTTCTTACTGAAGAGGAGTACATTGATATCATTGAATCGCTGCCAAAGGAAAACCAGTATCTTGAGGAGAATCACCCCGATAAGTTTGTTGCAGATATGGGAGCTGAGGCTCTTTACAAGCTTCTGAACCGTCTTGACCTTGATGAGATATCATATTCACTTCGACACAGGGCAAACACCGAAACTTCACAACAACGTAAAAATGAGGCCCTTAAACGTCTGCAGGTTGTTGAGGCTTTCAGAGATTCAAAACATGTAAACAAACCGGAATGGATGATTATAAAAGTGGTTCCGGTAATCCCTCCTGAACTGAGACCGCTTGTTCCTCTTGATGGCGGACGATTTGCCACCAGCGATCTGAATGATCTTTACAGGAGAGTGATAATCAGGAATAACCGCCTGAAAAGACTTATAGAGATCAAAGCTCCGGAGGTAATCCTCAGGAACGAAAAACGAATGCTGCAGGAGGCTGTTGATTCGCTTTTCGATAATTCAAGAAAAGCCAATGCAGTGAAGACTGATGCAAACAGACCTCTTAAATCATTGAGCGACAGTCTTAAAGGTAAACAGGGAAGATTTCGCCAGAACCTCCTTGGAAAAAGAGTTGATTATTCAGCTCGTTCTGTTATCGTTGTGGGACCTGAGCTTAACCTGCATGAATGCGGACTTCCAAAAGATATGGCAGCAGAACTGTATAAGCCGTTTATAATAAGGAAACTTATTGAAAGAGGCATAGTTAAAACAGTGAAATCGGCTAAGAAGATAGTCGACAGGAAAGACCCTGTTGTGTGGGATATTCTTGAGAATGTACTTAAAGGACATCCTGTTCTTCTTAACCGTGCGCCTACACTTCACAGACTTGGTATACAGGCATTCCAGCCCAAACTTATTGAGGGGAAAGCCATTCAGCTTCACCCTCTTGTATGTACAGCTTTTAATGCTGATTTCGATGGTGACCAGATGGCTGTGCATCTGCCACTTGGGAACGGGGCAATACTAGAGGCCCAGATGCTTATGCTGGCTTCACACAATATCCTTAATCCTGCTAACGGAGCACCTATTACCGTTCCTTCTCAGGATATGGTGCTTGGACTTTATTATATGACGAAGGGAAGAAAGAGTACCGACAAGGAAAAAGTGAGAGGCGAAGGCCTGTCATTTTATTCACCTGAAGAGGTCGCTATTGCACATAATGAGGGTAAGGTTGACCTGCATGCCATAATTAAAGTAAAGGTCAATGACAGGGTCAATGATGAGATGGTGAATCATATCATAGAAACAACAGTTGGCAGGGTTATTTTTAACCAGTATGTACCTGAAGAAGTTGGCTTTATCAATGAGATCCTTACAAAGAAATCTCTCAGAGACATTATCGGACGTGTTCTGAAACTTGCCGGAATGGCAAAAACCTCAGATTTCCTTGATGCAATAAAGAACCTGGGATACTATTCTGCCTTCAAGGGAGGTCTCTCCTTTAACCTCGATGATGTTATCATTCCCGAGGAAAAAGAAAAGTTTGTCACGGAAGGATATGAACAGGTAGAGGAGGTACTGAACAATTACAGCATGGGCTTTATTACAAATAATGAGCGCTATAACCAGATTATCGATATCTGGACACATGTAAATGCCAGGCTCACTCAGTCGCTTATGAAACAGCTTTCGAACGACAAGCAGGGTTTCAACTCGGTCTACATGATGCTTGACTCAGGTGCAAGGGGCTCTAAAGAACAGATCCGCCAGCTTTCCGGGATGAGGGGACTGATGGCAAAACCTCAGAAATCTGGTGCCACCGGTTCAGAGATTATTGAGAACCCGATACTTTCGAACTTCAAGGAGGGACTCTCGGTGCTTGAGTACTTCATCTCTACCCACGGTGCCAGAAAAGGACTTGCAGATACAGCTCTTAAAACAGCTGATGCTGGCTATCTTACACGACGTCTCGTTGATGTATCACAGGATGTCATTATTAATGAAGATGACTGCGGTACTTTAAGAGGTCTGGTAGCAACAGCCATAAAGAAGAATGAAGAGATCGTTGAATCACTGTATGAACGAATACTGGGACGTACTACTGTTCATGATGTTTACCATCCTCTTACAGGAGAACTTATTGTGGAGGCAGGAAAAGAACTGACAGAAGATCTTGCAAAGAAAATAGAAGACTCTCCTATCGAGCAGGTTGAGATCCGGTCGGTACTTACCTGTGAATCCAAAAAAGGAGTGTGTGCAAAATGTTACGGCCGTAACCTGGCAACAGGGTTAATGGTGCAGAAAGGTGAGGCAGTTGGTGTTATAGCTGCCCAGAGTATTGGTGAACCAGGGACACAGCTTACACTGCGAACATTCCACGTGGGTGGTACAGCTTCGAATATCACAACTGAATCAAGACTGGTAGCCCGTTATTCAGGTATTGCAGAGATTGAAGAACTAAGATCAGTAACAAGAAAAGATGTTGAAAAAGGAAATGTCGATATAGTCATAGGACGACTGGCGGAGCTCAGGATAATAGATAAAAAAACCGGAATTGCCCTTACAACTCATTCAATTCCATATGGTTCCAAGCTTTATGTTAAACCGGGACAGGAAATAGAAAAGGGAAAGCTTATCTGCGAATGGGATCCCTTCAATGCAGTTATTATTTCGGAAGTTACAGGGAAAATTGGATTTGACTACCTTTTGGAAGGTATTACCTACCGTGAAGAATCAGATGAGCAGACAGGTTTTAAGGAAAAGGTGATAATTGAAAGCAGGGATAAGACCAAGAACCCGGCTGTCAGAATATTATCTCCCAAAGGTGAGGAGATGAAGATATATAACCTGCCGGTGGGATCTCATTTGGTTGCTGAGTTAAACAAAACAATTACAGCCGGTGAGGTGCTTGCAAAAATACCCCGTGCTGTCGGAAAATCCGGCGATATTACCGGTGGTCTGCCAAGAGTAACAGAACTGTTCGAAGCCCGTAACCCCTCGAATCCGGCAATCGTTTCCGAGATCGATGGTGAAGTAACCTTCGGTAAGATAAAAAGAGGTAACAGGGAGATTACAATTAAATCTAAAACCGATGAGGTGAAAAAATACCTCGTCCCCCTGTCAAAACAGATACTGGTACAGGAAAACGATTATGTAAAGGCAGGTATAGCACTTTCTGACGGAGCAATAACTCCTTCGGACATCCTGTCAATCAAGGGACCAACAAAGGTGCAGGAATATATTGTTAATGAGATACAGGAAGTTTACCGTCTGCAGGGTGTTAAGATAAATGACAAGCATTTTGAAATAATAGTCCGGCAGATGATGCGTAAAGTGGAGATTGTCGATCCGGGTGATACAAAATTCCTGGAACGCCAGATCGTTGATAAACTTGAATTCATGGATGAAAATGACTGGATTTATGGAAAGAAATATATCCTGGATTCAGGAGATTCACAGACTCTTCGCCCCGGTATGATAGTAACAGCCCGAAAACTGAGAGATGAGAATTCTGTTCTCAAGCGGAAAGACCTGAAGACGGTTGAAGCCAGGGATGCTATCCCTGCAACCTCAAGCCAGGTACTGCAGGGAATAACCAGGGCCGCACTTCAAACAAACAGTTTCTTCTCAGCTGCATCATTCCAGGAAACAACCAAGGTACTTAACGAAGCTGCAATACTTGGTAAGGTCGATAAACTCGAAGGTCTTAAAGAGAACGTAATCGTAGGGCACCTTATTCCGGCCGGCACCGGACAACGTGAATATGGCAGTATTATAGTGGGATCGCTCGAGGAATATGAAAACATTGTGGGTGCTGAACAACAGGAATCTGAAGTTGAAACTGAGAGAGACATAGTAAACTAATACACATTATTATGGCAGATCAAAAGGAACAAAACCAGATAAATATTGAGCTGAATGAGGAGGTTGCCCAGGGTGTCTATTCAAACCTGGCAGTGATAACCCACTCGGCTTCGGAATTTGTAATTGACTTTATCCGAATAATGCCGGGGATACCAAAAGCCCAGGTAAAATCCAGAATCATCCTTACCCCTGAACATGCTAAAAGACTTGCATCAGCCATGCAGGATAATATTGCAAAATATGAAGCGGTTCACGGACAAATAAAGGAAATAAAAGGGTCGGGACCTGTTATGCCGTTGAATTTCGGCGGACCAACAGCCCAGGCCTGAAATTCCATAACTCCAATGATAAGCCGTCAAATTTTGGGTTTGACGGCTTTATTTTTTGTAATCAATGAAATATAAGCTTACTTTGTATGTTATTAAAACATACCAAAGATATTATCAACATGAGTAGATACCTGATCCGGAAAATAATCGTTGTTACAATAATACTGTTGCCGTTATTTTTTTTTCAGGGTTGTAAGAAACAGGCAAAATGCGGTTGCGGAAAGGATATTCTCTTTTCATTGGACAATGAACTGATGGATTATTCTTCAATATCATATAGTTCAAACGGCCAGACTGCTTCTTTTTTAATTTATAACGGAATTTACTATGATACTTATATTTTCTGTAATCCTGAAGAAATGTATTCTACTTATACAGATCTGTCCGGTGAGGAGCAGGTTCTTATATCAGGAGATGTTTTCTGGGATTGCAGCTATATGATGAACAGCAGTAATTCTTACTACTACTCATATTATAAAGTCTATAATATCGAGATCACCGGAATGAAGTCCTATTTGTACGGCAAAAAGTAAAGCTCCCCATGACACTATACAACCTATCCTTTGCAGGTGCAGGCAGGGTGGCCGGAGCTCTCTGCAGGGGGATGTATTCTAAGGGGATAAATATTCGTCATATTGTATCTGAATCGCAGGCCGGTGCAAAAATGCTGGCTGATGAATGTGACGCATCATATTCAACCAGCCTCTCTTTTGATGAACCGGCTGATATTATCATTGTTGCAGTCCCTGATCACAGGTTGAAAGAAGTCCTGGGCAGTATTGAATGTCCTGAAAATACACTGGTTGCCCATACGGCAGGAAGCTTTGGTCTTGAAGTCTTCCCTTCACGCTTAAAACATACCGGTGTGTTTTACCCCTTGCAAACATTCTCGAAGGACAGAAAAACCTCATTTAACGGCCTTCCATTTTTTCTCGAAGCAAGCAGTTCTGAAAAGGAAGCTATGCTTACAGACCTTGCAGAATCTATCGGCGGAAAGGTCTATGTTGTTGATAAAGAGCGTCGAAAACTGTTACACCTGGCTGCCGTTTTTGTTTGTAACTTTGTTAATCATATGCTTACAGCAGGAAAGGAGATAACCACAAAAAGCGGATTCTCATTTGAGGTGCTTGAACCTCTGATAGCGGAAACTGTTTCAAAAGCCATGGAGCTTGGTCCGGACCATTCACAAACCGGCCCTGCCGTACGAAATGATAAGAATACTATTACAAAACATATTGATTTATTATCTTTCTCTCCTGAATTGCAAAACATATATAAGGAGGTAACGAAATCTATAGTTAATTACTATAAGAAGGGATTGTAATGGCAAACTTTAAGGAAGAACTGGTAAAGGTAAAAGCATTTATTTTCGATATCGACGGGGTTCTTTCGCTGCAGACGATCAGCCTGAATTCATTCGGGGTGCCAAACAGAACAGTAAACCTGCGTGACGGATATGCCGTACAACTTGCAGTGAAAAAAGGCTATCACATCGGGATAATTTCGGGGAGCAATTCAAAAGAATATATGAAAAGGCTTAAGATGCTGGGTGTTACAGATATTTACCTTAACAGTAAAACAAAGCTCGATCATTATAATGCCTTTAAGAAGAAACATGATCTCAACGATTCTGATATTCTTTTTATGGGTGATGATATTCCGGATTACGGCGTAATGAAAACCGCAGGTATCCCTGTTTGTCCTTCGGATGCCGATAGCGAAATAAAACAGATCGCTATATATATTTCCGACAAGAAAGGTGGGGAGGGGTGTGTAAGAGATGTTATTGAACAGGTGCTGCGGCTGCATAATAACTGGATGGACCCTGATGCATTTTCATGGTAATATGAAAGAATTCCTGAAACTTATAAGATGGCCTAACCTTATCATTGTGATACTTACAATGGTACTGATGCGTTATGCTGTTATTGAGTCGCTGATAAGCAAGATTGGTATAATCCCTTTAAGCGGGGCCGGAGAGCAAATTCCCATGATGCTCCAATTTCCCTGGTATTATTTTGTTCTTCTTGTTATTGCTACTGTTTTTATTACTGCAGGAGGATATGTAATAAATGACTACTTCGATATTAAAACTGACCTGATCAACAAGGGTAGAGTAATTGTTGGAACCAGGATCCCGAGACGTCAGGCCATGATGTGGCATAACATTTTCAATATTACCGGAGTGGCAGCCGGGTTTTATATTTCCTGGAAGGCAGGATATGTCTGGATAGGGATCCTGTTCCTGATGGTATCCGGGCTGCTGTACTTTTATTCAGCCAGTTATAAACGCCAGTTCCTGATCGGGAACATTATAGTAGCCTTCCTGACGGCAATGGTTCCCTTTTTAGTGATAATATACGAATGGTCATTCATATACCGGTATTATGCAGTAAATGCCCTTCAATTACCGGATCTAAGCTTCTTGTTTTACTGGGTAGGAGGTTTCTCTCTTTTTGCATTTCTAACAACACTTACCCGTGAAATAATAAAAGACATTGAAGATTTTGAAGGTGATTTATCCTATGGAAGGAACACAATGCCTGTGGTAATTGGAATTCCTGCTTCAAAGGTCGTTGTCACAAGCCTGATAGTCATTACAGTAGCAATGCTTTACGTGGTATGGAGACTCTTCATTTTCGATAAAATAACACTGATCTATCTTACTGTATTTATTGTATTGCCAATGTTTTATGTTATTTACCAGGTGTTCAGAAGCAGAGACAAGAAACAACTTCACAGTGCCAGCACCATCATGAAGGTCGTTATGCTTATCGGGATCCTCTATTCCCTGGTTGTAAAAGCAATACTAACCTGGAACCTCTTCTGAAAATAATGATAGTTGATAACCTGAATAAATACAGGATAATACTTGCATCACGTTCCCCTCGCAGACAGCAGCTACTGAGGCAGCTTGGAATAAAATTCGATGTCGTAATAAGAGACTATAAAGAAACTTACCCTCATGGCCTTTCCGGGGAAGAGATTGCTGTATACCTGGCCAGGGAAAAGGCAGGTTCTTTCAGGAATAAACTATCAGATAATGAGATAGTCATTACAGCCGACACTATAGTATGGTGTAATAACAGGGTGCTGAACAAACCTGCAAATGCAGATGAGGCCAGGCTGATGATCAGTGATCTTTCCGGTAATACTCATGAGGTAATAACCGGGGTCTCTCTTTTGTCATCAGTAAAGGAGAAAACATTCTCCGTATCAACAAAGGTGACTTTTGTGAAACTTTCAGATGAGGAGATAATTTATTATATTGAAAAGTTCAGACCTTACGACAAAGCAGGAGCATATGGAATACAGGAATGGATAGGTATTGCTGCCTGTAACCGTATTGAGGGTTCATATTTTAATGTTGTGGGACTTCCGGTGCAGAGGCTGTATAAGGAACTTAAAGAGTTTATAAAATAGGTACAGGGTGCAAGGTGCAAGGCTCCCCTCCTGGGAGAGCCTGTCCCGACAGACAGGTCGGGAGATTGGGGGTGGGTTTAACAAAACGAAAAATAAAATTTACCAGAATATGAAAAAATTTCTATTTACATCAGCATTCTTATTTATAACCCTCTTTGTATCTGCAATTCCTGATGAGGGTATGTGGATCCCGCTGCTGATAGAGAAGTACAACATAAAACTGATGCAGGAAAAGGGATTCAAACTGACAGCTGACGATATTTACAGCATCAACAAGGCCTGTATGAAGGATGCAGTAGTCTCTTTCGGAGGAGGTTGTACAGCTGAACTTATCTCGCCCGGAGGCTTGCTCCTGACTAACCATCATTGCGGATATGGTCGAATACAGGCTCTCTCCACCCTGGAGAATGACTACCTGACTAACGGATTCTGGGCAATGTCGCATGAAGAAGAACTGGCGTGTCCGGGCCTCTTTGTGATCTTTCTTAAAAGGATGGAGGATGTAACAGATAAGGTGCTGGAGGGAATTGACAAGGATATGGAGTTTCCGGTAAGGGAAGCAAAAATAGATTCCAATATTCAGGAGATAATGGTCATGGCAGTAGAAGGAACAGATTATACGGCAAGTGTACGCCCATTTTTTATGGGGAACCAATACTTTCTGATGGTCTATGAAACATTTAATGATATAAGGCTTGTAGGTGCACCACCCTCTGCAATAGGGAAATTCGGCGGTGAAACGGATAACTGGGTGTGGCCCAGGCACACAGGAGATTTCTCACTGTTTCGTATTTATGCAAATAATGAAAATAAACCGGCGTCATTTTCGATGGAAAACAAGCCCTATAAACCGCTATACTATTTTCCCGTCTCACTTAAGGGAGTTAATGAAGGTGATTTTACGATGGTTTTTGGGTATCCGGGTTCAACCTCTGAATATGTCCCTTCGTATCATATCGATATGGTAAAGAATTATATCAACCCTAAAATGATTGAGATCCGTACAAAAAAAATAGAGATTATGGAAGCAGCTATGAATACGGATCCTCTCATAAGACTTCAATATTCAGCAAAAAAATTCGGTGTTGCCAATGCGTGGAAAAAATGGATAGGGGAGAACCAGAGCCTTGAAAGGATGAATACAATAGGGAAAAAGCAGGAATACGAAAAAAGACTGACAGAATGGATAAATGAAGATGAATCAAGAAGAGAAAAATATGGGGAAATACTGCCTCGTTACAAGGAATTGTATTCAGAGCTTAAAGATTACAACCTGGTATACAGCTATACCAGTGATGTCTTCTTCAATGCCGGAGCTGAATCGGTCGGATTTGCCAGGTATATGATGGCATTGGCCGGAATCTATGAAACAGATCCGTATTCGGAAAAGACTGATATAATTAAAAATGAGATGATTAACAGGGCGAAAGGCTTTTTCAGAAACTTTAATTTGGAGACTGACAGGAAACTTTTTGAAGCGATGATGTCTATGTATGGCGAGAATCTCGATCAGAAATGGCTGGCTCCGGAGTACATTAAGATAAAAAATACTTGCAAGGGGGACTTTCATAAATTTGCTGATAAAACTTATAACAAATCAATTTTTACTGACGAGGAGAAATTTATTTCATTTGTCAATAATTTCAATAAGAGCAGTCTGAAGAAACTTCAGAAATATCCTTTTTACAGACTTGCACAGAGTGCAGCTGAGTTTCTGTCCGCAAATGTCAGAAGTGAGCTGTATGAGATATCATCAGAAATAGAGAAACTTAACAAAGATTATATGACTCTGCAAATGGAGTTTGACAGGGATCGTCTTTTTTACCCTGATGCAAATTCAACTCTCAGGGTAGCTTATGGAACAGTGAAGGGATATCTTTCAAAAGATGCAGTCTGGTTTAAACACTATACTACTTTAGAAGGCATAATGGAAAAGGATAATCCTGAAATATTCGATTACAATGTCCCTGATAAGTTGAGACAATTGTATATCGACAAGGATTTTGGCCGGTATACAACCGGTAATGGTGAGGTTCCTGTTTGTTTCATTGCCAATAACCACACTACAGGCGGCAATTCGGGCAGCCCTGTGATCAATGCTGACGGGCATCTTATAGGCATTAACTTCGACAGGGCATGGGAGGGTGTCGCCAGTGATATGGCCTTCAATCCGGAACAGAGCCGCAACATAAGCCTCGATATCAGGTTTGTTTTGTTTATCATAGATAAATATGCCGATGCTGATTATCTACTGGACGAGATGACAATAATTGAATAGACAGACTGGATTTCTAAGTCCTGTTAAGCATCTGCTAATTCAGTAAAATTACTTAATTTCACAGGAAATATTATTGTAATGAAGATTGTCGCCGACGATAAGATCCCATTCCTTAAAGGAATTCTGGAACCATTTGCTGAAGTTGTATATCTTCCGGGCAAACAGATAGACAATAAGATCCTGAAGGATGCTGATGCCCTGCTTACAAGAACAAGGACAAAATGTACTGAATCGCTTCTAAAGGGAACAAAAGTAAGATTTATAGGTACTGCTACTATTGGTTTTGATCATATCGACACAAAGTTCTGTGCAAAAAACGGGATATTCTGGACTAATGCTCCAGGCTGTAATTCAACATCAGTACAGCAGTATATGGCTGTTGCCCTGCTAAAAATGGCTTTTGAGTTCAGGTTTAGCCTGAAAGATAAAACCATCGGTATCGTCGGTGTCGGAAATGCAGGATCGAAGGTCGAAAAGCTTGCGCGTCTTCTGGAGATGAATATTCTTCTGAATGATCCTCCAAGAGCCCGTAAAGAGGGTAAAAAGAATTTTGTAAACCTCAGCACTGTTTTGAATGAATCAGATATTATTACACTTCATGTACCTCTTAATGTTGTTGGAGAATACTGCACATGGTACCTTTTTAATGACATGAGTTTTAAAAAGGTAAAGAAGGGAACCTGGTTCATCAATACATCACGCGGTGAAGTGGCAGAAACAGGCGCGCTCATCAAAGCCATGGAGTCGGGCAGGCTGGGGGGAGCTGTAATAGATGTATGGGAGAATGAACCTGATATTGACCTGAACCTTATGTCGGGAACATTTCTTGCCACACCCCATATCGCAGGATATTCAACAGATGGTAAAGCAAACGGCACTTCTATCATAGTAAACGCATTATGCAGTCATTATAATCTCCCTCTTGAAAAATGGTATCCGGCGGATGTCCCAAAACCTGTTGACCCTGAAATATCATTAAGCGGAACCGGAAAGACCAGCGAGGATGTACTCAGAGAAGCTGTTGGCAGTACATATAATATTGATGAAGACAATATCAGCCTCCGCTTTTCACCATCCGACTTTGAAAAACTGAGAAATGATTACAGGACAAGGAGGGAGTTCAATGCATATACCATAAAGCTTAATGGCGGAACAAAACAGTCGAGACGAATGCTTGACCAGCTGGGATTTACAGTAATATAAGTCTTGCAGGGAAAGAATCTTATCAATTTCCCCCATTTTCTGCTATTCTTGCGTACTCCATTACCTGAAAAACAAATGCCTGGAGCCTTGTCTCGAGTGACACAGTGTCCTGTCCGTCATAAGCAATATTAATAAAAGGTATATTCATATGGTCCTTGCGGAAAGAATCACTAACCGAGGCTATTAATGTTCCCGGCATACATGTAAAAGGAAGTATAGCCGCAATGCCTGAAACTCCTTTTTTAGCCAGGGCAACTGATGTACCCATTGCAATGGGAGGGTCACCGTCATAGAACTCACTTACATATGTGTTGCAAAGCCTTAACATATCATGAAGAGGTACATACTTATCATTATCAATGAATTTCGTTATACCCTTGAGTAATGATGAAGCAATAATATTCTGTCCTATACCCTGTATTTTTGATTTAATTATTCCTCCTTTGTCATTTTTCCAACGGCTATCACGTGTAAATCGATGAGTTGAGTAAGTAATCCATTCTGAGAATGGACTTACAACTACCTCAACGCCAAGATTTTCCAGTCTATTTGCAATATTGCCGTTACAAAATGCATTGTCACGCATATAAGATTCACCAATAATTGATACAACAGGTTTTCTTTCTTTTCCGTCAACTTTTATTGCTAAGAATTCTGATGCAATATCTACCAGTACTTTATGTAATCCGTTTGATCTTTTCTCTATACATTTCTCCAGTTTTTTTATTGCATCATAATAGATCTTATCCGTTTCACCCTTATTGATCTCATAAGGTTTGATTGCACATTGTAATTTCCTTATATATTCTGCGACAATGATTCCTTTCCAGGCATTGATTCTGAATTTTTGTCCGTATTCACCGGCGAGATCTTCGTATGAGGTATCATTAGAGGGTGTTATCAATTCTGCATCATGATATCCCAGTCTGTCAAAAAGAATCCTGTGAAACTGGTTATATTGTCCAAAACGACATGGCCCATTATGATCAGGCATGAAGAAACTTACTTTTTTGGGATCAGTACCCTGTTCTTTTAATTTTTTAATAAAACTTCCCGTTACGCAAATCATTGGAAAGCATTCTTTGGAAGAGGTATATTCTCTTCCAATTGTCAAATCCTCCTCTGTAGGTCTGGGCAATACTTCAGACGGGACACCAATACTCCGGGCAGCAGCAGCAACCATATATGCACCATCGCTCATGTATGGAAAATATAATATCCTTCCTTCCGGTGGTGATGACGGACTTGGCCTTGGTCTGAATATTTTCACATCTTTTTTAACGTTCATTTCTGTACCTTTCAGACTGTCAAGGAATGCCTCAATACGGGTTACCATCCCGGCGTCTGCAGAGTGTTCATCAATTTCAAGATGGAGAAAAGGTTTCCCTTTGAGTTCTTCTGTTACATAATGCCATAAGAATGAATCAGGACCACATCTGAAGTTACTTATATAAACAGCATATAGCCTGTCTGTTTTCGCCACATACTGTGCCGCTGCAATAATTTTCTGACCATTGGGCCAGTACATATTTCTATAGTTTTCGTAAATATTACCGGTGACAAGGTCAAGCATATCTATCGGAATGGGCATTACATTCTTGGCAATCAGTTTTTCCACAAGACCAAGGTTCAGGTGTGGATCAGAGCTGTTATATGGTCTGCCCAGAAGTATTACCGGCCTGCATCCTGAAGGGATATTACTCATGACCTCCTTCCCATATTCCACTAACCGTTTTTCAAATCCTGTCTGGATATCATCTGCGAAATAAACTGCCTCCTTTATGGTTTTTTTACTTATTCCGAATTTCTCATTAAAGTATCCGGTCATTTCTTTTATCAGAGCTGTTTCAAAGAATCGGAAATGTAATGTAGGTATCAGTAATTTTGATTCATCTATTTTACCTTTCAGCGCTGATTTAACCATGAAGGGGTATGACTGGATCCAGGGGCAGTTACAGTTAAAGGTCTTATCACCCTCCCTGAATCGTGAATTGACAATGAAGGGTAGAAAAATATAATCTGCCCCTTTTTTGATAAGGTCTATCACATGCCCATGCATGATCTCCACGGGCAGGCAGATTTCAGTTGTAATTGTCTCAATAGACTGAGTTACAAGTTCTTTGTCGGATTCTTTTGATAATAAAATGGTAAATCCGAGTTTTTCGAAGAAGGTTTTCCAGAAAGGAAACTGCTGGTAGAAGACCATCAGAGCACGAGGTATACCAATGGTAGTATTTTTAATTTCCTTTGGTACTTCATAACCTTCAATAAGCATCTCAGTCCTTTTCAGGAACAGGTTCGGGATATTGTTCTTATGTTGTTTTCTTCCTTCAGTTTCATATTTTTCACATCTGCCACCATAAAACAATGATTTCCTTTCGCCGGTGATCTTTACTTTTCTTATTTCACAATGGTTAGTGCATCCCTGGCATGTAAATCTGCTGATTCCGTAAGTCGCATTGCGGATACCAAAACCCTTGAATGATGTTTTTTCCCCTGGTGCCATTGTCCTTTGAGCCAGTATTGCCGCTCCGATAGCACCTGTAACATCAAAATGAGGCGGTATGATTATTTTTTTCCCCAGTACCTGTTCAAAAGCTGCAACAACAGCTTTATTGTTGGTAACTCCTCCCTGGAAGAAAATTTTATTTCCTATTCTGTGATCGGCAACAACTTTCTGCAGGTAATTGTATACTATTGAGTAGGCGAGTCCTCCAACCAGGTTATCGTTTTTTGCACCTTTCTGCATAAAAGAATTCAGGTCAGATTCCATGAATACTGTGCAACGGTCGCCCAGTTTTACAGGGTTTTCCGATTTCAGAGCCATATCGCCGAATTCCTTCACAATATTGATATTGAGCTTTTCAGCCTGTTCTTCAAGGAAAGAACCCGTACCTGCAGCACATACCTTATTCATCTCAAAGTCAACCACAACACCGTTCTCAATACCGATATACTTTGAATCCTGTCCGCCAATCTCAAATATTGTATCTACTGTAGGATCAAAATCTATTGCAGCGGTGGCCTGGGCAGTAATTTCATTCTGAATTGTATCTGCCCCGATAAAATCACCTGTAAGGTATCGTCCCGAACCTGTGGAACCGGCTCCGACAACTGTAACATTCTCGCCTGTCTCATCATAAATTTCACTAAGTCCCTTCATTATTGCTTCAAGCGGTTTTCCGGCAGTTGGCAGGTATCGCCTGGCTATCAGGTTATGCTGATCATCAATCAGTACAACATTGGTGCTCAACGATCCAACATCCACACCGAGGAATACAGGTAACGGTACTTTCTTTGGATCTATTGGTACAGTTTCTTTTATATAGAGGGCATCGGATTCCTTTAATCCCGGAAGGCTGACACACTTCAAAATATCTTTTGAAAGGTACTTTTCAAGGTCTTTCAGACCTTTGAAATCTCCCATCACAATATTATTGCTCAATGCATAGATAACGGCACCTATAGCTCCCATTGATGAATGATGTTCAGGGATGATGAGTTCACTATCTTTAAGATCAAGGATTTCCCTGAAAGCCCGCACCATTCCTATATTAGCTGCAACTCCTCCTGAGAAGATCACAGGTTTTAAAATTTCCTTACTTCGGGCGACATTGCTTCTGAAGTTCCGGGCAAGTGCGAAACACAATCCTGCAACAATATCATGAAGAGGTGTGGCAATCTGTTGATGATGTATCATATCGCTCTTTGCGAATACGCTGCATCTACCTGCAATCCTTGGCGGATTAACTGATTTCAGGGAGAGTTCTCCGAATTCATTCTCAATGGCAACACCTATTCTTTTTGCCTGCTGGTCAAGAAATGATCCTGTGCCTGCAGCACATATACTGTTCATCTCAAAATCGACCAGGCGGGCTTTGTTGTTTGAAGGATCTTTCTCCATCAGGATGAGCTTTGAATCTTCCCCTCCAATTTCAATGATGCTTCTCGCACCGGGATATAAGGTTCCGGATGATTCAGCCTGAGCAATTATCTCATTTACAAATATTCCACCTATAAGCTCTGATGCCAGCTTTCCACCTGTTCCCGTGAAAGCAATACCTTTGAGATTAAGAGAAGGATTCTCCTTAAATATAGAGGTTAGCCTGCTTAAAAGAGTATTAAACGGCTTCCCGTGAACATAATCATAATAATCTGAAATAATATTATAATTATCTTCTATCAAAACAGTATTTAAGGAGATTGATCCTATATCAAGACCCATATATAGATCATTCTTCATTTTTACCGGAGAGATAGAATTGAACTCCATTAACAGGAATGATTTAAATTAACCTATGACTACCTACAGAATTCTAAATTAGCAATAATTTTCATCAGAGCAATTTTATATTACAGTTTTTCCGGATTATTAATGTTCTATGGAAAAACGTCAACAGTACTTGATATGACCCGGAATGATCAAAATGTCAGGCCGGGATGTTTATGATGAAACATGTACCTTCCCCCTCCTTGCTATCCACGCTGATAATCCCTTTGTTGATCAGAACCAGTTCATGACACAGCTTTAGTCCCAGTCCTGTGCCTTTTTCATTTTCTGTTCCCGGTGTGCTTGACACTTCATCAGATGTAAACAGTGATTTCTGTTTCTCCTCCGGTATCCCCACTCCATTATCGCAGATCTTCAACAGAATACTCTTGTTTTCAGAGGTTTTTTCTTTGAGCAGGATACTGATCCTTCCACCCCTTGGAGTATATTTTACTGCATTTGATAAAAGGTTCCTGATAATAATATCCATAAGATCCTTATCAAAATATGCAAATGATTTACCTACCTGTGTAAAATTCACCGATATCTCTTTTTTGTCAGCACTCTCTTTAAAAATGCTCAGGTTGGTAAGAATAATATCCGCAAAATTATGTCTTGCAGGTGAAAATTTTATTTTATCCTCCTGACCTCTTCCCCAAACAAGCATATTTTCGAGCAGCAGAATTACACTCTGTGCATATTCGATACTTGAATTTGCAAATGTGTCATATTTCTCCTTGTACTCCTTTTCTTTGAGGAGGTTAAGCATATAAAGGATATTGACTACAGGACTTCTCAGGTCGTGTGCAACTACTGAAAATATCTTATTTTTCAGCTGAATGGTTTCTGATAATTGCTTATTCTGCAGTGCTATCCTGGTGTTTTGTTTCTCTATCTCTTCGTTCCTCGTTTTAAGCTCCTGTGTCCTTTCACTCACAATTTGTTCAAGGTTCCTGTTTATAAATGCAAGTTCATTTTGGAGCTTTTCCTTCTCCTGATATGACCTGACCCATTTATAGAGCAGCATACCGGCCTGTATCAGTACGAACACTACAATTGCATAGGAAAGAACATAACCCCGGGTACTTTCCGACTTGCCGAGAGATACTCTTATATCATGTATTCCTGCTGAAACCAGTATAAGAAACGCCAGGAAATATATTATATCAAATGTTCTTTTTTGAAATACACCAAGAAGACTTTTAGCAATCCCATAAGCCATCAGTATAAGTATAACAGGATACAAAACCAGCGTTGAATAGCTGAATATATTTACCGGGAGAAACAGTGTAAGGACAGATGAACCTGTGAATATTACTGTAATACCAATGGCAAATACTCTGAAATAGTTCGTCGGATAGAGAACCTGAACGAACCATACCCATCCTATTATTATCAGGGAAAGGCCCAGGTATTCAAACCTTATCATCCAGGTCCATCCCACATCAAACAGGTTGCTGATAAGAAAGTGAGATGTGAATAATGGTCTTAATGCCAGACCGATTGTTGCCATGCAGAAGAGTCCCATTACCTTTTCTCTCGGCGATATCAGGTAAAAGAAAAAGAAAAATAATGAAAATCCGAGGAGCAGACTTATTATGGCCCAATCTCCTGCCCAGCTATTGGCAAGCCGCTTTTGAACCTCAAAGAAGGTACCGATCTTCATGGGAAGCCAGAAGCCACCACGGCGATGCGAATAATTGGCTACATTAATTACTATTGTGATGGAATCGGATTGCGGATCAAATCTGAAGAAATTCCTGCTGTATCCTGGTTCTGTCTCTGATGCTGACTTACCCGGCTGGCCGTTCCCTCCAAAATATCTTCCATTAACATAAATATCATATGACGAATCAAAAACCGGCATATCAAAACCTAACGGAACCCTGTAGCCTGACGGGAGAAGGACCAGCAGTCGATAAGTCGCAAAACCCTCTTTTTCTGTTTTTACAACTTCACGGGGATAATCTGTCCAGTATGATGGAACTTCACCGTAATAGTCAGGCAATATCTCATTTTTTTCAAAATCGCAGGGGTGAAGCATCTTATTCCAGTAAAATTCCCACTCACCGTTTAGTTTCACAAAAAACCGTTCTCCCTTATCCATCTGGCGGAGATCCATAATCCCTTTAACTGCTTTTGGCGTGACACCTTCAGCAGGGAGAATTATAGCTGTCGTTAGAACAATGATTATGAAAAATCTGGCACTCATACCGGTTTATTCAGGATTTGCAAAAGTGAATTATTTAAGGCATCTGTTAATAAGATAAAGGCTGTAATCATTATGAAAACGTTGTTTTTCATAACTGGTATTTAAAGGTTATTATTTGCTACCGAAATGTACAAAAATGATTTTGTTGAGCAAGGCATAAAAGAAGGAAAGACACCTTTCGATGTCTTTCCGTACCTACTAACTTAAACCTGATCGTAGAATTTGGCCGAACGGCCTATGTAGATATTTGTGATTCACTATAATGACGTTCTGTAATGCATTTTGTTGCATCTTTTTTTGTTAATGTCATGTTAATCATTTGTTAAGAAGTATGTAACTATCAGTAATACAGAAAGATAAGTAAAATTAAAATATACTGTTATAAATAAGTTTTTCATATAATGTATGTAATTAGACCTATTTAAGCCTTAATACCAGTGAATCGACAACATATGAGGCAAAAATTCCTAATCCGCCATCAATATTTGAATATATCGGCGAGATCTCCGTAAAGGGATTCTCTCCGCTGGAGTAGTTATCTAATGACCGATGATAAGTATAATATGCTTTATCTGTATTTAATATGTAAAAAATAATGAACGTTGAATCGCTTTCAGAAAAAGGTGCAACAGTCAAAGTATTGACAAAGATTCTTTCACCATCTCTTCCTTCATCTGAAAAAAATGCCGGTTTTTCTCCGTCAATGGAGAGTTCAGGCAAATAACCATATTCAGAATCATAAAGAAGTATTTTTGTGGTAAATCTGAAATAATTTGCTTCTCCGGGATAATCTGTCAGATAGACATTTGCCCTGATCATGTTCAAGCTTCCCACGCCGGGTATTACTTTGTACTCCCATAAGGTGTCAGCTTCAAGATGAAAATTTCTGGCCATCGGTACTGTACAGGTTGCTTCCGCGGTCAGCCCCTTGTCACTTATAACCTTTAGCCGGTATGTTTTCCCCTCTTCAACCAGTATGTCTTCTGGCCTGAAAACATATGCATCAGTTTCCTTTTCCAGGCTTATCTCGTTGACACCGTTGGAAATGGTAACATTAAGGTTACCAAACGTTTCTTTTATATTAAGATCACCATAGATTCTTTCATTTGAAGCCACGGATACAAAAGAGACTGTATCATAAGGGGAGATAAATGAATTAATGACTAATTTCTGTATAAAATCGGGTAAACTCACATTATTAACGTCTCTTTCACACGAGGTTATCAATATAAATAGATTTATTATCAGAAATGATATCTTTTTCATGTCACCGTCAGAATTTAAAGGAATATGTGAAGGAGGGAATAATGGGGAACAGGCTCACCTGTTTCAGAACTCCATACTCTTTGTCATTTTCGTATACCCTTTCGTTATAATAAAAAAACGGGTTAAACCTGCAGTAGGCATTATAAACCGATATTTCCCATATCCGTTCTCCCCATTTTTTCTGCTTGTGAAACTGAATTCCAAGGTCAAGCCTGTGATAGGCTCTCATTCTGAAATTGTTTTTTTCTCCGAATTCGTTTACCTTTTGGGAAAACAATATTCCTTCTCGATAAAATTCAAGGTCAGTCCAAAGATTAAGCCGATGATAATCAGTCCAGTATGTTGACAATGGCAATGTAACGGCATTTCCGGTTCCATAGACCCAGGTTCCTGAGATGTTTATATGATCGTTCATCTTGTACATCACAACGACAGAAATATCATGGCGACGGTCATACCTTGCAAAAAACTCCTTTCCAAAATTCAGTGAATCGAATTGCATCTTAGTCCACGACAGGGTATAGCCTATCCATCCTGTGACCTTTCCGCTTTTTTTCTGAAACAGGAATTCAGCACCGTATGACCAGGCATTGCCTGCAGTGACATTATCCTCCCATTTGGAGACTGTTACATCTGACGGATTATTGAGTTGGAGGAATGAGGCCCCCTCCTTGTATCCAAGTACATTATCCATCCATTTATAATATCCTTCCAGGGATACAGCAAGATCATGTTGTTCAATATCCTTAACGACTCCCAGGGCTATCTGCCGGGATGACTGTGGTTTAACCCTGTCGGTTACAGGGACCCAGAGATCGGTGGGCAGGCTTATGCCGGTATTTGAAAGCAGGTGTATATACTGGTTCATCGATGCATATGAAGCCTTAAGTGCCATGTCGGTGACCGGCCTCCAGGCCACAGATAATCTTGGCTCAGGATTATAATAACGTTTTTCCTGCGCCAGGAAATAGCTGAACCGGACTCCGGCACTCACCTTTAAAGACTGCAGGGGCTGCCAGGTATCCTCGGTATATATTCCTGTCTCAATACCGCTTGTATATTTTATATCCCTCTTATGCACCTGGCTGGGAATATCCTCTTCAATATAAGCGTATGGTTTGAAGCGGTGAAAAATGCTAATTACTCCGGCCTTTATCCAGTGAGCAGGACTTGGAATAAAATCGAAGTCCGATTTAATTGTAAGGTCTCTGATACCGGAATAGTATTCAGCATAATAATCCTTGTTTTCAGAAATCACTTTGTAATCATCATAAATACCAAAAGAATAGTTACTGAATATCAGAGAGGTGTTGGAGAACAACTTATTATTAAAGAGGTGATTCCATCTCAGTGTTGCTGTGGCATTGCCCCACAGGAATCCTACTTTCTCACTGTAATCCTTCGATTTATACTTCATGTAGAATTTATCCTTGCCAAAATAACCGCTCAGGTAAAGCTTGTTCTTCCGCCCGAAATCATAGTTAACCTTGGCATTAAAATCATAGAAATAATAGCCTGTGTTCTCTTCATCCAGTATTGTGAGTATAGGCCTGAGTATAAGATCAGCATAGGTTCTCCGTCCTGACAATAAAATTGAAGATTTGTTCTTTTTCAGTGGTCCCTCAACAGTGAGATTCGAAGATATCAGCCCTACACCTCCTTCACCGTGCCACTCCTCCTTGTTTCCCTCTTTCATGTTCATTTCCAGGACCGATGAGAGTCTGCCTCCATACCTTGCGGGGAATCCCCCTTTGGTCAGCTCAACGCTTTTAAGAGCGGCTCCGTTAAATAACGAGAAAAATCCGAAAAGATGGCTTGCATTGTATACTATTGCATCATCAAGTATAATAAGGTTTTGATCCGGACCTCCTCCGCGGACGTATAAACCGCTGCTTCCTTCTGATCCTTTCTGGATACCGGGCATCAGCTGTAGAGTTTTCAGCACATCTTTTTCTCCGAGAAGCATTGGAACATTCTTGATCTGGCTCACAGGGAGTTTGATGCTGCTCATCCTGGCTGACTCACTTAACCGTTCCTGCTTGTCAGCGGTTATAATTACCTCTTTCAGCAACAGGTCGGGTGTAAGTTCAATATTTAATTCGGTATCGCTCCGAAGCGGAATTATACATTTATAAATCGAAAAACCTACGTAAGAAACAATCAGCTCAATACTATCTGCTGTCGGTAGTGTGAGCGAATAAAATCCGAAATTGTTGGTGACAGTACCTGTCATCCTGTCGGGAAGATATATGTTTACCCCGATAAGTGATTCTCCGGTGACTGCCTCCTTTACATAACCGCTTACCGTATGATGCTCACCGGTCTGTGAAATTACCTTAACACATGAAAAAAAGAAAACGGCATACAGAAATGATCTCTTCATGGATTTGCACTGCATTTACTTTTAAAGATAACGACTTATCTCTGATTTTGTTATCAGTAGAATAACGGATAAAAAAAATATTTAACTTGCAACAAATTATATGATCGCAAACCTGAAATACCGTTTCAACTGGCAGCGCCTTGGCAGACGTCTTTATTCCTGCCTCATGTTCTATTCCGGATAATCTTCGGCAAATACTGTTGCGAAGTATCTGTATCCCCGTCCTCCTTATCACTGTTCACTGTTCACTTTTGTCTTTTTACTTTTATCTTTTATCTTGTTTTATGAAAGGTCTGATTTTCAACATTAAACGATACTCGATACATGATGGTCCGGGCATCAGGGTAACATTCTTTATGAAAGGGTGTCCCCTCTCATGCCGGTGGTGCCATAATCCTGAAGGTATATCACCGGACCGGGAGATAGTTGAACAAATTGAGAAAGTAGGGGAGAGGGAGTTCATAAGGATGGAAGAAGCAGGACAATTCTATTCTGTCAGCGACATTATTGAAATACTTGACAGGGAGAGGGTCTTCATCAACAAGTCAAAGGGAGGCGTTACTTTTTCCGGCGGTGAACCGATGCTTCAGACAGATTTTCTCCTCGAAGCGCTGAAAGCCTGCAGGAAGAACGATTATCACACCGCTGTTGATACCTCAGGGTATTCCACTGCAGAAAATTTCAAAACGGTAATTCCTTATACCGATCTGTTCCTTTTCGATATCAAGCACATGAATGATTCGAGGCATATAGAGTTTACAGGAGTGTCGAATTTATTGATATTCAGTAACTTTCAGCTTATTCTTGACAGCGGAACGGATATTATTGTCAGGATTCCGGTTGTACCCGGTTTCAATGATGATCCGAAAAACCTCAATACCCTGAAACAATTCCTGGCAGATTCCAAACGTGAAAACCTTAAAAAGATAAGTCTGCTTCCCTACCATAGAATCGGCAAAGTAAAATATAAGAAGTTCAGTATTCCTAGCCGCATGAATAATGCAGAACAACCATCCCGGCAAAGAATGAATGAACTTAAGGGGTTCTTTTCAGATACAGAAATTAAAGTGAACATAGGAGGATGACTAACCCCTGATTTCAGTCAGGGATTAATAACCCAAGATCATGATATTATCCAAACGAGTAATAAAACTTAGAGAACAAAGTCTCAACGCGGTTGAAAAGCTTTCACCCGAAAGAGCCTTGCTGATAACGGAATTCTATAAAAGTGACGGGGCACGTGAACTGTCAGCCCCAATGAAGCGGGCCAGAGCTTTTGAATATATTCTGAAAAACAAAAAGCTGTACATTGGCGATGGAGAACTGATAGTCGGTGAGAGGGGACCTGCTCCAAAAGAGACACCAACATACCCTGAGATATGCATCCATTCTCTTGAAGATCTTGAAATACTGAATTCAAGGGAAAAAGTCTCCTTTAAAGTTAACAATGAAGTAAAGAAACTCTATGAAAAAGAAATAATCCCATTCTGGAAAGGAAAAAGCAACCGCGACAGGATCATGAGCCTTATGACTCCTGAATGGATAAATGCTTACAAGGCAGGTATTTTTACTGAATTCCAGGAACAGCGTGCTCCGGGACATACAGTTCTTGGATATAAAATGTTCAGGACAGGTTTCCTGCAGTTAAAGGATGAAATAAAAGACTCAGTTTCCTCGCTCGATTATTTTAATGATCCTCAGGCATTTGAAAAGTCGGAAGAGCTGAAAGCAATGGATATTGCCTGTGATGCGATTATCATGTATGCAAACAGATATGCGGACACACTGCAAAATCTTGCAGAGAATGAAAGTGATCCGGAACGAAAGAAGGAGCTGATAAAGATGGCAATGATCTGCAGGAAAGTGCCTGCATATTCCCCTGAGACAGTTCATGAAATGCTCCAGCATTACTGGTTTATTCATCTTGGTGTAATAACTGAGTTGAATCCATGGGATTCATTCAACCCGGGAAGACTCGATCAGCATCTTTTGCCTGTGTATAAAAAGGAGATACATGCAGGTACAATTACTGAAGAAGAATTGTATGATCTTCTGGGATGCTTCTGGGTTAAATTCAATAATCATCCGGCACCTCCAAAGATGGGAGTGACTGCCTCTGAAAGCAGTACTTATACTGATTTTTGCCTGATTAACCTGGGTGGTGTAAAGCCTGACGGATCTGATGCCGTCAATGAAATGACTTATATACTGCTGGATGTCATCAGGGAGATGAGAATAGTACAACCAAGTTCGATGATACAGATAAGCAGAAAGAATCCCGATAAATTCATCCATAAAGCACTGGATATTATTAAAACAGGATTTGGACAGCCATCCTGCTTCAATACTGAAGCAATCATCCGGGAGATGCTGCGGCAGGGTAAGAAAATTGTTGATGCACGCAGCGGGGGTGCATCGGGATGCGTTGAGACAGGTGCCTTCGGCACTGAAGCCTACTGGCTCACAGGATATTTTAATCTGTGCAAAGTATTGGAAATTACTTTAAATGATGGTATTGACAAACGTAACAATACCTGCATCGGTCTCCCGACAGGTCATGCAAAAGACTATAAATCATTTGATGAATTGATGTCAGCCTTTAAAATGCAGGTTAACTATTTGATTGATATCAAAATAAGAGGGAATAATGTAATTGGGAAAACCTTTGCATCATGGCTGCCGGCACCATTTCTTTCCTTACTTATTGAGGACTGCATAGCAAAAGGAAAAGATTATAACAACGGCGGAGCGCGTTATAATACATCTTATATTCAGGGAGTAGGACTGGGAAGTATTACCGATATTCTAACATCGATAAAGTACAATATTTACGATAAAAAGAAATACTCGTGGGATGAGCTCCTGCAAGCTCTCGATGCTGATTTCAACGGTTATGAACAGATACAGCACGACCTGATCTACAGTACACCCAAATATGGAAATGATGATGATTATGCCGACAATAATGCAGTTGAAGTGTTTGAGATCTTTTATGATGCAGTGAATGGAAGACCCGATGCCAGAGGAGGTGTTCACAGGATAAATATGCTCCCGACCACTTCGCATGTTTACTTTGGAAGTGTGATTGGAGCTACTCCTGACGGCCGCAAAGCATTTAAGCCTCTTTCGGAAGGTATATCACCAAGCCAGGGAGCTGATAAACAGGGACCTACCTCGGTAGTTAAATCAGCTTCAAAAATTGATCATCTGCGGACAGGCGGTACTCTTCTGAACCAGAAATTTGCACCTCAGTTTTTTGAGGATGAAGATAGTTATAGCTGCCTTACCGCATTGATAAGAGGCTATTTTACTCTCGATGGTCATCATGTCCAGTTTAATGTCGTAAATGCTGACACATTGCGTGATGCACAGAAGCATCCCGAGTTATACCGCGATTTGATTGTGAGGGTTGCCGGTTACAGCGATTACTTCAATGATATTGGCGAAGATCTTCAGAATGAGATCATTTCAAGGACAGAACATATTTGACACCTTTTAGATCTACTGCTAGTGCCGATTTGGCTTCGCCGAGCTCACACTGCTAAAGCAGTGTTCGGTTGCAATCGGGGCTGTTGGTTTATGGCACGGATTATAAATCCGCGCCAGCGGGATTTTTTACGCTCAGCCCTGTAAAGAGGGGGCTTAAAATGTTGTATATGAAATCATTGTATATTAATAAATTCCCCCTCTTTGCAAAGCAGAGAGGGGGAAAAGAAGGGGGTGAGTTCGTGAAGTCTGAGGTTATTTCTTCTTATCCTTCACCTCGTTAAATACTGCTGTTGCTGTTGCAACTATGCCGGCAATATCCGACAGATTTGAAGGCAGTATCATAGTATTATTTTCCTTTGCCAGATTTCTGAAGGCAGATAGGTATTGTTCTGCTATCCGAAGGTTAACTGCATTGAGTCCGTTTTCTTCGGATATTGCTGCAGAAATTGCCCTTAGGCCGTTAGCTGTAGCTTTTGCCACCTGTTCTATTTCCGAAGCACGTCCGGCAGCTTCGTTAATACGCTTCTGCATTTCTCCCTCTGATTTTTTTATGAGCTCCTGTTTATCACCATCGGCAACATTTATCTTGGCCTGCTTAGTTCCTTCCGATTCAGCGATGATGGCCCTCTTTTCCCTTTCTGCCCTCATCTGTTTTTCCATGGCATCTTTGATACTCTGCGGCGGGGAAATATTCTTCACCTCATAACGTGCTACCTTTACACCCCATGGGTCACTGGCCTTATCAACTGCCTCCACTATTGCGGAATTTATTGTTTCCCGTTCTTCGAAGGTTCTGTCGAGCTCAAGCTTACCTATTACGCTCCTCATTGTTGTCTGTGCAATCTGTATAGATGCAAATCGGTAGTTATCAATACCATATGAGGCTTTCTGAGGATCCAGTACCTGAAGATAAAGGATTCCGTCAACTTCAACGGCAATGTTGTCGCGCGTGATACAAATTTGTGACGCCACATCAATGGCCTGTTCTTTCAGTGTATGCCTGTATCTGACTTTGTCGATAAAGGGAATAAGGACCTGGAAACCAGCTGTATAAACTGCCCTGAATTTACCCAGCCTCTCAACGATGATTGCTGTCCTCTGGGGAACAACTTTTATCATTGATGCAATAAGGATGAATCCGAGAAGGATTGCACCAATAAGTATGAAGGTAATTGATCCTGTCATGTTACTAATTTTTAGGTTCGATTTTTAATTTAATATTTTCTTTTTGTTTTATTATTACTGTTTGACCAGCTTTAATGTCTGATACTGACTCTGCATCCCACGATGTACCTTTGAATTCTACTTTTCCTTTTCTGTCAGGTCCGAAGTCAGTGATTGCAATAGCTGATTTGCCTGTAAACTCATCTTCAACAGCTTCAGACCGGTCATCTTTGTTGTAAAGAAACTTGTTCCTTATCATTCTTCTGAAAAGAAGAAGAGTAAGAACTGAACTTATTGCAAAAACAATAACCTGGATGTTGATATTTGGCTCTGTGAACAGACATAAAAGGGCTGTAACCCAAGCCCCGATACCAAAGAAGAAAATTACAAATCCCGGCATAACAAGCTCAAGGAGTAAGAGAACAAGTCCAATAATGAACCATATTATTTCAGGTTTGGAAAAAATGGATTCGCTCATAGTGTAATAAATTAAATGATTCAAGAAATTAATTAGTGTTGAGTAAAGATAAAAAAATCGGAATAATATTCAAGAGAAGTATTATTATTCTTTTAAAATAAAAAATGGAGCGAGGGCATTTGTTGCAATAAATTATTCAATTGATAATTCTCTGCCGATTTCTCTCATCCATGATGAGACTTTTCTTGAATGGAAATTGAGATTTTCCCTGGTATAATCACCCTCCATCTTTATCAGGTGGCCAATGTATAGACCCGAGCTTTCTTCAAAATGGTAGCAGATGAATCTTATAGTTCCCGTATTATCACGTGTGTCACGGGGAGCTGTTACTTTGCTTGATGCTATAAATTCAATATATCGTGCATATTTTAATAATTTTTCACCGGCGATTTTTATGCCTGAAAACTCACATTGGCCCAGGTATTCATTAGCCTTGTCCTGACGTATTTCCAGATCCCTGTCAGGGAAATTCATTCCATCGGTATTGTATGTGAAAACGTTTCCTTCACTATCAATGAGAAAACCATGGTGATTGGTTCCACGGACGTGATCGTACTGAAAAAGGATTACCTGACTGCTGATTGAAAACTCACTCTTTTTGCATCCTGCAGCTAACAGAATGACAAGAAACAAACTTGTGATGTATATAACTGGCTTTCTCATACCGGTATAATATTTCCCACAAAAACCAGGCCGTTTTAAATCTGTTATACCTCCTTACTTAATAAAGATATTGCAGTGAGGTTAAAAGTTGCGTCAGGTAAAAAAATTTTCTGGTTTCATTTTTTTTTTGTAATTTTTAACGGTATTTATTACTCTGGAATTACACTGGGAACAATGATTTTCCCGTCCGTTTGATATGCGGGATAAGTTACTTAGTTTGAGTTATTAACAGGATATTTTAATCAGCATCTTTAAATTTATATCAAGGAAAGGAGGCAGGCATTATGGAAAAATTCTTTGATTATTTTGATGGCCGGTACAGGGAATCGATCCTTAGCAATACCGGAATGGAAGAAGGGCCGGTAATAACAATATCACGTCAGACAGGATGTGATGCCCGTCAGATTGCTGAAAATGTTGTGGATAACATGAACAGGAGAACCGGTACCAATAAGTGGAAGTGGGTTGATAAAGATATTATCTATGCCATTGCAAAAGAGCTGAATACCGATTCACAACGGGTAGAAAATTATTACAAGGGGATGGAGCTCACCAATATGTCCGAAATGATCATGGCCTTCTCCGGGGGATTTGTGAGTGATGAAAGGGTTAAAAAAGCTATCAAGGATGTAGTATTGGCGATTTGCAAAGAAGGAAATGTTGTTCTTGTAGGAAGGGGAGGAGTCTCTATAGCCCGTAATATTATAGATTCACTTCATGTAAGACTGATAGCACCATTTTACTGGAGAGTAGAGAATGTTATGAAAAAGAAGGAAATGGAAATAGAGGCAGCTGAGGAATATATCGTCGACACCGACGAAAGACGTCATAACCTCATAACCACATTCCTCGAAAAGAAATCGGTGAACATCGATTTCCTTTTTGATGTCACAATCAACAGGTTTTCATTTAATATATATGAATGCGCTGATCTTATTGTATCCATGTATGAGAAGAAAATAGGCAGACAGATCGCAGAACGGAAACAGAATAAAAAAACATTATAACCCGGGGGTCTTATATATTCAACTCCCCGATCTTTTTAATATGATCGCTTAATCGTCTGTCAAGACTATTCCTGTAAGCATCCCAGTTTGTTATCGGAAATTTTGCCACATCGCTATCGATAGCAGCTTTAGCTACTGCCGATGCTACACATGAAATAAGTCTCGGATCAAGAGGTTTCGGGATGATGTAATCTTTGCCGAATACAAGCTTATCAATATTATATGCTTTAAGCACTGAAGGCAGAACCGGTTCTTTTGTGAGAGCTGCAAGGGCTTTTGATGCTGCCAGCTTCATCTCCTCATTTATTGTTGAAGCTCTGACATCGAGAGCACCGCGGAATATAAATGGGAATCCGAGCACATTATTTATCTGGTTCGGATAATCCGATCTGCCTGTTGCAAAGATCAGGTCATCCCTGGTTGCCATTGCATCTTCATATGAGATTTCCGCATTAGGATTGGCCATTGCAAAAACAATCGGATTTTTTGCCATCGATGCAAGCATTTCCTTCGACACGATATTAGCAGCTGAAACGCCAAGAAACATTTCTGCTCCTTTCATTGCCTGGGCAAGAGTATCAACATTCTGGTCAGTTACAAAATCCTGTTGGTATTCGTTAATATCTTTTCTCTTCCGGTTGATCACACCGTTAATGTCGACCATAATTATGTTTTCCTTCTTTACTCCAAGTGAAACATAAAATCTTGCACACGATATTCCTGCTGCACCAGCCCCGCAAATTACCGTCTTGATCTTATCAATCTTCTTGCCGGTTATCTCCAGGGCATTAAGGAGCCCTGCACCCGAAATAATTGCTGTCCCATGCTGGTCATCATGGAATACCGGAATATCAAGCATTGCTTTGAGCTTTGTCTCAACCTCGAAGCATTCGGGTGCTTTTATATCTTCAAGATTAATGCCGCCAAATGTCGGAGCAATCTTTGCACATACCTCGATAAGTTTTTCCGGATCCTTCTCATCAATCTCAATGTCAAATGTATCCACATCGGCAAAGACCTTGAATAAGAGGCCCTTGCCCTCCATTACCGGTTTTCCCGCCATGGCGCCGATATCACCAAGTCCAAGTACTGCTGTTCCGTTCGATATTACGGCAACAAGATTTCCCTTGGCTGTAAAGGTGTAAACTTCCTCCGGATTCTTTTCTATCTCAAGGCATGGAAAGGCAACTCCCGGAGTATAGGCAAGACTTAAATCAAACTGAGTACTGGAGGGTTTTGTAGGTATCACTTCCACTTTCCCGTGACGGCCTCTGCTATGATAGAGAAGCGCAGCTTCTTTAGTTACTTTTGGCATGGATAAGTCTGTTTATGTATATTTTTAAATAATATTATTTCTTTAAAATTATAATAATTAAATCAAATTAAATATGAAAAAAATCAGTTTGTTATTCAAAGTATAATTCCCACACATAACATATTTGGTGATATATATTTTGCAGTGACAACAAATTTGAATATTTTCAAAGCCGGTATTATGATAATTTTAAATCCGATCACATTATAATTATATGGAACAAAATTTTGCTATTGGTGCTGATATAGGAGGGAGCCATATCACTTGTGCCGCAGTTGATCTTTCTTCCGGGAGTGTTCTTAAGCATACTATATCTGAGAGAGCAGTAAATAACCAGGCCCATGCCAATGTAATAATCGGCACCTGGACAAATGCGCTTATGGATGCCCTTAAAAAGGTATCGACTGAAAAAGTTAAAGGCATTGGATTCGCCATGCCCGGTCCTTTTGATTATATTAAGGGTATCTGTTATATAAAAGGTGTCGCTAAATATGAGAATCTCTATGGCTTCAATATTGCTGATGCAGTTGCCAGCAGCCTGGATGTCCAAGATGATTTCTTTGTCAGATTTATGAATGATGTATCAGCTTTTGCTGTCGGGGAGGCGGTAATAGGCAAGGCAGCAAATGTCGATCGTTCTATGTCTGTGACCCTGGGTACAGGTTTCGGATCTGCCTTTATCAGCAAACGTATCCCTATTGTCGACGGACCGGAAGTTCCAAAACTTGGCTGTGTCTATCACCTTCCCTATAAAAGCGGAATAGCAGATGATTATTTCTCAACACGCGGATTATTAGGCAGATATAAAAGTCTGACCGGGAAAGAGCTTCCGGGTGTCAAAGAACTTTCTGAGATGGCTTCTTCGGATAATATTGTAGCAGATATTTTTACTGAATTCGGTAATGAACTGGGTCTCTTCCTTGCCCCATGGCTTAAAAAATTTAAAGCTGAAATACTTGTTATAGGCGGTAATATATCCTATGCTTATTATCTTTTCGGAGATGTTTTTGAAGAGAGGCTGAAAAAGGAGAATTGCACCTGTAAGGTATCCCTCTCAACTCTTAAGGAAGATGCTGCATTATTTGGAAGCGCGTATCTCCTTAATGATGATTTCTGGAAATCAGTACAACATGCGCTGCCACTTATGTAATGATTAACATTCCTCTGACCCTCTCGCTAACGCGGGACAGGCTCTTCAAAGGGGGGAAAGATGAAAATACATTCCTAAACCTTAAACCCTGAACCTCTCTCCCATGAATACACAGAAAATCAATATCTCGAAGATTGCCCCCGTGCTTATGGGTTTCTTTGTCATGAGCTTTGTTGACCTTGTGGGCATTGGTGTTGACCGTGTAAGTCTGGACATGAGCCTGAGTGCAACAATAGCACAGCTTATACCCTCCGCCGCCTTTCTCTGGTTTCTACTGCTCTCAGTACCGGTCGGGGTAATGCAATCACGCCTGGGAAAACATTTTATGCTGAATATAGGCATGGGAGTAACGGCTTTGGGCTTATTCATACCATTCTTCATCTACTCATTTGCCACGGTGCTTATTGGATTTGCTTTTCTGGGAATAGGGAATACCATTGTTCAGGTATCTGCAAATCCTCTTATGGTAGATGTCGTCCCGGGAAACAGGCGGTCAAGTTTTTTGAGCTTCTCCCAGTTTGTTAAAGCAATAGGTTCAATGATTGGCGCTCCGGCAGCAGCTTTCTTTGCTTTAAAATTCGGCGACTGGAAACTCATGTTCCTTGTTTTTGGGATTGTATCAATCCTTACGGTAATATGGCTTGGGGCAGTTAAAATTGAGGAATCAAAGCAGGATTTTGAACCATCACTCTCCTCATCTTTCAAACTGCTTGGCAATAACTATATACTGCTTATGGTGATTGCTATCTTTGTGGTTGTTGGTGTTGATGTCGGATTCAATTCAAATTCAGGGCAGTATCTTATTAAACATTTTGGTATTGAACAGATTGCTGCCGAATCAGGCAGAAGCGTGTATTTCCTGGGTCGTATGCTTGGTACTTTTGCCGGCGCTATCATGCTTACAAAGATCTCCTCAAACAAATTCTTTATATGGACCACATTACTTGGTATTTTATGCCTGATCCTGATAATACTTGTTAAATCAACATTTATGGCATGGGTACTGATATTTCTTATTGGCTTTACTGTAGCAAATATATGGCCACTGGTGTTTTCTATTACAATAGGAAAGTTTCCGGAGCGTGGCAATGAAATTTCAGGACTGGTGATGATGGCAATAAGTGGAGGAGCAGTTATCCCTCTGATAATAGGATGGATAAGTGACATGATTAACGTGGCAACAGGTATGTCACTGCTTATACTCTGTATGATATATCTTTTCATAGTTTCCATTTACGCATTGAAAAAGATATGAATAAAACTACAACCGGACATATAGGTTTCTCTGGATATGGTTCCGTTGTAAAATTCAGGAATATCAGGATAAAAGATCTTTCAGAAAAAGAATTGAAAAAAATTAAATAATTATGAAGAATTTTGGGCTTTTAATAATCGGTTTTATACTTTTCTCATCGTGCGGTAAGGTTGCCCCTCCTGAACCATATGGTCCGGTACCTTCCGAGAGGCAGCTGGCATGGCATGAGATGGAGTATTACATGTTTGTCCATATCACTGTTAATACTTTTACAGACAAGGAGTGGGGTTACGGCGATGAAAAGGAATCGGTATTCAATCCCACGGAACTAGATTGTTACCAGTGGGCAAGGGTAGCAAGTGAAGCAGGAATGAAAGGGATCATCATCACTGCAAAACATCACGACGGATTCTGCTTGTGGCCTTCGGAATTCACTGAACACTCTGTTAAAAGCTCTCCCTGGAAAAACGGGGAAGGCGATGTTATATGGGAACTCCGCCGGGCATGTGATGAATATGGTTTGAAATTAGGTATTTATCTTTCTCCATGGGACCGTAACAGTTCAGTTTATGGCACGCCGGAATATTTAACCTGCTACAGGAACCAGCTTACCGAACTTTTAACAAATTATGGCAATATCTTTGAAGTATGGTTCGATGGTGCCAACGGAGGTGACGGATATTATGGAGGAGCCAGGGAAACCAGAAGAATTGATAATAAAACGTATTACGACTGGCTATTTACGCATTTGATAGTCAGGGAATTACAGCCGCAAGCAGTAATTTTCAGCGATGCCGGACCCGATGTAAGGTGGGTTGGTAATGAAAAGGGCATGGGAAGCCTTACAAACTGGTGCCTTCTGAACAAGGATGATATGTATCCGGGCGGTGATTTTGCACATATACTGGGTGAAGGACATGAGGATGGAGAATACTGGGTCCCAGCAGAGGTTGATGTTTCCATACGTCCTGGATGGTTCTATCATAAGGATCAGGATTCACAGGTACGATCGCCTGAAAATCTTATGGAGCTTTATTATTTATCTGTCGGCAGAAACAGCAATCTCCTGCTTAATGTCCCTCCCGATACAAGAGGCCTGCTGCACGAAAATGATGTTCAGGCACTGATGGGCTTCAGGGAACTGCTGGATAAGGAATTTGAATTTGATCTTGCAAGAGATAAAAAAGTCACAGCATCAAATTACAGAGGAAAAGATTTCAGACCATCAAATGCAGTTGACGGTGATGATGAAACATACTGGGCAACAAAGGATGACCAGCTCACTGCTGAATTGATAATTGACATGGGCACTGAAACCGAGGTTAACAGGATCCTCCTCCAGGAATATATTAAGCTGGGCCAGAGAATTCAGGAATTCAAAGTTGAAGCACTTAATAATGGAGAATGGGTACATCTTATTGATGGTACAACAATAGGCAACAAGGTAATACGAAAGTTTCCGGTTACCCTCACCGGTAAGATAAAGGTAAGTATCACTAAATCAAAAGCCTGCCCGGTCATCTCAAATATCGAACTGTACAGGGCTCCCGGGGAATAAGCATCGCGTACAGTATGCAAAGTCCAGGGTACAGCGTGTGTTACATAATTAAAGATACTATAAGTACTAACGCTGTACGCTAACGCTGTACCATTTAATTTAAATATCCTACTTCACCGGCACCCCTATTGTATGTGCCAGTATTATAACCTGGTTTGTCCTCAATCCCATTTCTGGCGCAAGCTTAGCTTTAGGTACCATGCCTCTTACCACGCATCCGAGATTTGCAGATGCACAATAGAGGTAAACATTCTGGGCAATAAAGCCGGTATTTGCATATGGCCAGAGGAGGTCAGATTCCGTAATCTCATCTCCCTCATTTTTCCCTAACTTTCCCATGTCAGCCACATAGATAAGATTAAGCGGTGCTGTTGCAACAAAATCCTGTGTGCCGCACAGTGAACGAATGTCCCTGTTATGGATCTGTTTCAGAGTATGTGTTTCAGCTGAATAGAGGTATAAACCGCTTTGCATTGAAACGTAAACATCTACTTCCTGCATATTACGGGCTGAAGGGGCAGTTCTTTTTTTGTCTGCCGGCCGGTTGATACCCCATGCTGCCCATAATAGTTCAGACAACTGTTGTTCTGAAATCTCACCTTCAGTAAAGGTCCTGGTTGATTGTCTTTCATTGAGAGCCTGCATCAATGGCTTTCCACCTGTCCTGTCAGGCGCCGGAAGAACAATATCCTGTGAACCTGCCGGCATTGTAAGACCGAACAGAACCACAATACATACAACATTTAAGATCTTCTTTTTCATAGTAATAGTATTTATTTTCTGGTAACAATTAATTTCCGAGTTGTCTTCATGGCTAATGCAGTCCGTTTAGTCAGCTCTTTCCAGTTTTTTTTATGTACAATCTCTCTGGTTATCAGCTTTGATCCCATACCAACACAGACTGCACCGGCATCGAACCATAACTGCAGGTTTTCAGCAGAAGGTTCCACACCACCTGTAGGCATAAGGCTCGTCCACGGGCAGGGAGCCTTTACCGCTTTTATGAATTCCGGTCCACCTACTGATGATCCGGGAAATATCTTAATTATCTCTGCGCCAAGCTCTTCGGCATAGCTTATTTCAGATGCTGATCCACATCCGGGTGACCACAGTATCTTTCTCCGGTTACAGACCTTTGCCATATCAGGATTCAGGATGGGAGAGACGATAAAGTTTGCACCTAGCTGGATATAGAGTGAAGCGGTTCCGGCATCGACCACTGAGCCGGCACCAAGAATAAGATCAGGTATTTCATTTTCAGCCCATTTATTTAGATCACTGAAAATATCATGGGCAAAATCACCACGGTTGGTGAATTCAAAAACTCTGATCCCTCCCTGATAACATGCTTTCACTACATTCCTGCAGATAGAAGGGTCATTATGATAAAAAATGGGAATTATCCCCGTTTCAGCTATCTTATTTATAACATCAATTCTGGTAAACCTGGCCATAGTGTTTGCTTTGTTTTTACAAATTTATTCAAAAAACAATTAATACACATATTTGTCGTGCAAGTCGTGCAAGTCCAGTAGATGATAATTTCCTGCAGGACCTTTATTTTCGACTTTTATCTTTTACCTTTTCTCTTTTATCTTTAATAATTATCTTAGACGATCAATTATATTCTATGACTTTAAACTACATCTGGATTGCCTTCTTCATTATCGGATTCCTCGTTGCGCTCGGTAAGCTAATTATTTCAGGCAATACACAGATATTCAACGACCTGGTTAATGCAGTTTTTGATAATGCAAAGATCGGTTTCGAGATCTCGCTGGGATTGACGGGTGCTTTGACACTCTGGATGGGGTTGATGAGAGTTGGCGAAAAAGGAGGGGTAGTGAAGATACTTGGCAGGGCAATGGGACCTCTGTTTGAAAGACTCTTTCCGGGTTTGCCAAAGGGACATCCTGCTTATGGTTCAATAATGCTGAACATTGCGGCAAATATGCTTAACCTCGATAATGCTGCAACGCCCGTGGGCCTTAAAGCCATGAAAGAAATGCAGGAAGTGAATACTGACAAGGAGACTGCCTCCAATGCACAGATCATGTTTCTTGTTATGAATGCCGCAGGTCTGACTGTTATCCCTGTAAGCGTTATTGTCTACAGGATGCAGCTGGGAGCTGCCAATCCGGCCGATATATTTATTCCTATCCTGATATCAACTTTTTTTGCCTTAATGACCGGACTGATAAGTGTGGCTGTAATGCAGAAAATTAACCTGTTCGATAAGGTGGTCCTTGCATATCTTGGCGGGCTGACTACAATCATAATAGGTATAATACTCTATTTCAGCAGTCTGCCTAAAGAACAAATATCGACAATTTCAACCTTTGCTGCTAACTTTATCCTTATTTCAGTAATAGTTGTATTTGTTGTCCTCGCCCTGATAAAAAAAGTCAATGTTTATAATGCATTCATTGAAGGTGCAAAAGAGGGTTTTAATATAGCAGTGAAGATCATTCCTTTTCTTGTGGCTATCCTTGTGGCTATAGGTATTTTCAGGGCTTCGGGTGCCATGGACTTTATCATTTCCGGTATCACTGCATTCTTTTCCTGGTTGGGTCTGGACACCAGGTTTACAGGAGCTCTGCCGGTTGCATTTATGAAACCACTCAGCGGCAGCGGTGCCAGAGGATTAATGGTTGATGCCATGACTACTTACGGTCCTGATTCATTTGTCGGACGGCTGGCATGTACAATGCAGGGAACTACCGACACTACTTTTTATATAATAGCTGTCTATTTCGGATCGGTGGGGATTAAAAATACAAGATATGCAGTTGGATGCGGACTGCTTGCCGACCTTGTCGGATTTACGGCAGCCATACTTGTGGCTTATCTTTTCTTCGGGTAAATAAGAAATATTTTCTATTAACACTATACCTGTCAGAAAAAATGAATAATTGGAAAACAGCAGAACATATTTTTCTCGCAGGAGTAAAAGGAGTCCTTCCGGGAAAACTGTTAGGAGACCTCTTTTCAGTAAGAGGATCAATATTGAAGATTGGTTATCTGAGTTATGACCTTGAGAAGACCGGCGATATATACATTCTGGGAGCAGGAAAAGCCAGCGCTGCCATGGGACATTATGTTGAAAAAACTCCCGGGATGAGGATAACAGAGGGGCATATAATTACAAAATATAACCATTATTGTAAACTTGATCATATTAAAGTTACGGAAGCCGGTCATCCCGTACCCGATCAGAACAACTTCAGAGCTACTGAAGAAATATTACAGATAGCTGATAAGGCTACTGATAATGACCTGGTTATCTGCTTGTTGTCAGGCGGAGGATCGTCATTACTGGCCGACTGCCCTGAAAATACAACCCCTGAAGAAATAATACGGCTCAATGAACTGCTTGTAAATTGCGGAGGAGATATAACAGAGATAAACATAGTGAGGAAACATTTGTCTCTTATCAAAGGAGGGCAGCTGGCAAAGAGGATATGGCCTGCCTCTTCGGTAACATTGCTGGTATCGGATGTCACCGGCAACAAGACCGACACCATTGCATCAGGACCTACCGTATCAGATTTCTCAACATTTTCCGACGCATTACAGGTAATTGATAAATATAACCTCACGGGTGAAATATCACCGGGATTATTAAATTATCTTCATGAAGGAGCCAGGGGAGACAGACCGGAGACTCCGAAGCCGGGTGATGCAGTTTTTGAAAGGGCAGTTACATTGATAGCAGGAGACAATAAAGCTGCACTTCAGACCGCAAAATCTGAGGCGGAAAATCTTGGATTCAATACTTTCATTTTAACAGATGAACTGTTTGGAGATCCTGAAGGTGCCTGTTCATGGTTCAGGGAGATGATATTTAAATATAAGAACGACGAAAATGTACAAAAACCGGTCTGCCTGCTTTTCGGTGGTGAACTCACTGTAAATGTTACCTGTAAAGGGATGGGTGGAAGAAACCAGCATCTTGCTCTCACGGCAGCATTGCGGCTTGGCGATATTCGCGGAATAACATTCCTGTCAGCAGGTACCGACGGAAATGACGGTAACACAAATATGGCAGGTGCTGTTGTCGATCCAGAGACAGTACATGATGCACTCTCAAATTACCTCGAACCGGAAAAATATTTAAGTGAATTCGATTCCTACCATTTTTTCAAATCTGCGGGCGGACATATTTATACCGGACCTACTATGACCAACGTTATGGATATTGTAGTAATACTTATTGAATAAAGATTGGGATCTTTTAAAATTCCCCTTAAGGAACCTTGAAAATTGATCCTTGAATTTTATACTTTAAATTATTTAAAAAAAAACATGTAAATTTATCATTCTGTAAATAAGAAATGAGCATTCAGACAATTTCTGTCATGAAGAGATATATTTTACTTTTTTCCCTTTCATTTATCCTGCCGGTGGTATTTGCGCAGCAGGGATCACCTCTTTTAACACATTTTGCGGAAAGCCGGAATGTGGAAAACCAGAGCTGGGCCATTTGCCAGGATGAAGATAATATAATGCTTTTTGCCTACCGAAAGGGCATACTTACGTTTGACGGTAAGGATTGGACAACAATCAGGACCCCGGTTATACCTTATGCAATGTGTAAAAACCCTGATGACGGAAAGGTTTATATCGGGGGAGACAATAACTACGGGTATCTTGAGAAGAATATCTCCGGTTTATATGATTATGTTTCATTGTCGGGCGATTCATCCAAAACCGGTATCATTACCAGGATAATATTCAGTGATTCTCTTGTCTGGTTTTATAGTGAGCAAACAACCAGCCGGTATAACCTCAGTGTCGGCTTATGTGAGCTTCAACTGAATTCAAAACCGGATCAGCCCTTTACAGGGATGTTTGTTACACCGGAGAATACTTATATAAATGTTATGGGCAAAGGCCTGCACAGGCTTGAAAGTGACACTCTTTTTCCAATTGTCACAGGATATCTTACAGAAGATGTTGATATCCTTTTTTCCCTGCCATACGATAATTCCCGGGTTCTGGTGGGACTCAGCAACGGCAACCTTTCCCTCTTTGATGGCATAAAATATTACGATTACCAGGTGAAGGATGAAGATTATCTTAAAAACAATATTTTATCGGAAGGCATCACACTGGGTGATACAGCCTATGCATTTTCGACCCTCGATGGCGGTGCACTTGTCATTGAGAAAATGTCAGGGAAAATACTTTTTACAATAAATAATCAGAATCAACTGCCTGATGATGAGGTTTATGCGATTGGTAAGGATAATACCGGTGGATTGTGGCTCTCACACCAGTATGGACTGACACGGGCAGATCTTCATCTTCCCGTGGCAAATTACAGCATTTTTCCCGGACTCATGGGCAATCTTACCTCTGCATTAAAACACAACAACGAACTTTTTGTTGCAACCAGCGAAGGGATTTATTACTTGTCGGAAGTAAAGAATTATGCGGAAGTTCAGATATATACAAGAACTCCGGTTGAGACTGCACCCTCCTCAGAAGAAGCTGAAGAACAGGAACAAAAGAGCAGCCGGAAGAATATATTTACAAGGATCTTCGGGAAAAAAACAGGCAGACAACAACCAGATCAGGAAAAACCGACTGCGGCAAAATCTGCAACAAAGGTTACCCGGAGAACGGTAAGCAGACTGAAATCTATTAACCATATCTATAAGAAAGTTGAAGGACTGAATGAAAAATGCCGTCAGATTGTCTCTACGCCGGAAGGCCTGCTGGCCGCTACAAACAGGGGCCTTTTCATGATTAAGGATCATAAAGCAGTTATCATCGAAGATAACCGCTATATAAATTCTATATCATGGAAATCTTATGATGGCAGATATCTGATTGCTGGCAATGACGGTTACTTTACTGTTGAATACCAGAATGGTAAATGGATAGCTGATGTGATAGATCCGCAATTTTATAATACGGTTTATTCAATAGTTGCTGAGGACAGTAACACATTCTGGATGGGAGGCGATAATACCGCATACCGTGTGGAAATGAATGATGGTGAGGCTAAAGTGAAATATGTTAACTATAGTGTCAAAAATGAATTTCCCCAGCGTTATCTGGTTGACATTATAAACGATTCAGTGATACTGTATACGGAAACCGGCATATATTTTTTTAATGAAGAATCCGATGGATTCAGTCCTTATGCCCAGGGTAAGGATATTGAGGGGAGACAAACAGATCTTGCCCTTCCGATAGCCAATTTTCCGTTATTTCGATATGAAGATAACTGGATATCGAAGGGTACACAAAAGGACATAGAAAGCAAGGAGCTGGCTCTGCTTAAGCTTTTTGATGAAGTGGTATCCGTCACATCTGAAACAAATAATCTGTGGGTAATAAGCGGTAATAACCTTTTATACGGGATCGACAGGAAGAGATCTGCAGAGATCACTCCTGCCATAAGTATCCTGATAAAGAATATTTCCAACGAGAAGGGAATCAGTTTTAACCTGTCCGAAATAAAGTTCCAGCGAGGTGATGATGTGATCATATTTGACATAATTGCACCGGGCTATTTAAAAGCAAATACTACTCAGTATCAGTATTTTATCAGCAAACAGATGTCAGACTGGTCGCCCTGGTCAGTCTTCACACATTATGAAAAAACGATTACTAAACCTGGTGATTATACTCTGCAGGTACGGGCAAAGGATCTGTGGGGGAACATAGGTGAACCGTTATCAGTTGATTTCACCATCAAGGCTCCTTTCACTGAGACAGCCTTCTTCTATTTTCTTTCAGGTATAATACTTTTATCCCTGATCATCGTCGTGGTCAGGTTCAGGGAAAAGCAGCTTCATAATAAAAACCGTATACTTGAAGAAAAGGTAAGGGAGAGAACAGCCGAAATAGAAGCACAGAAAGAAGAGATCACATCAAGTATTGAATATGCAAGCAGAATACAGCTGGCAATGCTGCCAATGGAAGACCTTTTCAAAAATGCCTTCACTGATTATTTTGTTTTTTTCAAGCCGAGAGATATCGTTAGCGGTGACTTTTACTGGATCAGCGAAGATGATAAATCTCTGTTTTTTACAGTTGGCGACTGTACCGGACATGGGGTGCCAGGAGCATTTATGAGCACCCTGGGTATATCAACTCTCAATGAAATAATTGCAAACAGCCGCTCACTGCAGGCAAACAAGGTGCTGGACATTCTCAGGAATACAATCATTAAATCGCTGCATCAGACAGGCAAGGAGGGTGAGGCAAGCGACGGTATGGATATAGCATTCTGTATGCTTAGCAAGAACAGGAAATCATTGCAGTTTGCAGGTGCCTATAATCCTCTTATTATTTTCCAGAACGGGGAGCTTAAAGAATATAAGGCTGACCGGATGCCGATAGGTATCCATTACGGAGAAGAGGTGCCGTTTACCAATTATGTTATTAACGTTAATAAGGGAGATACAGTTTATATATTTTCCGATGGATATGCCGATCAGTTTGGAGGACCGGAAGGAGCAAAATATAAAAAATCAAATCTTAAGAAGCTTCTCATAGATATCTATTACCGTCCGATGGTTGAACAACGCAATATCCTTGAAACAGAGCTGTCTGAATGGCAGGGCTCACTTGCTCAGATCGACGATATCACTGTTATAGGGGTGAGGATTTGATTGTCTGATTGTCTTATTGTCTTTTTCTCATGAGATCGTACAGTCTGATTCTCTTTTTATATTCTTCAACTCTCTTCAACTTTTCAACTTCCATTTATTCACTATCTTTGGCCAAAATCTGTTTCTTATGAATATTAAATTTCTTGGTGCTTCAAGAGAAGTAACCGGTAGTAAGCATCTGATTACTACTAATCTGGGTAAACAACTTCTTCTTGATTGCGGAATGTTCCAGGGTAAAGGTCTTGAGACTGACAGGATGAACAGGGATCTTGGTTTTGAACCTGAAACAATCGATCATATAATCCTTACTCATGCTCACATTGATCATTCGGGACTGATACCATATATGTATAAACATGGCTTCCGGGGCTCGGTGGTTTGCACTAATGCCACACGCGATCTCTGTTCCATAATGCTTTCCGATTCGGGTTTCATACAGGAGCATGATACCCATACTTTTAATAAGCGAAGGGCAAAAAAGGATTTTCCTCCGGTTACTCCGATCTATACACAAAAAGATGCAGCAGCCTGTATGGAGCTTTTTATCGGCATTCCCCGTGAAATGAATTTCAGGATAGATGAGAATATCAAGGTAAGATTTACCAGTGCAGGGCACATGCTTGGCAGCGCTGTGGCAAATCTGCGGATCATTGAAAAAGGACAGATAAAGAGGATCGCCTATACAGGAGATATTGGCAGACCCGACAGCAGGATACTTGCTAAACCGGCGCCTTTTCCCCAGGCTGATGTCCTGATCACAGAATCAACTTATGGGGACAGGCTGCATCGTGATTTCGGAGATCCGGATGAAGAGCTGCTTAAGATACTACTCGACACCTGTGTAGATAAAGGAGGTAAGCTTATTATACCGGCATTCAGCGTAGGGAGGACACAGGAGATTGTATATGCACTTAACAATTTTTTCAACGAGGGGAAACTGCCGAGAGTTGAAATATATGTTGATTCTCCTCTTGCAGTCAATGCAACTACCATATTCAGAGTGCATACGGAATGCTTTAACAAGGAATTCAGCGATGTCCTGGAAAATGATCCCGATCCCTTCGGATTTAACAGTTTGTTTTACATAACAAAGGCAGAGGATTCAAAAAAACTGAACGATCATAAAAAACCCTGCGTGATAATATCAGCATCGGGAATGATGGAGGCCGGACGTGTAAAGCACCACCTCGCAAATAACATCTCAAATCCGAAGAATACAATCCTGGCAGTCGGATATTGTGCACCCACAACACTGGGCGCCAGAATATTAAGAGGTGACAAGGAGGTATCGATACATGGAACTGTATATCCGGTAAAAGCTGATGTGAGAAAAATTGAATCTTTCTCCGGCCACGCAGATTATGAAGAGATGATTGACTTTCTGAGCTGTCAGGAGAAAAGTGCCATTGAAAAGATCTTTCTCGTTCATGGTGAATATGAAACCCAGCAAAAATATGCTGTACGACTTGAAGAAGCAGGATTTAAGAATATTGAAATCCCGGCACGGAAACAGGAATATGAGATATTGTGAAAACTCAGGAATTGAAAATCCGTGGAATTCTGTTTTTTGCCTTGGAATTTTTTAATTATAGGAGTATTTTTATACGCACTATGATGTTTCATTGATTAAAAGTAGTTCCAGTTTTGTTACCGCTTTTCAATTATATCGATCTGATTTAGAAACTAAAAAATAGACTAATGAAAAATCTGATTATTTTATTGATGATGACAGGGTTAATGTTTACCCAGGTTGATATGGCTTCTGCCCAGATAAAGAATCCTTTAAAAAAGAGGGTGGAAAAGAATGTTGACAAAGGCCTTGATAAGCTGGAGGACGGTATAGGCAACCTGTTAAAGAAGGACAAGGGAGAAGAGAGTGATAAGGAGGGAAAGCAGGCAGACCAGGAACAAGCACAGGAACAGGTACAGGCAACAGATGCAAAACAGACTGGCGCTGCTGCAGGTTCGGGAAAAGAGGCAGCCGTTGTTGAGCTGAAATGGTCCAAATTTGATTTTGTACCGGGGGATAAGATAATTTTTGAGGATAACCTTATCGGGGAGGAGAACGGTGAGTTTCCCTCCAGGTGGGACCTTGTACAGGGTACTGTTGAAAATGCACAGTACGGAGGTGATAATATCATTATGTTCAGGGGAGGGGCACCCACAATTATTCCTTACCTGAAGAATCCTGAAAAGGATTACCTGCCCGAAATATTTACCATCGAATTTGACCTTTACACGAATAACAATAACTCGTTCACAGTTTATTTCTGGGATAGTAAGAATCAGAGACATTTAAGTCACGGTCCGCTTAATATTAGCTACAGGCATATGAGTCTCAGCACGGCCAGCAGCTATTTGCCAAATAACGCATCAATAGAGAACAAATGGGCACATATTGCTATTGCTTATACCAGCGGAAAATTAAAGGCTTATATTGATGAAACGAGACTTATCAACATCCCTCATCTTGAATTTGATCCGACAGGAGTATCCTTGCATGCATACCATGCATCGGATAATAACCATTTCTTTATTAAGAACTTCAGGATTGCTGAAGGAGGCGTAAAGTATTACGACCGGTTCCTTCAGGATGGTAAGATCGTTTCAAACGGTATACGTTTTGATACCGGCAAATCTACACTGAGACCCGAATCTATGGGTGTCCTGAACGAAATATGCAAGATGCTTGATGAACATCCTGAGGTAAAGGTTAGCATAGAAGGACATACAGATAATGTTGGTGATAATGATATGAACAAGAAATTGTCGGAAGAGAGGGCAGAGGCAGTACGGAAACAACTTATCTCAATGGGGATCAAGGCTGAAAGGCTTACATCAAAAGGATTTGGAGAGAGTAAGCCGATTAATACTAACGATACTCCTGAAGGAAAAGCTGGAAACCGAAGAGTGGAGTTTGTAAAAATGTAATTATCAGGATTATATCATCTTATTATATATTTTCTCAGATCCTTCCTGATTACCTTATAATCAGAGACTAACATTTCAAGCAGACGGTAGTAATCCTTTCCATGATTGTGGTATTTTAGATGGCACAACTCATGTTTAATCACGTACTCAATAAAATGCTCATCAAGTTTAACAAGCTCTGAACTGATCGTGATCTTTCCCTTTGAAGTGCAGCTACCCCACCTGCTTTTGAGTGGCCTGACAACTAACTGCGAGGGAGAGAACCCCTGGTCCTTAAATTTCGTAAGTATCTCCTGCAGCTTTGCCGAAAATATCTCTTCTGCTTTCTTTATGTACCATCTTTCGATGAGCATTTTTACCCTGCCCTCCCTGCCATCTGTTTCTACTTCCAGAATATTATCAAACTGATTTACGGATGGGAATAGTGTATGTTTGATTCTTAGAGTTAGTTCTCTGCCCATAAAGAGATACTTTTCTCTGTCAACATAATCTTTACTGTTATTTAACCGTATAACCTCTGAGTATTTTTCAGTATGTTTTTTAATCCATTCCTCCTTTGTCCGGACAAATTTTTCAATAGTGTTAAGCGACACTCCATAGGGAGCCCTGACTACCACTCCCTGCTCCGGATTTATAACTATACTGATTGACCTTCTCCTCGAAAAAATTATTCTATAATCTGTACTCATTTTGAATTACCTGCCTCTGGAGATAAAAAAAACATTTTATCTTTTTTCAAGTGTTATCAGCGTTATTTCGGGCGGCATCCATATCCTGAAAGGTATGGAGAGTACCCCCAGGCCCCGGTTTACATAGAGATACTGGTTTCCTTCTGAATACAATCCGTTCCATTCAGGATAATAATATTTGGAGGGGCTCCAACGGAATCTCTTTGTAATTATTCCCATCTGCATGCCATGTGTGTGGCCGGCCAGGGTAAGAGCAATATCAATTTGCCCTGTAACATCTTCTCTCCACTGGTTCGGATCGTGTATCAGAAGGATCTGAAAATCAGCAGAATCAGTACCTTCAGAGGCTCTTTCGACATCACCATGAATAATACCCGGATGCCTGCCGCTTGTCTCGACACCCATAATCGCGATATCAGCTCCTTTTATATTCAGGATAACATGCTCATCATTCAAAACATGATACCCCGATCTTGTTATTAACTCATTCAACTTCAAGAAAATAGTCTCTTTATCAGCTTCTGAGGACACTGGCAGATAGGTCCCCTTGTCATGATTGCCGATCACGGCAAAATTCCCATACCTGCTTTCAGCTTTAACAAGTATTGTATCACACCTGTCGAATTCCCTCCAGCCGTAGCTGATAAAATCTCCTGTGTTAAGAATAAGATCAGGCTTACAACTGTTTACTTCATCCATCGCTTCCTGCAAACGGTTCATATGTCTGTAAAAACCTGCAAGATGCAGATCAGAAAGATGAACGATCTTTAATCCTTGCAGTCCGGGATCCAGGTCTTCAATCTTAATGGTCACCTCCTCAGTTTTGAAGTTAAACCTGCCAACGAGTGTACCAAGAGCTATTACTGTAAAAATTACAAGCGAAATAATAATTCCTGTTTCCGTAAGCCAGCGGATATGACCTCCTTTTCTTATCCTGATAAGCTTACCTGAAAAATGAAGAAAGCTTATCAATACCCTGGGAAAAACAACAGCACAATACATTCCTGTCAGATTCATGAGGCACCAGATATTAACCGGAGTATCATAATAACCTTTATATATGGCGATCTTTATAAGAAGAAACCATAACCAGATGCTGAGCATAATATGTGCTGCAAGTATAATGAAGAATTTCGGCTTTGAATGGGAATAGTGTTCCCTTAAAGCCATTAAGGAAAGAATCTCGAGAAATAAAATCAGTATTAATATCAGAATCATCAGCAAGGTATTATTCATAAAAATACTCAATTAAAGTTAAAATGTATTCTTGTATTTGTAAACGCCATATTTTATCGGCAGGTCCCTTACCCGGATCAGTATTTATTATTACATTACCAAGAAAAACAGTAACCAAAATCTGAGAAGATATCACACTACCTGGGAAAACTGTTGAAAGATTAAGTGAGTACAGAAGAACTCTGCTTGAATGTCTGAAAGCGAAAAAGAATTTTATTTACTCACACGACCTGACTGCCTGTTTGCATATTACTGCAGTGCAGGTAAGACGCGACCTTATGCTGATAGGCTATTCATCTGTTCAGAGAAAGGGCTATGACATAAGAGAACTGATAGATAAGATCGGTACTGTTATCGATTCGAAAGAGAGCATGAATGTTACAATTATTGGCATAGGTAACCTTGGAAGGGCCGTAGCCGGTTATTTCAAGGGAAAGAGATCGCTGAAGAAGTTATCCGTCTGGGAATTAAGGGGATACTTAATTTTACTTCAATCACTCTTAATGTACCTTCCTGGGTCTATCTCGAAGAATATGACATGATCACTTCGATGGAAAAAGTGGCCTGTTTTGTGAAAGAGAACACCATTTAGCATCACTCATGCAAAATGAAGATTTACAGAGGTTTAGAAGAAGCAAGAGGGAGCAGGAATCCTGTGGTGACAACAGGATTATTTGATTGTGTCCATATCGGACATAAAACAATACTGGAAAGGCTCTGGATACTTGCAGAACCGATATACTTAAAATGACTTCTGATAAAGCTCTTTTCTGACTATCTTTGCAATAAATATATACCAATAATCTGATGCGATTTTCACCGGAAAAACTAAATATCCCGGATCAACGGATGAAACCCTTCATTGATCCTCAGGAGATATGGGATCTTTTAAACAACACAAAGCCTGACAAAAAGAGGGTCAGGGATGTTATTGCCAGGTCACTCGATAAAAACAGGCTGACCATGGAAGAGACGGCAGTGCTGGTAAATTCCGTGGGCACCGATCTTACTGATGAAATAAAAAATGGAGCAAGAGAGCTGAAAGAAAAAGTATATGGAAACAGGATAGTACTTTTTGCACCTCTCTATATCGGAAATAAGTGCACAAATAACTGCCAGTATTGCGGATTCAGGACATCCAATAAAGATGCAATACGGAAGACACTCAGCGATGAAGAGATAATTAAAGAGGTTGAAGCTCTTGAAGATAACGGGCAAAAACGGCTTATACTTGTTTATGGTGAACATCCCGAATACTCGGCAGAATATATTGCCCATACGGTCAAACTTGTATATGGGATTAAAAAAGGCCGGGGTGAGATACGACGTGTAAACATCAATGCTGCGCCTCAGGATATAGAGGGTTTCAGGACTGTTGGAGATGCAGGGATCGGTACATACCAGGTATTCCAGGAAACATATCATCCTGAAGCATATAAATGGTACCACCTCGGAGGGAAAAAGAGAGATTATGAATGGCGGATCACAGCGCTTGACAGGGCACAGGAAGCAGGTATTGATGATGTTGGGATCGGCGCACTGTTCGGGCTCTATGACTGGCGATTTGAGGTTATGGCACTAATACGCCATACAAACCATCTTGAGGCATGCTATAATGTAGGCCCTCATACAATTTCATTCCCCAGGATCAAAGATGCACTTAGCCTGAAAATAAACGGGAAATACCAGACCAGCGATGAGGACTTTAGTAAGCTGGTTGCCATACTCAGGCTTGCTGTCCCATATACCGGGATGATACTTACCGCAAGAGAGGCTCCGGATGTGCGAAGGGAAATAATACAATATGGTGTGTCACAAATAGATGGAGGGACCAAACTCGAGCTTGGATCATACTCCGAAACACAGAATGAGGCTCAGAACCTGAACCGTGAACAATTCAGGATTAATGATGCCCGGTCACTTGGTGAAGTGATCGATGAATTGCTTGATAATGATTTTATTCCTTCATTCTGCACATCCTGTTACAGGGTGGGGAGAACAGGCGAGCATTTTATGGAGTTTTCAGTTCCCGGATTTATCAAAAGGTTTTGTACACCTAATGCAATATTAACTCTTTCGGAATATATCTGTGATTATGCCACTGATGATGTTGTTGAAAAAGGTTGGAAAGTGATTGAAAAAAACCTGGTTAAACTTGACGCTGGAGTAGAAAAGAATACCAGGGAAAAACTGGAAAGAATTAAGAAAGGGGAGAGGGATTTGTATTTTTAAAAGGCGACTGGCAATAGGCAATAGGCAATAGGCAATAGGCAATCCGCAATCATCTACCTCCCCTCTTCCTCCTCTTCTCATAATGTTTTGTATCTCCCCACTTACCGTAAACAATCTCTGTGTCGATAAGAGCGAGCCTTGCTTCGAGATTGCTCACTGAATCATCGTATATGTTATCACTGCCCGGTTTATTAGCATAAAGGCTGTAATCATCGCGGTATTTACCTGGGGTGATATTGGGCATAATGATATTGGCGCCTATTTCTACTGATTTCTCCCTGCCTTCGGGATCTATGGTTTGTTGTGCCGTTGAGGCAACCATATTTATGTCCTTCATCATTATTCTCAGCAGAGCTATCATTTTAAGAGTCAGTTCAAACCTCTCCTTAAGAGGGAGTAATTTGTCTGCATATTTTATGAGTGGAGTATCAACATGTTCAATATATGGCCCCATGCCAACCATGTCGATATCGAAGTCACGCATAAATAATAGGTCATTAGCAAGATCTTCTGTCGTTTGAAACGGCAATCCTATCATAACACCGGTACCGGCCTGATAACCAATATCCTGAAGGCTTTGAAGACAATCGAGCCTGCGCCGGAAATTATGTTTTTTATTGTCAGGGTGAATCTTCTTATACAATACTGGATTACTTGCTTCTATCCTTAGAAGGTAACGGTGGGCTCCAGCGTCAAACCATTTTTTATATACTTCAGGTTCCTGCTCGCCTACAGACAAAGTAATACCCAGTTCTCCGTTTGAAAACTTTTTGACCTTATTCAGAAGATTTTCGATCCTGTTTGTTATAAAGGGGCTCTCAAGTTCTCCTGATTGAAGTGCAATTGAAGCGTAACCGCTCTCATAAGCAAATTGGGCAGCAGCAAGTATTTCATCGTCAGTCAGATCATAACGTTCAGGATTTTTATTGCTTTTCCTGATACCGCAGTAGAGACAATCTTTGCTGCATACATTTGAGAATTCAATTAATCCCCTTAACCATACCCTTTTTCCAATATATTTCTCCTTTACTTCAGCAGATTTTTGAAAAAGCATAATCTTCTCTTCTCCTTCAGCATGGAGGAGTTTTACTATATCATCTTTCGAAAAATCATCCTGTTTAAGAAGCTCTTTTATTGAATTCGCCATTATGTTCTGAATCGGTTTGCAAAGATAATAAATGAGGCTAATAGTGCTTATATTTATTTCGAACTTGATTACTTTTCTGTTTTATACTATTTTTTTTATTATATTGCTTTACTGTTAATTCCGGGTATGTTTTTCACAATTAATTACATATCAGAGCTTTATTTATATAATATTGCTCAAAATGTGGGATTTCTCAAACGGTTCGCCGGTTTATGAGATCATCTGTTTTTCGGATTATTTAAGGAATAATTCAATCCTCATTCTGTTTGAAAAATGATAAATGACAAACTGATAAATCCGGACAGCATAGTTGTTGTCGGAGGATCTGAAGACCTTTTTAAACCGGGCGGGAAGATCCTTGGAAATATTATTGACGGGAAATTTGCGGGAGACCTTTTTGTAGTGAATCCTAAGAAGGATACAGTACAGGGTTTAAAATCATATCGTGACATAAAAGATATTCCCGAAGTCGATCTGGCAATTCTTGCAATACAGGCGAAGTACTGTCTTCCTGTGGTCGAGGTCCTCATTAATGAAAAGAACACAAAAGCCTTCATAATTATTTCAGCAGGTTTCAGTGAAGCCGGTGAGGAGGGCAAAAAACTTGAAGAATCAATAGCTGACCTGGCAAGTAATGCCGGCGGTACACTGATAGGGCCCAATTGTATTGGTGTTATCACACAATCGTATAGTGGTATATTCACCACACCCGTACCGAAGCTTAATAACCGTGGATGTGATTTTGTATCAGGTTCCGGTGCAACGGCGGTTTTTATCTTTGAATCGGCAATACCTAAGGGAGTCAACTTTGCAAGTGTCTATTCCGTAGGCAACAGTGCACAAACAGGCGTTGAAGAAATCCTGGAGTACTGGGATGACACCTTTGATCCCAAAACAAGCTCATTGATCAAGCTTATTTATGTTGAAAGCATTCAGAATCCCGATAAATTACTGCATCATGCTTCCTCCCTTATCAGAAAAGGATGCAGGATAGCGGCTATCAAGGCAGGAATAACGGAAGCCGGAATAAGAGCAGCTTCATCACATACCGGGGCGCTTGCATCATCTGATTCGGCGGTTGAAGCTCTCTTTCGTAAAGCAGGCATCGTAAGGTGCTCGGGAAGGGAAGAGCTTACTACAGTGGCATCCGTATTTTTCCATAAACATCTGAAAGGCAGGAATATAGCTATTATTACTCATGCTGGAGGACCTGCCGTGATGCTTACCGATGCCCTGGCTGCCGGAGGCATGGATATACCGAAGATAACGGGGAAGCATCACGACAGGCTGCTGGAAATGATGAACCCCGGAGCTTCAGCAGATAATCCAATAGATCTTATTGCCACTGCAACAAACGATCAGCTTGATAACGTGATCGAATATGTCGATAAGCAAATGCCCGACATCGATGGCATGACTGTGATATTCGGCAGTAACGGGCTTAATGACATGACTGAGATATATGAACTTATGCACAGGAAGATCGGACAATGTGATAAGCCCCTCTTCCCGATACTTCCATCAGTAGCCAGCTCTCAGACTGAACTCGCTTATTTTCTTGACAAAGGACACGTCAATTTTCCTGATGAGGTGGTACTCGGACGCGCGCTTACGAAGATCTCAAATACACCATACCCGGCTGAAGAGAAGATCTTTCTTGAAGAGGTTGATGTGCCTCTTATCCGCAAGATTGTTGAAAATGCTCCCAATGGTTATCTTGAACCGGATATTATTCAGCAGCTTCTTAATGCTGCACGAATCCCGGCAGTGAAGGAAACAGTAGTAAGGAACAGAAGGGAGCTGATCTCAGTCGCAAAAAAGATGGGATATCCTCTGGCTCTTAAAGCTGTGGGTCCTGTTCATAAATCGGATGTCGGCGGAGTAACTCTTAATATTAAATCCATAACACATCTCAGCGCCGAATTCAACAGGATGATGAAGATAAAAGGCGTTAAGGCAGTCCTGGTCCAGCAGATGATAACGGGAACCGAACTTTTTATTGGCGCTAAATACGAACCAAAATTCGGGCATGTAATACTCTGCGGCCTGGGGGGTATATTCGTTGAGGTTCTGGGTGATGTATCATCAGGACTTGCCCCTCTCACATTTAATGAAGCCAATTCGATGATAAGGAGCCTGAAAAGCTACAGGATAATACACGGAACACGAGGTAAACCCGGTATTAATGAGCAAAAATTTGCCGAAATAATTGTAAGACTATCAAGCCTGCTCAGATTTGCCACCGAGATCAAGGAGATGGACCTCAATCCTCTTATCGGAAGTCTCGAGGCAATAACAGTCGTGGATGCGAGAATAAGGATTGAGAAGTAAAAAGTAAAAAGTAAAAAGTAAAA
>CAZWZQ010000001.1:7304-11477 GCA_964638955.1 uncultured Rikenellaceae bacterium | reverse complement strand
AAGTAAAAAGTAAAAAGTAAAAAGTAAAATGAGTATTAAGTGTATGTTTTACACTTAATAATTGTAAATAAAAATATTAGAAAGTTACATGAATAATATTCCATTACCGGCAGATATAATAAATGACATAATAAATCAAAACGGATTACCCGAACCAGGTACTGCTTCAATAAGGGAGATTGTTTTTCTGGCAAATCAGATTGAAAAGGCAACAGGTATAAGATTTATCAGAATGGAGATTGGAGTCCCGGGCCTGCCCTCTCCCTCAATTGGCATTGAAGCTGAAATAAAAGCACTAAGGAACGGTGCCGCTGCTGTATACCCCGATATACGGGGAATCCCGATTCTCAAAGAGGAGGCATCAAGACTTATCAGGTTGTTTTTGAATCTTAATATTAATCCTGAAGGCTGTATACCAACAGTGGGATCAATGATGGGTGGAATGGTAAGTTTCCTTGTTGCAAACAGAAATGACAGGAACAGGGAAGGCACACTTTTCATCGATCCGGGCTTCCCTGTTCAGAAACAACAGGTAAAGATGCTGGGACATGATTATCATTCATTTGATATCTATAATTACAGGGGGAATAAGCTCAGGGCAAAACTGGAATCATATCTGGAGACCGGAAAGATATCCTCACTGCTTTATTCAAATCCAAATAATCCTTCCTGGATATGTCTCAATGAGGAGGAGCTTTCAATAATCGGCGAGCTGGCTGGCAAATACGATGTAATTGTCATTGAGGATCTTGCTTATCTTGGAATGGATTTCAGAAAAGATTATTCCATCCCTGGCAAACCACCCTATCAGCCGACTGTCGGACGCTATACAAATGATTACATTTTACTTATCTCAAGCTCGAAAATATTTAGTTATGCGGGTCAGAGAATCGGATTGATGGCAATATCCGATCATCTTTTCACCCGGCAGTATCCTGACCTGTTAAGATATTATTCATCGGATAAGTTCGGATATTCAGTTATCTTTGGAGCATTATACGGATTATCAGCAGGAGTTTCCCATTCTGCCCAATACGGTCTCGCCGCTATGCTGAAAGCAGTAAACGACGGGACCTACAGATATCGTGATGACGTGATAGAATATGGTGAAAAGGCTGCTATTATGAAGAAGATGTTCACAAATAACGGATTTAAAATAGTGTATGACACAGACCTTGATGAACCAATTGCCGATGGATTTTATTTTACAATTTCCTATCCCGGCAAGTCAGGTGGTGAACTTCTGAAAGAGCTTCTTCAATACGGTATCAGCGCCATTTCGCTTAATATAGCGGGCAGTGAAAGAAGCGAGGGTCTGAGAGCATGTGTTTCAATGATCCCACGAGAGCAATTCGGCCATCTGGAAATGAGGCTGAAGAAATTTCATGAAGATCATCTGAATTACAATAATAAATGATATTTTCAATTAAATACCCCCTTTCTTATTTCCCCCAAGGGGGAAATGATATTATTTTATAGATTTTATAATTATTTTCAATATGGCTAAAATCAGAGGAAGTATAGTTGTAGATATTGACAGATGCAAGGGATGCGAGGTGTGCATGGTATCATGTCCAACAGGTACTATCGCCATGGCAAAAGAAGTAAACCATAAAGGTTATTTCTATGCCTATCCTGCAAATCCCGATTTATGCATTGGTTGTGCCAACTGTGCCATGGTTTGTCCCGATGGCGTGATAACTGTTTATAAAACAAAAATATAGTGTGGAAATGGAAAAGGAATTAAGATTAATGAAAGGCAATGAAGCGGTGGCTGAGGCTGCAATACGTGCAGGCGCCGATGGTTATTTCGGCTATCCGATAACACCGCAGAGTGAGATTCTTGAGTATCTCATGCAGGCTAAACCTTATGAAAAGACCGGAATGGTAGTACTCCAGGCTGAAAGTGAACTGGCCGCAATAAATATGGTGTATGGAGGTGCAGGCTGCGGAAAAAAGGTGATGACAACATCCTCTTCGCCGGGAATAAGCCTGAAACAGGAAGGTATATCATATATCGCAGGGGCTGAACTGCCCTGCCTTATAGTTAATGTGGTAAGGGGCGGACCAGGACTCGGTACTATACAACCTGCACAATCGGATTATTTCCAGGCAACCAAAGGAGGAGGTCACGGCGATTACCACCTGATAGTTCTGGCTCCGGCATCAGTGCAGGAGATGGCCGACTTTGTAGACCTGGGCTTCGAACTTGCATTTAAATACCGTAACCCTGCAATGATACTATCCGACGGCGCCATAGGACAGATGATGGAAAAAGTGTGGCTGAGCCCTAAAAAAGAAAGATCGAAAACAGTTCCCGAATGGGCAACAACAGGAAAACCGCCGACAAGGGAAAGGAATATTATCACCTCGCTCGATCTTGACCCTAATGCTCAGGAGGTCTTTAACCAGAAGCTTGTTGAAAAATATAATGAGATAAGGGAAAAGGAGGTTCGCTATGAGGAATTTCAATGTGAAGATGCTGAGTATCTTTTTGTTGCGTATGGTACAAGTGCTCGTGTCTGCCAGAAATCAGTCCGGATTGCACGTGAACAGGGGATAAAGGCAGGACTGTTGCGACCGATAACACTTTTCCCATTTCCGTCAAAACGATTAAACGAAATGGCCGATAAGGTGAAAATGATGCTTTCGGTCGAAATGAGTGCAGGACAGATGGTTGAGGATGTTCTTTTGTCGGTTAACGGGAAGGTGCCCGTATATCATTTCGGGAGAATGGGAGGTATTGTTCCGGCACCTGATGAAGTTGCTGAAAATCTAAAATCAAAAATCACAGGAGGTTAAGATATGGCACAAGCTACAGGAATAAAAGAAATTATTAAACCTGAAAATCTGGTTTATAAAAAAACAAAACTCATGACCGACAATGTGCTTTCCTATTGTCCCGGCTGCAGTCATGGAACAGCCCATCGTATCATTGCAGAAATAATCGATGAGGAGGGACTCCAGTCCGAATCCATCGGGGTTTGTCCTGTCGGATGTTCGGTCTTCATGTATAACTTTATTGATATAGACTGGCAGGAAGCAGCTCATGGGCGGGCGCCGGCAGTTGCTACAGGAATCAAACGGCTGATGCCCGAAAAATTTGTTTTTACCTATCAGGGCGACGGCGACCTTGCAGCCATAGGTACTGCAGAAACCATTCACTCATGTAACAGGGGAGAGAACATACTTATTGTATTTATTAATAACGGGATATACGGAATGACTGGCGGCCAGATGGCACCAACCACACTACCCGGAATGAAGTCTTCAACCTCTCCATACGGAAGGGATGTTAGCATAATGGGTAATCCATTGAAAATGACCGATATAGTTGCCATTTTGCCGGGCACCTATTATGTTACCAGGCAAAGTGTTCATACACCTGCCAATGTACGTAAAACAAAAAAGGCTATAAGAAAAGCTGTTCAGTATCAGAAACTGAACAAGGGTACATGCTTCGTGGAGATAGTCTCAACCTGCCCTTCAAACTGGAAAATGACTCCCGTCCAATCAAATAAATGGCTGGAAGAAAACATGATTCCTTATTATCCTCTGGGGGATATGAAAACGCCTGAAGATCAGCCTGCATAGTTGAACCTTGAAATTTTAAAATTATGACAGAAGAAATTATTATAGCAGGATTCGGTGGACAGGGTGTCCTGTCGATGGGCAAGATAATGGCATATTCCGGAGTTATGCAGGATATGGAAGTAAGCTGGATGCCATCATACGGACCTGAGATGCGCGGAGGTACAGCAAATGTAATCGTGATCCTCAGTACCGAAAGGATCAGTTCACCAATTGTCAGGTATTTTGACACAGCGATTATCCTGAACCAACAGTCACTTGATAAATTCGAAAACGCAGTAAAACCCGGCGGTATTCTTATCTATGATGGTAACGGAATAAAACGTCATCCGGAAAGGAAAGACATAACAGTTTACCGTATTGATGCTGTAGAAGAGGCGGGTAAGATGAAGAGCCCAAAGACCTTTAACATGATAGTCCTCGGGGGATTTCTTAAAGTGAAACCCCTCATTAAAATGGAAAATGTCATTAAAGGCCTGAAGAAATCGCTCCCTGAACGTTATCATAACCTTATTCCTGATAACGAAAAGGCCCTGAAGCGGGGACTGGAGATAATAGAAAAAGTTTGAAAGTTTATAAAGT
>CAZWZQ010000001.1:1470-7204 GCA_964638955.1 uncultured Rikenellaceae bacterium | reverse complement strand
AAAGTTTGAAAGTTTATAAAGTCCTTAAGTCAGTAAGCTCAGGATAACTGAATACACGATCGCACGATTTCCTATTTATAGAAATGCATCTCCTCAATATACTGCCATACCGGAGCGGGGAGAAAATATGACATATCCTTCCCTTTTTTAATACTATTACGTATAAAAGTGCCTGAGATATCCATAAGAGGGGCCTTTACATTAGTTATCTTTGCCCTGGAAAGAAGTACTTCAAGCTGTTGATTTGCAGGTCTTAAAACCCCTTTGCGGGGATAGACTATTATCCTGTATTTCTTTACCAACTCCGAGGCATTTTTCCACTTATGCAAAGTGTAGAGATTATCTTCCCCCATGAGCAGGGAAAACTGATGATTTGGATTTTTCTCTTCCAGGTAGGTCAGTGTATCGATGGTATAGGAGGGTACCAGCATTCTGAACTCTATATCTGAAGCTTTCAATTTATCATTATTTCCAATTGCCAGGTTTATCATATGGAGTCGCTGGTAGTTATCGAGCAATGTCTCTTTTTTCTTCAAAGGATTATGCGGGCTTACAACAAACCATATATTGTCAAGGCCTGTGAATTCGAGCATGTAACCGGCAATTGCTATGTGCCCTATATGGACCGGGTTAAATGATCCGAAATATAAACCAACATTTAACATTAAACAGACCCTTATAGTAATTAAATTCAATTAATTAAGGTATTAAATTTTGTTTGCAAATAAAACTATTTACAAGCTTATATACCTCATTTTTCGCCTTTCCCAGGTTGTCGTTAATAACTATACTATCAAACTGATCAGCAAGTTTTATTTCTTCTTCAGCTTTTTCCACTCTCATTCGGATCTTTGCAGGATCATCAGTTCCTCTTTTCACAAGCCTTTTTTCAAGTTCATTTAAAGATGGCGGCATAACGAATATGGAAATAGCCTTATGCCCGAAAATATTTTTCAGGTTAACACCTCCCTTTACATCCACATCGAAGAGAACATGATTCCCGTTTGCCCAGATCCTGGCTATCTCGCTCTTCAGAGTTCCGTAAAGCTGATTTTTATAGACCTCCTCCCATTCAATAAATTTTCCCCGGCGTACTCTGTTCCGGAATTCTTTAACTGACATAAAATAATACTCCTTACCGTCTTTTTCCTTTCCCCTGGGATTACGGGTTGTGGCAGAGATAGAAAATTCAAGGTTGAGATCTTTACCGAGCAGATGGTTTACTATTGTTGATTTACCGGCTCCGGAAGGTGCTGATATTATTACCAGTTTGCCTTTCATTTTTCTATAAAACATTCATTGTCTGTTCCTTGATTTTTTCCAGCTCATCTTTCATCATCACAACAAGCTTCTGTATTGAGGCATCATTTGCCTTTGAACCGATGGTATTTATCTCACGTCCGATTTCCTGGGCAATGAAACCAAGAATTTTTCCGTTTGGTGGTTCTGTGGCAGTTTTTTCCAGGAAGTACTCGCAATGTTTTTTCAATCTGACCTTTTCCTCGTTAATATCCATTTTCTCGAGATAATAGATAAGCTCCTGCTCAAACTTGTTCATGTCGATGTTCTCTGTCCCGATATTTTCAGCGAGTATGCTTTTGAGTCTGTTTCTGAGCCCTGTTGTTCTCTCCTCTTCGAAATTTTTTATATCTGTAAGAAGTGTAAGTATCCTGTTTATGCATCCTTTCAGATCAATTTCAATAGAACTTCCTTCTTCGATCCTGTAATTATCAAGCTGTCCTGCAGATTCGACAATATTTTCCTTTACCAGCTGCCATTCTTCCTCAGCAAGCTCTGGTTTTTCTGTTTTAAATGCATCAGGGAGTCTCATTATTGTAGCAAGGATCTGCTCATCTGTCTTAATATTCAACTCACCGGCAATCTCTTTCATCTGCTCATAATAATTTATGACCACAGCTTTATTTATCACCGGAACATTCTCAATATCAAGTACATCAAAGCTGATTGTCATATCAATTTTGCCCCTCTCAAGTTTCTGGCTGATAATTTTTCTTATTTCGGATTCCTTTTCCCTGTACATCCAGGGCAGCCGTGTATTAAGATCAAGTGATTTGGAGTTTAATGATCTTATTTCTATGGTGATCTTTCTTCCGGCAATTTCGGCAGTGGTCTTACCAAAGCCGGTCATGGATTTTATCATATCCTTGTTATTGGTAATAAAACTGAAAGTTACAAATTCCCGTTAAAATTCACAACAGTCTTGGTTTTCCAGTGTCCTGTTTTGTAGTAGAAGAAGGAGAGTGTCAGACCTATAAACCAGCCTGCCGGTATTGACCACCATATCCCTTCAGCACCTATTTTGCCTGAAAGGAACCATGCAACGGGGATCCTGATTATCCAGAGTGAAATGAGTGAAAAGATCATTGGCCAGAAAGTATCTCCTGCCCCCCTCATTATGCCGTTATAAATGAACATGAGGGTGAGAGTTATATAGAAGATGCTGACGATTGTAAGATATTGGCTCCCTGTCAATATTACATTGGTATCATTTGTAAAAAGGCTAACCACCAGTTTCCCAAAGAGTACTATCAGAATAGTAGTAACAATTGTTACGCCACCGGCCATTTTAAGCGTTGACAGCAAGCCTGTTCTGATCCGTCCGCTTTTTCCTGCTCCTATATTCTGGCCTACAAATGTTGAAAGTGCCTGGGAAAATGTTATTGCAGGAATTGTTGAGAGGTTATCAATACGTATTGCAACAGAGAATCCTGCTATTACATTGGTTCCGAATGTATTAACAATACCCAGCAAGGCAAGGTTTCCAAGAGCAACAAGTGTATGTTGAATACCTGTAGGCAGACCGATACGGATACTCTGTCTGTAGATCTCCCTGTCGAAATGAAGCCCTTTAATTGCTATACGGATCAGTTTATGCGTTTTGTTAAGCCAGTAAATGGCCAGACCAAATGCCAGTCCGTTTGAGATAATTGTTGCATAGGCGGCACCGGCTATTCCCCATTTGAAAACAGCCACGAAAAGCAGATCGAGTATGATATTTGTGACGGTTGCAATAATCAGGAAATAGAGGGGAGTTTTTGAATCACCCAAACCTCTCAGCGCTGCGCTGGTACCATTGTAGCCGAAAAATATTATTATCCCTGAAAAGAATATACGAAGATACTGAGTTGCCTGGGGCATTATTTCTTCAGGAAGTCCGAGGAGTCTCAGCAATGGTTCGGCAAATATTAATCCTGCAGCAGTAACAATAAGGCCAGCTCCTGCACTGTACACATACATAGTATCTATTGCTCTTTTGACCTTTACATAGTCTTTAGCACCGAAATATTGTGAAATTACCACAGTTGTTCCCATAACCAGGCCTATTATGAGGGAAACTAACATAAAGATCACGGGGAATGAAGCGCCAACAGCAGCGAGTGCCTCTTTACCAACGAAATTTCCTACAATAATAGTGTCGATTATACTGAAAAGCTGCTGAAATACATTTCCGATAAGCATCGGAGCAGCAAACTGAAATATGAGTTTCCCTTCCTTCCCTGTAGATAGATCAAGCATTTTAATTTTTTAGCGCTGCAAAGAAAATAATTTACATGATAACATCAAAAGAGAAAATTGATAATCCCAGGTCCTCGGTTATAGTCTTTCGAGTTCAAGTGAAAAATGTCTCAGAAATGGTGCCTCTTTCTTAATTCGTAAACCTCTCTTTACTGAATCCCTCCTTTCATAGACATTTCTTACAACTGCTGCAACATAATCCATATGTCTGTCGGTATATACCCTTCGGGGTATTGCAAGCCTGATAAGTTCCACATCACTGTGCCTGTTCTCCTTTGTCACAGGATCCCTGTCAGCCATGAGTGCTCCGATCTCTGAACTTCTGATACCCCCTTCAATATAGAGCTCAACTGCAAGCGCCTGGCCGGGAAACTCATCGTCGGGGATCCGGGGCAGGAATTTCTTCGCATCAACAAATATTGCATGACCGCCGAAAGGCTCCAGCACCGGGATACCATATTCCTTCATCTTTGTTCCGAGGTAAGCAACCTGACCGGTCCTTGACCTGAGATACTCCTCTTCAGTACCTTCATATAATCCCTGTGCCAGGGCATTCATATCACGGCCCGACATGCCGCCATAAGTTATAAATCCTTCATATATAATATTATAGGCAGAAGCTTTCTTATATAACTCTTCATCACGATAAGCTGTGAAACCACCCATATTTACTATGGCATCTTTTTTTGAGCTCATAGTCATTCCGTCAGCATAGGAGAACATCTCCCGCACAATCTCCCTTATACCTTTATCTGCATAACCTTCCTCCCTTGTTTTTATAAACCAGGCATTTTCTGCAAACCTGGCCGAATCGAGAAAAAGTTTAACTCCGTAGTTATGTGTAAGCCGGCCTGTCTCCCTGAGATTGGCCATGCTTACCGGCTGTCCGCCGGCAGTATTATTTGTAATTGTGACAATGATGCATGAGATTTTTTCACGGGGATTGTTTTTCAGCACCTCTTCGAGTTTTGCTGTGTCCACGTTTCCCTTGAAAGGATGCCACGCAGTGAGGTTTTTAGCTATATCAACCGTGCAATCCACGGGTTTTGCTTTCCGGAATTCAATATGCCCTTTTGTTGTATCGAAGTGTGAATTGCCGGGAACAATGTCTCCTTCTTTTACCAGTGCTGAAAAAAGAACATTTTCGGCAGCCCTTCCCTGGTGTGCAGGGAGAACGTACCTGAAACCGGTTATGTCAGTAACAGCATTTTTCAGATTATAATATGATGAAGCTCCGGCATAGCTTTCGTCGCCAAGCATCATCGCAGACCATTGCCTGTCGCTCATGGCACCCGTTCCGGAATCGGTAAGGAGGTCAATAGTTACCTGTTCTGACTTCAGATTAAAGAGATTGAAAAAAGATTCTTTAATCCATTGTTCCCTCTGCTTTCTTGAGCTGGTGTAAACCGGCTCAATCATTTTTATTTTAAACGGCTCAAATAATGGTAGTTCCATAATGATTTAGAATTATTATTATTTATTTATGGAGACGTTGCATGCAACGTCTTTACAACTCTCTGCAGTGCAAAGAGGGGGGATTTATTTGGTAATTAGGATAAAGGGGGTGAGTGCATGCATTTTAATACATTTTATTAATGAGTAAAACACTAAAAGGATCAGGAAATAAAAGAATCCCGGTTTTTGATATTTTTGTATATATCAACGGATGGTTTTACAGTTAGAGTTATCTTGAACATTGTCTGCTGGCAATAATATGTAAAAATAATAGTATTTTATGATATATTCAACCGGGGAATTAACATCAAATAATGTCGAGTCATGAAGATGAAAATGCTAAAGTTCTTTTTGATAGTTTTATTTGTAAATGCAAGTATATCAGGCTTCTCACAGGATCCAGACACCTCGTTATACAATGTGGCTGTAATAATTGATTCTTTGAGAAAGAGCGGAATGATCCTTAAGGAGCCTCAGGAGATACCGGAGATCGTTCTGTCATACGACGAAGCAATAAAATACCTTCAGAAGAGGTATCAGTCCCAATACTGGAAAGAGAGCCAGGATCCTTTGCGTCTTGCAATTGAACGCCTGATATTTGAGGTTTCTAATCAGCCATATGATTCATTGGAATATTTTCTGAAAGAGTATCCTTACGGTTCGATAAATATTCCATGGGAGAAGTTTTACAGATGGAAACCAATGACTATTAAGGTGCCGGTAGTTTCTGCAGAGATCCCTG
>CAZWZQ010000001.1:0-1370 GCA_964638955.1 uncultured Rikenellaceae bacterium | reverse complement strand
TGACTTACTTCAAGCAAGTGATACAGTCAGACAGGTTGTTATAGCCGATACAATGTTCACAGAGAAGAAGTTGAAAATGGAACCTGCAGTAAGAGATACAACTATTTATTTTATAAGTGATACCCTTCGCATAGTAGGTTCCGGGAGATCAGGATTCCCGTTTGTCTATTACAATAATCCTTATGAAGGTGATTCTTTAAGGGTGGCTGTGGAGGTGCTGATAGATTACCTTCAGGCACGCGATTCAAGTATTATCAATATCACAGGATCGGATGGCGCTATGACCCAAATATGGCTCAATTCCACGACAGGTAGGATGAAGCGTTACTGGCTCAGGAATGAAATGAATGATTCAATTACGGTATGGATAGGTTCTCCTTCGAGGAATACTATCGGACTTTACCTTGAGCAAGGAGTAAATATAAGGAGACCAACCAGACAGCAATTCTATAAGGATGCAAGAATTGAAGTAGAGCAGGTCGATAAATCCACACTTATTGATGTTGGTACCATTGCTATAAAAAAGAAATACTGGAAATATCGTACGGAAGCAGCATTTGCGCTCAACCAGGCATCACTCACTAACTGGGTCAAAGGAGGAGAAAGCAGTATCTCGACTTTACTCGATATAACAGGTTATGCCGACTATGACAATAAACCTCTCAAAACGACATCAGCAAATTTTGCAAGGCTTAAATTTGGTCTGATAGCAACTGAAGAAAATGGCGTCAGAAAGAATATTGACCTTCTTGAAACAAATTCGAAGCTGAATCATAAAGCCTTCGGTAAGTTTGATTTCAGCGCTATTCTTTTGTTCAAGACACAGATAGCAAAGGGATATACTTACTCAACTAACGATACGACTCTGGTTTCCAAGTTCTTTAATCCTGCCACACTTATAACAGGTTTTGGACTCGATTACAAGCCTGATAAAAACACATCAATAAACTTCTCCCCATTATCCTACAAAGGGACCTTTGTCCCTGATACGGCAGCGATCGACCAGACCAAGTATGGAATAGCAGAAGATAAACGGGCGAGACATGAACCGGGGATGAGTTTTATGATCACAAATAAATTCACACCGGTAAAAACTGTAACAATAACCAACAGGCTTCAGCTCTTTACCAATTATATTAATAATCCTCAGAATGTGGATATCGACTGGGAGATGATTGTGACTGCTAACCTCAACTGGTTTACTGATGTCAGGTTAAATACGCATTTTATTTATGATGATGATACAAAAACCCCGATATTTGATAAAGAGAAACAACCGGTTTTTGGTCCCGACGGTAAACAAAAAACCACAGCCAGGGCACAGTTCAAGGAGCTTCTGGGATTCTCGTTTGTATTCAGGTTTTGAGCCC